>JAXIUI010000001.1:0-120925 GCA_034680725.1 Polynucleobacter sp.
AACAAATAGGTCACCCTTTTTTACTTTATCCAAGTCATTCACTTGCTTAGCAACGTTCATCTGCGCCAAATTACCATTTGCGTCACGCAAAACAACGATACGCTTTTGAACATCAACTGAATCTACCGTGGCACTAAGCACCATTGCTTCTGCTGCCAATGGCAACATCTTTGCTGGAGCTTGAGCGGCTACTGATCCAGCAGCAATTACACCAACAGATGCAATGATTGAGACGAGTAAAGATTTTTTCAAAATAACTCCCAAATAAAGGTTTGTCAAAATGTCCGAGAGCGAACATTGCAATTCATTGTAACCATGATCTAAGCTATTTATACTCCCTAAGGCTAATGCCGTAACTCTTGGTCCATTTTTTTGCTACATTGGGGTTGCTACTCATCCGACAATGCCCTTAATACTGAATAAATAGAATGATTCTGATAAAAAATTGGTTCGAGGCTCAAGATGAGGCCTACCGCGTTCGAGACTCTGTGTTCATCAGGGAGCAAGGGGTACCAGAGGCTTTAGAAATCGATGAATTTGACCTCCAAGCACACCATGCCCTAGCCTACCAAGGATCACAATGCATTGGCACAGCGCGCCTAGCTGTCCTGACCCCACAGGATGGCCGTATTGGTCGCATGGCGGTCTTAAAAGGGCATCGGAGCCAAGGGGTAGGCAAGCAACTGTTGCATACATTAATTGAGCTCAGTAAAAATCAAGGTTTGAGACAGCTAGAGCTCCATGCACAGCTAACAGCCATTTCTTTTTACGAGCAGTTTGGATTTATTGCCATAGGCGAGTCTTATGATGAAGCTGGGATAGCGCATCGCGATATGATTCTGCATATATTGCCCTAATCACAGAATTTATGACTAATGCCGCTAAACCCCCTTTTCTCTTTCGAGTGTGTTACTCCGATACAGATGCAGCCGGGTTTGTTTATCACGCTCGCTATCTAGAAATCTTTGAACGCAGTCGCTCACAATGGTTACAAGATCGTAATCTTAGCCCTAGTAAACTGA
Organism: Polynucleobacter sp.; assembly: GCA_034680725.1. GTDB lineage: Bacteria > Pseudomonadota > Gammaproteobacteria > Burkholderiales > Burkholderiaceae > Polynucleobacter. The sequence continues at coordinate 1,023 of JAXIUI010000001.1, forward strand.
TTAATGAGTTTGGAATATTGCTTCCGGTGCGTGAACTTACCATGAACTTTCATCGACCTGGTCGCTTAGATGACTTACTCGGTATTGATCAAATGATTGAGCGTCGCGGTCGCACACAAATTGCCGTCAAACAAACTGCCTCACGAATCAGTGATAGCGCCGCTCCAGAGCTTATCGCTAGCGCCTTGCTGCATATTGTATGTGTCGATACTGTCACCTTGAAACCGAAAGCTTTTCCAGATTGGCTTTTTACTGTCGATCAACACACTACCGAATGATGGAGATGAATATGCAAGAGGGAAAATTACTCACCTTTGTCAAAGGTATGGCTCAATTACTAGAAGAGCAGCCTACTGAAGAGATTATTTTTTCCAAAGGAAAATATCTTTTGGAAGAGTTGGTACGGGAAGATGATTGGTTGCCAGCAGAGTTTTGCAAAACACATCCTGAGTACTATCAGCAATATTTACTCTATGCAGACCCACTCGATCGTTTCTCCGTGGTGAGTTTTGTCTGGGGACCAAACCAAAAGACGCCAGTACATAACCATACTGTTTGGGGTATGGTGGGTCAACTGCGAGGGCAAGAGCGCAGCGCAAACTACTATCGCCAAGCTGATGGCAGTTTAAAACCTGGGCAATCTAGTGTTTGTAAACCTGGTGAGGTAGCAACAGTATCCCCAAATACACATGATATCCATGTGGTAGCCAATGATTTACATGATCAAGCCTCTATTAGTATTCATGTATATGGTGGCAATATTGGACGTATTGAACGAGCGGTATTTGACCCTGCTACCGGCTCTGAAAAATTGTTTGTCTCCGGATATGCCAATAGCGTGAGCCCCAATCTTTGGAATATGACAAGCAAGAGCGCCGCATAGCTTAAAATGTATGCTCTTACTGCAATCACTTGAAGTGTGGCAGCTCACCCCGTTGGCCGGGATAGTCGTTTAATTGAATACGGGCCAATTTTCTATTGGCTCACATGTTATTTACAGACCTCGGTTTATCAGAATCCATTCTTCGCGCTATTAATGAAGAGGGTTATTCTAGCCCCACCCCCATTCAAGCAAAGTCCATTCCTGCAGTATTAAAAGGTGGCGACCTGCTTGCTGCAGCACAGACAGGTACAGGTAAAACGGCTGGATTTACCCTGCCGATTTTGCAACGCTTAACGAGCAGCGCTAAGATCAATTCAGGCAAACGTCAACTTCGAGTCTTAATCCTCACCCCAACCCGTGAATTGGCTGCGCAGGTTCAAGAGTCTGTAATGACTTATGGCAAATATACAGGCCTCAAGTCTGCAGTGATCTTTGGCGGTGTTGGCGCCAATCCTCAGATCAAGGCCATTGCGGCAGGGCTGGATATTCTCGTAGCTACCCCCGGACGATTACTCGATCTCATGTCTCAGAATTGCGTCTCACTCAATGCTATTGAGATCCTCGTTTTAGATGAAGCTGATCGTATGCTAGATATGGGCTTTTTACGAGATATTAAAAAGATTTTGGCTGCGCTGCCAAAGCAACGTCAAAACCTTTTATTCTCTGCTACGTTTTCTGCTGAAATTAAGGCCCTAGCAGATGGTTTACTCAATTCACCTGAATTGATTGAAGTAGCTCGCAGCAATAGTGCTAATGAAGCAATCGCACAGCTCATTCATCCAGTAGATAGAACGAAAAAACATCCTTTACTAGCACACCTCATCACAGCAAATCAGTGGAAGCAAGTGCTGGTTTTTACTCGCACCAAACATGGCGCTAATAAGCTGGTTACTCAATTAGAAAAAGATGGCATCACCAGCATGGCCATTCATGGCAATAAAAGCCAAAGCGCTCGTACGAAAGCCTTAGCTGATTTTAAGGATGGAAAAATTACCGTACTAGTAGCAACCGATATTGCAGCGCGCGGAATCGATATTGACCAACTGCCCCATGTAGTGAACTATGACTTACCGAATGTCTCCGAAGACTATGTCCATCGTATTGGTCGCACTGGCAGAGCAGGATCAAATGGTGTTGCCGTCTCTTTGGTGTGCATCGATGAACATCAAATGCTCAGAGATATTGAAAAGTTAATTAAGCAAAAACTTCCTCAAGAAGTGATTGCCGGGTTTGAGCCTGATCCTAACGCAGTAGCGCAACCTATTCAGTTGCGCAGCCAACAACATCAACAGTCCAGAAAACCTCGCCCCGCGGGTTCTAGCAATGGTGCCAATCGTGCAAATAAACCTGCCAGTAAAAATGGCAGCGCCCCTAAGAGAAGTTTTAGTCGTTAATATTGCGAAGATCACACATTCACGGGGATTTTTCATGGCTGCCGATATGAATACCGCCACAATACAAGAGCTACGACTAAACTGCACCCTCATGGTAGAAACTGTGGGCGCCAGATGATCAAAGTGATTGGCCTCATCCAACTCAATGATCCTGATGCTTTTGAAGAGTATCGCAGCCAAGTGGGTCAGACTGTGGAGCAATATGGCGGCACAGTAGCCTATCGGGGAGTAGCAAATCCACCGCTTTGGAATGAACTGGCTTGCGAACCGTTTAGCGCTTTTGTGGAGCTAGTATTTGCAGATTTAGCAAGCGTAACAGCATGGTCTACCAGCAAGGAATATCAAAGCCTAGTTCCAGTCAGAAGCAAGGCCATGAAGCTCACCCTATTTAGCATCTCTCAATAAAAATAAAGCCCAGCTCCTTTTGAGGGCCAGGCTTCATTTTTGCGAGCAAAGATTGCAGGATGCTACACAGAAGAATTACTTCTTGGCTTCCATCGCTTCTTTAGCAGCAGTAATTTCTTTACGACGCTCTTTGCATGCTCCGGCAATTTCTTGCAAAGCCTTCCGAGCACGTGCAGCAGATGCTTTAATGCCTTTTGCAATAAACTTTTCGTTCTCTGCTTTATAAGTTTCAAAAGCAGCTAACAATGTATCGTGTTGTGACATCTCGTCTCCTATTAATCAAATAAATGTTCAATACCAACAACGCATTCAGTATATCCCCAGAAAAAGTAATGAAAATAAGGGGTTAAATAAGGGATAACGCTTAGATGGCAAATATCCTCCAAAATAAGAAAAATATTAAAAAATCTTGGAGACCTACATGAAAACGACTAATACCCCTGTTTTTTGACCCTAAACCCCTGCTTTAGGGCTTTTGGCTCGATACTAAAATGGCCGGCGTATTAGCCGATTGACTAGAACAATTTACGAAAAACCATTATGTCCATCTCAACAAAAGATCACGCTTTTATACGCAATAAATTACTGAATAAGGAAGATCTAGCATTTTTAGATGTTCGTGAAGAGGGGCCCCATGCCGAAGAGCACCCCTTATTTGCCGCGAACTTTCCACTTTCTCGCCTAGAAATTGACGCTTTTAGTAAGCTGCCCAGGAAAGATGTCCCCATTGTCACCCTGGATGATGGCGAGGGATTTGCACAGCTGGCTGCAGAACGTTTGCTAGCACTTGGCTACTCTGATGTCTCCATTTTTGATGGTGGTGTCAGCGCTTGGAAAGCCGCAGGTGGAGAAGTGTTTAGAGATGTGAACGTACCAAGTAAGTCATTTGGTGAACTCGTTGAATCTAAAAGACATACCCCTTCCCTCTCTGCGCAAGAAGTAAAGCAATTACTCGATAACGATGAGGATGTGGTTGTATTGGATGTACGTCGCTTTGATGAATACCAAACTATGAGCATTCCTACGGGCATTAGCGTGCCAGGCGCAGAATTGGTACTGCGTGTTGCAGAAATTGCGCCCAATCCTAAGACAAAAGTGATCGTCAACTGCGCTGGCAGAACCCGCAGCATTATTGGCACCCAATCCCTGATTAATGCCGGCATTCCCAATGAGGTCAATGCATTACGTAATGGCACCATTGGCTGGACTTTAGCTGGTCAAGAGCTCGATAAAGGTGCAAGTCGCCGCTTTTCAAAAGTCAGTGAATCCACCCAGGAGGAAGCCGCCAAGCGCGCTCGTAGCGTTGCTGATCACGCCGGCGTAAAGCGCGCAACAATGGCAGATCTTGCGCAATGGCAGTCACAAAATGGACGTACTACCTACTTCTTTGATCCAAGAACGCCTGAAGAATATGAAGCGGGCCATTTGCCAGGATTTCGGTCGACACCAGGCGGCCAATTGGTTCAAGAAACAGAAATGGTAGCCCCCGTGAGAGGCGCACGAATCGTATTGCTTGACCCTGAGGGAGTTCGCGCCAATATGCCAGCATCCTGGTTGGCCCAAATGGGTTGGGATGTATATGTAGTGGACGGCGTTACAGCAGATCACTTAACAGAAAAAGGGGTTTGGAAAGCATCTTTGCCGACACCTCCGAAAACAAATGCTGTAGATTCCAAAACGCTAGAAGCTTGGCTCGCAGCAGATGCAGAAACGGTAGTGGTAGATTTCAGTACTCATGCTAATTATGTGAAGGGACATATACCAGGCAGCTGGTTTATTTTGCGCTCAGAGTTAGCAAAAGATATTAGTAAATTGCCCGCAGCTAAACGCTACGTGCTGACTAGCGGCCCTTCTGAGTTAAGCGTATTTGCCGCCCAAGAGTTTTCATCCCTTTCTCATGGAGAGGTGTTTACGCTCACCGGCGGGAATGCAGCATGGACTAGCGCAGGATTGGCGCTTGAAACAGGTCCGAGTCATCTGGCATCACCTGCGCTTGATCGGTACAAGCGCCCGTATGAGGGAACCAATGTGCCTCCTTCAGCCATGCAAGCTTATCTCGATTGGGAGTTTGGACTAGTAGCCCAATTAGCCAAAGATGGAACACATCATTTTTGGGTTTTATAGGAATGTCCCGCTTATCAATATTGATCATCCCCATAATCATATTGATGGCGGGCCTAAGCGCTTGCGGTCGAGAGGAATACACCACATGGTCTTGTAGAGATACTGGTGGCCAAAAGCATGTGATGGTTCTCAAGCAAGCCCAAATGTCTTTTGAGAATCAACAATTTAACTTTTGCGGCAGTCTGGGCACTAAAAGCTATTTTGATCAGAAATGCCCTCCCCAGGCACAAGACTCAAGCAAGGTATTTACTCCTAGTAGCGGCGATCTGATCAGTAATGGCACCCGCTTTCAATGTAATGCCCTCTAAAAATAAAAATCAGCTAAGCCCAAAGAAATTACTTCTTAGCAAGTGGACCGCAGTACACCCTAAAAAGAAGCGAAAGCATTTTTTAGTGAGCAAGCTCATCAGGCCTGAGCTACCTGAAGATCCAATTGAATATGTCGAGATTGAGGCGGTCTTTGATCATTGGGTAGAAACGATTCCCTGGCGTCAATTGCAAGATAGCGAAATCTGGCGGCAAGGATGGGTGTAAAAAATTCCGCCCACTAAAAAGCAGGCGGAATTACAGCACTATCCAAGAACTAAAAATTACTTAGTCTTTTTGCTATCGGTAGATTTTTTGAGATGCTCTTCAATATTTTTTTCTGCAGCATCAGCCACTTGATTAACAATTTTTCTACCCTCTTTAAACATCTTTTGTCCGGTGGTAGACATTTCGTGCACAACTTTAGATAGCTTATCGGCATGCCCAGGGATTTTGCTCTCGGCATCTTCCAACCAAGTCACTAGAGAATGACGTACTTTCTCTAGATGCTTCTCAGTTTCATCAGCAGCATCATCGCCAATATCTTTCAAGACAGACTTCACTTTTTTCTGATACACAGAAACTCTTTTTGCCGCTTCTTTTGTAGCCTCTTCTTGCAAATCTTTTAACTTCGCAAGATCATTTTTAGCGGCAGATTTTGCACTCTCCATGGCATTTTTCATGCCCCATTGAATTTCAGCCAAATGGGATTCACTCAATTCCTTAGCAGCATCGAGTAATTTATGGGAATACGCGAAGAGCTCTTTTGCCTTCTCTTGTTGCCATGCCTGAATTTCTTTGTGATCCATATTTCTCTCCTTCATCTGAAATGGGGTTGTAAATTAACAATCTCTTCCTTTACTCTATACCGAAATAATGACAATGCCAATCACCTAGCCATTTAGTCATAAAATTGTCATATGGATACGCAAAAAAGCCCTTATGCACTGATTGGTGGCTCCCAAAAGATAGATGAACTAGTAGACCGTTTTTACGATCTGATGGACCTTGAGGCGTCTTTTGCAGAGTTGCGTGCTATGCATTCCTCGGACCTCTCAAGCTCCCGAGAAAAACTTAAACTCTTTCTGACTGGCTGGTTGGGTGGTCCTGATGTTTACTCACCAAAGCATGGTCATCCCAGATTAAGAGCGCGCCACCTTCCCTTTGCTATTGGCCTAAATGAACGCAATCAATGGCTAGCTTGCATGTATCAAGCAATGGAAGATTGTGCAATATCTGGTGAACTGGGGGCAAAGCTAGAGGAGTCTTTTTTCAACACTGCCGACTGGATGAGAAATCAGCCTAACTAACTAGCACTCGATTGGTACATCTATAAGGCATGGGCACAGGCAAAGCCACTTGCCCAAGCCCATTGAAAGTTATGACCGCCAAGATGGCCGGTAACATCCACACACTCTCCAATAAAGTAAAGTCCCGAATGCTTGCGAGACATCATCGTTTGTCCATCAAGCTCTTGAGTATCAACACCGCCCAACATCACTTCTGCTTTTTTCCAGCCTAAAGTACCTGCGGGCTTGACCGACCAGTTAGTAATAAGCTCTTTCAGCGCCTGACGATCCTTTTTAGAAACCTCTGCCCACTTACGACCGAGCAAGTTCTTTTGCTGGGCAAATACCTTTGCCAATCTGAGCGGCATCACTGAAGCCAAAATATTTTCAGTCAACTTTAAGCGATTCTCTTCATGATTAAAGAGGTCATCACAATTGAATTGGCCATTTACCTCTATAGCGCCTAGCCAGTCGACATGAATTGCTTCACCTTCAACCCAATAACTACTGGCCTGCAGGACTGCGGGGCCTGAAAGCCCCTTATGCGTTAGGAGCAAGTCTTCATTAAAGCGACAGGCGCCATAACGCTTGCCCTTTGATCCAGCGGCGATGCGAACCGGCAGACTGAGACCTGCAAGAGTGTTGAGAATTTCAAATTCATCGGAGGTAAAAGACAGTGGCACAAGTGCTGGCCTTGGATCAACAACCTGAAGGTCGAATTGTTTAGCGATATCTAATGAAAAAGCGCTTGCACCAATCGCTGGTACAGGCAGACCGCCGGTTGCCATGATCACTGCCAGGCTACGCTCCACACCGCTATCCGTTCTAATTAACCACTCACTAGCATCTTGAGAAATGGCATTCACCACAATCGGATGCCGAATCTGGACATTGCCCTTAGCGCACTCGCTCATCAACATTGCAATGATTTGCTTTGCTGAATCGTCACAAAATAATTGACCCTGATGTTTCTCGTGATAAGCAATTCGATAAGACTGAACAAGCTTGATAAATTCTTTTGATGGGTAGCGCGCTAAAGCGCTTTTTACAAAGTGCGGATTGAGTGATAAGAAATTGGCAGGACTGCTGTGTAAATTCGTGAAATTACATCTACCGCCACCACTGATCCGGATTTTTTCACCCAAGACTTCAGCATGATCAAGGACTAATACTTTTTTACCGAGCTGACCAGCAACTCCAGCACAAAACAAGCCGGCTGCCCCACCACCAATGATGATGGCATCCCATATTTTGCTCATACCCTACTTAAAGCGCTCAATCACTTCAGCAGGCAGCTTGAGCTTTTGCATATGCATACGTGTATAAGCCTGACGAAAGTTCTTTGTCATCGAAATCATCACTGATGCAGTCCATGCAAAAGCAAACATGCCAGAAAAGGCAATGATGACAGCAAGCATCTTCCAACCATTCGGGAGTAAGTCATCCATAAATCCCATTGCCGTATAGGTGCTGCCACTAAATAAAATACTCTCACCTAAATTTGGCAGTAGCTTAAAGAGCCACAGCGAGATGCCCCATAAAATAATTTCAAAGATATGCATTAAAAACAAACACAGCACACTGACATAAAAAGCAAAGGTCACTGCTGAGTAGCGATGTTCAGCCAAATATAAAAATGACTTTACCTCATAACGCTTAGCAATCTGCACTAGTGCCACCCCATGAATCAACATCACCACAAGTAGCATAGCGATGCCGAATAGATAGGCCGGAAGGTCTAATTCAGTAGTGAGTGGGATAGCGCTCGAAATACTCATATTGCGTTTATTTTACAGACCCTCACCCCAATTGGTAGCAATTGCGTATGACCTCCCATGCTTCTGGGGCTGTTTCCACAAAATGGATGAGATCTAAATCCGCTTGATCAATCACGCCCTGATTGAGCATATTCTGAAAGTGAATCGTCTCACACCAAAAATCGCGTCCGACCAAAATAATCGGAAATCGGTCAACCTTCTTTGTCTGCATCAAGGTCAGAGCCTCAAAGAGCTCATCAAAAGATCCAAAACCGCCTGGGTAGGCCAAAATCGCCCGCGCTCTCAGCATAAAGTGCATTTTACGAATGGCGAAATAGTGAAAGCGGAAACTTAAACCGGGCGTCAGATAAGGATTGGGGCACTGTTCACGAGGCAGGCTAATATTAAATCCGATGGTTTTATCGCCCGCTTCGAATGCCCCACGATTGGCCGCCTCCATAATCCCCGGCCCTCCTCCAGTAGCAATGTAGAGTTTATTGCGATCCTGGTCCTGTGTCGCGTTATACCGCGCCACTAGCGCACCAAACTCTCTCGCTGAATCATAGTATTTGCTATGGAATAACGCTTTTTTGGCCAGACCAACTTCCTCAGGTGTTTTAGCTTCTCTTTCCATTTTCATAGCGGCTTCTGAGCTGACAAAGCGCGTTGAACCAAACACTGTAATCGTATGATCAATACCTCGTTCATGAAGCAAAATTTCTGGTTTTAACAGCTCTAGCTGGAAACGCAATCCCAAGGTTTCTCGTCTTGCCAAGAAAGCTTCATCATCAAAAGCAAATTTATAAGAATCTTCTGAGCTCTCTTCGGCCAATTGGCTTTTTTGTAAATTCAAAAAATCTGTAATGGTTTGAGAATTATTAATCGGTAGTTTTGGACTCATCTTCCAACCCTTAACAAGAATATGTACGTAATCGCTCAGGAACAAGGACATTGTTCCATTCAAGTTCGTCGCGAATAGTTTGCGCTAGCACAACAGATGCCTCCGGCTCACCGTGAACTACAAACACTACTTTAGGTGGGGACCGGAAACCCCGCAACCAATCTAATAGACCAGCTTGATCAGCATGGGCCGATAAACCTCCAATAGTATGGATCGATGCTTTGACTGGAACATCTTCACCGAAGAGGCGAACCTTGGCCGCTTTATCCACCAAACGCCTACCTAAGCTGCCATAAGCCTGAAAACCGGTAATGATGATTGCATTTTGTGAACGGGGTAAATTATTCTGCAAATGATGCATAATCCTGCCTGCATCACACATACCACTTGCCGAAATAATGATGGCACCCCCTCTAATTTTGTTGAGCGCTTTGGATTCTTCTACATCAGCAATAAAACGTAAGTCCACTGCGCCAGGATTTTTTTGGTACCACCGAAAGGTTACTTGAGATTCTTTATCAAGCTGCTCAAAGAAGCGTTGCGTTAAGTGAGTAGCTGCTGTTGCCATGGGTGAGTCTACCCAGATACTCAGATGGGGTAGCAAGCCTCTTTTGACTAGGTCAATCAGTAAAAATAGTATTTCTTGAGTGCGGCCAACAGCAAATGCAGGAATGACGATGTTGCCATGAGCATTTAAAGTGTTCTTCACTACTTCAATCAGTTCGGCTTCGGTATTTTCCAAACTCTTATGCAGGCGATCGCCATACGTTGACTCAACCACCACAACATCCGCCTGAGGAATGAATGTAGGGTCTGGCATGAGCAACTTACCCTTCATGCCGATATCACCCGAGAAAACACAGCGTTTTTTCTGCGCGTGATCTTCAGTAATATCTAAGACAGCAATAGCTGATCCCAGAATGTGCCCTGCATTATGAAACTCAAGGTCTATGCCGTCATACAGGTGAAGTGCTTTTCCATGGGAAGAACCTCACACTGGTCCAGTGCAAGCTGAGCCTCTTCCATTGAATAGAGTGCTACCGGTAAATCGCCGCGCCACTTTCCTGCTTTTTGCCTGCGCTGGGCGCGCTCTACATCAGCACGTTGTAAATGAGCGCTGTCAGGCAGCAATATTTTTAATAGCTCTAAGCTAGCATCGGTGCAATAAATAGGGCCAGTAAAGCCTTGCGCGCACAATCTCGGCAATAATCCACTGTGATCAATGTGTGCGTGGGTAAGCACAATAAAATCGATCTCTTGAGGAGCAAATGGTAATGGCTCTAAGTTTTTACTAGTTGCCTCACGGCCGCCCTGGAACATTCCATAGTCCACGATGAAGCGAATAGTTCGCCCTTGAATCAAAGCTTCTACCGAATGCCTTGATCCAGTCACCTCTCCTGCTGCCCCAAGAAATTGTATTTGCATAGTTACAGGATACTACCGATAAAATCGCTTGATTAAACAATCATAAAAGCGATACTACTAGCATGGATAAGTTAGTCAATGAACTGCAGTCGCTTGATCTCATCAGTCGGCTCAAAAGGGCTCCATCAGAACACAAGGGGGATGCTGGCAAGGTGCTACTAGTTGGTGGTGCCCCTGGTATGGCAGGCGCCCTTTTGCTTGCCGGTAACGCATCACTGCATTTAGGTGCTGGCTGGAGTATTTTAGAAATGCTCGACCCAAGCTCAGCAAATGCCATTTCTGAGCAAGCTGAACTCATGGTGCGTCTTGCTAGCTTTGATGCACAAACACAGCTGAGCTCTACTAAGCCCGACCTCATTGCCATTGGACCTGGGCTTGGGTATTCTGCGCTCGCCAAAGACTGGCTTGAGGCAGCACTCAAATATCCTACAGCACCCCTCGTCATTGATGCTGATGCCCTCAATTTAATAGCAGACATGCCAGTATTTTTAGAGCTCCTATTAAAACGCAATGCACTTTATCCCGGTCTTTGTGTGATTACCCCCCACCCTGGAGAGGCTGCGTATTTGCTCGGCACCGACCCGAGTACCATTCAAGCGGATCGTATCGAGGCACTATCGCAGCTAGTTTCCATGACCCAATCTATTGTTGTCCTCAAGGGTCAACACACTGTGATTGCTTCGCCCACGTGTAATGCAGTGTGTTGTAAGCAAGGCAATTCTGGCATGGCAGTTGGTGGCATGGGAGACATCCTGACTGGCAGTATTGCTGCAATAGCGGTTCAAGGTCTTCGTCATCACCTGACATTATGGGAGGCAACTTGTATAGCGGTACAACTCCATGCTAGCGCTGCAGATAGTCTAGTCGCAAAACAAGTCGGCCCCATTGGACTTACTCCATCCGAGGTCATTATGGAGATGCGGAGCATTCTCAATAAGCTGTTATAAAGCAGCATGCAATCACAAGATACTACGCATCTGCATCGCCAATATCTCTATGGCATTTTGATGGCTGGACTGGGGTCGGTATTATTTTCTGGGAAAGCAATCCTAGTCAAACTCGCATTCACCTACAACGCCAATGCAGAGACCATCATTGCCCTTCGCATGTTGATGGCTTTACCACTCTTTTGGGCAATCTACTGGTGGCAGGCTCGCAAACAAACCATGAGTCGCCTCTCTCTAGAAGATCACGTGAAGATTTTTATCTTGGGATTTTTGGGCTACTTCTTTTCTAGTTACCTCGATTTTTTGGGACTGCAATATATCTCGGTTGGTCTAGAGCGTATTGTTTTATACCTAACACCCACAATCGTTTTACTCATCTCTTACTTTGTTTTAAATAAGCGCATTACTCGCTTGCAGTGGTATGCCCTCATTGTGGGCTATCTTGGCGTCATCATCGTCTTCATTCAAGATGCCAGCTCTACTGGTTCAACTGCCTTACTGGGAATGGGTCTAGTGTTTGCCAGCGCTTGTTCCTATGCGATCTATATGATCGGGTCGGGTGAAATGGTGAAGCGGGTTGGCAGCGTCAGAATGGTCGTCTATGCTAGCTCGGCCTCAGCTTTATTGAGCGTGATTCAAATTCTGTTCTATGACCCAATGGCTGTATTCACTCAAGCTACACAAATTTATTGGCTCAGCTTACTCAATGCTGCACTATGCACCGTTATCCCAATGCTACTCATCATGATTGCCATTAATCGCATAGGCTCCCCCTTAGTCGCACAAGCTGGAATACTCGGTCCAGTGTCAACCCTCTTTATGGGCTGGGCAGTTTTATCAGAACCAATTACGCTCTTGCAGATTGGGGGAATGGTTTTGGTGATGGGGGCGATGTGGCTGCTTGTGCGCAATGATGCCGCCAAAACCAACCCCTCTAAAGTGGCCAGCGTCGATAGTGCTGACCCCTTAAATTAAATCAGCGAAGGTTTACTGCGTTACTGCAGATGCTGGTGCTGATGCTGGCGCTGGAGCTGGCTTGGATTTTTTCTTAGCCTTTTTCTTTGCCTTCTTATCAGTCTTTTTATCTTTCTTAGCCTTTTTCTTGGCCTTCTTCTGGGCAGCCGGTTCAGTTGGCTGAGCAGCGGGAGCCTGCGTATCTGGAGAGGCTGCCGGAGGCGTAGCAGGGACTGTTTGGGCCATTACTCCTGATAACGGGGCAAAACCTATCGTGGCAGCAATAAAAGTAGAAAGAATCCGTTTGGGGGAAGGTAAATTCATCAAGTGCTCCAATAGGTTTGTGGATAATTTGATCATACTCAATAATGCACCTCCCTTTCATTTTTTAAAGCCTTCCTATGAATTCCATTGCAAATCCATTTCCCACTGATATCTATACCGAGCCTCAAAATTTCTCCATTCATACTTTAGAAAATTTAGGACCTCTCACTCGGCTTGCAGGCATTTGGGAGGGGCAACGCGGTTTGGACATTAAACCCAAAGCAGAGGGTCCAAAGAAGCAGGTCTACACCGAGCATATTGAAATGCAACCCATTGATCCTCAAACCAATGGACCACAATTATTTTATGGCTTGCGCTATCACCTGCACATTACCAAGCCTAACCAAGTCAAAACATATCATGAGCAAGTGGGTTATTGGCTTTGGGAGCCAGCAAGTAATTTAATCGTGCATACCCTCACGATCCCGCGCGGCATGATCACGATGGCAACTGGCAAGGCATCCGCTAAGGCCAATCAGTTTGAGTGCGTGGCCAAGATCGATGATCCTACTGCTGGGATTTCTTCTAGCCCTTTTCTTGATTATGCTTTTAAGACCATTGAATATCGCATCATGGTGAGCTTTCTAGATGATGGCACTTGGTCATATGAGCAAGATACCGTCATGATGATCGCAGGTCAAACCGAGCCCTTTCACCACTTAGATACCAATGTACTCACTAAAGTGGGAGAAGCAAGTCCTAATCCACTGGCTTTAGAGGCAATGAAAAAGCCGTCCTAAGACGGCTTTTGGCAAACGCACCGAGAAAGCTAGTTATGCTGGCTGAGCTTCAGTCTCGGTGATTTTCTCTAAGGCAGCCTCAAGTTGACCAATAGTACGATCAATGTGAGTGAGCTTCTCCAAGCCAAATAAACCAATACGGAATGTACGGAAATCCGGACGCTCATCACACTGGAGCGGCACACCTGCAGCAGTTTGCAAACCCAGTGCAATAAATTTCTTACCAGACTGAATATCGGGATCCTTGGTGTAACTGACTACTACACCAGGAGACTGAAAGCCTTTTGCTGAGACAGAATGAAAGCCTTTGGAAACCAATAAAGCGCGCACTTTGTCACCCAACTCTTGCTGCCTTTGTTTGAGGTTGGCAAAACCCAAAGCTTGGGTTTCTTTCATCACGTTGCGCAAAATTTTAAGGGCATCAGTAGGCATTGTAGTGTGGTAAACATGGCCGCCTTTTTCATAGGCCTCCATAATTTGCAACCACTTCTTTAAATCCATTGAGAAGCTGCTACTTTGGGTGGCATCAATTTTTTCGCGAGCACGATCACCAAGAGCAATCAAAGCGCAGCAAGGTGAACTGCTCCAACCTTTTTGAGGTGCAGTAATCACCACATCGACATTGCATGCTTTCATGTCCACCCACATTGCACCTGAAGCAATGCAATCCAGTACAAATAAACCATTCACAGAACGCACTGCCTCACCAACTGCTTTGAGGTAGTCATCCGGCAGAATAATTCCAGCAGATGTTTCAACATGAGGAGCAAAAACTACAGCGGGCTTTTCCTTCTTAATAAAGGCTACAACTTCATCGAGCGCAGCTGGCGCAAAAACACCTTGCGTTGAATCTTCTAATTGCTTGCCCTTAATGACAGTAACATCCTGAGTAATATTGGCAAGATCAAAAATCTGTGTCCAGCGATAACTAAACCAACCGTTACGTATGACGAGGCATTTTTGATTGTTTGCAAATTGTCTAGCTACCGCCTCCATACCAAACGTTCCGCTGCCAGGAACGATGACTGCTGAGTTAGCGTTGTAACAATCTTTTAAAACACTAGAAATATCCACCATGACTTTTTTGAACTGCTCAGACATGTGGTTCAAAGAGCGGTCGGTATAGACCACCGAAAACTCCAACAATCCATCGGGATCAACATTGGGGAGTAAGCCTGGCATAGTAATTTCCTAGTAAATCGTGTGATTAGCCCTAAATGATACTGATTTAGGAGCTTTTTAGTGCCCCTACTGGGAAAATAGCCTAAATAAGGGGTTTTTAGGGGGTATCAGGGCTCAAGAGCACGTTTTCTTGTGGAGGAAACCAAAATTCCGACCGCAATCAAGATAAATGCCAGAGCATGAAAAAACTGGGGGGGATCACCCAAAATAGCCGCAGATAGCAAAGCCGTGAATAAAGGAATCAAGTTTGCAAAAAAGGCTGCAACAGTTGGCCCAGCAGCGTTAACTCCCAAGCCCCAGCATCGGTAAGCAATCAAAGATGGCCCAATGGCGACAAAAGTAATGAGGGAAATAGTCCAAAGATTGAGATCAATGAATGCTTTTCCACTGGCTACTTCAACGCCTTCAAAGAGCAGAGTCCATAACAAGCCAATCATGACTTGCGCCATGAGGAAATCAGCCCAAGGCCACTGCCTTTCCGAACTACTTCCTGGCCTACTAATCATCCAGCTATAAAAAGCCCACAGGATGGTGGCTAGCATGATGAATAGGTCACCCATGACCATTTCCATGCCAAACAAGCTCGATAGCTCTCCCCGAGTGAGCACAACCGTAACCCCAACCAAGGAAACAATAGCTCCAACCATTTGCAAAATACTTGGCTTGGTTTGATAAAAAATAGCGCCGATTAGAAGCATCCAAATTGGCATACTTGCCCCAATCAGGGTGACGTTAATGGCAGTAGAGGTTTGTAAGGCTAAATATAAAAGAACGTTATAGCTGCCCACGCCTAGTAAGCCGAGTATTAAAAAACGAATTTTGTTTTGCCATAAGGCGCTACTAGGCTTAAAAACTCGCCATCCCAAGGGAAGCAAAAAGAGTGCCGCTAGAGCCCAGCGCGCAGCGCTTAAGGTGATTGGGGATACGCTGCCAACCAATGCCTTGCCCGCAATAGCATTTCCAGCCCATAAAGCAGTAGCCACTAAAAGATAAAACACGGTGGGGAGCGCTAATTGAGGCATATAGTCACTATTTGGAGATAAATCACTGTTTAGAGCGCTAAATAAGCGCTCACCCTGCATTGTAGAAACAAATGTCCGGTATTGCTAAGATAGAGCTAAATTACAGACTGGCAGTCGTGTCAGAATGGCCATAAAACACATCATCAAAGGATTTACGTGACGATCATCACCAATATCGAAGACTTGCGAGTGCTTCACCAAAAACGCACTCCTAAAATGTTTTATGACTATGCCGATTCTGGTTCATGGACTGAATCTACCTATCGCGCGAATGAGTCTGATTTTCAGAAAATTAAATTACGTCAGCGCGTTGCCGTTGATATGACCAACCGCACCACAAAGACAACCATGGTTGGTCAAGAGGTGGCAATGCCAGTGGCATTAGCACCAACTGGATTAACAGGCATGCAATGTGCAGATGGCGAAATTTTAGCTGCGCGTGCTGCTGAGAAATTCGGCGTACCGTTTTGTTTATCAACCATGAGTATTTGCTCAATCGAAGATGTCGCAGAGCGTACTACCAAGCCTTTTTGGTTTCAGTTGTATGTGATGAAAGATCGTGGCTTTATTGAGCGACTCATTGAGCGCGCCAAAGCAGCTAAATGCTCAGCTCTTGTCTTAACCTTAGACTTGCAAATTCTGGGGCAGCGCCATAAAGATCTCAAGAATGGACTTTCAGCGCCCCCCAAACTGACCATTCCAAATATTCTGAATATGATGACTAAGCCGCGCTGGTGTATGGGCATGGCAATGACACCGCGCAGAACCTTCCGCAACATTGTGGGGCATGCTACTGGCGTCGGAAATATGTCCTCCCTCTCCTCTTGGACTGCTGAACAATTTGATCCAGGCTTGAGCTGGGATGATGTTGAATGGATTAAGAAACGTTGGGGTGGTAAGCTGATTATTAAAGGCATCCTGGATGAAGAGGATGCCAGACTGGCGGCCAATACCGGGGCAGATGCGCTCATTGTTTCGAATCACGGTGGTCGTCAGTTAGATGGTGCGATCTCCAGCATTAAAGCACTCCCCGGCATTGTGAATGCCGTTGGCAAAGATATCGAAGTGTGGATGGATGGCGGCATTCGTTCGGGCCAAGATGTCCTTAAAGCTTGGGCTCTTGGGGCTCGTGGAACCATGATCGGCCGCCCATTCCTATATGGATTAGGAGCGATGGGAGAGGCTGGCGTTACCAAGTGCTTGGAAATCATTCACCGAGAGCTTGATCTCACAATGGCCTTTACTGGGCATCGTGATATTCAAAATGTCAATAAAGATATCTTGTATCCAGGAACTTTCTAAAATTCCGTATCTCGCCGACTCCCCTCTCCTGATTTTTGTTCTCTCAGTCATATGCCTTTCTGCCTCCGTGTGGTTTGGCAATACAGCTCTTGCCAAATACCGCACTACAGATACTGAGACCTCCTCGGATTTGGGGATTATTCAAACAGCCACGCTCACCTTACTTGCCCTCATCATTGGATTTACCTTCTCCATGGCGATCGCCCGTTATGACCTCAGACAAACCTATGAGGAAGCCGAGGCGAATGCAATTGGTACAGAATTTTTAAGAGCAGATCTTCTGCCTGCCAAAGATGCAGAAAAAGTGAAGGATCTCTTAAATCAATATGTAGATCAACGCATTCTTTTTTACTTGCGCCAAGATCAAGAATCCATACGTCAAATTACCCGTCAAACACTGGAACTTGAAAATAGTTTATGGAATGCAGTTTTGACACCAGCCAATTCCCATTCAAGTCCTACCGTTGCATTGGCTGTTGCAGGCATGAATGATGTGATTAATTCACAAAGCTATACCCAGGCAGCATGGTGGAATCGTATTCCACGCCCAGCCTGGTGGCTAATGGCCGCCATCGCCGTTGGAGCTAATCTATTAATTGGATTTGGCGCAAGAAACTTTAAGCCAAATATTGGGTTGTTCATGATATTCCCCATCATGATCTCAATTGCATTTTTCTTAATTGCCGATATTGATAGCCCAAGAGGTGGGGTAATTAAAATTGAGGCGCGTAATCTCATGGATTTAAAACGCAATATGGCTCCTAAAAATCAGGCGGCACCCATTACAAGCGATCAGAAATGAAACGAGTAGTAGACGTATATAAAAATCGGGGACGTGATTTGGTATGGACCTACGTCATCCATTTGGGGAATATTGAGTTCCACCCAGCGCAAATTGATTTTGAAGTGGAGGCCCTCAGGCTATCTCAACTCGATAAGCGTGGCTCGATTACTGAGCTCAGCGCTAAAGCAAGGCACTTACACAAATAATTTATTTACTGCATTAGCTATTTATGAAACCACTAAGTAAAAAAGCCAAGATGGCTGTAGGCTGGACAATTCTGATGACGGTGATTGGCACTGCTATGCTGCATCAATGGGAGTTTTTTGCAATGGGCTGCGCCTCTATTGTCCTTCTCATCATTGCCAATCAATATGACCTCTTAAAAGATCCTGAAGATAAAAAATAAGGCTTCCCTAGAGAGAAGCCTTAGATCTTGAAGATATTCGCAATTAGAGTGTCGGGTAATCGGTGTAGCCTGCCTCACCACCACCATAGAATGTGGCACGGTTATAGGGATTAAGAGCGGCACCCTGCTTAAAGCGCTCTGCCAAATCAGGATTAGCAATATACAAACGTCCATAGGCTACTGCATCAGCTAAGCCAGCCTCTAATACAGCCTCTCCCATTGCTTGATCGTAGCCACCAGCACTAATAAATCCACCTTGATAGGCAGCTCGGAACATCTCTGAAGTAATCGGCGCAGCAGCATCAACCTTATCATTACCCCCTGCAGTGCTTGAACGTGGCTCAATCATATGAACATAAGCCAATTGGTAAGCATTGAGTTTTGTCATTGCAGCATTAAATAAAGCGATCGGATCGCTATCCCCAATATCATTAAAGCTACCGTAAGGTGATAGGCGCACGCCAATACGATCACTTGAGAATACCTGCGCTACTGACTCAATGACCTCGCCCAATAAACGCAGACGGTTTTCAATTGAGCCGCCATATTGATCAGTCCGCTGATTCGTCTTGTCTTGCAAAAACTGATCTAGCAAATATCCATTAGCAGAATGGATTTCAACACCATCAAAACCTGCTGCTTTTGCATTTTGTGCGGCCACTTTGAATTCATTTAGTAGTCGTCCAATATCCTCTACTGACATTGCCTTGGGAGTTTCATAATCATGTAACTGCCAATCAGCACCATACGTTTTACCAGCAGGCGCTATTGCGGAAGGCGCCTCAGGCAAACCTTGCTCGGGGTGTAAAGAGGAATGAGAAATGCGCCCTACATGCCATAGCTGGGCTACCATCCTACCACCCTGAAGGTGGACTGCGTCAACAATTGCTTTCCAGGCAGCCGTTTGCTCCACTGAATATATTCCAGGGGTTCCCGGATAACCTTTACCTAAGGCAGATATTTGTGTTGCTTCACTAATAATGAGGCCTGCCCCGGCTCTTTGTGAGTAATAAGTTTTGGCCAAGGGATTTGGCACATCACCATCAATAGCACGCATTCTTGTTAAGGGCGCCATCACTAAGCGATTCTTTAATTCAATTGCCCCCAGCTTAATAGGGGTGAACATGATTTCTTTACCAGACATATACATTTTTCCTCAATGCCAAATTTCATTGTTAGCGAGGCTACTGTAGCAGGGATGTGCAAATCTTGCCGAATAAGTTATGCCTTTGGAAAACTTTTTCGCCCGCCACGACTGATTCTAGGAGCTGATTGAAAGCGTCCCTCAATACTCTGTGCTAGCGCCTGGAACTCTTCTAAGTGCGTAGTTGATGCCCGTGCTAACAGAGCAATGGTGCGCTTGGGTGCTGGAGGTGCAAGTGGCCTTGCTACTAGTGTCGTGCCATTCAACAGACCGCCTTTAATTGCCATCTCCGGAAGTAATGCGATACCCATACCGGATTCCACCATTTGGATGAGCGTCAATAAGCTGGTAGCTTCCATGCCATCAGCATTCTTCACATCAGCACGCTTACAAGATTGCAGCGTATGCTCCCTTAAGCAATGACCCTCTTCTAGCAACAGCAGTCTGTCGGCCATTTTGGCTGGCAGATGAATCTCCTTGCCTTTGAGTGCAGGATCATCTTCGCGGGCAACCAACCAAAATTCATCATTAAATAATTCTTTAACCAATAGTCCCGAGGTCTCATATGGCAAAGCAATCAGAATGAAATCTAACTGATGGTCCGCAAGTCTAGCTAAGAGGTTTTCGGTCAGATCTTCACGTAGAGCAAGCTTTAGATTGGGGAAACGCTCCCGAATGTCGGGCAAGACATTGGGGAGCAGAAATGGTGCAATGGTTGGAATAACCCCAAGACGTACCATCCCCGACATGGGTTGGCCGACACCGACCGCATACTCCACCAAATCTTCAGATGCCGCCAAAATAGCTTTTGCTCTTCCTAGAATCTCAAGTCCAATAGGCGTAATCGCAACATTTTGCCGATCTCTTTCCACTAGACGAACGCCTAGTCCATCTTCAAGCTCTTTAAGACCGGCGCTTAAAGTGGATTGCCCTACAAAACAAGCCTCTGCTGCGCGTGTAAAGTTCAATTCATGGGCAATAGCAACAAAGTAGCGTAATTGGCGAAGCGAAGGAAGCGCAGCCATAGTTTTGGAATCATCCCTATAATCACATTATTCGATAAATAATAGCACTGCAAATAAAGAAAATGATTGCTTGAGTTGCTTCTTCGTAGCAAAAACCAAGCCTGAAGAAATTCTCAATTCAATCTACACTTCTCTCACTATTTTTAGGAACTCAAATGAATTCTTGGCAATGTATTGTGTGCGGCTTTATCTACGATGAAGCTCAAGGAATGCCAGAAGATGGCATTGCTCCTGGAACAGCTTGGGCAGATGTACCTGACAGCTGGGAATGCCCAGACTGTGGCGTTAGCAAAGCTGACTTTGAAATGGTGCAAATCTCTTAAGCGGAACTGCAACTGTTGCGCCAACCCTTCCTCTTCCCCATTTTTTAGGAGTCCAGCTTGACTCAAGCACAACCACTTTCACCTGCCATTGTCATTATTGGCAGCGGTATGGCTGGCTTTACTACCGTTCGTGAAATCCGTAAGTTAGATAAAGTTGTGCCCATTACTTTGGTGACTCGAGAGCCTGGCTACTCATATTCAAAGCCTATGCTATCGACCGCTCTTGCGAGCAATAAGAATGCCGAACAACTCATCTCTATGGACGCAAATGGGATGGCAGAGCAGCTAGCCGTGCATATTTTGAACAATACCGAAGTGCATGAGATTGATAGTATTGGGCAGCTCATCAAGACTTCTCAAGGGACAGTCCCCTACACAAAGTTAGTTCTTTGCTTAGGCTCAGATCAGATTTGCGTGCCATTGCAGGGCAATGCCACTGATGCCGTCATGAGCGTCAATGATTTAGAAGACTACGCCAAATTTCGCCAAGCTATCGCCGGAAAAAAACGGGTTGCCATATTAGGGGCTGGCCTTATTGGCTGTGAGTTTGCTAATGATTTAGTCTTAGGCTCTTATTCCGTTGACGTGATTGATTTAGCGCCGCAGGTTCTTGGACGACTTCTCCCCCAAGAAGCAGCACAGGCACTACAACATCAATTAAGTGAAGCGGGTATACGCTGGCATCTTGGCACTACAGTTCAGTCCATTGATAAAGCAGATGATGGACTTGCCATTCGCTTAACCAATGGCAAAGTCATTACAAGCGATGTTTTTCTGTCTGCCGTGGGCTTAAAACCTCGTCTAGAGTTAGCCCAAAAAGCCGGCATTAAGACGGGTCTTGGAATACAAGTGGGTCGTACTTTAGAGACAAACATCCAGAATATTTTTTCGATTGGCGATTGCGCAGAAGTGGAAGGACTCGTTCTTCCCTATGTAATGCCAATCATGCAAGCTGCCAGAGCGCTAGCGCCAAACCTGCTGGGACAGGAGACAACACTGGCTTACCCAGCCATGCCGGTGATGGTAAAGACTCCTGCACTACCGACAATTGTTTCTCCACCTCCGGTGGGAGCTAGTGGACAGTGGAAAGTAACTCCCATTGAGGGTGGCATTGATGCTCGCTTTGAATCATCTGAAGGTAAGTTACTGGGCTTTGCTCTTTTAGGTACAGCCACTGCTCAACGTGCAGCACTGACAAAGGAGTTGGCTCCTTTGCTCTAAAGGATTGATGCATGACCAATATCAAATGAAAAGGCCCGCTTTGCGGGCCTTTTAACTTAGGAGCTAGCAGCTCTCTAAACTACGGCAAACCAGGTTACATTATGGGATTGCGCAACCATCAAGAACAGCATTGGAATCGACAGCATCGTATTGAGCCGAGAGACTAACATGGCAGTTCGAGCAGACTTTGCTTTCAGCGCTGGCTCAACAGCAACAATACCAAGGGCTCGCTTCTGATTGGGCCAAATAATGAACCAAACATTAAAGGCCATAAATAAAGCAATCCACATCCCCAAACCAATTGCACGAAATGGTGCTTGCAAGGTAAATGCTTGGTGCGCATAGCCATTCAATACAGCCAGGATGAAACCGCTCACAACCGTCAATAAGGCAGACCACCGAAACCAAAATAAAGCAGTAGGAGCAATCACCTTAGCAATGGCTGGCTTTTGCTCATCCGGGATTTTAGACATCGACGGTATCTGGACAAAGTTGAAGTACCAGAGCAAACCCACCCACATAATGCCAACCATCACATGAATCCAGCGGAACAAAAACGGCAACTCAACAGTAGTGAAGTTGACGCCTAAGGCCAAGAGAATCAGAACCAGAAGCACAAAGCCCGCTAAGACTGTGCGCCCCAAGGAAGTAAAGATAGATGACATTAAATGGGTTTTTTGGGTTTAAGCAAAATTCTGATTTGCAAAATCCCAGTTCACCAAGTTCCAGAAATTCTCAAGGTATTTAGGACGTGCATTACGCGTATCAATATAGTACGCATGCTCCCAAACATCACAAGTCATTAATGGTTTTGCATCGGTTGTTAATGGTGTTGCTGCGTTGCTTGTAGATACTAAATCGAGAGTGCCATCAGACTTCTTCACTAACCAAGCCCAACCTGAACCAAAAGTACCAACAGCACATTTGGTGAACTCTTCTTTGAATTTATCAAATGAACCCCACTTAGCATTAATTGCATCTGCTAAAGCACCAGTTGGAGCGCCGCCACCGTTTGGCTTCATGCTGTTCCAGTAAAAGGTGTGGTTCCATACCTGAGCGGCATTATTAAATACGCCACCAGCGGATTTTTTAACGATGTCATCTAGCTTGGCATTTTCAAACTCAGTACCCTTAATCAAATTATTCAGGTTTGTAACGTAAGTTTGATGATGTTTGCCATAGTGATACTCAAGCGTTTCTTTTGAAATAAATGGGGCAAGTGCGTCCAGGGCATATGGCAGTGGAGGTAATGTGTGTTCCATCGTTTTTTTCCTTATAAGGTACGTTAAAAACCAGGCTTAGAAGCCTTATCCGCATCCACTATAGTCGATTCTGGCATTTTTGTTTGAGTGCGAAAAAATGATGCTAAACACACCCACCTCAAGCTATTTATTGAGCCGTCCAGCCGCCATCCATATTCCAAGCCACCCCACGAACCTCAGACGCATCAGGTCCGCATAAGAAAACAGCGAGGGCTGCTAACTGCTCAGGCGCTACAAATTCGCCAGAAGGTTGCTTTTCTGAGACTAAAGCCTTCTTTGCCTCCTCATTGGAAACGCCATCCCTCAGCGCTCTAGCATCGACCTGCTTCTGAACCAAGGGGGTGAGAACCCAACCTGGGCAAATGGCATTACACGTAATGCCCGTTTTTGCGTTTTCCAGGGCAGTCACTTTAGTTAAGCCCACAATGCCGTGCTTAGCAGCCACATAAGCCGCTTTTTGGGTTGAGGCAACCAAGCCATGAACAGAGGCAATATTGATAATACGACCCCAGTTGCGCTGTTTCATACCGGGCAAAGCATGATGTGAAGTATAGAAAGCAGAACTCAAGTTAATGGCAATAATGGATTCCCATTTATCAGCTGGGAACTCTTCTAGATTGGCGGTGTACTGAATACCCGCGTTATTTACTAAAATATCTAAGGTGCCAAATCGTTTTTCAGTTTGCTTAATGAGATCTTCAATTTCAGTAGGCTTACTCATATCGGCACCGTGATAGTCAACCTCTACGCCACAGGCTTTTACCAATGCAATGGCCGCATCTTTTTCGCCAAAACCATTCATCATCATATTGGCACCCTGCTTTGCTAATGCAATAGCCATTGCCAAACCAATGCCGCTGGTCGAACCAGTGACGAGAGCTGTTTTACCTTTTAAATGCGACATGCGAGCAATCCTTCAAAGACCCAATAATGAGATATAGAATACAACGGAAGTATTTAAAGCAAGCCTAACCAATGACCTATCTGGTGCCAAAAGCTCTCAGGAACCAATGTCAGAAGCCAAGTCAGGGTAAGGTAGCGCAAAAACTTGCCAACCGCCATATAAGCTAAGCAAGGTCTCCAAGGGAGTCTTAACCAACCTGCAGCCAGGCATAGGGGATCACCAAATCCAGGTAGCCAAGAAAGTAACAGCATCTTAGGGCCTCGCGCCTCAAGCCATCGTTGCATCCTACCGTTACTTGGACCCTTTAAAGACTCAAAACTATTTCTACTGAGCAAGCCCAACCACCAGTCGAGCATGCCGCCCAAAGTATTGCCTACAGTTGCAAGTCCAATAGCAATCCAGTAGTAATGCGGATTTAGACTAATGTAGCCAAATAAAATAGGCTCAGAACCTACCGGCAAAAGTGTGGCTGAAATAAAAGCGCTAATAAAGACTGCCGGCAAGCCCACTGATGGCATGCCAAAAAAATCGAAAAATTGACCCAACATATGCTCCATTAGCTGGGCACTCTCCGCTTCGTAAAAGACAAAAATATCGGCATGTTCGTAGTATGCCCCACACCAAGCTATTTAGATAATCAGCTACAGCCCTGGCTTGAAGTTTCACGATTTTTTCAAATCTTGCTTAAACTATGAGGGTTTAGCCTAAAAAAATAACTATCAATAGAGACAATATGAATCATCCCATTCCAAAGCCAGATCAATATCAAGATATGCGTGAAGCCTTACGCGACCTTTGCAATAGCTTTGATTCTGCCTACTGGCAAAAAATTGATCACGCGCGCGACTATCCAGAAGCCTTTGTTGATGCAATGGCGCAAGCCGGGTGGCTGGCTGCCTTAATTCCTGAAGAATATGGTGGCTCTGGACTTGGTTTAGCTGAAGCCTCCGTCATCATGGAGGAAATTAATTTCTCAGGCGGCAATGCTGGCTCTTGCCATGGTCAGATGTACAACATGGGCACGCTGCTACGCCATGGCTCTGATGCACAGAAAAAACGCTATCTCCCCAAAATTGCTACGGGGGAATTGCGTTTACAAAGTATGGCGGTTACGGAGCCAACCACTGGAACCGATACCACCAAGCTTAAAACTACTGCTGTGAAAAAGGGTGACAAGTATGTTGTCAATGGCCAAAAAGTTTGGATTTCACGGATTCAACATTCTGATCTGATGATTTTGTTGGCACGCACTACACCACTTGCTGAGGTGAAGAAAAAATCAGAAGGAATGTCGATCTTTATCGTCGACCTCAAAGAATCCATTGGCAAGGGGATGGACATCCAACCGATTGCCAACATGGTGAACCATGAGACCAATGAAGTGTTCTTTGATAACTTAGAAATACCTGCTGAAAATCTCATCGGCGAAGAGGGGCAAGGATTTAAATATATTTTGGACGGTCTTAATGCTGAGCGCACTCTGATTGCTGCTGAGTGTATTGGCGATGCATATTGGTTTGTAGATAAGGCCCGTCGTTATGCTAATGAACGCGTAGTGTTTGACCGTCCTATTGGCAAAAATCAAGGCATTCAATTTCCCATTGCTGACTCTTATATCGAAACTGAAGCGGCCAATCTCATGCGCTTTAAGGCATGCGAACTCTTTGACGCAAAGCAGCCCTGCGGTGCTGAATCCAATATGGCTAAATATTTAGCAGCCAAAGCATCATGGGAGGCAGCCAACGTTTGTCTACAAACCCATGGTGGTTTTGGTTTTGCAAATGAGTATGACGTGGAACGGAAGTTTCGTGAGACGCGCCTCTATCAAGTGGCACCTATCTCCACTAACCTCATCTACTCCTATGTAGCCGAACATATTCTTGGTTTGCCACGTTCTTTCTGATGGGGGTATAGATGAGTGTTCGTCCTCTAGATGGCATTACCGTAATCTCACTTGAGCATGCGATTGCAGCACCCTTTTGCACTCGGCAGTTAGCCGATCTTGGTGCGCGCGTTATCAAGATAGAGCGTCCTGGAGCAGGAGATTTTGCGCGAGCTTATGATGAGCGCGTAAATGGCATGTCTTCTCACTTTACTTGGGTAAACCGCTCAAAAGAAAGCCTTACCCTAGACCTCAAACAAAGCTCCGCTCTCAATGCACTAAAGACACTCCTAAAAACAGCGGATGTCTTAGTGCAAAATTTAGCACCCGGTGCCGCTGCCCGCATGGGCTTGACTGCAGAACTCTTGCATCGTGAAAATCCCAAACTGATTTTGTGCGACATCTCGGGTTACGGAAATAATGGGCCTTATCGCGATAAAAAAGCTTATGACTTATTAATCCAGAGTGAGACGGGTTTTTTATCGGTCACAGGTACCCCAGAAACACCGAGCAAAGCTGGCAATTCCATCGCAGATATCGCTGCTGGTATGTATGCCTATACCAATATTTTGGCGGCTTTACTGCAAAGAGCAAAGACTGGCATGGGCTCCACAATTGATGTGTCAATGCTAGAGTCCTTGGGTGAGTGGATGAGTTACCCGCTTTACTATGCCTACGATGGTGCACCTCCGCCGCCACGCAATGGCGCTGCGCACGCCACCATTTATCCATATGGTCCATTTAAAGCGGGTGATGGTGGCACGATCATGCTGGGCTTACAAAATGATCGTGAATGGGTTTTATTCTGCGAAATTGTGCTCAATCAACCCGAGCTTGGCAAAGACGAGCGATTTGATAAAAACTTTAAACGCAACGAAAAGCGCGCGCAATTATTAGAAATTATCGATGATTGTTTTAGCAAACTGACTACTGAGCAAGTCATCAATAAACTCGATCAAGCTCAGATTGCCAATGCGCGTCTTAACGATATGCAAGGACTTTGGAGTCATGAGCAGCTAAAAGCGAGAAGCCGCTGGGTTGATGTGAGTTCACCTGTAGGGCCTATTCCAGCCATGCTCCCACCTGGCTTAAATAATAGTTATGAATACCGTATGGACCCCATACCAGCAGTAGGCCAGCATACTGACTCTATTCTTTCTGAGATTGGTATTGCTCAGAGTGAGATTGACAATATGCGCGCTGCGGGCGCTATTTAAAGCAAGGGGGAAGTCAGATGCGCAGCATTTTCTAAGAGAATACGCCAGCGCGGCCTCTTACTCCATTGCTGCAGATCGACCATATCTGATTGAGCCAAATAGGATTGAATTAATTGTTCCAATGTCACACAAAATGGCTCGTTATAGACAATCAAGCTAATTTCAAAATTAAGTCTTAAGCTACGTTGATCAAAATTGACCGATCCAAATATCGCAATGCGCCTATCAATCAACAAGCTCTTAGTATGCAAGAGTCCTCCATGGAACTCAGCAATGTTCACGCCAGAACTCATGAGATCAGAGTAATAACTTCGACTACTCCATGCCACCAAGGTTGAGTCATTTAATTTTGGAACAATTAAGGTCACTTTTACGCCCCGACCTGCAGCAGCCATGAGGGCTTGAATCAAGCCATCATCTGGCCCAAAGTAAGGTGTAGTAATGGTCAGTTCTTCACGCGCATCCATGATGGCTGAGAGCATGACTTGATACAAAATATCATCGCGATACACTGGACCTGAAGAAAACTCCTGAGCAAGTACCTTGCCCTCAGAAGAGGTATCAGCTGGAACAATATCTTTGAAGTGCGTAATTTTGGGATTATCAACACTCCAGTCAAATGAAAAGGTTAATTCAAATTGAGCGGCTGCGGGCCCCTCTATTCTCACCATTGCATCTACCCACTCCCCCACTCCCGAATCTTGCTTAAATGTGCGAGGGTCAACCATATTCATACTGCCAGTCCAGACAATACGGCTATCAATGACAAAAATTTTGCGGTGAAGACGGAGATCTGCGCGTCTAAACTGAAAGCGGCCAGGCTGAATAGGCAATGCCTCGGTTACCTCAATTCCGGCAGCTTTAAACTGCTGAGGCCAGCTCGACTTAAACCAATGTTTGCTTCCCAAGGAATCTAATAGCACTTTACAGACCACACCTCGCTTAGCGGCTGCAATCAGAGCCTCACCCACTCGGTCGGCATCACCTCCGAGAGCCCAGATATAAAACTCAAGATAGAGAGTGTGCTGCGCTTGATTGATTTCATTAATAAAGTCTTGCAAAATATCGAGCGAGTTAGTGAATAACTCAATCTGATTTCCCGCTGTCACTGGGGAACCATTTTTAGATTCCGCTAGCAGACTAAGGGCCCTTCCTTCCGGTGGCAACTGCTCTCTATCGGCAAGGTGACGCTGACGCATCGTTTCCGTGATGGCGGCGTACTCTCGATCCATACGAATAATTTTTCGAGTCAGCTTCCTACCTACGGGACGCTCGCCAATAAGGATGTATAAGCTAATTCCAATCAGGGGAAATAACACCACAATCAAAAACCAGGCCAGGACTACACCAACTGGCCTTCTTACAGAAATCAATCGATAGCCAAAGAGCAGCACGATGATGACGTGAAGAATAGGCACCCAAATAAAGGATTTGCCAAAAATATATTCCAGTAAAAAAATAATAATATTCATAAAATCTCAAGTTCTGCTGCTATACCAAGGTGATCGGAAAGTTTTAGCCATTCATGCAATATCTCTACAGAATGAATTTTTAAACCCCGCACATAAATTCGATCCATGGGGAGAATCGGCTTGATGCTTGGGAAGGTTTTAGCGGGTGCGCCTGTTAGTTGCTCAAAAACCTCTATAAATCCTGCGGCTTGCATTGGAGCGCTGGCGCGATTTCGCCAATCATTGAAGTCACCCGCCACAATAGTAGGCCCAGATTCAGCCAGAGAATCAATGTAATGAATAATTTCACTTAACTGGCGCTCGCGCCCTTTTTCAAAAAGCGCAAGATGCACACAAAAGCAATGGATGGGAATTCCATCAAGCTGCATAACACTATGAAGTAAGCCGCGCTTCTCGAATCGATAGGCCGAGATGTCGTAATTTTGCCCCTTGTGCAATGGCTTTTTAGAGAGAATGGCATTGCCATGATGGCCATCCGGATACTCAACATTTTTACCGTAATGCCAGTCGTGCCAAAAGTCTTCAGATAAAAAATGGGTTAGCTCATTAGCGGGCCACTGCCCAAAGCGTCGAACCCGACCGCGATGTTCTTGCTGTAACTCCTGCAAAAAGAGTAAGTCAGGGTGATGGTGGCGCATCCGTTGACGCAATTCATAGATAGTGGCATGTCGATGCAAGGGCGATACACCCTTGTGCATATTGATGGTCATTACCCGCAAATGACTGCTCTGTATTTGTGTCATTAAAATTGACCTGCTGCACGCTGGCGTCGCACTCTGGCTAGATAAATCTCGCCCTCCACCAAATCTTGACACTGCATACACTTATTGCAGATAGAAGCCTGTTCACGCAACTCCTCAATAGATTCCATCGGATGAGAATCTAGATACTCACGTAGATCGATATCAAGGACCTCATTACAGAGGCAAATGACTTCAGCCATGGGTCAAATTAAAGAAAATTATTTGCATTTGCTCCATTTTGCCATCCCATTGCTAGAATCAAGCCCATGTTGACCACCTTTCAAGACACTTTTGCCTTACTGGCGCACTTAGATGCCAAGGTTATTGGGATTGTCTTGGTATCCCTGCAAGTCAGCCTCACGGCCCTCCTTTTTGGGACGTTCATCGGATTACCCATCGGGGCACTCCTGGCAACTGAGGAATTTAAGGGGAAAAAGGCGATTACTATTACTTTGAACACGCTAATGGGCGTTCCAACGGTGATAGTTGGCGTTGTGGTTTACCTCCTCCTCTCGAGAAGTGGGCCCCTAGGAGTCTGGGGCTGGCTCTTTACTATTAAGGGCATGATCATTGCCCAAACTCTGCTCACAACCCCCTTAATTGCCGCTTTAAGCCGCCAAATTTTAGAAGACTCTTGGAGGATTCATCGTGACTCCTTTATGGCACTGAGGCTTGCTCGCCTTTCCTCATTAAAGTGGTTAGTTTGGGACTGCCGTTTTTCGCTCACGATTGCCGTTTTGGCTGGTTTAGCCAGAGCCATTTCTGAGGTTGGTGCAGTCATGATTGTGGGTGGCAATATTGAAAATGCTACCCGTACCATGACTACGGCTATTACCCTAGAAACCAGCAAGGGTGATTTACCTCTTGCCCTAGCATTAGGCGTCGTTCTGTTGAGTATCGTGTTACTGGCTAATATATTTACTTTTATTGTTCGACAAATTGCAGAGCGTCGGTATGGATAGTACCCAGCAACCATTCTCTCGGTTCATTGAACTTCAAGACGTCATTGTGAAAAGCAATGGTCGTACGATTCTCAATATCCCCCATGCAATCATCCCAGCAGATCGCATTTGCGCGTGCATTGGGCCCAATGGGGCTGGGAAAACGACTTTATTAAAATTACTTGATGGGCTGATTAAACCCTATAGCGGGAGCGTAACTCATTCATCTAAAGCCAATCAATCATCTCTTGTACTGCATCACACACCGATGATTAAAGCTTCTACAAAAACCAATATTGCTATGGTAAGAGATGTTGATCCCAGCATTTCTCTTGAGGAGATTGATGCCGTAATTGAGCAAATCGGTTTGGGTAAGCTTGCTAATAGTCCTGCACATAAACTTTCTGCAGGCGAGAGACAAAAACTGTGTTTGGGTCGTGCCATTTTGCAAAAACCCCATTTGGTTTTACTTGATGAACCAACTGCAAACTTGGATCCAAATACCACCGATCAGGTGGAGCAAATTATTCGCCAATTTAAACTTCAGGGCTCTGAAGTCATTTTTACCTCCCATCAGCTTGCTCAAGTAAGCAGATTGGCGGAGTACATCCTCTTTATTGATCATGGTCAGATCATAGAAAAAGGACCCATAGGTCCTTTCTTTGCCAATCCCCAGACGCCAGAAGCAAGGCGCTACTTGAATCAAGAATTAGTAGCCCAATAACGATTGAGCCGCTTAAATACTCTGTACTCGCCATGAATGAATGATGACTTCATCAAATAGCAAGCGCGAGTAGTCCCATACTTTTTAAGTATTCTGCACAACGATGCTAGGAAATTTACTACTCATATCTTTAGAGAGTTCCGCTACTCTAATAGCAACTTTCCGCGCAATACCTTTATAAATATTACTAATGGCACTGTCGGGATCAGCCACTACCGTTGGACGACCTGCATCAGCTTGCTCACGAATCGATAATTGAGTGGCAAAGCACCCAAGAAATCGGCGCCATATTCTTGACACATTTTTTCACCGCCACCAGCGCCAAAGATATGCTCTTCGTGACCACAGCTAGGGCAAACATAGGTACTCATATTCTCAATGATGCCAATGATAGGCACCCCTACCTTCTCAAACATCTTGAGACCCTTACGTGCATCAAGTAAGGCGATATCTTGAGGGGTGGTCACAATTACCGCACCGGTGACGGGCACTTTTTGCGCCAGCGTCAGCTGAATATCGCCTGTGCCTGGTGGCATATCCACAATTAAATAATCCAAATCACGCCAACGTGTTTGTCTAAGCAATTGCTCTAGAGCAGAGGTCACCATAGGACCACGCCAAACCATTGGTGCGTCAGCATCAATCAAAAATCCGATAGAGCTTGCCTGAAGACCGTGGCCTTCCATAGGTTCGATCGTATTTTCTTCAACAGACTCTGGTCTTCCATTAATGCCGAGCATCATTGGTTGACTTGGCCCATAAATATCGGCATCCAATATTCCCACTTGTGCACCTTCTGCCGCCAATGCTAATGCGAGATTAACTGCCGTTGTCGATTTACCAACTCCACCCTTGCCACTAGCAACGGCAATAATATTTTTAACACCGGGTAATAGCTTGACACCGCGCTGCACCGCATGCGCAACGATCTGACTGCTTACAGTAACGCTGACATTTTTAACTTCTGGGATATCGCGCAGAAAAGCAATTACCGATTTGCGAATGGCGTCAAATTGACTTTTCGCTGGATAAGCCAAGACAATCTCCAAGCTGATATCCCCTTCTTCAACACGCAAATTCTTAATACATTTTGCTGTTACATAATCTATCTGGGTATTGGGGTCTACTAAACCCTTTAATGCTGCTTGAACCACTTCTACAGTAACTGCCACAACTCTCTCCTATAGTAAATATCACCCAAAAGGGAATATTCGTTTGCATTAGTGCAAATCATTGAATAGTGGGTAGATTAACCGCACCGGCAAAAAAATGCTTAAAACCTCATGATTCCTGAGTTAGCACCGGAAAACCGGCATCCTCAATCAGTTGCGCTGCTACCGCTGGTGATAGCCCTGTTTCAAGACTCACCATTTGCGTTACTAAATCAGCCTGAACCTTGGACTGAGGGTCTTGAGCCTGAATGGCACGGGTTATGGCATTAACACAACCACCGCATGTCATTCCAGAGACTTTAAAGTTAAGCATATTGATCCTTTTAGAGCTGTCAAAATAGTGTTTTAAATGGCTTTTTTGCACCGTAAGGTGGATTATCTTCTACATGAGTAAAGATCAACTGGCACCGCCTGAGTTTTTCACCCTGGATATTGGGGGTATGACCTGCGCTTCTTGTGTAGCACGGGTAGAAAAAGCACTAAACAAAGACGCCAGGATCGAAGCGGCTAGCGTCAATCTGGCTACAGAACAAGCGCGTATTCGCATTAAATCAGGCTCACGCGCTACCTTAAGTGAGATTATTTCGCTGGTACAAAAGACCGGATATGAAGCCAAAGAAAGTAGCTTGCGAGGCCAGTTAGAAAAAAATGTAGATAAATCACTCTGGGCAAGTGATGGCCTCGGTCGAGTCCTCGTCAGCTTTATCCTCTCTGCCCCACTTGTTCTGCCAATGCTACTGATGCCTTTGGGTATTCATTGGTCTCTCTCTGGGTGGTGGCAATTCGCCTTGGCCACACCAGTGCAATTCATTCTTGGTTGGCGCTTTTATAAAGCAGGATTCAAATCGTTGATGGCTGGCGCTGGCAATATGGATTTATTAGTGGCACTGGGTACCAGTGCTGCTTATGGCCTGAGCTTGTATCTCCTGATTAGCTCTAGCCATGCTCATGAGCTCTACTTTGAAGGCTCAGCCATCATTATCTGCATGGTCCTCTTAGGCAAGTGGTTAGAAGCCCGAGCCAAGCGACAAACCAGTGAGGCTATCTTCGCACTACAAAAACTTTGGCCAGAAAATGCTAAGGTACTAGAAAAGCATTGGGATTCAAAAGATGGCATAGCCTCTGAGGAATATCGCCATTTGCCTCTAGAACAAGTAATGCCTGGCGATCGCATTGCCGTGCTTCCGGGAGAGCGCATTCCAGTTGATGGCGTCATCATACTGGGCGCTAGCCATGTGGATGAATCCTTGCTTACGGGAGAAAGTAATCCCGTGAAAAAAGATGTCGGCTCTCCAGTAATTGGGGGCGCCCTAAATGGTGAGGGTGTCTTAGTAATCAATGCACAAGCCGTTGGTATTGAAAGCATCCTGTCGCAAATAATCAATTTAGTTGAGGAAGCCCAAACCCAAAAAGCGCCCATTCAAAAACTAGTAGATCGGGTCAGCGCTATTTTTGTACCTACAGTGATTGTGCTTGCCGGCTTGACTGGCATTGCCAACTGGCTTTACTTAGATTCCGCTTCAATTGCCATCTTAAGAGCAGTCTCTGTTTTAGTGATTGCCTGCCCCTGCGCCCTCGGTTTAGCCACACCAGCAGCCATCATGGCAGGCACTGGAGTAGCCGCGCGCTTTGGCATCTTGATTAAAGATACTCAAGTCCTTGAGCTGGCACATCAAGTAAACATTGTTGCCTTTGATAAAACGGGAACACTCACCATTGGCAAGCCACGTTTACTCCATTACGCTCTAGTGAATTTAGCAGACTACGATAGCAAACAAATATTAGGGACTGCCGCAGGCCTTCAACTAGGCAGTGAGCATCCCTTGGCAAAAGCGCTCATTGAGGCCGCCCATCATCATCATGTTGCTCCAATATCAGTAATAAATAGTCGAGCTTTAGCAGGAATAGGTGTCGAAGGAATATCAAATGAAGGCCCCTTAGCAGGAAAAAAAATGAGGCTACAAAGTATTGCTTCGCTGGAGGGAAACCCTCATTACCAACTAATCTTAGATCTATCAAAAGACTACTTTTCGCAAGGATTAACTGTTTCCATATTAACAATGGATGGCGATTTAGCCGATCACTCAATCAATCCACCAATCCCGCTGGCCATCTTTGCATTTGGCGATGAACTAAAACCCAATGCAAAGGAGGCCATTCATTCATTGCATCGTATTGGAATTCGCACTGTGATGATTTCAGGGGACAACCTTGCAGCAGCAAAGCGCGTTGGCGCAGCGATTGGCATTGATGAAGTATTTGCCGAAGTTATGCCCGCTCATAAATCAGACATTATTCGCCAGCTTCAGCATTCCAATCTCCCACAAAAAGAATGTGTAGCCATGGTTGGGGATGGCATTAATGATGCTCCAGCTCTAGCCGTGGCCGATGTCGGCATGGCAATGTCTACTGGAACAGATGCTGCAATGCAGGCAGCAGGAATTACCTTAATGCGAGGTGATCCGACTTTGGTCTCCGATGCTATTGCCATATCCAAAAACACCTGGAATAAGATTCGTCAAAACCTATTCTGGGCCTTTGCCTTTAATACGGTAGGCATACCTTTGGCTGCCCTTGGATATTTATCACCAATGCTAGCGGGAAGTGCAATGGCGCTATCAAGTTTTTGCGTATTAAGTAATGCCCTCTTACTCCAACGCTGGCGCCCCACTCACACATAAGGCAAAGAGTCCTTGCTTATTTTGCCAGCTTACGCGTCAACTCTATATCACCATATAGGGCACGCGTTTCTGATTTAGTGTTATCTGTATCAGTTAGCAAGGCTATACCAATAATATTGCCAGGATTCTCACCATAGGCCAGTTTGTAATCAGCAGCGAGGTTACGTTCATGTTTACGCCACTGACCAATATCCTCCCAACCTGAATCAACCACAATCATTTTTACGCGAGAAGTATGGGCATTATTTAAAACGGTATTGACTGGGTTTTTTCCGGACCAAATGTACATTACTGTTGCATAAGGCATCTCTTGCCCGCTAATGAGGCTGGCCATCTCGAAAGTGAGTTTTTCTTTCAAGGGTAATTTAGATTTATTGCCATCATAGGCAACCAAAATACGTAAAGGAGCATCGTCATGCTGGCTCTGCTCATTATCTGCCTGTGGAATTTCTCTCACAGCCTTCCATTCCCATTGCAACCATAAATTTTGCGCTGAGCGAGGATGAAGCTTGACAGCAAGCCCAGAGGCTGAGGTTTTAGAGTTTGCCGCTAATACCGTCCGACCTTGATAATTTTCTAAACGATAAATGGTATTTTTCTTATAAGGCGCAATACGATAAAAATGCCATCCATCAGGCATCCCGGTACGAGGTTTTTCTGCAGAGAACTTAGGTAACTCTTCGCGCGCAGGTAGTTGATCAGCATTGAAGGCTTGGCCTGACTCATTTTCCAGAGAATTGCCCGTAAATCCCGCACAGCCTAGCAGTACGCTAGCGCAAATACACAGGAGCACAGTAGTTTTATTGAACATATTTTCGATTGTCCCAAAGAATCGAAAAAAATGAAGGGAGTAAGTCTAAAATTGCGCCATGCGCCATCAATCTCCATCAAGCTGGGCCATTATTGCCGTTAGCATCGCAGCCCTAGTGCACCTTGCCTTAGGCTTTGCTATTGAATTTTCTGTAGATGAAGCGCACTACGCCCTGTATGCCAAGCATTTAGCATGGAGTTATTTTGATCACCCGCCACTGGTTGGTTGGGTGCAATGGCCACTAATTGCCCTTAGTTCTTCCGAGGGTATTATTCGACTGATTCCAGAATTACTTTGGATCATGTCTGTTTACCTGGTGTATCAGCTCACATTAGAAGTCCACGAACTCCTTTGTGGGCGCAATGCGAGTTACTTAACGACTGCACTGCCATCCGCAAATCTATGCGGCCTGTTCGCAGTGCTGACAATCATCGCAGCTCCGCTTCCGCATGTTTTAGCCATTGGACTTTTGCCAGACACCCTACTAAGCCCCTTAAGTTTGGGAATCATGTTGATGACCTTGCGGTGGCTCAAAAAAGATTCTTTATCGATATTAAATTGGATCATTCTTGGGGCACTCTTAGGTTTGGCTGGACTGAGTAAGTACACCGCTGTCTTTACAGCATTTGCGCTCTTGCTGGTTTTTTTAGCGAACCCCAAAAAATCATGGATCGGCCAAGGCGGCTTTTGGATTGCAGCAGGTATTGCTTTACTACTCATTAGTCCAGTCCTTTACTGGAACTGGATGAATGATTGGATTTCGTTTAAATATCAAATTGCTCATGGCAGTGGCGGCCCCTGGGTATGGCGCAAGGTAGGCGCATTTATTGGGCTTCAAATTGCCTGCTTTGGAGGGCTATTTATTGTTGGTCTGCATGCTTTTCTGAAGCACTGTCTGCACTCCCAAAAAAGGATTCTGATCGCCTTACTGGGTTTCTTTTTGATTCCCTTTGGTATTTTTGCAGCGCTTTCTGGAGGGGGCAGCCTGCCTCATTGGACTACCCCTGCCTGGTTTTGTCTGGCGCCCTTTGTTGGAATTGGTCTAGCAAAGACTTGGGCGATGCACCGTCGCCTCTTGATCCGAATATTGTTTATTGGGCAAGTGCTTATTTGCATCCTTGGCTTTGGTTTTGTTTTATCTGGTGGGATTAATAGCGCAGCAGTCAAATCTAATCCCATTGCCGATTTATATGGCTGGAAGATGGCCGGTCAAAAAGCAGTTCAGCTTGCCAATAGCACTCAAGCCAAAGGTATTGCCGTTCAAAACTGGACCCTAGGAAGTCGTGCAGCCTGGTACGCCTATCCTGCAGCCGTTTTTATTCTGGATCAGCGCAAAGACCAGTTTGACCTCTGGTTTGGGGAACTCCCCCCAGGATCTGATGCCCTGCTGATGAACTGGTCAGGAATGCCATTTAATCCACCACTTGAGGGTCCACTAGCCTTTGAGACGTGCGAACCCCTGGATAGCCTCGAAATTGTCCGATTTGGACAAGTTTTATCTAAATTTGACTATAGCCTTTGCCGCAATTGGCAAAAGGCAGGTTCAGGGCGCTAATTCCCTAGATTTCAAGACCTTAGATGCTCAAGGCATTATCCTTACGCCTATGAGTTCACCAGCCAAGTCCACCTCAAAACCGATATCCGGTTGGAAGTCGACCCTCAAACGTGCGTGGCCAACGATTCGCATCTTGCTCTCTATTGCCCTGCTTTGGAAAGCAACTAGTGGAATTGATTGGCATGCCCTACTAAATTCAGATTTGCAGATGCAGCCATGGTGGTTTTTAGCGGCTCTTCTGTGCATGTTTAGCGCTTTTGTTGGCGGCGGTTTGCGTTGGGGCTATTTAATGCGCAAAGTGGGGTTTCAAGGAAGCCTGAAGAGTTACGTCTCCCTGTATTTAGCGGGAGGATTAATCAACCAAGGTCTTCCGAGCACCCTGGGTGGAGATAGTTATCGCGCCATTACTGCCACGCATATGAGCGGCAATGGAAAACTCAGTCAAGAAAAAGAGCTCAATGAAGAGCTGCATCACGCGGTCGATTTGGAGCATGCCACCCCAAAACTACGCCTAAGCTTTTCAATGGTCTTAGTCGACAGGCTCTTGGGATTGGCTGGCAATAATTTATTAGGCGGCATTGGTTTGATTCTTGGTGGCGCGACTTTAGCTACTTGGGGAACTGACTTAGGCTATTTGCTTACTGGCGTCATGATCTTAGCTGGACTCATTGTCGCTATCATCTTAGCTTGGAGTCCTAGCTGCAATCTCTTGAAAAAATTTCTGGAGAAGATGCAAATGCAGGAGGCCTTACCGGGCATCAAGTTGGCGTTTTCATGGCCTATGAATCTGGCGCAAGCAGTCTTTGCGATTGGCATTCATTCATTCACTATTTTGACTCTACTCTTTTGCCTCAAGGCGTATGGAGTAAATGCTCCTATTGAAAGCCTCATGATTGGGCTGCCTGCACTCAGCTTATTGTTAATGTTGCCAATTAGTATTTCTGGGTGGGGCTTAAGAGAGGCGACCCTATCATCTGTTCTTGCCTTATGGGGAGTGGATCCCTCCTTGACAGTACTGGCATCAATTAGCTACGGTGCAATTACAGTCATTTCGGTCCTACCTGGCGCCTACATTTTATTAAAACGGAAGTAATTATTAGAGCCCTACTATGAGTATTAGCGTCAACACCATGCGTGCCATTGATCATTGGGTTGGAGTGCCCCTCTGTGCGATAGTGAGCCCTCTTGTAGCCCTAATGGACGGAATCAAAAATATTTTTGGCCGCCCTGCTGACACACCCCGCAAGCTACTGTTTATTGAACTCTCTGAAATGGGCAGTGCAATTTTGGTTGATCCAGCCATGCGCAATGCGCAGGCTCGCGGTGCTGAAATATTTTTTCTGATTTTCAAAAGTAATCGCGCGAGCTTAACTTTATTAAATACAGTCAAACCTGAGAATATTTTTACCATTGACTCTTCCAGCTTGAGCGGCCTCATTAAAGATACGCTGCGGTTTTTGATTGTGGCACGCAAGCACCGCATTGATACCGTGATTGATTTGGAATTGTTTTCTCGCTTCACCGCCCTATTAACCGGGCTTTGTGGAGCACGTCGTCGCGTTGGGTACCATATTTTTCACGGTGAAGGCTTATGGCGTGGGTTTATGTTGACCCGTAAAGTACATTACAACCCACATATTCACATTACCAAGAATTTTCTGTCTTTGATTCATGCAGCATTTGCTAAAGACATTGAAGTGCCATTTAGCAAAATTCATATTGCAGATTCCGAAGTCAAATTAGAGCAAGCAGTCATTGACCCGGTTGCCCTGGAAAAAGTTCGAGAAAAAATTGAACAGCTAGCCGCTTCTGCTGGCCTCAATTTCAAACAAGGCCAACAACGTCTTATCTTGGTGAACCCAAATGCTAGCGATCTTTTGCCACAAAGACGTTGGGCGCAACAACGCTTTTCTGAATTGATTCAAGGATTGCACCAGCGTTACCCTGAGGATTTAATCTTAATTACTGGCTCTCCCGCCGAATTTGATTATGTTGAGAAAGTACGCACAGTCGCCAAAGTAAAAAATGCATTAAATTTTGCTGGGCAAGTCACTTTTGCGCAACTACCTCCGCTCTATACCTTGTCAGATGTCATGGTGACCAATGATTCTGGTCCTGGACACTTTTCTGCAGTAACTCCACTGCGTACAGTGGTTTTATTTGGACCTGAAACTCCTGCTCTGTATGGCTCAGTAGGCAAATCGATTGCCATTACAGCCAATCTGGCATGCTCGCCTTGTGTCAGCGCAGCTAACCATCGTAAGACGCCTTGTCATGACAATGTGTGTATGCAAGCAATTTCCGTTGCCCAAGTGCTAGAAAAAATGGCACTTCAGCTTTCTGAAGCAGATAAAGCAAAAGCACATCTATAACAGATGGTTTTTTTGCACAAACCTTTTTCAGCAATTGCACCTCATTGGGTTTGGCTCGTACCTTTACTTCCACTGGGCTTAGCATTTGCTCTGTATTTTGGCGAGCTACAAACCCCTACTTTTTTATTCATTAATCGCTACACGCAACTTCTTCCAGATACTCTTTGGACCTGGTTTACGTTTTTAGGCAATGGCTGGGGAATTTTTGCACTGTGCTTTCCGCTTCTATTGCTTGCACCTAGACTACTCTGTGCTGGACTCCTGGCTGCGACGATTGGCGGAATCATGAGCCAAATATTAAAGCGCCTCTTGGATCTTCCTAGACCCTCAAGTATTTTGGCAGCGGAGGATTTTTATCGCATTGGCGAGCCAATCCTACATCGTGCTATGCCCTCAGGCCACACGCTTACTGCATTCTCAGTTGCAGCAGCGATATACTTTGCTACCAACCAGAGTAAACGTGACTCTCTCTGGTGGATATTTATTTTGGCCAGTCTTTCTGGTCTCTCTCGCAATGCACTCGGAGCCCATTGGTTCACAGATGTACTCGCAGGTTCTGCAATCGGTTTGTGGTCAGGCATGCTCGGTGCTGTAATAGCCCAATACATTCCTGACCATCAGCTGCTACCTCATAAAATCATTCCACGGCTATTAGCACTAGGTGGCTTGGCAAGTATTTACGTTCTTCTCAGTAAAACTTTAGATTCCAGCCTAAACCAATCTTTGCAATATGCTTGCGCACTCTTAGTGGGAATTACCTTTGCCCTATTTGTGAAGGCACAGTTACCCAATAAGGCGCCTTAAACATGTTTAGCTATCGACACGCCTTTCATGCGGGTAGTCATGCAGATATTCTTAAGCACCTCACCCTAATTCACCTACTGGACTATTTACAAGAGAAACCAGGGGCGCTCACCATAGTGGATACCCATGCTGGCGCAGGAGTTTATAGCTTGATTGATGGGTTTGCCATCGTTAGCAAAGAAGCGGACGGCGGTATTTATCGTTTGATGCAATACGCAGTGAACAATCCCTTAAGTGAAGGTCTTAAAAATTATCTCGCCCAGATTCAAGCGGAAAATCTGGCAGGAGATTTGAGCATCTACCCCGGCTCACCCTTTATCTTGGCGCGCCTGCTAAGACCACAGGATCGTTTAAAGCTTTTTGAGTTACACCCTAAAGAAATTGATATCCTACGCCACAATATCAGCGAGCTAAAACAAGCAAAACAAATTGATATTTATGCGCAAGATAGCTTTAGTCGACTGAAGGGTTTAGTACCACCACCAAGCAGACGAGGCTTGGTGTTGATTGACCCTTCCTACGAAGATAAACAAGACTATCGCTATCTTGAAGTCGCCATGGAAGAGGCTTTGCAACGCTTTGCTACAGGTTGCTACGCGATCTGGTATCCGATACTCTCTAGAAGAGAATCAGCAGACTTACCGGGGCGCATGAAGAAATTAGCGGCTCTGCATAAGCGTTCTTGGCTGCAGGCGGAATTGAGGGTAGAAAATGCTCCTAAGGAGCGGCGCTTACAAGCTAGCGGCATGTTTATTATCAATCCACCGTGGACACTAGAAAAACAACTTGCCAAAAGCTTGCCAATTCTAGTGGAGGCTCTCGGTCAAGATCATGGCGCTCAATACGTGTTAAATAGTTTTGAAGCTTAGAGCCATTAATCACGGATGGTAATGAGGATTTCATTACGGCGCATAAATGGCAAGGACCACGGCGGGTTGTAGCGTGCAAATTGAGGAACGCCAACACTCTGCCAGTTTTTGGACTTAATCCACTCTTCTAAGGATTGCGTTTTCTCTGCAACCTTTTCTTCGCTATAAAAACCGGAGAAAACAATGGCAGCTTTTTTTTCGGCAGGTATTGCTCGGATTTTTACCTCGGTATTGAGCGGTTTTGGCAAGGTTTCCAAGGTGTATTCCGAGGGCATCACAAATGAAACAGTCCATCGCTGCTCTGCCCCTTTTTCAGGCTGATCCGCTTGAATGCCAACAGGCGCTGTCATTGCAATCTTTGCACTTTTTTGTTGACCGCTAGATTCAATACCCACAGGTACAGTCATCGCAATTTTTTCACTGACTTGGTTTTTCCCAAATATATAAGCTGCAATGAGCCGGAAACCTTGACTAGATGCTGAATCCAAGTCGCCAGAGACGGTCACTTCAGCCAAGATCTGTGGTGCATAAGCACGCAATTCAAACGGCTCTGATTTTTCAAGCAGAGTATATTTAGGTTCTTCAGTGGCCATCGCACTACTCGCAATCAAAAGGCAGGTGAGAAAGCTCAATACTTTCATAAGAGAATCTTTACAAATATGGGTGTTACCACGAAGACTTCATACTAAAGCCTG
Organism: Polynucleobacter sp.; assembly: GCA_034680725.1. Classification (GTDB taxonomy): domain Bacteria; phylum Pseudomonadota; class Gammaproteobacteria; order Burkholderiales; family Burkholderiaceae; genus Polynucleobacter. The sequence continues at coordinate 42,985 of JAXIUI010000001.1, forward strand.
ATGAATTAAATTGAATGTGCGCTTTCGCACCAACTGGTAAGGTCAATTTTTCGGTTTGATGACCAAAAGGAAGGCCTGTTAAGACGGGTATGTGGGGTGCTAAACGCTTGCGAATTACCTCAATAGCGCTGGCTAAATCATAACCTCGATCGTTGTCATATAAACGATAAGCTGAAAATCCACCCAATACAATTGCACTCTGATTTGCCAATATACCGGCATCCAATAACTGCATGAGCATGCGTTCAATACGATAAGGATGCTCGTTCACATCCTCCAGAAATAAAATCCCGCCTTGTGTTTGTTGCTGACTTGGCAAATATGGCGTACCTACTAAACTAGCAATCACCGTGAGATTACCGCCCCACAGCATTCCGGCGACTTCCCCGTCTTTCTGCAATAGATATTGCTGTGGTACTTGAACATCACATTGCAATTGTCGTTGATTGACCGCAGTTTGAAAATGTTGCCACATGAATATATTAGGGGGGAAGCTATCACCCCGCTCACCCTGACAGGCAAAGTCAAAGTTCAGCATAGGTCCAGCCAGAGTAATAGCACCAGTCTTAGCTAACATCCCTAACTCAAATACCGTGAAATCGCTATGGCCACATATCTGCAAGCCATGACGTATAGCCTTAGCAATTCCATCCCAGTCAATAGCAGGCAGTAAGCGATGTAAACCATAGCCACCGCGCATGACCACGACTACCGCATCAGAAGAAAGCTTGGCCAGTTGATTAATTTCAGCCAAACGCTGTTCATCAGAACCTGCAAATCGTTGCTCTACTCGCACGGTGCAATCAAGATTGAGAACATCAAAGCCTTGTTGCTTTAACCACTCAATACCAAGCAAGGGGCTACGATCATCGAGGCTCGCTCCAGAAGGAGCAATCAAATGAATTTTTTTCAACGCCGCTCCTTAAAAAAATCGCGCAATAATTGCCCACACTCTTGCCCCATGACACCGCCCTCAACTTGAGTTTGGTGATTAATTCTCTTTTCTGAGAATACATCAAGGACGCTACCAGCCGCACCAGTTTTAGGATCAGTGGCACCAAATACAACACGATCTATCCGTGCATGTAACATCGCTCCAGCACACATTACGCAGGGCTCCAGGGTGACATACAGCGTACTACCAGGTAGACGATAATTAGAAAAAGTTTGCGCAGCTGATCGAAGAGTGATCATCTCTGCGTGTGCGCTGGGATCAGCATGGCCGATTGGCTGGTTAAATCCAGTAGAAATCACCCGCCCTTCATGAACCAAGACCGCCCCTACCGGTACCTCACCAGCGGCAGCAGCAAGCTTGGCTTGCTCAATAGCTTGCTGCATAAATTGGCGGTCAAGCTCTGCTTGCATCGTCGGTCATGCAACTATGGATGAGAAACATCAGCCCAGCAATTGGGGGTTTCATATAAGCGAATAGAGGATAGTTTTAAACGACCATCAAACGCCTTTTCAAAGACAGGCTGCAGTAACTTGAATGCGGCGCTGGCCAAATTTTCTACAGTGGGTACATGGTCCATCACTACGGTTTTATGGTTTGGAATGGAGTTTAAATACTGCACCAATCCCAGATCTTCTTTGGCGACTAAGAATGCATGATCCCAAGGCTCAACGACATGCTGATTGGTTAGGCGTTTGATATCGCCAAAGTCCAAGACCATCCCATCATCGGCTTTACCAGGATGATCGGCAATCACACCCGTGAGAGTAACTTCAATAGCATAGCGATGTCCATGCAAATGACGACACTGACCATCATGATTAGGAATGCGATGACCAGAGTCAAACTCTAGTCGACGTGTAATTGAAATGGCTTCTGAGTTCATGGTCATATGGGTTTTTCTAAATATATGGCTAAGCAGTGATGCTAGCGAATGCCGACTATTTTATGAGTCTGCACACTCAAACGCCATAGTGGCCTTTTTTGGCACAAACGAATCGCTAAAGCAAGATTTTCCTGCTGTAAAGGGCCGTCCATTGCTTGCAAGTAGCGATTGCGGTAATCCATCTTCTCAAAACGGGCCAAGAGCGTTTCTATAGCTGTATGACCTTGCTGCGGAATCACAAGTTTGATTTCATCAGCTTGAAGCACAATGAGTTCAGAGCCTGATTTAGGACTCACACAAACCCAATCGATTCCATTGGGTACCTTAATGGTGCCATTGGTTTCAATTGCGATTGAAAATCCCTTAGCATGCACAGCATTAATTAATGGCGCATCCAACTGTAATAGAGGCTCGCCACCCGTGAAGACAACATAGCGTTGTTGTGGTCCAGCAGCGGTACTAGTCCATGCATTCTCAATAGCAACAGCAAGATCAAGTGCACTTTCAAATTTTCCACCACCGTCGCCGTCGCTTCCCACAAAATCGGTGTCGCAAAACTGGCAGACTGCAGTAGCACGATCTTCTTCGCGTCCACTCCACAAATTACAACCAGCAAAGCGGCAAAACACCGCTGCACGACCTGTGTGGGCGCCCTCACCTTGTAGGGTTGGAAAGAGTTCTTTGACGGTATACATAGCTAAGGGCTTATTTTAAGCGCTTTGCCTACTTCCAGGATACCAATTCCCACTCCAGGTAATCTTCCATCAGAGCATCACCCCAAAACATCCCAGCCCATAAATACTGGCCCATACTCCTTCTAATCACCCAGCGGCCAATTTCAGGAGAAAACCAGACATCTTCATTACGAATATTGGCAACACGAGAAAAATCATTACTTGTAAAAAATGGCATCTCATTACGATACAAAATGGTATTGAACTCACCTGCGGGCACTTTTACCCGTTCCCAGCGTAAGGCATTGATATTCAAACCCCAGTAATAGTCATTATCGGGATAGCCCACTACTTGGTAACGATTGCGATAAAAGCCCGACCAGCCGCTGACTAATTGCTCTGGCCACATCGGCATGGGTTGCAAGAACTTTTGGGGTGGACTCCAATGAGGGTCTTGAAGGATATAGCCCCAGGGCTCTTGAATCTCATCAGGCAAACGACCCGCTTTCATGCCCTGACGCGCTATTACCACCTGTGGACCCACAGAAACTACCGTCTCAGTAAGGACGTCGACAATTTCTTGATTAAATACATTGCGAACGTTATAAACCCACTGTTGGCCAACTTTGGGTGGCCTGACCTGAGGTGGGTTCAATGGTTGATTGAGCACGATTCCAATTGGGTAAGGTTGCGCAGGAATACAGGCTGCCAAAGCTAATGGCAACAAGAGTAGGCAAAATTTTTGCAGCAATCTCATTTATACGAAGTTAACTGCCACTGATAACTACCCTCCAAAATTACTGGACCAATCTGCCCTTGAATTTGATATGAACCAGAAGATTCTCTGGCCACCCAACGACCAATCTGCGGCACAAACCAAATCGTTTCCTTGCGAATACAGTCGACTTTATTAGGATCATCGCTCTCATAGTTAATCAGATTTTGAAAACGTAAAGCCACAAACTCACCTGCTGGTACGGTAATTTTTTCCCAGCCATGAACACTCATATATTCTTGCCAATTCATTTTGGAATCAGAATAAGCACCAATACTGTATTTGGTATTGAACTGCTTTGCCCATGTAGCAGAGAGTTTTTCAGGCCACATTGGCAGTGCCGGACTAAAACTGAATAAACGTGGCCATTGTGGATCTAGGGTTACCATCCCCCAAGAGGATTGGATTTCATCAGGAAGCCTATAGCCATCAGCAGTATTGCGCTCAATCACAATAGAGGAACCAATACTCTTGACGCGCTCATTGACGACTTCCAGAGTCTTACCACTAAATACGTCTTTTTTGACATAGGTCCACTCTTGACCTACCTGGGGCGGACGAATCGCTGGCAGTGGATTTGGCTGAGTTACAGGAGTGCCATGCTCGTAAGAAAGTCCCCCACAGGCGACTGGAGCCAAAGCAGCGGAGGCGATAAAAGTTCGGCGGGATAGATTCATCAATTCACTCAAAGTATTGTGTTGGTATAAAGGGCATTCAAAGTTTATACATAGCCCAAAAAATTAGCTATGGCATTACGCGGAACTGTCGCCTTGGGGATGTTCGGTAGCCCAAACCAAGTATGGGATTTGGCTTCAAAACCTAGCCCATGCATATAGTTATAAATAGCCTTCTTGAGACCAACTCCAAGAGCGTCATGATCTACTCCACTAGGATCAATAAAGAGCACATCATTCTTTGCAAAGCTAATAGGGGGTAGCGGCATGAGCTCCACCCCGTATTCTTGTGGATTAAGTCCGACTGGAGAATGCGCTGTGCAGGTGAAACGATGAAAAAACCCACTTTGTATGCAACCATTCTCAAATAACTGGCGTACATACTCTAAAGCATCGACTGTTTCTTGAACGGTTTGGGTTGGAAATCCATACATCAAATAGGCGTGGACCAAAATACCAGCGTCTGAGAATCCCTTGGTAACCTGGGCAACTTGCTCAACTGAAACACCCTTCTTCATTAGCGCTAGCAGACGGTCTGAAGCAACCTCTAAACCACCCGACATGGCAATGCAGCCACTTTTCGCTAATAAGGCACATAACTCTGGCGTAAAAGTTTTTTCAAAACGAATGTTTCCCCACCAAGAAATACTCACCCTTCGACGAATTAATTCTTCAGCCAATGCTTTTAAGGCCTTTGGGGGTGCTGCCTCATCAACAAAATGAAAACCCGTCTGACCCGTCTCAGCTACGATAGCCTCAATACGATCCACCAAAATGCTAGCGGAAGCAGTTTCATAACGCGAGATGTAATCCAAACTCACATCACAAAAGCTGCATTTCTTCCAGTAACATCCGTGCGCTACTGTGAGCTTATTCCAACGACCATCGCTCCATAAGCGATGCATGGGATTGAGCATATCTAGGAGCGACAGATAAGAATTTAATGGCAAACCATCCCATGTGGCTGTTCCCACCTCTTCAAATGGAATGTCCGGCTCCTGCCAATGGATATAACGCACTTCATGGCCTTGGTTACGAATGAATGTTCTCACCAAGCGCTCTATGGATCGCTTACCATTGAGATGCTCTATCAAGGCTAATAAAGGTCTTTCACCAGAATCTAAAGTAATGAAATCCACAAAATCAAATATGCGCGGATCGCTCAGCTCACGCAGTTCAGTATTCACATAGCCACCACCTAAACCAATATGGATGTGTGGATATCCTGCTTTGATAGTTTGAGCAATACGAAGTGCTGCATACATAGCCCCCGGAAACGGCACTGAAAGCAAAACCAACTGAGGCTGATATTGATCAATCGCCGTTTTAGTGAGCTCTTGTAGATGTCGGTCCATCAAGGTTGGAGGGGCTTCTAGGGCAAGCGCCAAAGGAGTAAAAGTTGGCTGACTACTGGCTAATGACTCTGCATAGCGCACAAATTCAAAGCGCTCATCCACAGCATCTCTCAACACATCTGACAAATCATTTAGATACAAGGTCGCTAAATGACGTGCTCGATCTTGAGAACCCAAAGCACCAAATGCCCAGGCCAATGAATCGACATCCTCTTCTTCATCATACGCATCTAAAGAAGCAAAGCGAGGACCTTCTGGTAGGAAGGTGCGACTATTGATACGATGCGCAAGGGTACTATCACGCCCTTGTAAAAATGCTATCACCAAAGAAATCGTGCCGTGATACTCAACAAAGTAATCTAGGAAGAAGTTAACACTGGCACTACGGTCCTCTTCTGCAAGACTAAGCGCTTCTTGTTGAATTTCAAGTAATCCTGCTGGCGTGAAGAATCCTAGAACTAATGCTAAAGCAAGATCTTCTTGAACCGCGTCAATACCACGTGATCTTAAAAAGCCTGTGAGATACGCCGTAGAAGGATATGGCGTATTGAGCTGCGTCATTGGTGGAATGAGACTAAGAACTTTCATATCAACCACAAGCAGCCGATTGTGGCTCGTCAACTACCCCCAATAAACTCAGCTCCTCTTGAGTAAAGCCAGCTCGCTCTCGGGCATCAATATTAAAAGGGCCTCTGAGTGTCGGTGCCCGATATTGCCTAGCCAAATCCCGATATGCAGTGATCGGAGATAAATTGTCATTAGCACATAAGAAATTGAACCAGCGATTACCAATCAAGACATGGCCGATTTCATCATGAAGAATGATCTCTAAAATTTCAACCGCCTTGGTATCTTTCACCTGCTTGAATCGATCTCGTATAGCTGGGACCGCATCCAAACCTCTTGCTTCCATCGTTCTGGGAACCAGCGCCATTCTGGCAATTACTGCATCGCTTGTTCTCTCCACCATCTCCCATAAGCTATTGTGCGCAGGAAAATCGCCATAGCGAAAGTTATATGAACACAGATGATTATTGATCAAGCTGAAATGATAAGCCTCTTCTTTTGCGACTTTAAGCCAGTCCTCATAGTATTGGGTCGGCATATTAGGAAAACGCCAGATCGCATCCAAAGCAAGGTTCATGGCATTAAATTCAATATGAGCCAATGAGTGCAATAGGCTTGCCCTACCCTCAATCGTATCCATTTTTCTTTTAGGGACCTGCAAAGGGGGAACCAGTTCAGGTTTTTGTGGTCTGCCAGGAAGAGTCAAGTGTTGGGCTAAAAATTCTCGAGTAACATCCAAATGACTGCGCTGCTGATGGTAATCAGCAAACAAACACTGCAGTTGTTCTACCTTAGATTGCACATCAGTATTGGCTAGTATTGCGAGGGCAGTTTCTCGTAACTCAAGCATGAGGGATCACAGACGAAATCGTCTATTCCCACTCAATAGTCGCAGGAGGTTTTCCGCTAATGTCGTAGACCACACGATTGATACCACGTACTTCATTAATGATGCGGTTTGATACCCTGCCAAGCAACTCATGAGGTAAATGTGCCCAGTGTGCCGTCATAAAATCCTGCGTCTGCACTGCCCGAAGCGCAACAACATATTCATAGGTTCTGCCGTCGCCCATGACACCCACGGATTTGACTGGCAAGAAGACTGCGAAGGCTTGACTAGTTAAGTCATACCAAGACTGTTGGCTAGCCTCATCAATCGTATTACGCAATTCTTCAATGAAGATGGCATCAGCGCGTTGTAATAGGTTTGCAAATTCAGCCTTCACTTCACCCAAGATGCGAACACCAAGGCCTGGCCCGGGGAAAGGATGGCGATACACCATCTCACGCGGTAATCCGAGTGCAACACCTAATTCACGCACCTCATCTTTAAACAACTCACGCAGCGGCTCAAGCAATTTAAGATGCATATCATCGGGTAGGCCACCAACATTATGGTGACTCTTGATCGTATGCGCACCTTTTTTACCTTTACCAGCAGACTCAATCACATCAGGGTAAATGGTGCCTTGTGCCAGCCACTTAGCATTTTTAATCTTCCCAGATTCACTTTGGAAGATATCAACAAATTCTTTGCCGATGATTTTTCGTTTCGCCTCTGGGTCTGACACACCAGCAAGCTTGGACATAAATTGATCTTTAGCGTCCACGCGAATGACTTTTACGCCGAGATTGCGCGCAAACATCTCCATCACCATATCGCCTTCGTTAAGACGCAGCAAGCCATGATCAACAAAGACACAGGTAAGTTGCTCGCCAATCGCGCGATGAATTAATGCTGCTGCCACGCTAGAGTCAACCCCGCCGGATAGACCAAGAATCACTTCATCCTTACCCACTTGCCGACGAATATGCTCAACAGCCTCAGCAATATAATCGCCCATCACCCAGTCTGGCTTACAGCCACAGATCTGATGAACAAAGCGACTTAGAATTTCTTCACCTTGTAATGTATGGGTTACCTCTGGATGAAATTGAAAAGCATAGAAACGTCGCTCTTCATCTGCCATACCAGCAATAGGGCAAGACTCAGTGGATGCCATCAGCTTGAATGCTGGGGGTAAAGTAGTTACAGAATCACCGTGACTCATCCAAACCTTGAGGATGCCATGGCCTTGGGCAGTAGAAAAGTCTTGAATACCTTTTAACAAATCAGTATGGCCATGAGCACGTACTTCGGAGTAACCAAATTCTCGGGCCTTGCCAAGCGACTCGGCAGAAGCAACTGCACCACCCAATTGAGTTGCCATGGTTTGCATACCATAGCAAATACCTAAGACAGGAACGCCTAGTTCAAAAACGATTTGGGGGGCACGTGGGCTCCCCTCTTCCGTTACAGAACTTGGTCCGCCAGAGAGAATGATGCCTTTACCACCCTGCTCCTGAATAAACTGGCGTATGAACTCAGGATCACAATCGTAGGGATGGATCTCTGAATACACACGGGCATCGCGCACACGCCTTGCAATGAGTTGAGTAACTTGTGAACCAAAGTCCAGAATCAGTATTTTGTCGTGCACGAAAGAAGCAATCTCAATGTCAGTCTTAGTCAATATGGTAATTGGGCGCTTCTTTAGTAATCTTTACATCATGCACATGTGACTCACGCACACCTGCTGAAGTAATTTCTACAAAATTGGCTTTCTCATGCAATTCATCGATGGTCTTGCATCCGCAATATCCCATTGAAGAACGAATGCCACCAGTGAGCTGATGCAAGATTGCCAACACACTGCCTTTGTATGGCACTTGACCTTCGATACCTTCCGGAACAAGCTTCTCTGCGTTTGCGGCGCTGATATCGCTCTGGAAATAACGATCAGCAGAACCATCTGCCATCGCGCCCAAAGAACCCATGCCGCGGTAACTCTTATATGAACGACCTTGGTATAAAAATACCTCGCCAGGCGCTTCTTCGGTTCCAGCAAACATACCGCCCATCATGACTGAACTGGCGCCTGCAGCCAAGGCTTTAGCAACGTCACCTGAATAACGTACACCACCGTCAGCAATTAAAGGAATTCCAGTACCTTTAAGTGCAGTAGCAACATTCACAATCGCAGTAATTTGTGGAACACCAACGCCGGCAACAATACGAGTAGTGCAAATCGAGCCTGGTCCGATACCCACCTTCACACCATCGGCACCATGATCAGCCAAGGCTTTGGCTGCATCTCCAGTAGCAATATTGCCACCAATAACTTGCACGTGAGGATAATTTTTCTTGACCCATTTGACGCGATCTAAAACACCTTGACTGTGGCCGTGGGCAGTATCAACTACGACGACGTCTACGCCTGCGCGCACCAATAGTTCAATACGTTCATCATTATCCGGACCAACACCAACTGCAGCACCAACACGTAACTTACCCTCGCTATCTTTACAGGCATTGGGATGTTCGGTGGCCTTAAGAATATCTTTGACGGTAATTAAACCGCGCAACTCAAATCGATCATTCACTACCAGTACTCGCTCTAAGCGGTGTTGACTCATTAAGCGTTTTGCCTCCTCTAATGAGCAACCTTCTTTAACGGTAATCAAGCGCTCACGTGGAGTCATTTTGCTTTTTACCGGCGTATCAAGATCCTCTTCAAAGCGTAAGTCACGATTCGTGATAATTCCGACTACCTCTTTTCCCGTCAGTACAGGGAATCCAGAAAAACCGTATTCGCGAGAAAGTTGAATGACTTGTCTTAGCGACATATCAGGAGCGACCGTAATAGGATCACGCAGCACTCCAGACTCATATCGCTTCACCTTGGCAACCTCACGCGCTTGCTCTGCAGGTTTCAGGTTTTTATGAATAATGCCAATACCACCTTCACTGGCCATGGCAATCGCCAATCGACCTTCGGTAACAGTATCCATCGCAGCAGATACCAACGGTGTATTGAGTGAAATATCTCGAGTTAACTTACTTGCCAAACTGGCATCCCGAGGAAGTACCGAAGAATAGGCCGGTACGAGGAGCACATCGTCAAAAGTGAGTGCTTTTTGAATGAGTCGCATGCAAAACCCCTAGTCGCAAAAACAGATTATAGCCTCCTAGCCTTTCTTTTAGCTGCGGCAGCCTGGAATTTGGCATCTTGGTTCTGATTCGCTTTCTTACGACGCACTGCCTTAGGGTCGACCAAAAGGGGTGAATAGAGCTCCAAACGATCCCCATCGTAAATGGGGCTATCCCAATCCTTGCGTTTGCCAAAAACCCCAAAACAGCCTTTTCTGGCTAAGACAGGATCCTCGGGTCCGCTGGAAATACCTGCACTGATCAAGGCTAAGCCAACTGTGGCCAACTCTTCAGAACCAAGCTTAAGGGTAAATGGAGTTATCTTAGGCTCGCCCTGTCTAGCGTCACAGAGCAAGATTTCAATGGTTTTACTACCCATAGAGGTCTTCAGCACGCTTTACAAAACAATCCACAAAGGTACCCGCAATATGGCCAAAAACAGGGCCAATAATCTTATCAAGAATGGCGCTTTTGAATTCCCAATGGAGCTTAAATTCCACCTTACAGGCATCTTCTTTCAGCGGAATAAAGTTCCATTGACCTGAAAAATGCTTGAATGGGCCGTCTACAAACACCATATCAATCGTTTCTGGGCGATGATTGATGTTACGGGTATGGAAATACTGTGTAATCCCCTTGAACTGAATATTGATTTTGGCATCTAGAACAGTCTCAGTTTGCTCAAATATTTCCACCCCACCACACCAGGGAAGGAACTCTGGGTAGCGCGCAACGTCTGTCACTAAGCCATACATTCGGTCGGCTGATTGGCCAATTAAAACGGTCTTGTAGACGTCTGCCATAATCGATCTTGAGAAGCTAAATAAATATGAGTATCGTCGATAACAAAAAAGCCTTCTTCGATTATTTTATCGAGGAACGGTTTGAAGCAGGGCTTGTTCTGGAGGGCTGGGAAGTCAAAGCCATTCGTGCGGGTCGCGTGCACATCAAAGAAGCGTATGTTGTCATCCGTAAGGCGGAGCTATTCCTGATCGGTTGCCATATCACCCCGCTTCTTTCGGCATCCACGCATATTGTTCCTGACAGCACACGAACCCGCAAATTACTGCTCAATGCCATTGAAATTCGCAAACTGATTGGTAAAGTGGAGCAAAAAGGCTACACCTTGGTCCCCTTAAATCTGCATTTCTCCAAAGGCAATGTGAAGTGTGAAATTGGCCTCGCGAGAGGTAAAAAGCAGCACGATAAGCGCGCCGCAACCAAGGAACGTGAATGGGAAGTTCAGAAAGGCCGTATCGCCAGGGGCGATCTCAACGCCTAAAAACTAGAGAGTGAACGCTCTCGAAAGTCTAATGCACCAAATTAGTGCATATAAGCACCAAGCTGTTCCTTATTCCAAACAGCTAACCCCTTCGAAGGCTTTAGTTTGTAGTTATGAAATTGCCTTTTGACGAAATGCTCGACGCCAGCGGACAAGCGCGCCCCCATTATCAAGTTTTTCATCACTGGCTCAAACAACAGAGCGATTCTCTAATGGGTCTTAAACGTGCTGAGGCCGATCTCATCTTTCGTAGGGTGGGCATCACCTTTGCAGTGTACGGAGATGATTTGGGGACAGAACGCACTATCCCCTTTGATCAAATACCCAGAATATTTACCGCCAAGGAATGGGAGCAACTAGAAGCAGGTTTGCGTCAACGGGTGAAAGCCTTAAACCGCTTTATCTATGACATTTATCACGAAGAGGCCATTATCAAAGCAGGCATTATTCCTGCAGAACAAATCTTCAATAATGCGCAATACCGTCCAGAGATGCGCAATGTCAACGTGCCCCGCGATATCTATGCCCAAATTGCCGGGATTGATATTGTCCGGGCAGGCGAAGGTGAATTTTATGTTTTAGAAGACAACTTACGCGTGCCATCTGGCGTCTCTTATATGGTTGAAGATCGCAAAATGATGATGCGCCTCTTCCCTGATCTTTTTCAAAAGTATCGTGTTGCACCAGTGGAGCACTACCCAGACTTTTTACTGGAGTGCTTAAAGTCAGTAAAGCCCGATGATGTTAAAAAACCGAACGTTGTAGTGCTAACCCCTGGTATGTATAACTCGGCCTATTTTGAACATAGCTATCTCGCACAGCAAATGGGCGTGGAGCTAGTTGAAGGAAAAGACCTCTTTGTGAAAAATGAACAGGTCTATATGCGCACTACGCAAGGACCTGAAAGGGTCGACGTAATCTATCGCAGGGTCGATGATGACTTTTTAGATCCACTGGCTTTTCGCTCGGACACGACTCTAGGAGTAGCTGGATTATTGTCAGCTTATCGTGCTGGCAACGTTACCTTAGCTAATGCAATTGGTACTGGCATTGCAGATGACAAATCCATTTACCCTTACGTACCCGACATGATTGAGTTCTATTTGGGGGAAAAACCCATCCTGAACAATGTCCCGACCTTTCAGTGTCGCAAGCCTGATGATCTAGCCTATACCTTAGCCAATCTGGAGAAGCTCGTCGTTAAGTTAACCCATGGGGCCGGGGGTTATGGGATGTTAGTTGGCCCTGCCTCAACCAAAGCGGAAATTGAAGAATTTAGAGTGCATTTGATTGCCAATCCAGATCAATACATTGCACAACCCACGCTCGCACTCTCTACCTGTCCTACTTTTGTAGAGTCTGGTGTAGCTCCACGCCACATCGATTTAAGGCCATTCGTACTATCAGGCAAAACCATCAAGATGGTTCCCGGTGGTCTTACCAGAGTTGCACTTAAAGAAGGCTCTTTAGTGGTGAACTCCTCTCAAGGTGGTGGCACCAAAGACACTTGGGTTCTAGAAGGGTAAGGGAATGAGAATATGTTGAGCCGTACCGCCGATTGCTTGTACTGGATGGCACGTTACACTGAGCGCGCAGAGAATACTGCTCGCATGTTAGATGTTAATCATCAAACTTCCTTGCTACCTCAACCAGCCGAGTTTTTAGAGCAAAGTTGGAAGAAACTACTCACCATCTCCAAGCTTGAAGATTCCTTCTTAAGAAAATATAAAGTTGTTAATCGTGAAAATGTGCTCGATTTCATGATCTATGAAACCAGCAATCCCTCTAGCATTGTCTCCTGCCTATTTTCCGCAAGAGAGAATGCACGCGTCATACGCGGTAGGATCACTTCCGAAGTTTGGGAAACCCAAAATACAACTTGGCTAGAGTTACAGCAAATTTTAGAAGCCAGAAATCAAGCCGATCCCAGTAGGCTTCTTGAATGGGTTAAGTATCGCTGCCACTTATTTAGAGGAGTGATGCATGGCACTATGCTAAAAAATGAAGCCTTCTACTTCATGAATATCGGCACCTTACTAGAACGCGCCGATAATACCGCTCGTATTCTAGAGACCAAGTATGAGGATCCTGCGAGTCTAAAAGTACTCAGTACTGGCAGGAAAACTGAATTAGATGGTGCAGATGGAAACTTCTTTGATTTTTACCATTGGGCTGCCCTACTTCGCTCTGTCTCAGCATTTGAGATCTACCGGCAGATTTATTCTGACCAAGTAAGCCCCAAGAAGGTAGCTGAACTCTTGATATTCAATAAACAAATGCCCCGCTCCTTAATATGTTGCGTTAACGAACTCATCCCATTAGTATCTGCAGTAAAAAATCAGCAATCCAAAGAAATTGAACGCCTCCTTGGAAAACTCAAGGCCAGCTTGGATTATTCCGATATTGATGAGGTTTTCTCACAAGGTCTAGATGAATTCATAGAAGAATTCTTAGAGCGCATTAATCACATTGCCGATGAATTCAGCAATGCCTATCTCATACCCTTAGCCGTCGCATAAAGATCCCATGCACCTCAAGATTCATCACCGCACAGAGTACCGTTATGAAACTCCTGTGCGCTACTCCATTCAAGAATTAAGACTCACGCCACCCACTGTCATGGGTCAGACGATTGACAAGTGGAAAGTAAGCACTCCGATTAAAGCCAGCAGCTCTTATGATGCCTTTGGTAATCTATGTAGCACCTTTGTTCAAGAGAGCTCTTACACCTCGATGATGATAGAGGCAGATGGTGAAGTGCATACCCATGATGCTTATCAATTTATCGATGAGCCCAAAGCGGTGTCACCCTATTATCTACTTCAACAAACCCATCTCACCGAGCCAACTCCTGAAATGCTGGAGTATTTCTCAGCATCTTTACCAAAGAACAACTCCATTGAAGAGATTCTGGAATTAGCAGCCGCAGTTCAGGGAACCATCTTATATTTTCCCGGTCAAACAAACTTTGCCACAACCGCAGCGCAATCCTTTGCCATGAAATCCGGTGTTTGCCAAGATCACGCTCATATCATGCTGGGTCTTTGCAGAGCATCCGGCATTCCAGCACGCTACGTCAGCGGATATTTTTTTGCTGAAGAGTCACCTAACTTAGCCAGTCATGCTTGGATCGATTTTTGTAGTGATATTGATCAGGGTATTTGGATTAGCGTGGATATTACCCATGCTTGCTTGATCGATTCACGGCATATTCGCCTGGCAATTGGTAAAGACTACTACTCCGCCGCCCCTGTCAAAGGAGTGAGATCTGGCGGAGATGGAGAGAAACTGAGTGCCAGTATTTCAATCACTCAAATCAAATAGACTTAGCCCCAACACCAATAAGTAAGGGATAATTTCAAGAGTTCATTAAAGGGGTTTCAGGATGACGTATTGCGTTGGGCTTTGCCTTAAAGATGGTTTAGTGTTTCTATCAGATACTCGCACCAATGCTGGCGTTGATCAAATCGGCACCTTTCGAAAAATGTCTTTATTTCAAAAGGATAAGGATCGATTTTTTGCCCTCATGAGCTCAGGTAACCTAGCAATTACCCAAGCCGTCAAAGAAATTCTTCTTCAAGGGCAATTATTCAATGGTAAAAATTTATGGAATGTAGAGAGCTCGCATGATGCCGCAGCTGTAATTGGGGATGCTATTAAACAGGTTTATGACCGAGACCATAAGGCTCTTGAAAAGGCAGGGATCGATTTCAACTGCAATCTGATCTTTGGTGGACAAATTAAAGGGGAGCGGCCAAGACTTTTTAATATCTATTCTGCTGGTAACTTTATTGAAGCTACACCCGAGACCTGCTACTTCCAGATTGGTGAATCCAAATATGGCAAACCGATTCTAGATCGCGTCATTACCTTTGATACCCCACTCAATTTAGCCACCAAGTGCGCCTTGATCTCCATGGACTCCACTCTCAATAGCAATATCTCGGTAGGCTTGCCATTAGATCTTCTGGTCTATGAGAAAAATGCTTTGCAGGCTAGTAAGCTTGTTACCATGGATGAATCTAATCCTTACTTTCAGATGATTCATCAATTCTGGGGCGAGAAGCTACGCGCTGCTTTTAACTCTATCGCGGAACCAAGCTGGTCAGGTGCTACCCCATCACGCTCGATTACAGCGCCAGCAAAAAAAATGGGGGCAGTCCCAATTCATCGTTTCAAAAAAAATGCAGTTAATAAGACACCCAATAAAGTTGCAGTGAAATCTCCTGAAAAGAAAAAATAATTGGTAAAGTAAAATCTTAGGTACTGCTGGAGCCAAAGAAAAAGGCCTAGATGTCTCTAGGCCTTTTGCATTTTTCAGCAGCGCAATTACTTAGGCCTCTTTCTTACCCAACATTTCCCAGGTATCTACTACGCTATCGGGATTGAGTGAGATTGAAGTAATGCCTTTGGCGACCAGCCAGCGTGCAAAGTCTGGATGATCTGAAGGGCCTTGGCCGCATATACCAACGTACTTATTCTGTTTGCGGCAAGCATCAATTGAACGCGCAATCATGAACTCTACCGCTGGATCACGTTCATCAAAATCAATAGCCAATAATTCCATACCGGAGTCACGATCCAGACCAAGCGTGAGCTGAGTCATATCGTTTGAACCGATTGAGAATCCATCAAAATGCTCGAGAAACTCATCCGCCAAAATCGCATTCGACGGAATCTCACACATCATGATCAAACGTAAACCATTCACACCGCGTTTGAGGCCCAACTTGCCCATCATGTCAATCACGCGCTCTGCCTGTTTAATGGTTCTGACAAACGGAACCATGATCTCCACGTTATCTAAACCCATATCCTCGCGTACCCGCTTCATCGCTGCGCACTCGAGAGCAAAAGCTTCACCAAAGTCAGCAGACACATATCGAGAGGCGCCACGGAAACCCAGCATTGGGTTTTCTTCATCAGGCTCGTAACGCGATCCACCAATCAGTTTCTTGTACTCGTTTGACTTGAAATCCGATAAACGGACGATGACTGGCTTTGGATAGAAAGCCGCAGCAATCGTTGCCACACCCTCTACCAATTTATCTTCGTAGAATTGACGTGGGCTTGCATAACCGCGAGCGACACTTTCAACTGCACGCTTGAGATCAGGATCAATATTGGGGTACTCCAACACGGCACGGGGATGCACACCAATGTAGTTATTGATAATGAACTCGAGGCGAGCCAAGCCAACACCTGCGTTGGGAATTTGGCAGAAATCAAATGCCAACTGAGGATTACCGATATTCATGGTGATCTTCACTGGGATTTCTGGCAATACGCCTCGTGAAACTTCTGTCACTTCAGTTTCAATCAAGCCATCATAAATATGGCCCTCATCACCCTCAGCACAAGAAACGGTAACCATCATGCCATCCTGCAAATGCTCAGTAGCATCACCACAACCCACCACTGCTGGCACACCTAACTCACGCGCAATAATCGCAGCGTGACAAGTACGACCACCACGATTCGTAATAATCGCGGAGGCACGCTTCATGACGGGCTCCCAGTTCGGGTCAGTCATATCGGCCACTAAAACATCGCCCGGCTGAACACGATCCATCTCACTGGGATCGCGAATGACGCGCACTGGACCGGCGCCAATCTTTTGGCCAATCGCACGGCCTTTAGCCAATACCTTAGAGCTACCCTTGAGTTTGTAGCGCATCTCCACTTGACCAGCAGCCTGACTCTTCACCGTCTCAGGGCGGGCTTGCAAGATATAAATGCGGCCATCCTGACCATCTTTACCCCACTCAATATCCATGGGACGGCCATAGTGCTTCTCAATGATCACCGCATACTTTGCTAACTCGGTGATATCAGCATCTTCTAAAGAAAAACGATTACGCTTTTCTGGCGTGACATCCACTGTCACCACCTTCTCCGCAGAGCCAGCAGGTGCAAATTGCATCTGAATGAGTTTAGAACCTAATGAGCGACGAATAATTGCCCTCTTACCTTGCGCCAAGGTAGGTTTAAAGACGTAAAACTCATCAGGATTAACTGCGCCCTGCACTACGGTCTCACCCAAGCCATAACTTGAGGTAATGAACACAACATCCTCAAAACCTGACTCGGTATCAATGGTAAACATTACCCCTGAGGCGCCCAGGTCAGAACGCACCATGCGCTGAATACCGGCGGATAAAGCTACTTCCTCATGGGCAAAACCTTTATGCACACGGTAGGAGATCGCGCGATCGTTGTATAAGGAAGCAAACACCTCGCGGATCTTCTTGAGAACATCGTCAATACCCTCAACGTTCAAGAATGTTTCTTGTTGTCCAGCAAATGAAGCGTCAGGCAAATCTTCAGCAGTTGCTGAAGAACGAACCGCAAAGGACCCTTTGCCAGAGTCATCTAATTTTTTAAATGCCGCGCGAATCTCTTCATCCAAACGCGCCTGAAATGGTGCAGTCTCGATCCAGTTACGAATCTCTTTACCAGCCTCTGCTAATGCACGTACATCATCGATGTTGAGGTTTTCCAAGCGCTTTTGAATGCGCTCAGTTAGCTTGTTGTGCTCCAAAAAATCTCGAAATGCCAAAGCGGTGGTAGCAAAACCAGTAGGAACTCGCACACCAGTTGCTGATAATTGAGAAATCATTTCGCCTAAGGAAGCGTTTTTACCGCCGACTGACTCAACGTCAGTCATACGGAGTTGCTCAAAAGGCAAAACATAGGCATTGGCTACATCGTTACTTTGTTGCTGTTGGTTGGACATAAAATACTCTCTAAAGATAAGGAAACTGGTAGAGCGGCCGAATACAATACGGCATACTTCATTAACTGCATATTGTAGTGCTGACTAAGACTTTTTAGGCCAATTCCATGTCCACCCAAACTCGCATCGTTTTTATTGTTTCTGACGGCACCGGCATTACCGCTGAGAACTTCAGCCAGTCAATTTTGGCGCAATTTGAGGCCACTTTTAAGCACGTTCGGGTCCCTTTTGTAGATAGCCTTGATAAAGCCCATGACGCGGTTTCTAGCATCAACCAAACCGCTGCAAAAACGGGAGTTCAACCCATTGTTTTCACCACTTTAGTGAATCCTGAGCTCAATACCGTTGTCGGCAAGGCCAATGGCCTGATTTTGGACATGTTCCAGACCTTTGTGGCCCCTTTAGAGCAGGCATTGGGGATTAAATCAACCCATGCCATGAATCGCCTGCATCACAATGCGGATACGGAAGCCTATAAAAACCGAATAGAGGCTATTAATTACTCCTTGGCACACGATGATGGACAGTCAAATCGAAACCTGGCGGAGGCTGATGTCATTTTGGTAGGTATTTCGCGTGTTGGCAAAACACCAACGAGCCTTTACCTAGCGATGCAGTACGGTTTGAAGGCGGCTAATTACCCCCTCATTCCCGAAGATTTTGAGCGTGGTCAATTACCAAAGGATTTACTCCCCTTCCGCAGCAAGATCTTTGGTCTGATGATTGATGCTGAGCGCCTCTCGGAGATTCGCAATGAACGTCGTCCTGGTAGCAATTATGCAAAGTTAGAGAATTGTCGCTACGAGATTAATGAAGCTACTGCCATGATGAAAAAAGAATCTATTCCGTGGGTGGTTACTACGAGCAAATCGATTGAAGAGATTGCTACCACGGTATTGCAATCGATTAAGTCAGATAAAACAATACTAGGTTAGAAAAGCATTCTTCAGGGTCCGCTTACGACCCAAAGCAGACTTTGGCGAAGATAACCTCCACCCTATTTACGTCTTTTCAAGAACCCTAGGTAATCAGAACTTAGATGGCTGAGTTGAGGTTGCATATCTCAAACTTAATGGCGACTAGCCAAAGCTCGATTATCTCTGTAACTGAATAAGTGATAAACGAGATGATTTTAGATAGTTAATCTGGAATAAGTGTATGTGACAGCAACTTAAATTATTTCCATACTAAATTGTACAAATAGGAGAAATAGAAGCCGTCGCAAATTACGTTGGCACTATACTGAAAGTACATATTTTCAAAAGTCTTATGGCAATTTATATAGCGGTTCATACCAAGTTCGTCATCGCCTCAATTGTTGGCCTAGCGTGGGGCTCCTTTTCTATTTGGTACTCTCAGCCTTGGTATCAGGATCTAGCGGTACATGTCGGTCCATTCTTGGCATTTTTCTTAATTACATTTATCGCCATAATTCCCGGGTGCATGAATGCATTTGTGTTCACATCTCTACTACTGGATAAAAGGCCGCCAGTTATTGAAGATCAAAAGAATCCAGAAGTTACGATTTTGATTGCAGCATTCAATGAAGAGATGGCTATCGACTCCACGCTAGATGGAATTGCGAAGCAAAATTATCTTGGTCCAATGCGTGTAATTGTCATTGATGATGGATCTACCGATAACACAAGTGATGTTGTGAGGTCTAAACAGGCAGCCAATCCAAATATAGAATTAATTAGCCTGACTAAAAATGGCGGAAAAGCTGCTGCACTGAATCAGGGATTAAAGATTTCCAAAAGTGCAATTGTGATTTCTGTTGATGCTGATAGCTATCTTCATGTTGATGCCATTAAAAATTTAGTCGGGCGATTTATATCCGATCCATTGAATACCAAAGCAGTTGCCGGAGAAATTCTCATACGAAATTCACGGACCAATTGGATTACCAAAGCCCAGGAGTGGGATTATTTTTTAGGTATCGCCAGCATTAAGCGAATTCAATCGCTATTTCAGGGGACTCTAGTAGCTCAGGGTGCATTTTCCTTATATGACCGAAATGCGTTGAATGAAGTTGGGGGTTGGCCTGAGATGGTTGGTGAGGATATTGTGCTCACCTGGAAGCTTTTACTTGCTGGCTATCGAGTTGGTCATGCTGAAGATGCAATCGCCTTTACTAACTGTCCAGAGACCCTCAAAGCCTTTATCAAACAAAGGCAACGCTGGTCTCGCGGGCTAATTGAGTCATTTAAGGTTAATCCGATGATTCTCCTAAAACCCCGTTTATCCACCATCTACATTTGGTGGAACACGATGTTTCCGTTTATGGATATTGCTTATTCTCTCGGGTTTATTCCTGGCTTAGTCCTTGCTTGTTTTGGGTATTTTTGGATTGTCGGCCCAATGACTCTCTCCATCTTACCAATGGCATTAGCTCTCAACCTATATATGTATTCGAGAAGTCAAAGGATGTTTAGTAAAGAACATCTAAAGGTACGTACCAATATATTTGGATTTTTCTTTTATGTATTTGCGTACGGCCTGATACTTCAGCCAGCCTGCGTTTATGGTTATTTCTCTGAGTTATTTAATTTAAAAAAGACTTGGGGTACAAAGTGATCAATTTCTTTAAGCGCATTGGATTGCCTTTACTTCTAGTTGTTTCATCGTCAACCGCTGTGGCAGATCAGGAGCCCACCTCCAAGCAGGCAATTTCAGTACCAAATGCCTACATTGCCTCTGATAGCGAAGGCTTCTCTACCTATAAGTACAACGCTGGTTATATGCCCTTATATGAGCATGGTGAAAAATATACTGGCGTAAGTTATCAGCATAACTACTTTACCCAAGGAAATTGGGATTCCTCAGCAGAGGTCTATACATTATTAACAAAGTCGATTAATCCCAGAACTGGGCTCGGCTATAACTTAAATCTTGGCTACAACCTTCAAAATGGTTACAAGTTGCTGACTACTGATAGTAATTATAGTTTTCGAGTTACGGAATCTACTAAAGCTGAAGTATTTGTGAGTCGTGATCGTGTAGAAACTCAAAACTCTCTTGCCAATGGAATTTATTACACCTTTGGTGGTGCGAGTATTGAGCAGCAAATTGTTGAGCGTCTTACAGCGATTGTGATGGCCGGGAATATGTACTTCTCAGATACCAACACCAGACCTACAGTGAAAGCCAAGTTAATCTATGACTTAATGCCTGAGTATGGGTTGACAGGGCAATTGAGATATCGGCAGTACAGAGATACCAATACCAATGTGGTGAATAACTATTTCAATCCAAGCGATTACAACGAAACCATGATTGCACTGGGTGCCAGAAAGCGTATTTCTGGTTGGATGTTAAGCGGTACTGTGGGCGTAGGTCGACAAACAGTAAATCAAGATCCAAGTACGACAACCCAGCTGTATGAGTTGGCGGCTACAAGTCCTGTTGCCTCAAATGATTACTATTTTAAAACTCGGGCAGGCTATGGTAAGTCAGCTGGATTCTTGGGGCCAAATTACTTTTATCGCTACATCATGGAAGAGCTAATCTTTCCTTTTTAATATAGGTAGTTGGCTGAAAAAAAGCTCCTAAATGGGAGCTTTTTTACTTTAACACTTAGCATTTTTTCTGGCATTACGAGCTGATTCGGATGCAAGATTAGACATCCTAACGGCTTCAGCGGCAGCATCCGCTGCACGTTTAGTGGCTTCCGCTGCTTCCGCTGAAGCCCTGATAGAAGATTCTTCAGCTTGATGGGCGACTGCAGCCGCTGCCGCAGATGCCGCAGCCGAGGCCGCAGCTGCCGCTTCAATTGCCGCTTCTGCTGATGATGCTGCAGCATCTGCTGCCGCTTCAGCTGCATCAATGACAGACTCAGATGCTGCCAATTTAGCCGCTGCTGCAGAACTCTTAGCCGCTAGCAGTGCTTTTTCAGCAGCAATGGCTGCTCGTTTTGCAGCTTCAAGTGCACTAGCTGTTAAGGCCTTCAAACTTCCCATGGCCTCTGCATAGCGTTGATTTACCACTATGTAGCCTGTGCGTAAGTTAGTTACCTCTGTTTCAAGAGAGACCAGCTTGGCATAAATCTTTTCAATATCGTCTTTCATTGCGACCTTTTATTTTCTATACAGTCAATACTCCCTCTTTTTCAACTGAATGACAAGTTAATAAGGTGATTCATTCTCCGGCAATTGAAAATAGATCTTCTTTGGATTCATAATGGAAGTATGAGTACAGACAATCAAAAGCCCGTAGATTTGCCAACCCCAGCCATGAAGCAGGAGTTAGAAAAGAGGGGTTGGGCATTATCAGCTTTATCAGAAGCTGCGGCTGCGTTAGCTAGAGCAGATTCAACAGACTTACTGGTTGCAGAGGTTTGTGGTGCTATTGCTGCGCAAGGTCCATATGTTCTCGCATGGGTCGGCAAGGCTGAGAATGATGAAAATAAAACTGTGCAGGTAATGGGCGGCGCTGGTTCTGCGTTAGCTTATATTGAAAATATCGTCGTAAGCTGGTCCGATAAAAATATTTCTGGCATGGGGCCTGGGGGGTTGGCCATTCGCACCGGCAAGTCCAGTGTTGTAGTGGACTCTGAGTTGGATGAAGGATTTATCTCTTGGAGAGAGCTAGCCCGAAAATTTGGCATTCGATCTGCAATTGGATGTCCAATACCAGATGGAGAAGCGCACCCCTTTGGAGTTTTATTGGTTTACTCAAAAGTGCCCAATGCTTTTGGTGACTCCGAGGTGCAATTATTTGAAAGCTTAGCGCAAGAAATTGGATTTGGTCTCAGGTCGATTGAGCGACAACATAAGCTAGATGATGAAATTCACGAAAAGCAACAGACACAAGAACGTCTAGCTGATGCCCTAAAAGCAACCATTGAAGCAATGGCAAGAACCATGGAATGGCGAGATCCTTATACAGCCGGACATCAAAAAAGAGTTGCCTCCATTTCAACTGCAATCGCTAAACAAATGGGATGGGACGATAACGCGGTTCAAGCTCTTTATATGGCAGCAATGGTTCATGACATAGGTAAAGTAGCCGTACCATCAGAGATTTTGACTAAACCTACAAGACTGACAGATCTTGAAATGCAAATGGTTCAAGGCCATGTTGAATCAGGCTACCAAATCCTAAAAGATATTCCTTTTCCATGGCCAATTGCAGATATGGTTAGACAACATCATGAACGTCTTGATGGTAGCGGATACCCACACGGACTCAAAGGGGATCAGATTTGTCCTGAAGCAAGAATTCTAGCTGTAGCCGATACGATTGAGGCAATGGCAACGCATCGACCTTATCGAGCTGCGCGCGGCCTTAGTGCTGCTATGGATGAAGTGCGCTCCGAAGCCGGAGAAAAACTAGATGCAAAAGTGGTTGATGCTGCTTTTGAGTTGATGGATGCAAATAACACTTTGCAAAAACTAACTGAAGCTGAATAAATATGCTTATAGCGGCCACTCTTTATGCGTTAGCTTTGTGTCTTCAGATTGCTGCTGCTGCGTATGCTATTAATTTATTTTTCCGAGCCCGCGCTTACCGCTTAGCTTGCGGATTTCTTGCTCTTGGTCTGGGGTTAATGACGGGAAGACGCATTTCTCCTTTGCTTCACGTGCTTGATAACGGACATGTAAACCTAGTAGATGCAGCGCTCTCTATTCCAATCTCGCTTCTGCTTTTATTGGGAATGTTCCAGTTCAAAAAGTTATTAATTGACCTTGAAGAAAAAAATTATGTCCTAGATAAGTTCTCAAAGACAGATTCATTAACTTCAGCACTGAGTCGCGCTGAAACCATCGCAAGATCTGAGCTAGAGATTAAAAAATCGTTAAGAAGCAAAAAAGATATTTCTTTTTTAATGCTTGATATTGATCACTTCAAAGTTGTAAACGATACTTACGGCCATCCAATTGGGGATCAAGTATTAATTGCTCTAGTAAAAGAAAGTCTTGAGGAATTACGCGAAATTGATATCTGTGGTCGAGTGGGTGGCGAGGAGTTTTTAATAGTATTGCCAGAAACCACCAAACAAGAGGCATTCAAAGTTGCAGAAAGGTTACGGGAGCATATTGCACGCCAACCACTTACAAGCTCTCTCGGCAATGAAATCTATATAACTATCAGTATTGGGATTTCTGTGTTTGACCCAAATCGTGATAAGGGTACAGAGTGTAGACTTATTTTTAAGAAATATTATGCCGCTTGTGACCGCGCAATGTACCAAGCAAAAAAAGCAGGTAGAAATCAAACCTACAGTTATAAATAGTTATTAATTAGCTTGATTTTAAAAAACTTAGTAAACGCTTTGTCCGCAATGACCGCTTCTGGCCGAAAGTAGCCCCTCGTAAAAAACTACTATTTAAGCGCGCCTCACCCTAAGGGTCTCGAACAAACATACTGCCGCAGCAGTAGATACATTGAGTGATTCCACGCGTGGGTCAATAGGAATGGCTACTCCCTGCGCTTGCACCATAAGATCTTCGCAGACTCCCTGACCTTCACTGCCCATTACCCAAGCCACTGGCTGAGTGAGTATCTTGGGCATATCAAATATATCTAGTTGCCCATCTGCTGTGGCTGCTAAAAAAGGGGCTGTTACTGCGCTGAGCACTTGCTGATTGGACCAACCTTCATATAGATCTAATAGACGATGGGCGCCCATACCAGCACGCAATACTTTGCTAGACCACAGATGCGCACAACCTGAAGTTGCAATCACCTGATGAAAACCAGCCGCTGCTGCAGTTCTCAAAATAGTGCCGACATTACCGGCATCTTGGATGCGATCCAAAATAATCACGTCCCCAGAAATGGTGGCCACAGACTTTTGCGGATTTAAAGCGCTTTGCGGAAGATCTAGTAATCCTGCAATTTGTGGAGCATTGACTAAATCACTGAGTAAGTCCCACAAACCTTTATCGAGCTGATAAACACGGGTATCGGGACAGATCTCAATATGATCGTAAACAGCCTGCGCAATCTCTGGATTTTGCAAACCCAACTCAGAGGTAATTAAGCTCTTGAGCGAAGGATTACCAACCCAAGTTTGTACCAAATGAGTACCTTCTAGTAAGGCATGACCACTTGCAAATCTAGCCTTCTGACCCTTAGGGCCCAAGGCTTGCAAGAGACGAACTTCCTTAAATAAGGCATTGTCTTTTGAGGAGATGAAGTCAATTTTCATAGGGGAATTATCGACTATGCAGAGCTAATACATTACGAACTGGAGAAAAGCTGCGACGGTGCTCATTACAAGCCCCATATGCCTGCAACGCCGCTAAGTGAGCCTCCGTGGGGTAGCCCATATGCTGAGCAAACCCATATTCAGGATATTGCTCGTGCAAAGCCATCATTTGACGATCACGAGTCACCTTCGCCAAAATAGATGCCGCTGAAATCGCCGGCTCCTTTGTATCACCCTTCACAATCGCCTCTGCTGGTATTGGCAACTCTGGACAGCGATTACCGTCAATTAACGCTTTATCTGGCCAGCCACCCAAACGGATAGCAAGATCTTCAATTGCACGGCGCATTGCCAGCATCGTTGCCTGCAAGATATTGATTTGGTCTATCTCAGCAGGACTCGCTTCACCAATCCCCCAGGCTTTTGCTTTGAGTTGAATTTGCTCATAAAGAAACGCTCTTCTTGCAGCAGATAATTTCTTGGAGTCCTTTAATCCAGCAATGGGATTTTCAGGGTCAAGCACAACAGCCCCAGCAACCACAGCTCCAGCTAAAGGGCCACGCCCTGCTTCATCAACTCCACAAATCCAGATGAGACTCACACGCTAACCCGTTTTTTTCCTGCAGCAATCGTTTGAGCAACTGCTTGAGCGACCAAGAGCCCCGTTGGTCTTCGTAAGGTTTCATGCATTTGTACAAAACGTGTTTTGAGCTCAGCTACCTTATTAGGTTTATTTAGCCAATCTAGCAAGGCATCAGCTAATTTTTCAGGGGTGGCATCATCTTGGAGTAACTCAGGAACCACAAACTCTCCACACAAAATATTGGGTAGACCTACATAAGGTAAGTAGCCTTGACGTTTCATGATTTGCGCAGTGAGCCAAGGAACCTTATACGAAATCACCATTGGCTTTTTCCATAAAGCTGCTTGCAACGTGGCTGTACCACTCGCAATCAATACGACATCAGCAGCTTCAAGAACGGCATCCGCTTGGCCATCAATCAAATAGATCTTCAGGGAAGGATCTTTTTCAAGGGCCTGCTTTTTTAAAACCTCAAGTGGTGCACGTAAACGCTCTGTAGCAACCGGAATAATGAAGTGGACGTTTTGCCCCTGCAATTTCTTTACAAGCAAAGGCATAGTCTCGAAAAAGATAGGGGCAATTAATTCAATCTCTGAACCACGACTTCCAGGTAACACTGAAATAATCGTGCCGTCTAATGTTTTGCTAGATAGCTTGAGGATTTCTTCAATAACGCGTTTTGCATTTTCAGGATGAGGCTCCAGAGGAATTTCGCTTGCTAGAGGATGTCCAACATAGCTTGCAGTAATTCCAGCGCGCTCGTAAATTTCCAACTCAAAGGGAAAGATGCAGAGCATTCTCTCTACGGCTTGTTTAATTTTGGTGATGCGCCCTGCTCGCCATGCCCAAATAGACGGGGAAACAAAGTGCAAAGTAGGAATGCCTGCTTTGCGCAAAGCCAATTCCACCCCTAAATTAAAATCTGGCGCATCAATCCCCAGATACACATCAGGACGCCCTTCACCCATCAGATTGGCAATGAGTTCTTTGCGTAGTTTCAGAATAGCCGGTAGCTGTTTAATTGCTTCAACATAACCGCGGACACTCAAAGTCTCCATCGGCCAGTCGGAATGCAAACCTTCTGCCTGCATTCTTGGTCCGCCTATGCCGTATACCTGCAAATTTGCGGTTTCAGGAATCTGCTTTAAAGCACTAAGTACTGGGGCAGCCAGCAAATCACCTGACGGCTCCCCGGCAACACAAGCAAGTTTTGGCACCAGACTCTTCTCTACCGAATAATGCCGCGCGTCGAGGCGGCAATAAAGTCATGAAATTCTGTCAACTTTTGAGCCGTTGCAGCATCATCAGAACTAGCGGCGGCCATCTTCTGAATCTCTACTTTCGCCTCTTCAAAGCTCAAACCATCCTTGTAAAGAACCTTATAGGCTTGGCGTAAGGCCGAAATTGTTTCAGTTGAAAAGCCGCGTCGCTTTAAGCCCTCCACATTGATACCGTGTGGTGATGCTTTATCTCCAGCAGCAATCACAAATGGCGGGATATCTTGCACTAATGCAGAAGCACCACCTAACATGGCATGTTGACCTATGCGAACAAATTGATGAACACCAGACATGCCGCCCATAATGGCCCAGTCACTCACCTTCACATGACCAGCAATTTGAGCATTGCTTGAGAAAATCGTGTGATTGCCAATCTGGCAATCGTGGGCAATATGCACATAAGCCATGATCCAGTTGTCATTGCCAATACGAGTAATACCCTCATCTTGAGAGGTGCCCGTATGGATGGTGGTGAACTCGCGAATCGTATTGCGATCACCGATAATCAGTTGAGTCGGTTCACCACGGTATTTCATATCCTGTGGCGCACCACCGATTGCCGCGAAATGGGCAAAGTGATTTTCTGCACCAATGGTGGTGTAACCCTCAATGACGGTATGAGACCCCACTTTACTGCCAGCGCCAATTTTGACATTTGGCCCAATGACAGAATAAGGTCCAACCTCAACATCGCTAGCAAGTTCAGCCTTGCTATCTACAACGGCAGAAGCATGAATTCGGGTCATTAAGCGCCTTTCGTACGAACCGCACAGGTAATATTGGCTTCAGCAGCAAGCTCACCATCAACAGTGGCTTGAACCTGAAACTTATAGATGCCAGCACGTTCACGCTCTAGTTTTGCAGTCATGATCAGTTGATCACCAGGTAAAACTGGTTTCTTAAAACGCGCGCCATCAATTCCAGCAAAGTAATAAATCGCGTTTTCTTCCCGCACCTCTGAAAAAGTCAGCAATGCCGCTGTTTGTGCCAATGCTTCAATAATTAAAACGCCGGGCATCACGGGAAATTCTGGGAAATGACCTTGAAAGAAAGGCTCGTTCATCGTGACATTTTTCAGTGCGGTAATGCTTTGGCGGGGCTCAATCTCTAATACACGATCAACCAATAAAAATGGGTAGCGATGCGGCAATAACTTTAAAATTTGATTAATGTCGATGGCGATGGGTTTGCTCATGTTTTTACCTACCAATGTGAGTTTCTAGAATACTTCAATGTCATTGCAATAATATCGGCCTTAGTTTGAGACTCTCAGCCACTTAATCTTTTCGGCCTAAGACTCCGAACTCTTCGATTTATCCAATAAGCGCAAGCGCTGACGTATTTTATCTAGGCCACGCAAGATGGCAGCATTTTTCTCCCAAGCACTATGCAGCATAGAAGGATAAACCCCCGTAAAGTGCTGCCCAGGCTCAGTAATTGAACGAATAATGGAGGTGTTACCAGATACAGTTGTTCTATCTGCAATCGTAAGATGGCCTGCAAAGTTTGCAGCTCCCCCAATAATGCAAAAGTTACCAATCTTTGTACTGCCAGAGATGGCTGCACATCCAGCAATAACACAGCAATTGCCAACAATCACGTTATGCGCGATTTGCACTTGATTATCAATTTTAGTGCCAGCACCAATGATGGTGTCACTCATGGCACCACGATCAATCGTAGTCGATGCACCAATCTCTACATCATTACCAATAGTTACACCACCTGTTTGCGGGATCTTGAGCCACTCGCCGCCAGCACTGGAAAAATCTGGGGCAAAGCCAAAGCCATCCGCTCCAATAACAGCGCCACTATGCACAATGCAGCGCTCCCCAATTTTGCAATCAGCATAAATCGATACATTGGGATAAATCAGGGTATCGCTAGAGATTGATGAATTTCGTGCAATCGAAATATTACCCAACAATACAACATGCTCTCCCACTGTCACGCCGGGACCAATCTGCACAAACGGGCCAATATGGCATGAGGCAGGAATGCTGACGCTAGGATCTACCACCGCGCTAGGATGAATGCCTGGTGCATTTTTAGGCGCACTAGCCTTAGCAAAATGCTGAGCCATACGGGCAAATGTGGCATATGGATTTTTGGAAACAAAGTAGGCGCGCTTTGCAGTGCTCGCCTTGGGATTTGCATGCAAAAAATCTAAATCGGACTGACTCAGGATGAGTGCACCCGCCGCTGAATCACTGGCCTGCTGTCGATATAAAGGATTTGAAAGAAAAGAAATTTGCCCAGTTTGAGCAAGCTCCAGAGGGGCAAGACCCTCAAGAACCAGTGAGCCCTCACCCACCAAGCTAACTTGAAACTGTTTGGCTAGCTCGATGGCAGTTGGCATAAAGCTTACTTGAGACTATTTAAAGCCTTGATGACATCATCAGTCACATCGACCTTAGGATTGGCAAAAGCTGGATCCTGAATAATGAGATCGAGCTTTCTTTGATCGGCGATTTGCTTGAGGGCTTGATTGGCTTTTTCAGCAATCTTGGCGCGCTCTTCAAAGTTGCGCTGATTTAGATCTTCTGTGTACTCACGTTGCTTACGCTGCAATTCACGGTCTTGATCGGCCAACTCACGTTGCTTCCTGACACGGTCTGCTTCAGACATCACAGCCGAATCACGATCTAATTTTTCAGCGGCTGCCTTAATTCTTTCGGCGCTTTGACGAATTTCGTTTTGACGCTTTGTAAATTCATTTTGTAGGCGAGTCTGGCTAGCTTTAGCCATGTCAGATTCGTTGAATACTTTCTCAACATTGACTGCGCCAACCCGAGTGCCGCCTTCTTGAGCCAAAGCTTGTGGCATTGCAATGGCAGATGTGATGACAATTAAGCCAATTTGAATCCATTGTGAAGACTGATTGAGCCTCATAACACTTTCCTTAAACAATTAAAACGCGGTACCTACCTGGAACTGCAAACGCTGGATATTATCCGTTGGCAAAGACTTGATCGGAATACCATAGCTGAATTTTAGCGGACCGAGCGGTGATATCCATGATAAACCCAAGCCATAAGAGTATCTTAAGACAAGATTGATATTTTCGTTATAAACATTACCACCGTCTACGAAACCAAATACTCGTAAGGTCTTATCCACCCCAGAGCCTGGAACAGGCACAGTGTATTCCACGTTAGTAACGATCTTTGACTGACCACCGGTAGGTAAATTAGTACCTGTTACCGAACTCGGGTAAGTCGGCCCAAGGGATCCGGGCGCATAACCACGTACCGATCCGATACCGCCCACATAGTAATTCTTGGTAATTGGGAAAGGATACTTCCCATAGGCCTCTCCATAACCTACCTCGCCGTTAAAAGACAGAATATTGCCCTTTGAGAAGGAATGATATTTCTGGTACTGACCGAATA
Organism: Polynucleobacter sp.; assembly: GCA_034680725.1. Classification (GTDB taxonomy): domain Bacteria; phylum Pseudomonadota; class Gammaproteobacteria; order Burkholderiales; family Burkholderiaceae; genus Polynucleobacter. The sequence continues at coordinate 73,264 of JAXIUI010000001.1, forward strand.
GGCGATAAAACATCATATTGCCTACAGGCGTGCCCACTTCGGCATTGAGCTGTTGTAAAGATCCTGATGATGGGATTAAAGCGCTATCACGGCCATCACGAGACCAACCAATAGTAATGGGAACGTTATAGGTATTTAGGGTGGCCGGATAACCTGGGGATGCAGCTCCGTAATCCATCATATAACTTAAATATGGCTGCGGAGTATTTACGCTTGACTGAATCTGGAATACTTCAAAACCAGTGCCAAAGAATACTCGGTCCACCTCGGTATAGGGAACGCCAAACTTAATATTTGTGCCCACATTCTTAATTTGATAATCTGGGTCACCAGTGTAGTAAAGCGGCTTAGAGGAGCGGTAGTATAAATCTGTATAGCGACTAATTCCATCCTCAGTAAAGTACGGATCGTAGTTTGATAGAGCCAAACTTTGATTAATCTTACCTACAGAGAAGTTCAAGCCCACAGAAGTGCCAGTACCAAAAGCATTCTCCTGATTAATACCGGCAGAGAGAATCAGCTTCTCGGTGGAAGAAAAACCAGCGCCCAAAGTAATTGCACCAGTAGGTTTTTCGGTAACTTTAACATTGACATCAACCTGATCGGGGGATCCCGGCACATCTTGCGTGGAGATATCAGTCTCCGTGAAGTAACCCAAACGACCTAAACGTTTCTTCGATAAATCAATCTTCTCACTATCAAACCATGCGCTTTCAAACTGACGCATCTCGCGACGGATCACCATATCGCGCGTTTTGGCATTACCGGTGACATTGACTTGGCGAACATAAACCCGACGACCAGGATCAATCACTAAAGTAAGGTCGACTTCACTTAACTCGCGACGAATATCAGGCTGTGGATTGATGGTTGCAAAGGCATATCCATAAGAACCAAGAATTTCAGCAATGGACTTAGTGCTCTCGGTGAGCAGGGCTGAAGAGAAGGTATCGCCCGCTTTGAGCTTTACCAATTGCATCAACTCAGCCTCTTTACCAAGCAGATCACCTGCCAGGCGAACATCTTTGACGGTGAACTTACTGCCTTCACGAATGCTAACAGTGAGGTAGATGCCCTTCTTGTCGGGAGTGATGGAAACCTGCGTCGATTCAATCACAAACTCAAGATAACCCCGATTGAGGTAATAGGAGCGGATATTTTCTAGGTCAGCGGTAAGCTTTTGCTTAGAGTACAAATTATCTTTGCTATACCAAGATAACCAACCTCCAGTTTTGAGCTGCATTTGACTATTGAGAGTGCTTTCACTAAAGACGCTATTACCAATGAAGTTAATTTCCTGAATTTTGGCAACTGGGCCTTCATCAATATTGAAATAGATAGCTACTTGATTACGCTCAACTGGTGTCACAGTTGCCACAACTTCAGCGGCATATAAGCCCTTGCCAACGTATTGGCGTTTAAGCTCTTGCTCCGCTTTATCAATCAGGGCCTTGTCATAAAAACGTGCCTCAGCGACTCCCACGGCCTTGAGGGACTTGCGCACTACCTCAACCTCAAATTCTTTCATTCCGGTAAATTCAATCCGAGAAATCGTTGGGCGCTCTTCCACAATCACAATCAAGACGCTACCCTGCGCCTGAATCTGTACATCACGGAAAAATCCAGTGCTATAGAGGGCTTTAATCGCCTCAGCACTCTTATCTTCTGTAAAGGCATCACCCACTTGAACTGGCAAATAACTAAAGACAGTGCCAGGTTCGACCCGTTGCAAGCCTTCAATCCGAATATCTTTAATGACGAAGTTGTCTGCCGCCTGAGCATTCACAGATAAACCAGCAGCAATAATAAGAGCGGCTTGTGCAACAAATCGCGTTACGGCACGGAAAGAGAAAGTCAAAAAATTCAAGATGAAAGATAGCGTTGCAAATCGTTAAACAAGGCCAATAAGGAAAGGGAAATCAAGAGCAAAAAACCCACTTTATGGAGCTTTTCCTGCATAGAAATCGATATTCGCTTACCAGCAACCAACTCCCATGCATCATACAGGAGCTGACCTCCATCTAGCATCGGCAAAGGGAGCAAATTTCGCAAGCCAATACTGATGCTCATCAAGGCCAAAAAAGCGACAAATGGCTGCCAGCCTACCTGAGCTGACTTCCCAGCCATATCAGCAATACTTAAGGGGCCGCCAAGCTGTTTAAAGGTGGTTTGCCCCGTAAATAAACCCAGCATTAGCCTAAAGGAGACCTTGGTCACCAGATAAACCCTTTCGCTGGCAAAAAATAGGGCATCCATTGGGCCCAATTTAAGCTCTACCCACTGATTCTGGGGGAGAGACTGGGGGAATATCCCCAATGCTTTCATAGGATCAGAATCAGGTGAAATTTGCGGTAAATCCAATCCCTTAAAGACCTTAATAAAGCGACTGCCCGAGGGATCGGCCAATTCCAAAGCAAATCCCTGCTGACTAGCCAGCGCATCGAGTAAATGCCAACGCAAGGCATTCCAGCTGACGATGGGAGCAAAGTCCTCTAAAACGGGAGGGTTAACTGCATCGTTTGATAGCGATTTCCAACCCAGCACTTGATCATTAGCTGCCAACCCTAGCTTAGCAGCAACTGAACTTTCAGGGGGCGCCTGCAAACGCGCTGGTAATTGCGGTACCCCACTGATATAAATCACAGCAAACAAAATGATCGCCAACAGAAAGTTGGCCAGCGGTCCGGCTGCCACAATCAAAGAACGCTGCCAAAGCGGCTTCACATCAAATGAGAATGAGCGATCCGCAGAGCTAATACTCTGCTCGCTATCTCTCGCATCTAGTAATTTGACATATCCACCCAAGGGAATGGAGGCAATCACCCACTCAGTGCCATTTTGAGCACGATAGGTATAGAGTGGCTTCCCAAAACCGAGGGCAAAACGTAAGACCTTGACGCCACATAATCGCGCTACTGAAAAATGACCATACTCATGAAAACTCACTAGGACCCCAAGAGTGACTAGAAATGCTGCAAGAGTCATCAAAGCCTGCATGGATACATGGCCTTATCGAGCAATACTGCACACGAAACTGCTAGCAACATCACGAGCTTGCGCATCAGTTTTCAAAATCGTCTCAAGTGAATCTGCCTCAACGGGATGAACAGTATTGAGAGCATGCTCTACGACTTCGGCAATCTTTAAATAAGGCAGGCCATCATCCAAGAATGCTGCTACAGCAATCTCATTAGCAGCATTTAATATGGTTGGCGCCGTACCACCTACCCTTGCAGCAGCGAAAGCTAAACTCAGGCAAGGAAATTGGTTGAGGTTGGGCTCTGAAAAACTCAAGCTCGATAATTGGGTCAGGTTAAGCTGGCTGACACCAGCTTCAATACGCTCGGGCCATGCCAAACCATAAGCAATCGGAGTGCGCATATCTGGCTGCCCCATTTGGGCAAGCACAGAGCCATCGCGATAACGCACCATAGAATGCACAACACTCTGCGGATGAATCAAAACCTTAATTTTCTCTAGCGACAAACCAAACAACCAAAAAGCCTCGATTACTTCAAGACCCTTATTCATCATCGTTGCTGAATCAACTGAAATCTTTCGACCCATCACCCAATTGGGATGAGCACATGCCTGCTCTGGGGTAATCGTAGCCAAACTCGATAATGGCAAATCTCTAAATGGACCACCGGATGCAGTTAACCAAAGCTCTTCTACGCCAAAATGATCCGAAGGTGACTGAGTAAAACGATCTGGTAAGCATTGAAAGATCGCATTGTGCTCGCTATCAATTGGTAGTAATTCACCACCCCCTGCCTTCATGGCCTGCATAAATAAATTGCCAGACATCACTAGCGCTTCTTTATTTGCCAGCAGCACGCGTTTGCCAGCTTTGGCTGCGGCCAGGGTTGGCACTAAACCTGCTGCACCAACAATTGCAGCCATGACGGTGTCACATCCAGAGTCTATTACTGCAGTAACGAGAGCCTGTGGACCATAAAGCACTTGAGTGGAAATATTCTGTGCTTGTAATAAGTGGCTGAGCTGAGCAGCGCCTTGTGCATCAGCAACCACTGCAATAAGTGGCTTGAACTCAATACATTGAGCAGCAAGTCGCTCAATTTGCTTTGCTGCTGTCAATGCAACTATCTTAAAGCGATCGGGATGTGCACGAATAACATCTAGGGTATTGACCCCGATAGAACCGGTAGAACCAAGGATAGCAATCTGTCTCATTGACATCAAATTAATCCAGCTAATAAGGCCGCAATGGGCATTGTCGGAATCAAGGCATCGACGCGATCTAACACGCCGCCATGCCCAGGTAATAAATGACTGCTATCTTTAACCCCAGCCAAGCGCTTTAATTGAGATTCAAAAAGATCGCCAAAGACACTAAAGGCAACTAAGACCGTCACCATCACAAACATCGGCACCCAACCAAAACGAATCGCCCATGCCCCAAATAATGTATCACCTAAAGGTAGATAGACAACGCATAAAAGTGCATAAAGGTAGCACAGCAGCAAACCGCCAACAGCACCTTCAATAGATTTTCCGGGGCTAATTTGAGCGGCTAATTTCCGCTTTCCAAATGCTTTGCCAACAAAGTATGCGCCAATATCCGCAATCCAAACTAAGGCCATGGCACTAAGTAAAAATACGAGACCAAGCTCGCGCAAAAATACCAATGCAAACCAAGTAGCCGGAAGAATAATGAGCCCAAGAACACCATAGAAAGGCTTGAGTTTTTCCAATGAGAGATTCATGCCCTTGGCCAATACAAATGGTGCGATAAAGAACCAAAATACCACCGCCATCATCAGCAAAGAAAATTGCCAGGCGACTGCTTGCATACTCAATAAAAATAAGATGATTACCAAACAAAATGATGCGTAGAGCCAAGCAGCCAGCTTAGCCTCTGGCGCAATCATCCGACTCCACTCCCAGGCAGCAGCAATCAAGGCCACAAGAAAGAAGATGCCCAAATAGAGTGCTGGCAATAAAAATAAAATAGGAAGCAATATCGCCAGCAAAATAGTGGCAGTAATGATGCGGGTTTTTAACATAAGGGATGTGGTGTGCGTTTAGACTGCATCACTCATGGGCTGCGTCGCCAGCTGAGCACTCGTGCGACCAAAACGTCGCTCCCGCTGACTAAACCAATCAAAGGCCTTATGTAATTCAGACTCATCAAAATCAGGCCAAAGTACATCCGTGAAATAGAGTTCGGTATATGCTAGTTGCCACAATAAAAAATTGCTAACGCGCTGCTCTCCCCCAGTGCGGATAAAAAGGTCAGGCTCTGGAGCGTAGGCCATGGATAAATGGGGTTGCAACAACTCTTCAGAAACTTCATCTGGCTTTAAGCCTGGATTACTGGCCAAACATTGGCGCATCGCTTGCAAGATATCCCAGCGACCGCCATAGTTCGCAGCAATCGTGAGAGTCAGCGCTTTGCAATCAACCGTTTTTTCTTCGGAAAATTGAACCATCTCCTGAATAGCAGGATCAAAGCGACTGAGATCCCCAATCAGACGCAAAGCAATATCATTTTCTGCCAAACGCGAGACCTCACTTTTGAGTGACTTTAAGAACAACTTCATCAAAAAGCCTACTTCTTCAGGGGGACGACGCCAGTTCTCAGAACTGAAGGCGAAGACAGTCAGGTATTCAACGCCTAAGCGACGGCATTCTTGAACAACTTTGCGAACAGCGCTAAGACCCTCTGAATGGCCAGCCACTCTGGGCATAAAACGCTTACTAGCCCAGCGACCATTGCCGTCCATGATGATGGCAACATGTCTTGGAATAGCTCGAACCTCGGGAACAACTAAGGTGGAGCTAGTATGCTGGGTCATAAGAAATAGTCTAGAAAAATCAATGTGACGATTAAACCGTCATGATTTCTTTTTCTTTTTCTGACACGATCTTGTCAATTTCGACAACGGCACGATCGGTCATTTTTTGAATTTCATCTGTAGCACGACGCTCGTCATCCTCAGAAATTTCCTTATCCTTAGTGAGGCGTTTTAGATGCTCATTGGCATCGCGACGTAAATTACGTACCGCAATCTTGCTCTCTTCACCTTCGTTTTTAACCACTTTAGTTAAGTCACGACGACGCTCTTCTGTGAGTGCCGGCATTGGCACCCGAATAACCGTTCCCTGCGACGAGGGATTAAGACCCAAGTCAGAATCTCGAATAGCTTTCTCAATCGCTGCAACCATCGTTTTTTCAAATGGCTGAACATTAATTGTTCTAGCATCTGCCAAGCCTAAATTAGCCACTTGACTTAAGGGGGTTGGGTTGCCGTAATAATCCACTTGGATATGTTCCAAAATTCCAGGGTTTGCCCGGCCTGAACGAATTTTTGCCAAATTGGCCTTCAAAGCCTCAAGAGACTTTTGCATCTTCTGATCAGTGGTTGTTTTAATTTCTGCTGCGGACATCAAGCCTCCTATTAAACGTGTACTAAGGTACCTTCAGACTCACCTTGAACCACGCGCATTAAGGCGCCTGGCTTGAGAATTGAAAATACTTTGATTGGTAATTTGCGATCACGGCACAATGCGAATGCAGTGGCATCCATCACCTGCAAGTTCTTGATGAGAGCCTCATCAAAAGTAATTGTTTTATATAAAGTGGCGCTAGGATCCTTCACGGGATCAGCGCTGTAGATACCATCTACCTTAGTAGCTTTGAGCATAATCTCTACGCCCATTTCTGCACCACGCAAAGCAGCTGCAGTATCCGTAGTAAAGAAAGGATTACCGGTGCCAGCGGCGAAGATCACAACCTTGCCCTCGCTTAGCGCTCGTATTGCACGAGGGCGAATATAGGGCTCAACCACTTGATCCATTCTGATGGCGGATTGAACGCGTGCCTCAACACCCTTTTGACGTAAAGCATCTTGCAATGCAAGCGAGTTCATCATAGTAGCCAGCATACCCATGTAATCAGCTGTTGCGCGATCCATACCAGCGGCACCTCCTGCAACACCACGGAAAATATTGCCGCCACCAATCACAATCGCTAATTCCACACCGCTATTGACGACATCAGCAATTTCTTTAACCATGGAATCGATGGTGACCGGATTAATCCCGAAAGCATCATCCCCCATAAGGGCTTCACCAGAGAGTTTTAAGAGAACACGTTTGTAGGCTGGCATCGTTATATTTTCCGTAATTAGCTAAGCAAATTTTCACTTAGCTTATTGATCTTTAAGTACTTTTTAATATTCCAGTTGAATTATAAAGGGCTTGGGACAGATCAAACAAAAGGGCATAGAAACCAAGGTTTCTATGCCCTTTTGAGCATTACAGCCGCTGGGAAGTCCAGCAGTTTTAAGCCTTATTAAGCGCCTTTAGCAGCAGCAACCTGAGCAGCCACTTCAGCCGCAAAGTCATCTTGACGCTTCTCAATACCCTCACCCACAACAAACATGGTGAAGCCTTTGATTGTTGTATTAGCTGCCTTGAGCATCTGCTCAACTGTTTGCTTATCGTTTTTAACGAAAGTTTGGTTCAACAAAGAAACCTCTTTGAGGTACTTTTGAATAGAACCTTCAACCATCTTCTCAACGATTTCTGGTGGTTTACCAGATTCAGCAGCCTTTTGAACAGCCACACTACGCTCAACAGCAATTGCATCAGCAGGCACGTCAGCCATTGATAAGGCTACTGGCTTCATCGCAGCAATGTGCATTGCTACATCTTTAGCTGCAGTCTCATCACCTTCGAACTCCACCATGACGCCAATACGAGTGCCATGGAGATAAGAGACCAACTTACTGCTACCAGCAAAACGCTTAAAACGACGTGGCATGATGTTCTCACCGATCTTACCGATCAATGCGCTACGAACTTCATCCACTGTTTGACCATTCATTGGCAATACCAGCAATGCAGCAACATCAGCTGGATTGTTTTCAGCAACTAACTTGACGCAAGCTTGGGTAAAAGCCAAAAAGTCATCATTCTTAGAAACGAAGTCAGTTTCGCAGTTCACTTCGAGCAACGCACCAGTAGTACCGTTAATGAATGAAGCGACAATACCTTCAGCAGTAATACGGGAGGCGGCTTTACCTGCTTTGCTACCGAGCTTGACACGCAGAATCTCTTCTGCACGAGCCATATCACCATCAGCCTCAGTCAAAGCCTTTTTGCACTCCATCATCGGAGCATCAGTTTTGGCGCGTAACTCGCCAACCATTGCAGCGGTAATAGCAGCCATTATTCAGCTTTCCCTTCTTCTTCAACAAACTCTTCTTCGCCTTCTTTAGCAGCGATCAAAATTTCTTGAACTGAATTTGCTTTGCCTTCGAGGATTGCATCAGCAATGCCACGAGCGTAGAGGGTTACTGCTTTGCTGGAGTCATCATTACCAGGAATGATGTAATCAACACCTTCTGGTGAGTGGTTGGTATCTACTACAGCGATGACTGGAATACCAAGCTTGTTCGCCTCAGTAATAGCAATCTTGTGATAGCCAACGTCCACTACGAAAATCGCATCAGGAACGCCATTCAAATCCTGAATACCGCCAAGCGCTTTTTGCAACTTGTCGAGATCACGATCATTCGTCAAAGCCTCTTTCTTGGAAAGCTTTTCCCAATCGCCTGCTTCTTTAGCAACTGCCATATCCTTCAAGCGCTTGAGAGAGCCTTTAACTGTTTTAAAGTTAGTCAGCGTACCGCCCAACCAACGGCTATCGATATAAGGCATACCAGCACGAGCAGCTTCTTGCGCAATGATCTCGCGTGATTGACGCTTAGTACCAACAAATAAGATAGTTCCACGGTTAGCAGCAACTTGTTTTGCAAATTTCAGGGCGTCCTGAAACATAGGCAATGTTTTTTCCAAGTTGATGATGTGAATTTTATTGCGATGACCGAAAATATAAGGGGCCATCTTTGGTGACCAGAAGCGGGTTTGGTGACCAAAATGGCAACCGGCTTCCAGCATTTGACGCATCGTTACTGACATAACTTCTCCTAAGGGTTGTGTTCTAAAGTTGAGTCCTAGCTGCGCTAAAAAACGCCACCCTGGAAGGCTCAACTCGCGATTTCAAGTCCAAATAGACCCAAGAACGAAATTATAGCTTAAATATCAACGATCTAGCTAGCTTTAAGGTAGCTGGTTAAGTAGCCTACTGGTAATAAAGCGCATGAACTACTCATAAAAATTGGGTTTTTGCCTAAAATTTAGGCAACAGTGGTCTACCAAAAACAAGCAAGTCGTTGATAATCAAGGCATGAACAGTGTATTTACCGCCGAAAAAGACATCCAAGGGATGCGCGAGGCTGGCCGCCTAGCCAGTGAAGTTCTTGATCATGTGACACCCTTTGTTAAGGCAGGAGTGAGCACTGGTGAGTTAGATCGCATTTGCCATGATTACATGCGCGATGTTCAAAAGACTATTCCCGCCCCATTGAACTATCAACCTCCTGGTTATCCACCATTTCCTGCATCCATCTGCACCTCGGTAAACGATGTCATTTGTCATGGCATCCCAGGAGATAAGGTACTTAAGTCTGGTGATGTAGTAAATCTTGATATCACCGTGATCACCCCCGATGGTTACTATGGTGATAACAGTCGTATGTTCATGGTGGGTGAAGTTTCTGTCATGGCAAAACGCCTTACTCAAATCACCTTTGAATGCATGTGGCTTGGTATTGCTCAAGTAAAACCAGGCGCCTCTTTAGGTGATATCGGTCACGTTATACAAGCACACGCTGAAAAAGCAGGCTATTCCATCGTCCGGGAATATTGCGGTCATGGCATTGGCAAAGTGTTTCATCAAGACCCCCAAATTCTTCACTATGGTCGTCCAGGTACTGGTGAAAAGTTACAGGAAGGTATGACTTTCACAATTGAGCCCATGATTAATGCTGGCAAACGGGATATTCGTACGATGCCCGATCAGTGGACGGTGAAAACCAAAGACCGCAGCCTCTCTGCGCAGTGGGAACACACCTTATTAGTAACCTCAACCGGGGTTGAAGTGCTCACTTGGTCTGAGGGTAGCAACCCTCCTCCTGATTGCGTTAAGGGCCTCTCCTTTAGACCTAGTCTAGCTAGCGCTTAAGTTCTCCAGCATCATGTCTCGCACACTTGCTAGCAGCACATCTGTCAAAGATGTGGCCAGCCTCAAGGCTGCGCGCGAACAAGCGTACGTCCAATTTCAGGAGCATCAAATTGTTGGCAGACTGACTAAGCAACTGAGCAAGCTGAGCGATCAGTTGTTAGTGAGTCTTTGGAATGATTGTGATTTGAATTCTGATGCAGCACTCATCGCGGTTGGCGGCTTTGGTCGTGGCGCACTCTTTCCTTACTCTGATATTGATATTTTGATTTTGCTGCCAGAGGATAAAAAGTTCTTTGAGGAAGTGCTTGCCAGCAAAATTGAAAAATTTGTTGCGCTTTGCTGGGATATCGGTCTTGAGATTGGCTCCTCTGTAAGAACAGTGAAGGAATGTATTTCAGAGGCCGAGCAAGATATTACGGTTCGGACATCTCTATTAGAGTCGCGTCTGATTTGCGGCAGGAAGGCACTCTTCAAAGAGTTTGAATCTGCCTATGAAAAGACCTTGGATCCGAAGTCATTCTTTCAAGCAAAGTTAGCCGAGCAGATTCAACGTCACTACAAATACCAAGACACACCCTATTCCTTGGAGCCTAACTGCAAAGAAAGTCCTGGTGGTCTACGTGATTTACAGGTGATCTCTTGGGTCAGCAAAGCGGCACACTTGGGCAATACCTTTAAAGACCTCAGTATTGCTGGCCTCATTACCGAGCGGGAATTAACTGAGCTCAATCGCAATCAACGCTTTTTGGAGACTCTGCGGGCCAACTTACATCTGCTTGCCAAGCGCCGGCAAGATGTGCTCGCGTTTGATTTGCAAGCCTCCCTTGCTAATGCTATGGGCATCAAAGAAGAGTCTTCTCGCCTAGCGAGTGAAGCTATCATGCGTCGCTACTACTGGGCTGCTAAAGCAGTTAATCAACTCAATGATGTGTTGTTACAAAATATTGAAGCTTTACTCTTTCCTCAAGAATCCAAAACAACTCATGCGATCCCTGGAGAAGGCAATGAGTGCTTTATTGAGCGTCAGGGTGTTCTTGATATTACCGACCCACAGCTGTTTCAAAAACATCCAGAGAAAATTTTGCGCACCTTCTTGGTTTTTGCCCAGACTGCGAATGTCAAAAGTCTTTCTGCTACTATTTTTAGAGCACTCTATAACGCGCGTCAGAAGATGGATGGTAAATGGCGCAAGGATCCCGTTAATCGCGCTCTCTTTATGCAGATTCTGAAGGAGCCTGATGGAGTAAGCCGTGCCTTTCAGTTAATGAACAGAACCAGCGTGCTAGGTCGCTACTTGCCAGCCTTTAGAAAAATTGTTGGGCAAATGCAGCATGACTTATTTCATGTATACACAGTAGATCAGCATATCCTGATGGTATTACGTAATGTTCGCCGCTTTATGGTGGTTGAGCATACCCATGAATTTCCATTTTGTAGCAGCCTTATCGCTCACTTTGAGAAGCCATGGCTACTGGTCATTGCCGCGTTATTTCATGACATTGCTAAAGGGCGTGGTGGGGACCATTCTGAGCTTGGTAAAGCTGATATGCGTAAGTTTGCCAAAGATCATGGTCTAGATAAGGCTGATACTGAGCTATTGGTATGGCTAGTTTCTGAGCACCTCAAAATGAGTCAAGTAGCGCAAAAGCAAGACATCACTGATCCTGATGTTGTAAAAGCCTTTGCCAAACAAGTAGGTGATGAGCGTCATCTCACTGCCCTCTATCTGCTGACCGTTGCTGATGTTCGTGGCACCAGTCCCAAGGTTTGGAATGCCTGGAAAGGCAAGCTATTAGAAGACCTCTATCGCGTTACGCTCAGAGTGTTGGGGGGAGCAAAGCCTGATGCCTCATCTGAGCTTGCTCAACATCAAGAAGAGTCAAGAGCAAAATTACGCCTCTACGCCATAGATGACGCTGCTTATGAAAATCTTTGGAAACAATTAGATGTCGCTTTTTTCTTGCGACAAGATGCAGCTGATATTGCCTGGCTTACTCGCCATTTATTCAATAAGGTAGATAGTGCTACCCCTATAGTACGTGCTCGCCTCTCCCCCGTTGGCGAAGGCTTACAGATTGCCGTCTACGTTAAAGACCAGGAAGACTTGTTTGCCAGAATTTGTGCCTACTTTGAGCGTCATGGCTTCTCGATTTGGGATGCCCGCATTCATACAACCAAACATGGATATGCTCTAGATACCTTCCAGATCTCTGGCAGTAATTTAGTTGACGAAGGGGGAAGCTATCGCGACCTCATTCAACTGGTGGAATTCGAGCTAACTGCCGCCTTACAAAACACGGATCCATTACCATCACCCAGCATGGGTCGCCTCTCTCGGCAATCTCGGATTTTCCCAATCCAGCCTCGTGTGCATATGATTCCCGATGAGCGTGGCCAATACTACGCTCTTTCACTGTCAGCAAGCGATCGCACCGGACTGCTATATGCGATCTCCAGAGTATTGGCGAAACATCAAGTTTCACTCCATACTGCGCGCATCAATACCTTGGGTGAGCGAGTAGAAGACGTATTTCTATTGGATGCCGCTAACTTGAGCAAGAATCCTAAGTTACAGATCATGCTAGAGACAGATTTATTGGAAGCGCTAGGGGTTTAAATTCCCCTTAGTTTTACCAATACACGCTGAAGACGGGGATTCGAGATTTCCGCTAACGGCAGCCAAGCTTTTTGAATGCCTTCAGGAGACTCCTCCTCGTTAACTACTTCAAGCAAAAATAATAGGTCTACGTGCAAGTGCCTAGCCTCCCCTTTTTTAGGATTGTCGGGAATTTCATGAAAATCGATATCAATAGGATCTAAATATTCAGCAATGGGTCTACAGATAACCCCCGTTTCCTCATGAACCTCCCTAATTGCAGCCTCAATAGGATTTTCACCCTCATCAATATGACCGCCTGGCTGGAACCATTCCTTAATATAAGGATGAAAGATGAGAAGAATTTGTTCATTCCTTACAACTAGTCCACTAGCAGTAATGTGACCATATTTATTTGTTCTGGAGAAAGGGTTTTGTGAGTACAAAATTTTCTCTGCAGCAACATTCAATTCATGTAAAGCGCCATTCATTTCAATCTCATTTTGATTCTATTATTTGCAAACTCGGCTCAACTAAATCCCACACTATTACTCTTGCTAAGAGCCTCGCATACCACCCTCCTAAAGCCCTTAGCTTATCGAGATGAGAGAGAAATTCCTACCTGATGTTTGTGTAGGAAATGGCCTACTTCAATAGCCCCATCATCACTGCCTCATCAATCACCGGTACGCCTAGTTCTTCTGCTTTAGCGAGTTTGCTTCCTGCTTCTGCTCCAGCAACTACATAGTCAGTCTTTTTGGAAACTGATCCAGCCACCTTGGCGCCTGCTTTTTCTAGAAGATCTTTAGCCGCATCCCTACTTAGCGTTGGAAATGTGCCCGTGAGTACAAAGGTTTTACCTGCGACTGCAGCGCTAATCTTTTTTTCTTCTACGGCAAGCTGCATTCCAGAAGCCAGTAGCTGTTCAATCACTTCACGGTTATGGGCTTCTTCCATAAAGCTGGTGATGGAGTCTGCTACTACCGGCCCTACATCCTTAACGGTGAGCAAGTCATCAATGCTAGCATCCATTAGAGCGTGCATACTTTGGTAGTGATTAGCCAAATCTTTGGCGGTGGTTTCACCCACGTGACGGATGCCCAAGGCAAAGATAAATCTAGCTAAAGTTGTGTTTCTGGATTGGTTAATGGCTTGAATCAGGTTATCGGCTGATTTATCACCCATACGTTCTAGATTGGCAATTGAGGCAAAGCCCAGGCGATAAAGATCAGCAGGAGTTCTCACCAGATTGTGATCCACCAGTTGCTCAACTATCTTCTCACCTAAGCCTTCAATATCCATTGCTCTTCTGTGTGCAAAATGAATCAAGGCTTGTTTACGCTGAGCGCCACAGAACAATCCCCCACAACAGCGTGCAATCGCTTCATCAGCCAGTCGCTCAATATGCGAATCACAAACTGGGCAGTGGGTTGGCATCTCAAATTCTTTAGCATCAATCGGTCGACGCTCTTTGACAACTGAGACGACTTCCGGAATAACGTCACCTGCTCTTCGGACGGAAACGGTATCGCCAATACGAACATCTTTACGCTTTACCTCATCCTCATTGTGCAAGGTCGCATTGGTCACTGTCACCCCACCAACTTCAACCGGGGCTAATCTAGCTACAGGAGTAATGGCACCAGTACGACCCACTTGTACATCAATACCCAAAACAGTAGTTAAGGCCTCTTGTGCTGGAAACTTATGCGCCAAAGCAAAACGTGGCGCTCTTGAGACAAAACCCAGCTTGGCCTGCTCAGCAAATGAGTTAACTTTGTAGACCACACCATCGATGTCATAAGGTAGCTCATGGCGCTTAGCGCCAATCTCGTTATAGAAAGAGAGAATTTCTTCTACAGAGTGAAGCACTCTTCGCTCCGAGCAAACAGGCAAACCCAGCTCTACATAGGAATTAAGTAATTCTTCATGGGTCTTGGGTAGCCAAGATTGTGGCTCGAGCGCTCCCAGCCCATAAGCAAAGAAAGATAGCGGTCGCTTAGCGGTGATTTTCGAATCGAGTTGACGCAGGCTACCTGCAGCAGCATTGCGTGGATTAGCAAACTCTTTTTCACCATGAGCAATTGCATACTCATTCATCTTTTGGAAATCATCGAGGTACATAAATACCTCGCCACGAACTTCTAATACCTGTGGAATATTTTTTCCAGTGAGTTTGAGTGGTATGGCCCGAATCGTTTTAATGTTGGCTGTGACATCTTCACCGCTGGCACCATCCCCCCGAGTAGCTGCTGTTATTAGGGAGCCATTTTCATAACGAAGAGAGATCGCCAAACCATCAAATTTGAGTTCGCCTGCGTAATCTACATGATCAACATGCAAACCCTCACGACAGCGCCGATCAAAAGCAATGAGCTCTGCATCTTCAAATGCATTGTTTAAAGAAAGCATCGGCACGGCATGGGTAACTGAATCAAACTCTTTTAATGCAATACCGCCCACTCTTTGTGAAAGTGAATCTGAAGTTACCCACTCAGGATGCGCAGCTTCGATATCAAGCAGCTCTCGATATAGACGGTCGTATTCGCTATCAGGAACTATTGGGTTATCAAGTACGTAATAAGCATGCTCTAAGCGCGCTAACTCAACTTGTAAGAATGCGTAGCGATCCGCTAAATTTGTCGGACTGGAAAGCGACAAAGTAATTCCTTAGCTAAAGAGTCGGCTGGCAGTAGAAGAGCCAGCGGCAACGCCACTCTTTTCAAGATTGGCATACAACACATCGAGATGCTGACGAATGCTAA
The DNA here is from genome assembly GCA_034680725.1 of Polynucleobacter sp. Lineage (GTDB taxonomy): Bacteria > Pseudomonadota > Gammaproteobacteria > Burkholderiales > Burkholderiaceae > Polynucleobacter. The sequence goes on from JAXIUI010000001.1 coordinate 88,679, forward strand.
TGACTGCAGCTTCAGTAAGATTAATACCGTTGTCATCGACAAGACGACCATGAGCAGCTTGAGCGATTTCTAGACCTTCGCCCAACATGCGCTCAAAAGCACGTTCTTGGGCAGCCACCAACGGTACTTCAAGTAACAATGTTACTTGCTTTACAGGCTGATTTGGATCGAGCTCTGCACTCACAAAAATCATTACGCCATTGCTCAAAAATTCATAGGCGCGGCCATTACGAGATAATCTAAAGCCGCGCTGACGCATTAAGGCATCAAAGTTTGCCCAAGGGCAAGCCTCATCTAGCAGAACATTGATACTGAGCTGAATATCACTTTCAGCGGCCATAGCATCAAGCTCTTTTGCGCCATCCAACATGGTGTTGACGCTAGGCATATCAATCTGGCAACCCAAGGTATCTGCTAGCGCTTGTGCTCTTGAGCAGAAATCAGAAAGTTCTAATACGCCTATTGGTCCTCGGCGACTCGCCAGTTGAATCGCTAGTTGCAACTCAGAATAAGTGGCTTCAGAACGCAATGCCTCCCATTCCTGCGCAGCGTCTACATCTGCATTGAGACCCTCACACATCCAGCGTGCGCTCATGGCGTTTGATTCGTTAGCCCAGGCATTAATTTCCTCGAGAATCTCAGCGCCACCAATACTCTCATCAAAACGCAGCGTAATAACGCAATCAATGCGAGGATCAATAGAAAATTTTTCAGGGGTAACGGCAATATCTATGCCACCAAAAGAGGGTTCAGTACGCTCTTGAGCATCAGCAAATCCCGAGCCAAAAGAGGGTTCACGAAGAGCTTGCGCCTCCACTGAAAAATCATGGGCAAGCTTTTCATTACGACGTTTACGGGCGTATTTAAAGTTAAAGATAGCTACCGATAACAAAATCAGTAAGCCAATGACAGCCAAAGCAAACTGCAAGTCAGACAAACCAAGCATTGTCATGATTTGCTCTAGATGCACTTAAGCGGCCTCCACCATAGATACAGCAGAGGAAATATCCACTGCAACAATACGGGATACACCCTGCTCTTGCATCGTGACACCAATAAGCTGATGAGCTATTTCCATCGTGATCTTGTTATGAGAAATAAACAAAAACTGAGTCTTATCTGACATTTTGGCTACTAGCTGTGCATAACGCAAGGTGTTTGCATCATCTAATGGTGCATCCACCTCATCGAGCAGACAGAATGGTGCAGGATTCAATAGGAAAAGAGAGAAGACTAAAGCGATTGCAGTCAATGCTTTCTCACCGCCAGAGAGAAGATAAATAGAACTATTTTTCTTACCCGGAGGTTGTGCCATGACCTGCACGCCCGCATCCAAAATCTCCTCACCCGTCATAACCAACTCTGCATGACCGCCACCGAATAGCTCTGGGAAAAGTTTTCCAAAGTGAGTATTCACCTGATCAAATGTTCCCTGCAGCAGATCACGAGTCTCCGCATCAATCTTGGCGATGGCATCGGTCAAAGTCTGCATCGCTTCATTCAAGTCAGCAGACTGGGCATCTAAGAATTGCTTGCGCTCACGAGAGCTGGCCAACTCATCTAAAGCAGCCATATTGACCGGACCTAAAGACTGGATCTCGGTATTAAGACGATTGACCTCGCTTTGCAAGGCACCAACCTTCAGATCTGAACTAAAGCTCGCTTCAAGCGCAGTAAGGTCAGCCTCTGCATCTGAGAGCAAGGTCGCAAACTGCTCATAATTTAAACGGGCAGCTTGTTCGCGTAATTGCAGGTCAACTACTTTATCGCGCATCGGTTGCAAGCTCCGCTCGATCTGCATGCGCACTTCATCCGCCTCACGCAACTGATGCAATAACGCATCTTGCTCAGTACGAGCATTTGCTAAAGCGGCCTCACGTGCGCTTCGCGCAAGCAATAAGCCCTGTAATTTATCTTGCGCCTCTTCATCACTCAGGCCAGCAAGTTCTTGCTCGGAAGTTGCCTGCTTATCTTGAATTTCCATGATCTGCACACGTGCAGTACTTTGATCACGCTGTAAGTCTGCAATACGTTGCTGAAGTGAGCGGGTTGCAAATGCCGCTTCTTGCGCAGACATCTCTGCGGCGCGCAAAGATTCACGTAAATGATCACGTTCTTGCGTTGCTAGTTCGAGTTTTTCTTGAGCAATTGCAAGATTTTTTTGAAGGCCTTGTTTAGATTCTTCTGACTGTGCAAGCTCTTGTGCTGACTGCTCTTGAGTTTGGGTTAACTGCTCAATCTGTTGGCGCAATTCACTCAACTCACCCTGAATTTGCTGCGCGCGTTGGCTGTACTTTTCCTCAGCTTGTGTCAGCTGCATTCTTTCAACTTCAAAACCATGTACTTCTTGTACCGCTTGTTCTGCAGCAATACGGGTTTGTTCTGCCGCTTGATGTGCAGCTTGGTAATTCGCAACGCACTGGTCTAACTCGCCTTGTAACTCACTCTGAATTAAGCGCTGAGCACGCAATTGCTTCTCAAGACCTTCCATTTCTTGAGCGCGGGCCAACATACCAGCCTGCTCAGAATCAGCGGCATATAACTGCACGCCAACACGACTAACCAAATGACCCTCTTGAGTTACTAAAGCACCACCAGCAGGTAACTTTTCACGACGATGCAATGCATCTTCAAGGCTATTGGCAATATAAATATTGTCTAACCACTCTTGTAGTACTGATGTAACACGAGCAGAACCTGCGCTTTGTACGCGAGTGAGTAGCGGAATAAAATCTGCGGGCGCATTAGTATGCACAGGCGCAATTTCTTCCGTTAATAAAATAGCCAAACGGCTCGGAGGTGCATCATTAGCTAAAGTAAGTGTTTCTTGAATGCTCTTAGCAGTAACGGCAGCCAAGCGTTCGCGCAAGACTGACTCCAAGGCAGCTTCCCAACCACTCTCGACCTTAAGCTCTTGCCACAGACGTTTGCTCTCTTTAAGTCCTTTGCTCTCAAGCCAAGGACCAATCTTGCCCTGAGCTTGAACGCTCGCCTGCAAAGCAGTTAATGCTGTGAGCTTAGCTTCGGTTTGGGCCAAATCTTGATTGGCCATCTGAATTTGTTGCTGCGCCGTATTGCGGGCTTCATCAGTTGCAGGTACACGCTGCTGGGCTTCGCCTGCCTTTTGCCTTGCCTCATCCACCTTGCGCTGAGCCATAGCGTGACGATCAATAGCCATTTGCAAGGCCTCGGCGTCGGGTCTACGCATTCCAGCAAGCTCAGCCTCAAGACGCGTATCGCGCCCTTTTAACTCTTCAAGTTGAGCAGTGATTGCCTTGAGGCGTTCACCTAAACTTGCTAAGCGCTGATCAATAGAAGCTAAGTTATCACGCGCATCATCAAGCGCGCGGGCAGTAACTTGATATACCTCTTCACGACTTGGCATCTGATCTTGCAAACCGCCCAAATCGGCTAATAGACTTTGCTCTTTCTCAGCGGCCAGATTGAGTTCATGCTCTGCGGTGCGTTGCGCTTGCGCTGCATCTGTTTCTTGCACAGTCCACCGTTGTAGTTGCGCCTGTAGATCTTGTGATTGCTGCTGCAACCGTTGACGCGCTTCTTGTACATACCGAATCTGTGATTCAACTTGACTCACATCCGCATTGGTTTGATACAGATCACCTTGCGCTTGAGATACTTTGTCTTGCAAGGCGTACTGCTCAGTACGCATCGTTTCTAACTCTGTTTCAGCATGGCGAAGTTTTGCAGTCTGTTCTTCTAGGCCAACCTGCGTGTCTCGGATGCCATTTGCATGACGCTCTTGCTCTTTACCGGCCTCCGTCTGACGCACAAACCACAGTAATTGCTGTTGAGACTTCATCTCGGTAGAGAGTTCAGCATGGCGCTCCGCAACGGTTGCCTGCTTCTCTAAGCGAGTAAGCTGCTGATCAAGCTCACGCAAAATATCTTCAACGCGAACCAAGTTCTCTTTAGTGTCTTCTAAACGTGAAGCGGTTTCTTTGCGACGCTCTTTATATTTAGAAACGCCAGCAGCCTCTTCCAAGAAGACACGTAATTCTTCTGGTTTTGCTTCTAAGATGCGGTTGATGGTGCCCTGCCCAATAATGGCGTAACCTCTTGGACCCATACCCGTACCCAAGAAAATATCTTGAATGTCTTTACGACGCACCACTTGATTGTTAACGTAATAGCTCGAATTACCATCCCGGGTTAAAACACGCTTGACGGCCAACTCGGTAAATGCGCTCCACTGCCCTTGTGCGCGTCCATCAGCATTATCAAAAATGAGCTCGACACTAGCGCGCCCAGATGGCTTACGTAAACCAGAGCCGTTAAAAATGACGTCTTGCATCGACTCACCGCGCAATTCACTTGCACGAGATTCACCTAAAACCCAGCGGACAGCGTCAATGATGTTTGACTTTCCGCAACCATTAGGACCCACAACCCCAATCAACTGACCAGGCATTTCAAAATGGGTGGGATCGACGAAAGACTTAAAGCCGGAAAGTTTGATGGATTTCAGTTGCACGGCGTACTTTGCAGGGAAAAAAGGGGTTCAAATAAAGGGGGTAAAAATTCATACTAAAGTGGGAAGATGATAGCAAGCTTGGCAGTCTTTACACGGGTTTTTGCCCCACCGATATAATGATCAATCTACTTCCAGGGACAAAATCCCTTAACAATCTGATAGTTAACTAAAAAGCATGAGCAAATCACCACAAAGCATCATTGAACAAGCCTGGGAAAACCGCGCAAACCTGTCTCCAGAGGCCGTTTCTGGGGAAATCCGTAACGCCGTAAATGCCGTCCTAGAGGGCCTTAACACGGGCAGCATTCGCGTGGCTGAACGCCGTAGCGTGGGCAAGTGGGAGGTAAACCAATGGGTGAAAAAGGCTGTTTTGCTCTCTTTCCGCCTCGAGGACAACAAACCAATGGGTGCTGGTGGCTATACCCAGTTTTACGATAAGGTACCTAGCAAGTTTGAAAACTACACCGCGGAAGACTTTGCCAATGGCGGTTTCCGTGTTGTTCCCCCTGCAATGGCACGTCGCGGCTCATTTATCGGTAAAAACGCTGTCTTAATGCCCTCTTACGTCAATATTGGCGCCTATGTTGGTGAAGGTACTATGGTCGATACCTGGGCAACCGTTGGCTCTTGTGCTCAGATTGGTAAAAACGTCCATCTTTCTGGCGGCGTTGGAATTGGCGGTGTTTTAGAGCCCATTCAGGCTGGACCAGTCATTATTGAAGATAACTGCTTTATTGGCGCTCGCTCTGAGGTTGTTGAAGGAGTGGTCATTGAAGAAAATGCTGTGCTCTCCATGGGCGTCTACATTGGTCAAAGCACCAAGATCTATGATCGCGAAACCGGTGAAATCCATTACGGCCGAGTTCCAGCTGGTTCTGTGGTCGTTCCTGGCTCACTTCCCTCTGCTTGCGGTAAGTACAGCCTGTATGCTGCCGTGATTGTGAAGAAGGTAGATGCTCAAACACGTGCAAAGACTGCCATTAACGAACTTTTACGCGATTAAGTCCTAGAGCCAAATCATGAGCGCTGCCCTTGAGTTAACTGAAGCCCTGATCGCCTGTCGTTCAGTCACCCCGGCTGATGGGGGTTGCCAGGAGCTGATTGCTAAAAGATTGCAGGCCATTGGCTTTCACACTGAGAGTCTAGTCAGTGGTCCTGACAATTTTCAGGTAACCAACTTATGGGCAATCAAAAAAGGTAGTGCCGGCGATGATGGCAAAGTGCTCATGTTTGCTGGCCATACCGATGTTGTGCCGACAGGCCCTCTTGAAAAATGGGAGAGTGATCCTTTTACCCCAACCATTCGAGATGGCATGCTCTATGGTCGCGGTGCGGCCGATATGAAAACCTCTCTGGCAGGTTTTGTAGTGGCCACAGAAGAATTTGTTATCACGCACCCCAATCACAAGGGCTCAATTGCTTTTTTAATTACTAGTGATGAAGAAGGACCAGCGAATGATGGCACGGTCATCATGTGTGATCGGCTACAAAAGCACGGACAGCGTTTAGACTACTGCGTGATTGGTGAACCTACCTCTGTTGATCAATTGGGCGACATGATTAAGAATGGTCGTCGCGGCTCTCTTTCTGGAAAGCTGCGCGTCAAAGGCATCCAAGCGCATATTGCTTACCCGCATCTTGGTGAGAATCCTATTCACCTCTCAGCACCAGCGATTCAAGCCTTAGTTGCTACAGAGTGGGATAAAGGCAATGAATATTTCCAACCAACGAGTTTTCAGATCTCCAATATTCATGCGGGTACAGGTGCAAATAATGTCATCCCTGGTGAATTAACCATTGATTTCAACTTCCGCTTCTCTACTGAGAGCACCCCAGAAAACCTACGCAGTCGCCTTGAAGAAATCTTGACTGCGGCTGGTCTCCAATTTGAAATTGATTGGGTGCTTGGTGGCAGCCCCTTTATTACTGGTGATGGTGCTCTTGCCGGCGCCCTTCGTAAGGCCATCAAATCTGAAACCAAAATCGATACCGAACTATCAACCACTGGTGGTACCAGCGATGGTCGTTTCATTGCTAAGATTTGCAAAGAGGTTGTTGAATTTGGTCCGCTTAATGCGACCAGTCACAAAATTAATGAGTGCGTGATTATTGATGATGTTGTGCCACTCAAAAACATCTATCGCAAAACACTTGAGCAACTCGTCGCTTAATTATTAGCCTATATCCATGGACCCTGAGCCTGCGCAATCCCTCACCCTTGATCAATGTATTGATCAAATAACGCAACAACTTGAAACTGCTGATTTGTTTTATGGCCATGGCGCGATTGATGCGCGCAGTGAGGCCTTGTGGATCATCAGTAAGCAATGCAATCTCAGCCCAACGGACGCCTTAGATCGCTTAGATCAAATCATGCGTGCGGATCAAATTTCTGCCGCTCAAGAAGTTGCTCATTCCCGCATTACTACTCGTAAGCCTCTAGCCTATATTCTGGGAGAGGCTTGGTTAATGGGGGTACCTTTCTACGCTAGCGAGCAAAGTATTGTTCCTCGTTCCTGGATCGCCGAGTTAATTGTGGATGGCTCACTAGAACCTTGGTTGCCTGCTGATGGTAAAGCCCTTGATCTTTGTACTGGTAACGGCTCCTTGGCTATTTTGCTAGCCCTAGCTTGCCCGGATATTCATATCAGCGCATGTGATATCAGCTTGCCCGCCTTAGCAGTAGCCTCTAGAAATTTAGATCGTCATGGTCTGAGTACACAAGTGGAATTATTTGAGGGTGACTTATGGGATGCATTACCCGAACCCCATGATGACAACCGGTTTGATCTCATCATTTGCAACCCACCCTATGTGAACTCCTCCTCCATGAGCGCTCTTCCTGCTGAATACCATGCAGAGCCTGCCTTAGCATTAGCTGGTGGTGAGGATGGCATGGATTTAATTCGTCAAATCATTGCTGGCGCACCCGACTACTTATCTGAACGTGGCGCGCTATTAATTGAAATCGGCAATGAATATGAAAACTTCAAAAATGCCTTCCCACAAATTCCGGTGATCTGGATGGAAGTATCGGCTGGCGATGAGCAGGTATTACTTATACAAGCTGAAGATTTACGTCAACTGTAATTTTATTGACTCAGTTCTGCTGCTGCAGCAATAGCTTGATCAATGCGCTCTACGGGTATCACCCTTAAACCAGCAATCTTAGTCTTGGGCATATTGGCCTTCGGAATAATGGCTACTGTAAAACCGAGTTTTGCGGCTTCTTTCAGGCGCTCCTGGCCCCGTGGACAGGGACGGATCTCCCCTGCCAAACCTACCTCACCAAAAACAATGAGCTCTTTGGGTAAAGCTTTATTCCGAATCGAGGACTGAATAGCCAACAAGACGGCCAAGTCTGCTGCAGGCTCTGAGATTTTGACCCCGCCAACCGCATTTAAAAAAACATCTTGATCAAAACAAGCTACACCTGCATGACGATGCAGTACTGCTAAGAGCATTGCTAAGCGCGCCTGCTCAAGACCCACCGCCAATCGCCTTGGGTTCGGAATATGCGCCGTGTCTACTAATGCCTGAATTTCTACCAGCAAAGGACGACTACCCTCTTGCGTTACTAGTACACAGGCACCAGGAACCATCTCTGCATGTTGCGAAAGAAAAATGGCAGAGGGATTGGCAACACCCCGTAAACCTTTTTCAGTCATGGCAAAAACACCTAACTCATTGACGGCACCAAAGCGGTTTTTAATCGAACGCACCAATCTAAAGGAGGAATGGGTATCCCCTTCGAAATACAAAACGGTATCCACAATGTGCTCTAGCACCCGGGGACCAGCCAAATGACCATCCTTAGTGACATGGCCCACCATCAATACACAAATACCACTGGACTTAGCGGCTCTCGTTAACTGCGCAGCACACTCTCGCACCTGTGCAACAGAACCAGGTGCTGAGCTGAGTACTTCTGAATATAAAGTTTGAATCGAATCCACTACCAGCACCTGAGGCTTCACGGTATCCATGATGGATAACAGTTTTTCAAGCTGTATCTCTGCCAGGACTTCTAGCTGGGGAGCATCTAATGCAATCCGTTTAGCACGAAGCGCAATCTGAGCAGCTGACTCTTCACCGCTGCTATAGAGGACATTCATGCCGGAGGTACTCATTTCAGCCAGAGCCTGCAAAAGGAGTGTAGATTTACCAATCCCTGGATCGCCACCAAGGAGCACAACGCCACCGGGGACCAGACCACCGCCCAGGACACGATCAAACTCTTCAACCCCAGTGCTGAATCTCGGAAGATCTTCAGCCGAAATAGCCGATAGCTTTTGACGTGGCAAGGATTGCGCTAAACCCTGAAAACGCGTATTGGAGCTGACCTCAGGCAAACCTTCTTCTAGCGTATTCCAAGCTTGGCATGAAGGGCATTGTCCTTGCCATTTTGCAGAAGTACCGCCGCATGACTGACAGATATAGATTGTTTTAATTTTTGCCAAAGTGTTAATCGAGCTGAGTGCCCGCTTTATTTTCTTGAGCGCGTTTAGGCGCATCTTTACGACGTTCTTCTAGCTCTGCCGCTCGAGCAGCAGCAGCTTTCTGCTTCTCTTCATACTCTTTTTGGTTCGCCGCACGTTCCGCAGCCTTTTCAGCGGAAGCCCGCTCGGCGATCTTTTGAGCATCGCGCTGATCTTTTAGGCTAGCGCGCAATTTACGCTGTACTTCGTGCAACTCCACTTCTTGCGTGCGGATAGGGTCTATCTCCTTGCGATATTGCGCACGCGAGTCTCTCAAGCAACTATTTACCCAATACTTTTGATAGCACTCAGTATTAGTTTTTTCCCAGCGATACTTTGCCCAATCCCGTTGTACTTCTAGCTCACGCTCAATTTTATCGAGCTGCTCCAACTGAGCTTCTTCAGCAGGCGTCGCCAAAACACTGTGATTTAATAAACCAAGCAGTATTAAGACTCCCAAAGAAAAAGGCTTTCTCAAATCTCTACCTTTGCACCGAGTTCAACTAAGCGATTAGCGGGGATCTTAAAGAAGTCCGATTGACGACCGGCATTTTGATACATCCAACAAAATAAACGCTCTCGCCAGAGTGCCATTCCAGGAATAGCGGATGGAACAATCGTATCGCGCGATAAGAAGAAAGAGGTATTCATTAGATCAAACTTCATACCGAAAGTCTTTTCGATGAGCTGAATGATAGTACCCATATCTGGTGTTTCTTTGAAACCGTACACCGCCCGCACAACATGAATATTGCCACCCAAGTCCTTCATGGTGATACGGTCCTCATCATTCACATAGGGCACATCCCAAATACTTACTTTCAGAAAGAAGACTCTCTCATGAAGAACATGGTTATGCTTTAGGTTGTGCAGAAAAGACACAGGTAAGTAATCGACGTGGGCCGTTAAGAATACTGCAGTACCTTCAACCCGATGAGGCGGATGCTTAAGAAGTGACTCAATAAAACTTCCGAGTTGAATACCTTCATCCATCGCACGCTTGCGTAAAATTTGACGCCCTCTAAACCATGTAATCAAACAGGTGAAGCAGAGTAAGCCTAGCGCTAAGGGATACCAACCACCATCTTTGATCTTGATCAAATTGGCGGTCCAAAATGCAAAATCAATCAGCAGGAAAAAAATAATAATAAAAACTACCAGGAAGATATTCATCTTCCATTCACGCAACATCACCACTGCCAATAAGATAGTAGTAATGAGCATGGTAGATGTAACGGAAATTCCATAGGCAGCAGCTAAATTTAGGGAGCCCTTAAAAGCAATCACCGTTGCCACCACCATAAAGAGTAGAACCCAATTCACTAGTGGAATATAGATCTGCCCCTGCTCTGAATCCGATGTATGCAGAATATTCATACGGGGCATAAAGCCTAGCAAGATTGCTTGGCTCACCAAAGAGTACGCCCCTGAAATCACTGCTTGAGAAGCAATCACTGTTGCTGCTGTAGCTAATCCCACCATAGGCCAGAGCGCCCAATCGGGCACCATCAAATAGAACGGATTTTTGATGGCCTCGGGATTCGATAACAGCAATGCTCCCTGCCCCAAATAATTGATCAATAGGCTCGGCAACACAATAAATAACCATGCATACCGAATTGGCGATTTACCAAAATGTCCCATATCCAAATACAGTGCCTCGACACCAGTCACCACCAAGACTACTGCGCCCATCACGATATAGGCGGTTGTAGGGTAATCAATGACAAAACGGATGGCGTAGATCGGATTAAATGCGGCAATGATTTCTGGAGCGTGGCCAATATTAATTGCTCCAAGAACTGCGAGACTCAAAAACCAAACCAACGTGATAGGACCAAATAATTTACCGACAGTGGCAGTGCCATATTTTTGAATCAAAAATAAGGCAACCAAAATCACTAAACAAATCGGAATAATAAATTTATGTAGTGCGGGAGCGGCTATTTCAATACCCTCCACAGCCGATAAAACAGAAATTGCAGGCGTAATCACAGACTCACCCAAGAGCATGCAAGCACCTAACATGCCGATGATCATGAAAAAGAAATGGCTTTTTGACTTACCGTCAAATGAGCGCAATGCTAAAGCCATTAACGAAAGGACGCCACCTTCGCCCTTATTGTCAGCACGCATCACAAAGGAGATGTATTTAACAGTGACTACCAAGATTAGCGCCCAAATCATCATGGCAATAACACCAAATAGAGCCTCTTGAGAATAGGCAATCCCATGCTCAGAATCGAAACATTCTTTCAGCGCATAAAGTGGGCTAGTGCCAATGTCACCAAAGACCACACCAATTGCAGCAAGCATCATGACGCCAAGACTTTTCTTATGCTCGCCCTCTGGCCCATGAACCTCAACAGGATTTAATAGCGTGGAACTTGAAAACTCTGGGTTACTAATCGACATTGAAACGCCCTTAGTGAATGTTGCGTGGCAATATATTACTCCTTATACAGCCTCCCTCAGGGGTGATATTTTTCTTAAAAAGGCCTTTTTTCATGTGAAATTAAAGGTTTACCTCGACAGGAGGGGTCAAAAAATGGTAGAATTACAGCTTCAGACGCGGGGTGGAGCAGTCTGGCAGCTCGTCGGGCTCATAACCCGAAGGTCGTAGGTTCAAATCCTGCCCCCGCAACCAAATTAGTTTCGCAGAACAAAGGGATACAAATGTATCCCTTTTCTGTTTGTGGTTTGGATTGACATCAATCACTTTCAAGTCCTTTTAGTCCATAAGGCATTCAAGTTCAAACAAACCTCGTTTTATTGCAAAGTTTTGATAAAGTAAGCAAACCAAAGACTGCAAGTAAACCTAAACTTGACTATGAATATGAAACTAAAAATTGCCGTTTTAAGCGCGGGCCTTTTATTAAGCAATACTGTGCTTTCAGATACCTACTATGGAATACTAGATGCGCCGACCCGTTCAGGAAAATCACATAGCGTAACATTTACATACAAAATTGATCTATCAAATAAAGATGCCATCACTGGTATGCTTGATATAGCTGGCGCACGCACTGCATGCTCAGGAGAGCATGAAATTGCATCTGGATCAATCAAAAATAATGTCATTACTCTGAGAACCAAAGATCTTGACGGACCTAAATGTGGTGTCATCACATTTAAAGGACAAATTAATGGCAATAAGCTAGTGGGAAAAGTTCCCTGGAATGGAAAACAGGTTGATATGGAATTGGAAAAACAAAACTAATCGTTCGGCTCGCTATCTGGCCGATGGTCCAAAGGTCCTAGGTTCAAACCCCCCGCAACCAAAATAGTAGAAGGCTTCTAGGTCAATAGACTCAGAGGCCTTTTTACTTTCGATGTGGTTATGTTCCTTTTTCCGTTGATAATTGACTTCATTAGCGATGCCATAGGCGCTTGGATTGCTCTCTCCAAAACTGGACTACTGGAGATCCTTGGATGTTGGCCTTAAAAGTCCATATCTGAGCACCCGTTAGTGGTGTTTGGTAAAAGGGAATCCCCAAGCCTTGATACCGCTCCGTCACACTAGGGTGAGGATGGCCATAGCGATTTCGGTAGCCGTTCTGAGCAAATGCCATATCTGGTTCAAGCTTTCTCAATAATTCCAAAGAGGAAGAAGTTTTGCTACCGTGATGGGGCGCCATGAAAATCAGATTTTTGTCTTTCAATTCACGTAGTACAACTTCAGTTAAACGCTCATCAATCTCTGCCTCACCCTGGCGCTCTACATCCCCAGTCAGCCAAAAAGAATGGCTTCGATTGCGTACCTCCAGAACGCAGCTCATCTCATTTGGCTTTCCCGATCCCTTCTCTTCAAAATTAGTGAACTCATGCGGGTGCCAGATGTAGAACTCCACACCATCCCATATCCAATGCTGACCATAGCGACAAGGAATGCTTGGAATTTGTCGCTTCTTTAAATTGACCAGCAAAGGATTACGAATTGGCAAGGATCCCATCATTAAATCGAAGTGGATTTCTTGCAGTAAGGTGGCGGCTCCGCCAATATGGTCACTATCGCTATGGCTAATTACCATCAGATCAATCAGATTAATACCCCTCCCTCTTAAATAGGGCAAGATAATTCTCTGTCCTGCGTTATCTTTTCCTTGGATGGGTCCCGTGTCATAAAGCAAGGTTTTATTAGCCGTCTCTACCAATACTGCAGTGCCTTGCCCTATATCTAAAACAGTGGCTTGAAAATCTCCCTCTTGTAACTGAACATCAGCAATCGGATTGACGAATAGGATTGCACATAGCAGCAAGCCAAGCACTCTGGATGGCCAGCTTATGCCCAGGCTAGCAGGACGAATTGCCATCACAATACCGAATAAGGAAAGAAGCAAAGCCCACCAGATTGGCTGATTAGAAAAGGTGATCGCCCAATCAAAACTAGCCATCCAATCCAATATGACCGCCAGATAAGCCATGCCGGTATGCGCACATATTAGAAGCCATTTGCCAATCCATTCTGGCAATAACGCACCTGTAATAGCCAAAGGGGTAACTAGATAACTGACTACTGGAATTGCCAGTGCATTCGCTAAGGGCGATACGATGGAGAATTGATAAAACCAATATAGGGTTAATGGCAGTAGAGCAATCGTGACTACTGCCTGAACACGGCAGGCCTCACGTATCGCTTGCATGAGACGATGCCGCCAACGGAGAGCCAATTCTTGACCAGTTGGTATGCCAAGCAACCCCTCTGAGTCTTTCATGGCATACAGGATGGCAGCCACCGCGCCAAACGATAACCAAAATCCAGGTGTATACGGCGCCATGGGGTCAATCAATAAAACCATTGCAAGGGCCCACCACCAAATATCAAAGGATCTAGGATCGCGACCAGACCACATTGCAAAAGCAACAACTCCAACCATATACATCGTTCTTTGCGCTGGAATCTGAAAGCCTGCCAACCATGCATAGATAAATGCCGTCAAAAATCCCGCAGCTGCTGCCACTTTACTTACTGGAATATATAAAGGCAAAGATCTTCGTCTCCATAACCATGTGGCAAAGATTGCCCCCACTCCAGCAAGCATCGTGACATGCAAGCCCGAGATAGAGATTAAATGCCCGATTCCGGTGGCATTAAATACACGCCAATCATCTTGGGCAATGGCATTTTGATCCCCCATCACCAGAGCGGCAATCACTCCCCCATAACGAGCATCCTTTGGCAATAAGTGATTTATTTTTTGGCGTAATTTCCAGCGCCGATACTCCATCGCCAAGGAAAATTCTGTTAATGCTATCTCGCGCAAAGCAATTAACTCACCGCTGCGCACTGAGCCAATAGCACCATAGTCTTGATGAAAGGACCAGCGCTCAAAATCAAAAGTGTAGGGATTCAAAGAGCCATAAGGCCTCTTAATCTTTACCTTTAATCTCCAGCGCTGACCCGGAATGATTTCAGGAGTCTTCTGAGGATTACGCCAAGCAGGCTGCCAGCTCAGATATATCTGCCTTGGGAATGGATGAAGCTTTTCTTGACCTCGAAACGCCTGATCTACTGCAAAAGAAAACTTTGCTCCATTTGAACTAAGGTGTGGCAAGGCATTTACTCTACCCTCGATCAGAATATCTTTACCCTCATATTCTGCTGACAGGATCTGATCGAGTCGGGTCTGAGCATAATGCGCATTCCAAGCAAATCCACAGCAAATCCCTAGTATTGCAAAACTAACTTGATACAGTTTTCGATGGCCCAATAACCTCCAATTCAACCAGCAAGACATTAGGCTCAGCGCAGCGATGCCTAAGGCAATACTTTGCCAATACTCGGGCACACTAGGTAAAAATAGCAGAAACGAACCCCCGGCGATGAACGCCGTAATATTGATTCGCAAGTTCTTAAGAAGCTATTGTTCGATTTGTATTGCTGGCCATCAAATGAGACCAGCGGGGCAATGCTTGCATAGCATTACGCCAAACAGCAGCACAAAACTCTTGCTGATTTATCCCCCGAATATCAGCTAACTGCCGAGCAATTCTGGGAAGTAAGGCAGGTTCATTGAAGTGACCACCCTCCCCCTTTAGCCAAGCCGGGGGGATATCTGGCGCATCAGTCTCGGTAACAATGCTCTCGATTGGCATCTCCAGAAGTAGGCGACGAATTTGCAAGGCTCTATCGTACGTAGCCGCTCCACCAAAACCCAACTTCAATCCCAACTCAATAAATTGCTCAGCCTGTTGATGGCTGCCGTTAAAGGCATGGGCTATTCCGCCGGGTATCTTTCGTTTACGCAAGGCTTTGAGGATCGCGTCCTGAGATCGGCGTACATGCAAAATCACCGGCAACTGGAATTGCTCAGCCAAATCAAGTTGCGCATGAAAAAAATACTCTTGGCGCTGAGGATCCAATCCTTCCACAAAATAATCTAAGCCAATCTCACCAACACCCACAAAGCGCGGATCATCTAGTGAATTCTGAATTTGGGTTTTAAGATTAGCAATATCGCTTTCTTGAGCCTGATTTATATACAAAGGATGAATACCCAAGGTATAGACCAAACCAGGTATTTGCGAACTATATTCATGAGCAAGTGTTTTAGCTTGCTCCCAATCGGATGGCTGCACAGTGGGCAGAAGCAATGCCTTCACATCTGAGGATTGGGCACTACTGACTATTCTTGACAAGGTATCTTGAAACTCAGGTGCGTCAAGATGGCAATGGGTATCGACCCAATCAAGAGTCTGACTCATTGTGCGAATGTTTTAAGAACTCCGCGCTCCAAATGCAAAATTCGATCACAACGTTTAGCGCGCACAGGATCATGGGTCACGATAACAAAGGCAGTACCTTGCTCACGGGCAATATCTAACATCAAATCAAATACACCATCGGCAGTCTCAGTATCCAGATTGCCTGTAGGCTCATCTGCCAGCACGCAAGATGGATTACCCACTAAAGCGCGAGCTACTGCAACACGCTGACGCTCACCACCTGAGAGCTCACCTGGAGTATGTTGCACACGCTTTGCTAAACCTACTGCTTGGAGCATTGCATTCGCACGCTCCATAGATTCGTCATTACCCAGACCACGAATACGCAATGGCAAAGCTACGTTCTCAACAGCGCTAAATTCATCTAAGAGATGATGAAACTGATAAATAAATCCTAGACTGTGATTGCGCAGTTGGTCTAACTTCATCAAGGGAAGATGGTGGAGATTTTCACCAGCCAAAATTACTTCTCCAGCGCTCGGAGTATCTAAGCCACCCAATAAATGCAACAAAGTACTTTTTCCTGAGCCTGAGGAACCCACAATCGCCACCTTCTCAGAAGCGCACACCTGCAGATCAACAGACTTCAGCACTTCAACTGCAGTGGAACCTTTGCCATAGGTCTTGGCTAGATTGCTTGCGCTCAGGATGACATTATTCGTATTACTCATAACGCAGGGCCTCCGCAGGCTGAACTTTAGCCGCCCTGCGACTTGGGTACAAAGTTGCTAATACCGACAAACCAAACGCCATGAGTCCAACTGTCACCACATCTGATAAACGGACATCCGAAGGTAGCTCACTAATGAAATAGACATCACGCGGTAAAAAGCGCACCCGAAAGATCGCCTCAATCGCAGGAACGATGACATCAATATTCAAGGCAATGAGCAAACCCAAACCCACTCCGGCTAAGGAGCCCAATAAACCAATGGCTAAACCTTGAACCAAAAAGATACGTTGAATTAACCCAGGACTTGCTCCCATGGTTCTCAAAATAGCGATATCTGCCTGTTTTTCATTCACCGTCATCACCAAGGTGGATACCAAGTTAAATGCGGCAACAGCAATAATGAGTGTCAAGATAATGAACATCATCTTTTTCTCGGTCTGCACAGCTGCGAACCAATTACGATTCGAGCGTGACCAGTCGGTTACCCATAAAGCTTGGGGTACTACCTGTGCTAAACCTGCAGCAACTTCTGGCGCACGTTGCATATCATCGACCTTGACACGAAGGCCTGTTGGGTTTTGTAAGCGCAATAAAGCAGCGGCATCCTTCCAATGCATGATAGCCAAAGAGCTGTCGTATTCATAATGACCACTATCGACAATTCCTACTACCTGCAGCGTCCGCATTCTGGGCATTGCACCTGCTGGCGTGATATCACTCTCAGGAACAATGAGATTAATGCGATCACCTACTTGCGCACCAACAATACTAGCTAGCTGAGCGCCAAGCGCTACCCCAAAACCACCTGGCTGAAGATCATCAATACTGCCAACAACAAACTGCTTGGGCAAATCGGAGACCTTACCCTCTTCGCTGGGCAATACTCCTCGAATAGATACACCCCGCATCATAGAATCTCGGCTCAATAAACCTTGGGAACTCACCATAGGGGCAACACCAAGCACATGAGGCTCCTTAGCCACCCTCAGGGCAATGGGCTCCCAATTGGCTAAACCATCTGGAGCAGTAATTTCTACATGAGACAGGACAGAAAGCATGCGATCCCGCACCTCTTTTTGAAATCCGTTCATCACCGAGAGGACGACAATCAGAGCAGCAACCCCTAAGGCAATGCCTGCGGTGGAGATTCCAGAGATAAAAGAGAGAAAGCCATCGCGCTTACCGACCGTCTTACGACGCTTGGAGCGGGTATAGCGCAGGCCAATTTCTAGCTCAATAGGAAGTCTTAACATGGCTACAGTTTAGTGAATTGAACAGACAATGCGATGGATTCTGCAAATGCCACCTAAAATCAGGGGAATGACTCGCAATTTAACCCCCAATTCAAAGGCAAAATCCCGCTTTACCCTGATGCTATCTGGGGAAGATGCATTTGATCTAGATGCAAGTCAAAGCGCACCCCCTACAGGGCTGCCCCAAGAGCGCTTTCTATTAGGCGCCCATCTGCCGATTGCCCCTATCCTTCTCTTAGGGCAAAGTGAGCTCACCATCAATCCCAGTCAAATCATTGCCTGCCTACAACCAGTTCATCTGCATGCCACAAGAGATCATTTGATTTTGATGCACCAACATCAGATTGATTTGACAGAACAAGAATCCACTAGTCTTCTTCAAGTTGCCCTGCCACTTATTGAAGAGGACTTTGAGCACAAACTCCTGTATCAAGGAAGACTCGATTGGTTTATTCCTGCCGGCCCATTTTCAAGCTTAGCAACACATTCAATCGAGCAAGCTCATGGTCGCAATATTGATTGGTGGATGCCACGCGATTCTCAAGAGCTCGGTAGAGCTAAACTTTGGCGCAAACTCCAAAATGAAGTGCAGATGCTTTGGCATATTGACCCAGTTAATGAGGAGCGTGCACAACGCGGTTTGCCTGCAATCAATTCTCTGTGGATCAGCGGCATTGGCAAACTAGAGGATGTAAAGGTGCCAAATCTATTTGAAAATATTACCCATATTTATGGTGACAGCCCTCTACTTTCTGGTTTGGCAAAGCATTTGAAGATTGCTTATCAAGATCAGGTTGATGTTTCAAAATTAGCGGGAGCATTTGCCTGGGTAAATACAGCAGAAATCCTTTGGCCCGAACTTCAGAGTGCTTTAATCAATGGTCATATTTCTGAAATTGAAGTAATCGATTTTCCAGGCAACACAACACGGCAGCGAATTTTTACTGCCAACGATCTCTATAAAAAATCATGGGCTTTTTGGAAAAAATCGATTCCGATCAGTTGGCAAGAACTCATTGCCTCTAAAGATCTATGAGCGCCTTTTCGCAACGTCCTTTTTCAGAACGAACTGCCACTTGGTTGCATCAAAGTGGCTTACATCCATTACTCGCAAGACTCTATGCTGCTCGAGGAGTAACAAAACCGGATGAGCTATCGCTTGATCTCAAGCAACTACTCTCTCCCATTGAGCTGAAAAACTGCATCACTACTGCAAGTCTTCTAGCCGATATTCTTGAGCGCAAAGAGCCCATGTTAGTTGTGGCGGACTACGACTGCGATGGTGCTACCGCTTGCGCAGTGGCAGTGCGGGGACTCAGAATGCTGGGTGGATCAAATGCCTCTATTCAGTTTTTAGTACCCAATCGCTTTACGATGGGCTATGGATTGACGCCAGAGGTTGTCGATTTAGCTGCAGAGCAAGTACCAAAACCCAAATATCTCATCACTGTTGATAACGGTATTGCCAGTGAGGCTGGTGTTGAGAGAGCGCAGCAGCTTGGCATGGAGGTCATCATTACCGATCATCACCTACCAGGAGATCGACTGCCCAAGGCTACTGCAATCGTCAATCCGAATCAGCCTGGATGCTCTTTTCCCAGTAAAGCGCTTGCCGGAGTCGGCGTCATGTTTTACCTATTGGTAGCACTACGAGCAGAGCTACGCAAGCGTGGCCAATTTACTGCCGACACTCAACCCAAGATTGAAAATCTATTAGATCTCGTTGCTTTGGGAACTGTAGCTGATGTTGCGCAACTCGATCGTAATAATCGCATTTTGGTCTCTAACGGCTTAAAGCGTATTCGACTAGGAAGCTCACAGGCAGGTATACAAGCACTTTTTCAGGCGGCGGCTCGAGATCCTCGTAAAGCCAATACCTTTGATTTAGGCTTTGCTATTGGCCCACGCTTAAATGCTGCTGGTCGCCTAGCAGATATGACTTTAGGCATTCGTCTTTTACTGAGTGATAAACCAGATGAGGCGATTGAACTTGCTTATGAATTAGATCGAATCAATCGCGAACGTCGCGTGATTGAGTCTGGCATGCAAGAAGCCGCTTTGGCCCACCTTGCAGAAGATCAGTTAGCTGGTGCTATGGATGACCGCTCCAGCATTTGCCTGTGGAATCCACAGTGGCATCAAGGCGTTGTTGGAATTGTGGCCTCCAGACTTAAGGAACGTTTTAACCGGCCCGCCATTGTCTTTGCCCCTGCTGATGGTGATTCGGCAGAAGAGCTACGCGGCTCTGGCAGGTCGCTGACAGGATTTCATTTACGTGATGCCTTAGATATTGTCTCCAAACGAGAGCCTGGACTGATTCTGAAATTTGGCGGACACGCTATGGCTGCCGGTCTCACTATCAGAAAATTGGACTTTGAGAAGTTTGACGCCCTCTTTCAGCAGGTTGCCAATGAATTACTCAATGATGAGCTTTTAGAGCGTCGCCACATACATGATGGCACCCTAGAGCCCTCAGACTTCACGCCAGAAACAGGCGATCTATTGGCCGAAGAAATCTGGGGCCAAGGCTTTCCTCAGCCCATTTTTTATGGGGAATTTGAGGTTGCCCAGCAAAGCCTTATGAAAGACAAACACCTGCGCCTTCAACTACGACCTAGCGGTGATACTATGCCCGGCAATACAGTGTTTACAGGCGTCTGGTTTAACCGGACCCAGCCATTGCCGGCCAAAGCAAAATTGGCCTATCGGCTCGTAACTGACCGGTATCAGGGGCAAGCTCGGGTTCAACTCATGATCGAAGCTCATGATGAGGGCTAGGCTCCAATAACCCCCTTATAATCAGGGGATGGAAGCCGAACAACTCAACATTATTTCAAATACCCTGTCCGATCTGCTCACCCGTGAGCAAGCACTTCGGGGGTATCTTTGACTTCGAAGTAAAGTCACGACGCCTTACTGAAGTTAACTCTATTCTGGAAGATCCCACCATTTGGGATGATCAAAAGAAAGCGCAAGCCCTCGGCAAAGAAAAGAAATTGCTTGATGGCGTAGTAGCCACTCTCACTGATTTAAATAGCAATATCACTGGCGCCCTCGAATTATTCGATATGGCTAAAGAGGAAAGTGATTTTGAGACGATTGCCGCGATCGAACAAGATGTCGAAGGCTATAGCAAGATTATTCATGATCTGGAATTTCGTCGTATGTTCCACAATGAGATGGATTCCTGCAACTGCTTCATTGATATTCAAGCTGGTGCAGGTGGTACGGAAGCTTGTGACTGGGCTAGCATGCTCTTTCGTCAATACCTCAAGTATTGTGAGCGCAAAGGCTACAAAACAGAAATCTTGGAAGAGTCTGATGGCGACGTTGCTGGCATTAAGAGCGCAACCATTAAAGTCGATGGTGAGTACGCTTATGGTCACCTCCGCTCCGAAACTGGCGTACACCGCTTAGTACGCAAGTCACCATTTGACTCATCCAATGGTCGTCACACCTCTTTTGCCAGTATTTATGTGTACCCAGAGATTGATGACTCGATTGAGATTGACGTTAATCCAGCAGATATTCGTACCGACACTTATCGTGCCTCTGGTGCAGGCGGTCAGCACATTAATAAGACTGACTCAGCGGTTCGCTTAACCCACCTTCCCACTGGAATTGTGGTGCAGTGTCAGAAC
Source organism: Polynucleobacter sp. (assembly GCA_034680725.1). Classification (GTDB taxonomy): domain Bacteria; phylum Pseudomonadota; class Gammaproteobacteria; order Burkholderiales; family Burkholderiaceae; genus Polynucleobacter. The sequence goes on from JAXIUI010000001.1 coordinate 109,942, forward strand.
GATCGAAGCCAACACCGTAACAGAGCTGAAGCAATGACGATGTTGAAGTCTCGCTTATATGAGCATGAAATGCAAAAGCGTCGCGCTGAACAAGATAAGCTTGAAGCCAGCAAAACGGATGTGGGCTGGGGCCATCAGATTCGCTCCTACGTTCTAGATCAAAGCCGCATTAAAGACTTACGTACCAACGTTGAGATTTCCAATACCCAGAAGGTATTGGATGGCGATCTTGACGCTTTTATTGAAGCCAGCCTGAAACAAGGTGTTTGATTCATTACCCCTACTCTAGTTATTAATTTTCCATATGAATGATCAAGTGAACTCCAATCCAATTTCCGCAACTGAAGCTGTTGATGAAAATCACATCATTGCGGAGCGTCGTGAAAAATTAGCGAAGTTGCGTGAAGGCGGGATAGCATTTCCAAACGACTTCGTGCCAACCCACTTAGCTGTAGATCTTCATGCTCATTACGATAGTCTGACTAAGGAAGAATTAGCCGCTAAGAAGGTTCATGTCAAAGTTGCTGGACGCATGGTCCTCAAACGCGTGATGGGTAAAGCCAGTTTTGCCACCATCCAAGATCGTAGCGGACAAATTCAGTTCTACATCAATGATGAAATCAGTGGGGCTGATATCCATAGCGCTTTTAAGCATTGGGATATGGGTGATTTCATAGCTGCCCAAGGCTATTTATTTAAAACCAATAAAGGTGAGCTCTCGGTTGAGTGCAGTCAGTTGCGCTTACTCAGCAAGTCTTTGCGCCCTCTGCCAGATAAGTTCCATGGCCTATCTGACTTAGAGACTAAGTATCGCCAACGTTATGTTGACTTAATTGTTAACCCGGAGAGTCGCAATACTTTTAGAGCGCGCAGCAATACGATCGCTTCCTTGCGTCGTCATATGCTTGATGCAGACTTTATGGAAGTTGAAACCCCGATGCTCCACCCCATCCCCGGTGGCGCTACTGCTAAACCCTTTATTACCCATCACAATGCCTTAGATATGCAGATGTTCTTGCGTATTGCGCCCGAGCTGTATTTAAAGCGTCTTGTCGTAGGTGGTTTTGAGCGCGTCTTTGAAATCAACCGTAATTTTCGCAATGAGGGTGTGAGCCCACGTCACAATCCAGAATTTACGATGATGGAATTCTATGCAGCTTACACAGACTACCGTTGGCTGATGGATTTCACTGAGGGCTTAATTCGTGCAGCGGCAATAGATGCCCAAGGTACCGCCGTACTGACCCATCAAGGTCGCGAGTTAGATCTGAGCAAGCCTTTTCAGCGCCTAACCATTACTGAAGCCATCTTGAAATACTGCAGCCAATCCAACAAGAGCTACGAAGCGGCTCAATTAGAAGATGCCACATTCATTCGTGCCGAGCTGAAAAAAGGTGGCGAGAACCCAGACTCTCCAGCACTGAAGAATGCCGGTCTGGGAGCGCTCCAATTGGCCTTATTTGAATTAGTTGCTGAAGAGCATTTATGGGAGCCTACTTACATCATTGACTATCCCATTGAAGTAAGCCCTCTAGCCCGCGAATCTGATACTCGCCCAGGGATTACAGAGCGCTTTGAGTTATTTATTACCGGGCGCGAGATTGCTAATGGCTTCTCGGAACTCAATGATGCCGAAGATCAAGCTAATCGTTTCCGCAAACAGGTAGAGCAAAAAGAGGCTGGTGATGAAGAGGCTATGTACTTTGACCATGACTTCATCCGCGCCCTTGAATACGGTATGCCTCCAACCGGTGGTTGCGGCATTGGTATTGATCGCTTAGTCATGCTACTGACTGACGCACCCAATATTCGTGATGTCATTCTGTTCCCACACCTACGTCGGGAAGAGGAATAAATTTGCTGTTTAGCTTGTAAAAAGTTAAAAGCCGCAGAATCATCGCTGCGGCTTTTTTACTATTCGACCTCAGTTGGAAAATTACGCAGTGGGATAAAGCTGCTTTTGATCGCTATCAATAACCGTAACATTGACCGGAATCCCCAAGCTCACGCTGGACGATACAGTACAGAAATCCTGGAACTGAGCTAATACCCGGTCGAGATTTTCTAGAGTAGCACCAGGCACTCCGATATGAATGTCGACGTAAATCACCAAAATACGAAGGCGGTTTTGCTCATTTCGCCCTATTTCACAACGAGCCTTTGTTTCAATTGGCTCTGGGTTCTGTTTGAACTTTCTTAAAGCAAAGAGCAAAGAATCTGAAAGACAGTTAGCAACACCTGCCAATAAAAACTGGGATGGCGTAGCTCCCTGCGAGCCGCCTAGAGGTGGCGGCTCATCACCATAAATAGGATCGTGCTCCTCGTTGTAATAAATAGCAAACCGGTAATCGGCTTGCTGCACTAATCTCACTGATGGCCCACCACTCATACAAACTCCTAAGATCAAGGTTTATTAAACTGTATTTTATTCAAACTCAAGAGCTTGGGGCTTGGCAATTGGATTACCAGCAGCAACCCATGCATCAAAACCGCCGGCAATAGACTCGACATTTAAGTACCCCATGTCATTCAAGGCTTTTGCAGCCAAAGCTGCGCGACCGCTCGTCTTACAATACAGCACTATTTTTAAGTCACGTGATGCCAGCTCTGGAGCATTGCTTATCTTAAATTCTAATAAGCCTCTCGAGATATGAACCGCACCCGGAATATGCCCACTGGCATACTCATCGGCCTCACGCACATCTAGCAAGACATCTGAATCTTGAATTGCTTGTGTAGCATCTGCCAGACTTACCTCTTTAATCTGGCTCTTTGCGAGTGCGACTAGATCATGGGCTGTTTTCATGGTATTTCCTTTGATGAAGATGTTAATTCATTATATATATAAATATATTAATAAATTCCCGGGAGTAATTTTTTTACCCGTGTTTGATAATCCTGGTATGCGGGGAAGCGCTCTACCAGCCATACTTCCTCACGCCTCGCTTTGATATCAAAGAGAATCAATAAGCCAATGGAATAGAGCAATATATAGGTACACGGGTAAATCAGCAGCCAGGCAAGAGCTGCTAAAAGCACTCCAAAATAAATAGGATGGCGCACATAACGATAGAGGCCAGACTGTACTAATTGCGCATTATCTTTAGGGCATGGCAAAGGGGTGAGGTTTTTGCCAAGATTCATCGCTGCTATCAGCATCACTAAGATTGAAATCAAGCCAATGGAAATACCACATGACCAGAGAATTACTTTGGAGGACTGGGAAGTTACTAAATCAGGCCCTCTAGGGCCAAACAATATCAAGCCAATCAGAATAGCCTGAATCACCACATACCAAATACCCCGCTCAAATACTGACTTGGGACCTAAGAAGCTCATGTAAAACCTCACATATCTAAGCTCACAGTCTACCGCCTTCGGCAAAAGATTGCCCCCTGAACTGGTTTTTATAGATTCATCTAAAGATTGAGGATAATGAGGTTTTCAGACCAATATTAAGCAGCTATGGCAGCCTACAACACCGAAACCGTTTTGAGTGTTCACCACTGGAATGACACCCTTTTTAGCTTCACCACAACTAGGAACAAGGGTCTACGCTTTCGTAGCGGTCATTTCTTGATGATTGGCCTAGAGCTTGAAGGAAAGCCATTGGTCCGCGCATACAGTGTTGCTAGCCCAAATTATGAGGAGCATTTAGAGTTTTTGAGCATCAAGGTTCAAGATGGCCCCCTCACCTCCCGCCTACAAAAAATTCAGGTGGGTGACCCCATCTTAGTGAGTGAAAAATCCGTTGGCACGCTAGTCATTGATGACCTGAACCCTGGAAAGCATCTCTACCTATTTAGTACCGGCACGGGTCTTGCGCCTTTTATGAGCATCATTCGCGACCCAGAAACGTACGATAAATTTGAGAAAGTCATTCTCATTCATGGGGTACGTCTGGTGAGCGAGCTAGCCTATGGCGATTACATCAAGAATGAGCTCACGCAAGATGAATACATCGGTGAAATCATTCGTGAAAAACTCATCTACTATCCAACGGTGACTCGTGAGGCATTCAAGCACACTGGCCGCCTCACTACCGCCATTGAGTCTGGGCAACTTTTTCAAGATATTGGCCTGCCACCGCTCGACCCCTCGGTCGATCGTGCAATGATCTGCGGCAGTCCATCGATGCTCAAAGAAACCGCTGAAATGTTAGATGCCAAAGGCTTTCAGGTTTCACCAAGTCTTGGACAACTGGGTGACTATGTATTTGAGCGAGCCTTCGTAGAAAAATAGCAGCGCCAAAAACCATCCACCCCCCCCTTAGACTGCTTAGAGCCCCTAGTTGGATCACCCAAACTTAGATCAATATCACCGCTAGAATTGTCCATCAAGAAGGGCATTCAACTATTTAGAAAAAATGAAGTCCAAATGTTCAGCTAAATAGAACAATATTTTTACAGTCAGATTTACCCTAGCGTTTTCACTTAGATGAAACATCTTGTTCTGTTAAGTTGAATGATGTACTCTGAGTTGAGATACAAAAAGTAGTACGTACCCAACTCAAAAAAGGAGTTTGAAATGATCATTCAATTAGTAAAAAGGGTAGCTGCTGTTACTGCCCTATCTGCCGCCCTATGCGGCACAGCCTTTGCGCAGTCGGCGCCAATAAAAATGAAGCTGCAGACTGGCGTCCCTTCTGCCAGTATTTATTTTGAACTCATGAAAAACTTTGGGGATCGCGTTGACAAAATGTCAAACGGACGTCTTAAAGTTGAAGTATTACCTGATGGTGCTGTTGTGGGTGCCTTTGGAATTTTGGATGCAGTAGATAAAGGCGTCGTTGATGCAGGCTTTGCTTGGACTCACTATTGGTCTGGCAAAAACTCAGCTGCCGCCCTCTTCTCCAACCCAGCATCTGGATCAGGTGTAGGTCTTGATCAGGTCTCACATATGGCCTGGCTTAAAAATGGTGGCGGCGATCAGCTTTATGACCGCCTATTTACTGAGGTCCTCAAAACCAATATCAAGCCATTCATGATTCAGCCTATGGGTCCTGATCCATTTGGTTGGTTTAAAAAGCCAATCAATTCGATTGCTGACATGAAGCCAATGAAATACCGCTCCCCTCCAGGCTTGACTGCAGAGATCTTTAAGGAAATGGGTCTGACAACTGTTGCGATGCCAGGTTCTGAAATTGTTCCTGCGGCACAGCGCGGTGTGATTGATGCTGCAGAGTGGATTGGACCTGCTGACGACATGATTTTGGGCTTCCAAAATGTGTTTAAGCACTACTATCTCCAGGGTCTGCATCAGTCTACAGACGTTGCAGAACTCTTGATCAATAAAACATTCTGGGATAAGTTACCTGCAGATCTGAAGGTAATCATTGAAACTGCAGTCTCCGCAACCATTGCAGAAACTTATACATTTAACGTATACCGCAATGCAATTGCCTTAGAGAAGCTCAAAAAGGATCATGGCGTAACTGTTCATGACACACCAAAAGAGTTCTTTACTGCATTCCAGAAAGCTACTTCAGTTGTTTATTCACGTGAATCTGAGAAAAACCCTTTCTTTAAGGAAGTTTTGGAGTCTCAGCGTAAATTTGCTGGAATTGTTGTTCCTTACTGGACCCAAATTAATGGTCTCTACTACAACATTGGCGCAACTGCAGTTAACAGCAACAAGAAGAAATAATTTGATGTCTTAGTACGTACAAAGGGGTGGGTATTCCCACCCCTTTTTTAAATGGAATTGACGGTGTTAAATACAAATCAAGAATTAATCGCATTCTCCAAAAAACTAGATCGCATCACTTCAATAGCAGGCAATATTGTCGGCTGGATGCTGATCCCCATGATTCTCAGTCTGGCTTACGAAGTAGTAGCGCGCTATGCATTCGGAGCTCCCACCATCTGGGCATATGACATGACATTTATGCTCTACGGTGCTTTTTTTATGTTGGGCTCGAGCTATACCCTAAAGCACAAGGGCCATATTCGTACCGATATGTTTTATGACAATTGGTCACCCAAAAAGCAAGCCCTGGTTGACCTTGCTTGTTATCTACTGCTCTTCTACCCTTTTGTGTTGATTTTTACAATTGTGGGCTGGGAATATTTTTATAAAGCATTTACTAATAATGAGCGCTTTGTATCAAGCCCTTGGATGGCTATTACCTGGCCTTTTAAAATGACATTACCGCTCACGGGCTTCCTACTCTTTATTCAAGGACTCTCTGAGGTAAGTAAATGCGTAGTTGCGATTCGATCAAACGCATGGCCCGTAGATACTTCAAGCGAAGGGGCATAAGATGGATCATCAAATTTTAGGCATTGTTGGTTTAGGTGTGTTGCTTTGCGCGATATTTATTGGCTTTCCGATTGCATTCACACTCGGGGCGCTTAGCATCATCATGGGCTTTATTGCCCTAGGTCCTGTTGTATTCGATCTTGCAATTTTACAAACGCTCTCTGTGATGCAAGATAGTGTCCTAGCATCAATCCCGTTTTTCCTTTTCATGGGATTCTTACTAGAGCAGTCCGGCATTATGGAGCGCTTGTTTGGCGCCATTCAGCAATTATTTGCTGGTATTCGAGGTTCACTCTATCTCGCCGTGATTGTGACAGCTACTATTTTTGCTGCTGCAACCGGAATAGTAGGATCATCAGTTGTCTTACTCGGCGTTATGGCTGCTCCATCCATGATTAAAAGTGGTTATGACGTACGGATGTCTGCAGGAGCCATTACCGCTGGCGGTACATTGGGCATCTTGATACCACCATCAGTGATGTTGATTGTGATGGGTCCAGTAGTTGGGATACCTGCAACAGATTTATTTGCCGCTGCAGTCTTGCCAGGTCTGCTTTTAGCCTTTCTTTTTGCTTCTTGGTGCATGATTCGCTGCTGGATCAATCCAGCTTTAGGGCCAGCGCTACCTGTAGAGATGCGAGCAAAATCACTTAAGCCAGTGCTAATTGATTTAATGATTGGTATTGCGCCCGTGATTGTGGTTTTATTTGCCACGCTAGGCGTCATACTGGCTGGAATAGCAACGCCAACCGATGCAGGAGCAGTGGGTTGTGTAGCAACCTTCTTGCTCACCACTATGTCGGGACGCATGACCTTTGTCAAAATCAAAAACTGCGTCATGCAAACTCTGCGTGTCTCAAGCATGATTTTGCTTTTAGTGACCACTTCAAACCTGTTTGGGGCAGTATTTTCCAGACTGGGTAGTGCAGATTTGATTGCTAGCTTTCTGACCTCCCTACCCTTACCACCCATGGTGATGTTGATCTTCATCTTGTTCTTGATTTTCTTGCTGGGATGGCCGCTGGAGTGGGTACCGATTGTATTAATTGTGGTTCCTATCTTCTTGCCCATCATTAAAGCAGCCGGTATTGATTTAATTTGGTTCAGCACCTTAGTGGCAGTAACACTTCAGACAGCCTGGCTCTCACCACCAGTAGCTCTATCGGCCTACTTCCTTAAAGGGGTCGCGCCATCCTGGAAGATCACAGATATCTATGCTGGTATGTCCCAATTTATGGTGCTGCAAATTATTGCAGTAGTCTTGTTATTACTCTTCCCTCAGTTGGCTACATGGCTGCCATCGGTTAACTGATTTTGAGATAGGCACTGAACCCAACTTATCAAGCCAAACTATTACTACTTACAAATAAATTATGAATAATCCCGTCATTATCACCGTAGCTATTACCGGAGCAATCCCAAGAAAAAAGGATTGCCCTGGCCTTCCAGTAACCGTTTCAGAACAAATTGAAGCAACGCAAAAGTCATATGAGGCAGGAGCTGCCCTTGTGCATCTACATGTTCGCAAGCCTGACGAGAGCCCTAGCTCAGATCCCGATCAATTTGCAAAGGTTCAGGAAGGGATTAAAAAATACTGTCCCGATATGATCATTCAATTTTCTACTGGCGGCAGAGGTCAAGATCAAGCTTTGCGGGGTGCAATGCTATTTCATCGCCCTGATATGGCATCTCTTGCAACCGGATCCGTTAACTTTCCAAATGGCATATATGAGAATCCGCCTGATTTTGTGGATGGTTTAGCCGGCGAGATGTTGAAATATGAAATAAAACCTGAAATTGAAATATTTGATATGGCGATGCTTTACAGTGCAGCCAATCTAATTAAAAGAGGGTTGCTTAAAGCGCCAGCTCATGTCCAATTTGTGATGGGGGTGCCAAATGCCATGCCAGCTAAGCGGAGTATTTTGGAGTTTTTAGTCAGCGAACTCAAAGAAATCATGCCAGATGCAACATGGACTGCTGCTGGTATTGCTCGCTATCAACTGCCCGTCAATGAATGGGCGCTTGAGTTAGGCGGGCATGTTCGAACCGGTCTTGAAGACAATATCAAATTTGATCAAAATCGCGTAGCAAACGATAATGCTGAATTAGTTTATCGCGTAGCTGATTTGGCCGCCAAATTCAATCGACCAGTGGCAAGCGCAAGCCTAGCACGCCAGATATTAGGCTTAAGATCGATTGATTAGTCGCCCTATGCAAGACAGTCAATTTGACTACATCGTTGTTGGAGCTGGCTCCTCCGGATGCGTTCTCGCCAATCGACTATCGGAAGATTCTCAAAATTCAGTATGCTTGATTGAGGCAGGACCAAAAGATAAGTCCCCATGGATTCACCTACCCATTGGTTACGGTAAAACCATGTGGGACCCAAAACTCAATTGGAAATTTGAAACTGAGCCTGATCCAGGCATGAATCAGCGCAAGATCTACTGGCCACGCGGAAAATGTCTTGGAGGATCTAGCTCGATTAATGGGTTAATTTTTATTCGCGGGCAAAAAGAAGACTACGACGGCTGGAAAGCTCTGGGTAATAAAGGCTGGGGCTGGGATGATGTTCTCCCCTACTTTAAAAAATCAGAGGGAAATGATCGATTAAATGGTCCGCTACACTCACAAACGGGCCCTCTTAAAGCCTCATCCATTCCCAAAAAACACCCTCTCGTAGAGGCATTTATTAAAAGTGCTGAAGAGCTAGGTGTTCCAGAAACGGATGACTTTAATAACCTTACCCAAGAAGGGGTTGGATACTACCAACTCACTACAAATAAGGGATTACGGTGCAGTACTGCCGTTGCCTATCTAAAGCCTGCCAAGCATCGCCCCAATCTCACGATCTTGACTGATAGTCAAGTGATGCGCGTTCTATTTGAGGGACGTCGCGCAGTAGCGATTGAATTGAGTCGTCATGGTGAAAAGCAGATTATTAGAGCCAATAAAGAAATCATTTTGAGTGCAGGCGCTCTTCAATCGCCGCAAATTTTGCAATTGTCAGGAATTGGCCCTGCAAAACTTCTCAGTGAATTCAATATCCCACTCATCCATGATTTACCTGGTGTTGGTGAGAATTTACAGGATCATTTGCAGTACCGCTTGATTTACGAACTCAATCAACCCATTTCTACTAATGTCCAACTCTCTTCACTTCTAGGAAAAGCGATGATGGGCTTAGATTGGCTTCTGTTTCGTGGCGGGCCGCTTTCGATTGGCATCAATCAAGGCGGTCTATTTACCAAGGTCATGGAATCATCAGCTACACCAGATATTCAATTTCATTTAGCCACCTTATCGGCAGATATGGCCGGGGGTAACGTACATCCTTTCCCCGGCTTTACCATGTCAGTGTGCCAACTGAGACCAGAATCTCGGGGCCATGTTCGCATTCAATCAAACGATCCACTAGTGCCGCCCAAGATGTTTGCCAACTACCTCGCCACAGAGCATGATCGTGCCACTAGCGTTGCAGCTGTTAAATTTGCACGCAAAATTGCGCAAACAGAACCTCTTAAATCTTTAATCGAGCGGGAAATTAAACCTAACAATCCACAGAGCGATGCAGACATACTTGAATTCTGTCGCAATAGTGGCGCAACCATTTTTCATCCGACTGGTACATGCCAAATGGGTACTGACGATAATCCACTCGCTGTATTGGATGGCGATCTAAAAGTCAGAGGCGTCACGGGCCTCAGAGTTGTAGACTGCTCCGCAATGCCGACATTACCTTCTGGCAATACTAACTGGCCGGCAGTCATGCTGGCCGAAAGAGCATCAGACCTAATATTAGGCAAGGGTACCAAACACTCATAAATGCCAGCGGATATTGAGTAAACTGACAGCTTTGGTAGTACAACTATAAAAATACCTGCCATTCATGATGAGACAGCTCCCCTTTTTTAAATGGTTACCTGAGTATCGCAATCCCGGCACAATACGCGCTGATTTGCTGGCGGGCCTAACTGGGGCCATTGTGGTATTGCCTCAAGGAATTGCATTTGCATTACTTGCTGGCATGCCACCGCATTACGGCCTCTATGCTGCCATGGTGCCTTGCTTGATTGCGGCGCTTTTTGGCTCAAGTCGCCTCATGGTTACTGGGCCAGCCAATGCTATCTCCCTCACAACGATGGCCCTCATTGCCCCAATGGCTCTGCCAGAGTCCACCCAGTATGTTGCACTTGTATTAACGCTAAGCTTCCTGGTTGGCGTAATCCAATTGATTTTAGGATTTAGTGGCATTGGCAAGTGGGTAGAAAAAGTGCCGCATTCCGTGATTGTTGGCTTTACTGCTGGTGCTGCCATACTCATTATTAATAGCCAGGTTGGCACCCTCCTGGGAATGGATATACCTCGGGGCACCGATGTCATCCACACCATACAAGCGGTCGGCAAACGCTTAGTAAGCGGCGACATTCAATGGCAATCCATTGCACTCGTACTCATTACCTTGGGTATCAGTCGTTTGTGGGCTCCTTTGAATAAATATGTACCAGCAATGCTGATTGCCGTCATTGTTGGCGCAATCGCTGCAATCCTGATTGAGCTTGCTTTCCCGCAGCTAAGCCCGTTTAAGCGGGTCAGCAATATCCTGGGCGCATTTCCTCCACTATCCTTCCCAGACCTCAACCCAGCTACTTTGCAACAATTATTTGGCGCCACTTTAATCATGACTTTACTGGCCTCAACCGAGGCTATGGCTATCGCC
>JAXIUI010000002.1:0-105484 GCA_034680725.1 Polynucleobacter sp.
AAAAACCCGCATTCTATGGGTGAGTGGAGTCAGGCATCACGTACTCACGTATCCCATATGCATGGCGGTGACTTCTATGCAGGCGAGAAGTCAATGACCATGACTAAGGCATGTGACGTGAAGATGGACTTGGTCACTAAGAGTGGTAAGACGATTGTTCTTAAGCCAAAAGTCTCCTTGCTTGCTGGCGAAATCATTGACAGTATGTACATGAGCAAAAAAGCCTTGTGTGAGTTCTATGAAAAAGAAATCGAAGATGCTTATAAAACTGGCATGATGCTGTCCTTGCACGTTAAAGCAACCATGATGAAGGTTTCTCACCCCATCGTATTTGGTCATGCAGTCAAGATTTTCTACAAAGACGCTTTCCAAAAGCACGCCAAGTTATTTGAAGAGTTGGGCGTCAACCCCAATAACGGTATGAGCAGCTTGTATGACAAGATTAAAACCTTGCCAGAGTCTAAGCGTGAAGAGATTATTCATGACTTACATGCTTGCCATGAGCACCGTCCTGCATTGGCGATGGTTGACTCTGCTAAAGGTATTACCAATCTACATTCACCAAGCGATGTAATCGTTGATGCATCGATGCCGGCAATGATTCGGGTTGGCGGAAAAATGTGGGGCGCCGATGGTCGTCTGCATGACACTAAAGCAGTGATTCCTGAGAGTACTTTCGCTCGCATTTATCAAGAGATCATTAACTTTTGTAAGACGCATGGTAATTTTGATCCAAGCACCATGGGCACTGTGCCAAACGTAGGATTAATGGCGCAGCAAGCGGAAGAGTATGGTTCACACGATAAGACCTTTGAGATTCCTGAGGCGGGTGTAGCGCGTATCGTTGCAGATGACGGCACAGTACTGATTGAGCAACATGTAGAAGAGGGTGATATTTGGCGGATGTGCCAAGTGAAGGATGCGCCAATTCGGGATTGGGTCAAGTTAGCGGTTAATCGTGCGCGACTCTCCAATACTCCAGCAGTCTTTTGGTTGGATGAGTACCGCCCACATGAGGCTGAATTAATTAAGAAGGTGCAAATCTACCTTAAAGATTACGATTTAACTGGTGTAGATATCCAAATCATGTCGCAGACACGTGCGATGCGTTATACCCTCGAGCGCATCATCCGCGGTAAGGATACGATTTCAGTGACAGGTAATATTTTGCGTGATTACCTCACCGACCTTTTCCCAATCATGGAGCTAGGTACCAGCGCCAAGATGCTATCCATTGTTCCTTTGATGGCTGGCGGTGGTCTGTTTGAAACGGGCGCCGGCGGCTCTGCTCCTAAACATGTGCAGCAACTAGTTGAAGAGAATCATTTGCGTTGGGATTCACTCGGTGAGTTCTTAGCTTTGGCTGTCTCTCTGGAGGATATAGGCGATAAAACGAATAATCCTAAGGTGAAAATTTTGGCGCGCACACTGGATGAGGCAACGGGCCAGTTATTGGATAACAATAAATCCCCATCACCACGCACCGGTGAGTTAGATAACCGGGGTAGTCAGTTCTATCTTGCGATGTATTGGGCGCAAGCATTGGCTGCTCAAACTGAAGATAAAGAATTGCAGGCACACTTTGCTCCTTTAGCTAAAGCTTTAACAGAGAATGAGCAGAAGATCACTGCCGAGCTTAAGGCGGTTCAAGGCAAGCCAGCTGATATTGGTGGTTACTTTTTTGCAGATCCAGAGAAGTGTCAGGCGGTAATGCGCCCAAGCGCTACCCTCAATCAAATCTTGAAGGCTGCAAGTCCTGCTTAAGTAAACGCAGGGTGTGGCAGAGTGCAGGGTTGACTCTGTGCAGTATTGAAAAAGGCAAACCTGGGGTTTGCCTTTTTTTCTTTCATTGCCTCACGAATGATGAGAGATCTGATTTCGATCTTAAGCATTCATGTACTGATCTTCTTGATAAGTGCTTACCCATTCAGGTTTATAGACTAATAGTATGGCTAGCAACATGCCCGATAAGGAGCCTTCCATAAATGAGGAGATGAGTAAACCCATAAACCATCCTAATGGATCTGTAGTGCTAAAAGATTTCACATCAAAAGCTTGTTGCAAAATGTAAATCAGCATGCCGGTTGCAAAAGTGCTAATGAAGGCGGCCAAATAACCATCACCCAAAATCATAATAAATAGGTGCCGTGGCAGGAAGCGGTGCACGAGCTTGATTGTGCACATAGCAAAAAATGCAGGAATAACACTGACTAAGATGTAATGTCTTGTAGTCTCCACCAAATCAATGCTGAAGGTAAATATTCCTGCAAGTGCAACTATAAATAATAGAGTGATGGCATTCCAAAATCCAAATAGCGCTACTAGTAAAGAGGCGCCAAAGAAGTGCAAGGAGATATCAATAAAGTTATTGAGATTGCTGTTTGGGAGTTCAGCACGAATATTCCATGCAATCGCTAACAATACGATTGAGCCTGCAAAAATATTTCTCAGGCGTGGCTGCAATAGGACGCCGTGACGACTTTTAAAAATGCCTAGCAAGAAAATTGCGCATGCAGTCAGAATCCAAGCCATATTTGCCTCACGGGAGGATAAAAAGCCATTTAAGCACCCCAAAGGAGTCCATGGAATCGGCTATAACCCTATTAAACAACCAGTGTTCCAGCAATAATTCTATAAGAGTAGGAAAATGAAGATTACTCCAATCGCTACTGCTACGAATAGACGAGGTATTTATGCGCTCCCAAGGTTCAAAGTTACTTTCTAGTGAAATTACACCCAAGGCAGTTTTTGAGAATCGCCGTGAGTTAATGAAATCTGCAGCTGCAGGTGCTTTTGGCTTAGCTCTAGCCCCCTGGTTTTCTAGAGAGGCATTGGCTTCTAGTCCACAAAAGCTGGCCGCGACTCTCAACCCTAATTTTTCTGTGAAAGATGAGCCAACGAGCTATAAGTATGTCACGGGCTATAACAACTTTTATGAGTTTGGCACTGATAAAGCAGACCCAGCAGCTTATGCCAAGACTCTGGAAACAAAACCGTGGACTGTCACGATTGAGGGTTTAGTCAAAAAGCCAGTCACCTTAGATATTGATGCTTTACTCAAATTGGCACCAATGGAAGAGCGCATTTATCGCATGCGTTGTGTCGAGGGGTGGTCTATGGTGATTCCTTGGGATGGCTATTCTTTATCGAAGCTACTCAATTACGTTCAGCCTTTGGGTTCGGCAAAGTATGTGGAATTTATTACCTTGGCTGATCGTAAGCAAATGCCTGGCCTAAGAAGTCAGATTATTGAATGGCCTTATCGCGAGGGCCTGCGCTTAGATGAAGCTATGAATCCATTAACACTGTTAACTTTTGGCCTTTATGGTGAGGTATTGCCTAAGCAAAATGGTGCTCCAGTTCGCATTGTGGTGCCTTGGAAGTATGGCTTTAAGAGCGCCAAGTCGATTGTGAAAATCCGTCTCACCGAAGAAATGCCTAAAACCAGTTGGAGTCAATTTGACGCCAGAGAATACGGCTTTTACTCTAACGTCAATCCACTAGTGGATCACCCTCGTTGGAGTCAAGCCACGGAGCGGGTTATTGGTGATGCTAAAGGGGCTGGCATTTTTGCTCCAAAGATAAAAACCCAAATGTTTAATGGCTATGCTGATCAAGTAGCGAGTATGTATGCCGGCATGGATTTAAAGAAGTTCTACTGATCTGGGTAAATGCTGATTCCCCCAGTAAAACCGATTGTTTTTTTAATCGCACTGTTACCTCTAGGTCGTTTAGTTTGGCTCGGTTTTACTAACGACTTAGGAGCTAACCCGATTGAATTCATTACACGCTCGACTGGAACTTGGGCGCTGGTTTTTCTTTGTTTCACTCTCGCAATGACTCCACTGCGTTTATTGACCAATCAAGTGATATGGATTCGGTACCGCAGAATGTTGGGCTTATTTAGCTTCTTTTATGCCTGCCTACATTTCAGCATCTGGTTATGGTTAGATCTCGACTGGAATTTATTGGAAATGGGTAAGGATGTGCTCAAACGCCCATTCATCACGATGGGATTTGCTAGTTTTGTGATGCTCATTCCTTTGGCGCTTAGTTCAAATCATTGGGCACAAAGACGCTTAGGACGCCATTGGGCTTCCTTGCATCGGATAGTGTATGCCATTGCAATTACCGTGATTCTGCATTATTGGTGGCACAAAGCAGGCAAGAATGATTTGGATACCGTCAGTATTTATGCTGTCATCATCATATTGCTGTTATCTTGTAGGATCCCTTATGTGCGCAAGCGCCTATCCTTAAAATTCCTTTAAGAAAATCTTCTTTATCAATGCCTAGATACTTTGCCAACCGTTTTTTTTCTTTAACTCTTTTCAGCTTAGCCATCATCACTGCTGCAAGTTCGCAGGTAAGGGCGCAAGAATCAAGCACCGTGCCCGTAAAAACGATTCCAGCGCTTGATGTACCTCGTTACCTGGGTACTTGGTATGAAATCGCTAAGTTCCCCAATTGGTTCCAGAAAAAATGCGTTAGCAATACCAAGGCTGTTTATTCCCTGAGGGATGATGGCAGGCTGAAGGTCTTAAATAGCTGCAAAACAGCCACTGGGGAGCAGAGTGAGGCTGAGGGAACCGCACGACAAATCGGTGCAAAGAATTCTCCTAAGCTTGAGGTGCGTTTTGCTCCTGACTGGCTCTCATTCCTACCATTGGTGTGGGGTGACTACTGGGTCATCGATTTGGATACCCAATATCAGGTAGCGGCAGTGAGCGATCCAAGACGCGAATATCTTTGGATCTTGTCTAGAACCCCTCAGTTAGATGCAAAAGTATATGACGCACTTTTACAGCGCTTGCAAGAGCAGCAGTTTGATATTCGTCAGTTAGAAGCCACTAAACAATCAATGTAATATGACCCAAAAGCGTATTGGTGATTTTCTACTCCCCCCTGGGATCGATATATTTGAGAGGGGATGGTTATCAGCGAATAATGTATTGCTTTATGGTGATGAAGATGTTTCATTGGTAGACAGTGGCTACTGCATACATCAACAGCAGACTGTCGATCTAGTTCATCACGCACTGAAGCGGTATGGCTTTTCCACATTACATAAGATTGCCAATACCCATTTACATTCAGATCATTGTGGTGGTAATGCAGCCTTATCTCATGCATTTCACTGCAAAGTACTCATACCAGTTGCCGATGATTTTTCGGTGAAATCCTGGGATGAAAATTTACTGAGCTATCAAAATCTAGGGCAGGAATGTCCTCGTTTTATACATCATGGACTATTACATCCTGGTGAAAAAGTACTGCTGGGGCGATATCAGTGGGAGGTGTTGGCAGCCCCTGGTCATGATCATCACTCCGTGATGTTCTATCAACCCGAACACCAGATTCTGATTTCTGGTGATGCCTTATGGGAGGATGGCTTTGGTGTGATTTTTCCTGAGCTCTGGGGTGACAGTGGCTTTGAAGAATTGGCCAAAACCATTGAGATCATCGAGGGTTTAAAGCTGGCATTGGTCATCCCTGGTCATGGCAAGCCCTTCACTGACGCAAAACAAGCCATTGCGAATGCAAAGGCGCGCTTAGATTATTTATCAGCCAACCCCGATCGAAATGCACGCCATGGCGCCAAGGTTTTGCTTAAATTCAAATTGCTGGAACAGCGCAAGATGCCGTTAGTACTGGCCAGTCAGTGGATCAGTCAAACACCATTACTTGAGAATGTGCGCAAACAACTGCAGATGAGTGCTGATGATTTTGAGAAATGGCTACTTCAAGCCCTAGTTCAAGCCAATGCTGCCACGGTAGAGAATGATGACTTAGTCAATCTAGATTAATCAATGGCTGCTTAGAAGTTCAATGAGACCTTGCCATACACTGACCAGTCATACACTTGATAGCTTTGTACTACTTGCTTACTAGCACCGACCGCGAATAAGAAATGTTTATTCAGTCGATGGGTGACCATCGCATCAAGTGGGACAAACCAGTCACCACCGCCACCGGTATTGAATATGATGCCGTTTTCATCCCAGAAACGAATCTGGGTATTGGGCGTTAAATTAATACCGAGGGTAGGAAAGAGATTTAGGTTGCGGACTAAGGCAGGTTGATTGGGATTGTTGGCAAGCGAATTATTTTTAGTATCAAAGCCATACATATAGCGGGCCAATGGTGAAAAATCGGATATGCGTGATTTACTGCCTTCCGGAGGAACATAGACTGTGCCAATTTGCGGTCCTACTGCCCACTGCCCATAATTGCCAAAAGGAAATACTACCCGCGCTCCTAATGTGCCTCCCCAGTATTTCATGAGATCGGGGTGATTTCCCCAAACTGTGAGTAAAGTATTGCCAGCACTATATGCGCCTGTCTCATGTTGCGGTAGTGTGGGACCATAATTGGAGACATAAGAGGTGTCTAGTCTCATGGTTGCACGCCATTGATCAAACTGCAGGGGTTGGTAGTAGCGCAACTTCAGAATATCGCTATTCGTATCTCCTGCAAGCGCGTCGTGATAGGCCCAGAATTCGAGTACCCGTTGGCTTGATTGCTGGTCAGGGGTGTAGCGCAGATTTAAAAAATTTCCAGAGAACTTGCTTTCATCGGCTATTGCCCCGCTGGTACTTATCAGTAACAAGGCGATGACTTGAAGATGGATTCGCAGCAATTTCATATAAGCATTAATATAAATGACTGGGCGATCACCATTCAAAAATAGATATTAAAAGTAGAGAGAATATGGAACATACAGTATTGGTCACTGGGGCTACGTCTGGTTTCGGAGAGGCTAGTGCAAGACGTTTTTTAGCGCATGGACACAAGGTTCTTGCTCTAGGCAGACGAGTGGAGCGGCTAGAGGCTCTCAAGGCTTCTTTACCAGCTGATCAGGTGAAAAAATTATTTACCATGGTAGTGGATGTGTGTGATAGCGAGAAGGTTGACCATTTAGCATCTTCGCTCCCCGCAGAATTTTCTGATGTGACTGTGCTGGTGAATAATGCAGGCTTGGCTTTGGGTTTGGAGTCAGCTCACCAAGCCTTCCTATCAGATTGGGATCGGATGATTGAAACCAATATTAAAGGTCTGGTACATATGACCCGAGCTTTCTTGCCAGGCATGGTGGAGCGTCAATGCGGTCATGTGATCAACGTGGGATCAGTTGCGGGAAATTACCCATACCCCGGAGGGAATGTCTATGGCGCTAGCAAAGCGTTCGTTCAGCAATTTAGCCTCAATCTCAGGGCTGATTTGATTGGTACGCCCGTGCGCGTTACTTGTGTTGAGCCAGGCTTATCTTCAGGAACTGAATTCTCTAATGTGCGCTTTAAGGGTGATGATGAGAAAGCTGGGAAGGTTTACAGCGAGGTGCAGGCCTTAAGTGCTGATGATGTGGCAGAGGCAATTTATTGGTCGGCTACCCTGCCTAGTCATGTGAATATCAACATATTAGAGTTGATGCCAGTTCAGCAAGCTTTTAGTGCGCCTAAATTTCATCGCGGGGAATGGCTGTAAATTTGTTGAGAGACTACTTGCCCCAGCGATAGAACTTTGGATACTGGCGCATCACAACCGGACCATCGAAGTCCCAGGATTTACACGTGCCTAGATACAGTGGCGGTTTATTCTCATCAGGATCAAAGAGTGCTCCTGGTATTGACTGAAATGCTGCTGTCGCAATATTGGCAAGGAGCTCACGTAAATGGGTGCACCCCTTAATACCTCCTAGGTGCTCGTTGATGACCTTGCGCCACCCCTTGCCCAGGCGTGCTCCAATTAAGGCATCCATCGGTGGGATCACTTGGGGGCATTCAGGGTGGGGGTGACTATCCATCGACACTTCAAGTGCTTGAATCGTCAGTTCTGCATTCACAGTAATACGAACCCACATATCGTGAAATGCTTGCCCAGGTTCCCAGGTTTTGCCGCCAGTGGTGAAGGGGTGGGATTTGAAATCCCTCAAGTGGGCCTCAATATCCCACAAACCATCTTCTCGCGCATAGCCCTGAAAAACGATTTCACGGGTATGAAGGGGGCTTCTTGGGCTGGGTTTAGAAAGCATATGCATATAAGTTGCTGCTGTATGGGGATGAGATAATTATTGAGCGTATCCACATGATAATCACTTCATTTCAGAGTCGCAAAATAGAGTAGCTTTGTAGTATGCTCAGCATCACATATGGCCAAACCACTTTCACTCGAAAAAATATTATTTAGCCAGGGTTTTGGTACTCGGCGTTATTGCAGTGACTTGGTTTATGCAGATCTCGTTAAAGTAAATGGTGTATTGGCTGAGGATCCCGAAGTACGCTTATCCACAGAAGGGTTGGTGCTCAATGTTGAGGGCCAAGACTGGGAGTTTCACGAAAAAGCTTATATCGCTTTTAATAAGCCACCAAATTATGAGTGTTCACATAAGACGGCTCACCACCCAAGTATTTATAGCTTATTGCCCAAGCCCTTTGTAGAGCGAGGTGTGCAATGTGTAGGTCGACTGGATTTTGATACTACGGGCTTAATATTAATTTCCGATGATGGACAGTTTATTCATCGCATGACGACCCCGAAAAAAAATATTGGTAAGGTGTATGAGATCAATACTCCCGAGCCTATTACGCCAAAGCAAATTGATCATCTATTGACCGGCGTTGTGCTAGACGACGATCCTAAGCCTTGTTACGCTAGTGCTTGTGAGCAAATAGGTGAGCATATGTTGGCGATGACGATTGTCGAGGGGCGCTACCATCAAGTCAAAAGAATGATGGCTGCAGTAGGCAATCATGTTGCTAAGTTGCATCGTATCAGGATTGGACAGTATGCAATGCCAGAGAGCTTAAAAGAGGGTGAGTGGTGTTGGCTCTATCCATCTGATCTACAGATGCTCTCAAAAAGCGTGGATGCCCCCCCTTGACTAAGCCAAAATTGATTGCTGATCACTTTAATTATCAGCAAGAGCTTCCTGATTGGGAGCTCTCAGCAGACTCAAGCAGTTTGCAGCGACAATTTACTTTTGCGAATTTTGAAAAGGCTTTTGAGTTTATGACACTCTGTGCAAAATTTGCAGAAGAAATTGATCATCATCCTGATTGGTCCAATTCTTGGAATCGGGTTACTGTTTCATTGAGCACCCATTCTGCCAATGGTCTCACTGAACTCGACGTCACCATGGCGCATGCCATGGATCGGTTTGCTAATTCAATCGTATAAAGCGAATAAGCAATTAATGGTCTTCATCACCGTCTTCGGAGGTGATACTCATCAGAATGGTGGCTAAAAGTCCATAGACCACTTCGGTAGCAATCATGCCATCTTCGTCAAGTTCATCCATTAAATCATTGAGGCGGTCCTCGGTGGGCTCATTGAGAAGCGTCATGGCGCATTCGCACCCGTAGTCAAAATCTTCGTCGTTTTGGGTTTGATTATCGTTGGTCATGATTATCCTTTGAGTGATGCTGCAGAATAGCAAAGAAAGTGACCTTCGCCCAGCAGTTTTATTTCACGAGCTGAAGAATTTCTTTGAAGCGAGGATGATGGGTTGACACTAGCCATTCAAAAGCCAGCATTTCGGAACTGATGAGCCTAGCCCCAGCAGACTGCAAGCGCTTGAGTGCCAGCTCTTTATCAAGTGCGCGTCTTGATCCCACACCATCAACCACAATGGCGACATCAAAATCGTGATTGAGTAGACCTAGGGCAGTTTGCATGAGACATACATGGGTTTCACAGCCTACTAAGGCCAATTGATTTCTGCCAACTGGTAGGGCATCAATAAGACCATCAGCACAGGCATTGAAGTGCTCTTTGCTGACGGTGGTGCTGCAAAATTTTTGAATGCTCTCAAGATTATTGCCAAGACTGTGAGGACTCTGTTCTGTGCCTATGATTGGGACCTCTAATAGCCGTGCAACTTGCGCCAACAGTAAGCTACGCTGTAGAACACTTTCTCCATGCTCAATAGCAGGCATGAGGCGCCCCTGAAAATCAATCATAATCAAGGTAGAGGTATTGGGGTTTATCTGAAGCGTTTTTGGCATATCATTTTTATCTAAAGAATCAGACTCACCTTCTTAAAGTCAGGATCGTCATCTATATTTGCAATCTTGAATCCGAGCTCGCCCACTAGCCCGAGCATTTTGGGGTTAGAGACAAGAACATATCCGACCATCTCCTGTAGGTCATTTTCTTTTGCATGGGCTATTAGGTCAAGCATCAGTTGAGTGCCAATGCCATGTGAAGCATATTGATCGGCCACGCTGATAGAGAATTCACACACCAAGGTATTGGGTAGCGTTACATAGCGTGCAATACCAATAATGTCATTATGCGCATTTGCTGTTTGCAGAGTGGCTAATAACGCCATTTCTTTTTGGTAGTCCAAATGCAAAATATCATCCAAAAATGCATCTGGAAGTTGAGAGATTGCATGAGCAAAGCGAAGGTAGCGACTTTCTGGGGAAAGATGATCAAATAGGGCAATAATGCCTTCTCGATCCTCGATTTGGATAGGTCGAATGAGATAGGTTTGGCCATTGCCCATGGAGTAGTTGTCTGCTGGCCGCATGAACTTGAGCATACCCCATCCCCACTCTAAAATCTCTGGCATGTGTGGTGCTTAGTTTCATGAGTTTGGGTAGCTTGGTGGAATAAGCCCTAAAATGAACTTCTTTCACATTGCTTCTCTGCCCATCCTCCCATGATGTATTTGCTTCAAGCCTTTAACGAGCATTCCGCCGCCTTTTTTGTGCTGGCTACGATTAGCGTTGTGACAGTGGGGATTTCTAAAAGTGGTTTTGGTGCTGGCTTGGGAGTTCTGTCTTTGCCACTGATGGCAAGTCAATCGAGTATTCATGAGGCCTTAGCCATCATGTTGCCCTTACTCATTGCGATTGACTTGGTAGGTTTGCGCAGGTTTATTAAGAATGCCGATTGGCGAATAGTCAGACTCATCGTGCCGCCTGCTTGCCTGGGGATGCTCTTAGCTTACTTATTCTTCTCACTCATCACTGCGCAAACTCTATCCCTGTCGATTGGGATTTTTACACTCCTATTTTTGATTCAAGGATTTGTGATGTCTCGTCTGAGTTTAGATGGGGCTAAACCATTTCCTTGGTTAGGCAGAATGATGGGCTGCCTTTCTGGTTTTACCTCTTTTGTAGCGCATATTGGAGGACCCCCAATTACGATTTATATGTTGAGGGAAAAGGTAGCACCTATGGTGTACACCTCGACTCTGGGGATATTTTTTACGGTGATTAACTTTGGCAAGATTATTCCTTATGCTCATTTGGATTTGCTGAACTGGAGTCAGTTAGCAACTTCAGTGCTATTGCTGCCTTTAGTGCCAGTAGGGGTATATCTTGGCTTTTATCTTGCCAAAAGAATTTCAGCCAAGTGGTATTACATTCTGGTGCAATTTTTCCTACTGGTGGCAAGTATTAAGCTCATATCAGACGGTTTGCTTGGATAATAGCCTTTCAATGAAAAAATCCCGAATTCAATCCATGCGCTGCAGATTAGCCACCATGATTTTTCTAGGCTTCAGCCTATTTGGGGTAACAGCGCAAGGTCAAACCTATTCGCCTTACACACCTGCTCAAATACAAGAATTTAATAATCAACCGCTATCCCCTGCGGAAGGTCCATTTGGGCCAGTTGAACCTCGTCTTGTTCCGGCACAGCCACAATCTACTTTAGATTCTCGCTACATTAAAAATCCAGATGGTGAGGAGCAGGCTGAGGCACAGGGAGTCGAATCTGCCGCCCCATTTGAACCTATTCCATCCACTATTCCTTTTTAGAAAAGAGTTGTTTATGAAAACGTTGATCATTCGCTGCTGCTCATACCTGGTACTAGTGTCGACACTGATTCCTACTGCGTTTGCACAAGGTAGCCTACCTCCGAATGCTGCTGCCTCAGTCAATGGTGTCATCATCTCAAATGATACGGTCGAGCAAGGGATTCAGAGCGCCTTATCCCAAGGGCAAAAAGATTCACCCGAATTGCGTAGAGCAGTTTTAGGAAAGTTGATTGAAATCTCACTGTTATCTCAGCAAGCCGACAAGAATGGCCTAGCGGATTCGGAAAAGGCTAATCGTCAGTTAGCTTTGATTCGCCAGAATTATCTAGCTGACCTGGAGCTCTCGACTTTTGTTGCTAACAACCCTGTTAGTGATGCCGATGTACAGGCGGAATATAACCGGGAGATTGCTTCCTTAGGGGCGCAGGGGATGATTGTGGAATACAAGGTGAGTGATATTGCTGTTGCTACCGAGGCTGATGCCCAAGCTGCTCTGGCCAGAATTAAAAAAGGCGAGTCTTTTGATAAGGTGGCTAAAAGTGTTTCACTGGCACCGAACAAAGCGCAAGGCGGGTCAGTTGGCTGGGTACAAGCTGGACAAACTTTGCCCCAGATTGCTGCGGTATTGGTAACTCTATCTAAAGGACAGGTTTCGCCAGCTCCGATTCAGATGCCACAAGGATGGTATTTAATTAAGCTCGATGATAAAAAATCTAGCAAACCACCTACCTTTGACCAAGCTAAAGCAGCTATTCGTAATGGTTTAGTTCAAAAAAAGCAATTTGAGTACCTATCAAAACTACGTCAGGGCGCCTCGATTGTGGTGCAGTAATTGATCCTAGCTTCAGTTCAGGGCGCCTTCATGGCGCCCTTTTATCTAGTGGTATATCTCTATCTGCAGATGGCGCATTCAAGAGTAGATTGAATCCATCATCAGACAACTGAGGGGCTTAGCGTGAGTAAAAATCCATTTGACCTAAATTCACCAGCAAATCAAGCTAAGAGTGTGAAAGCTGCTAAGGCATTGAGTGATGCAGCATTAACTAGCGCTCAGACTATAGCGCAATTAAATCAGCAAGCAGCACAAGAGTTAGCCACCCGAATTCAAAGCAGAGTGGCTGAGCTGATGAAAAACCAAAACCCCCAGTCAGCCTTTGAGTATGTCCATGCTGAAGTATTGCAAGATGCGGCAAAAGAGGTCACTCAGTATCAAGCTAAATTATTACAAGCGATCAATAGCGGTAATCAGGAGTTGGTTAAGATTGCACAATCGATGATTAAGGAGTCTCAGCAAGATCTGATTCACTTTGTCAATGAAGCTACGCAGAACGCCCCTGCTGGCTCAGAGCCCTACACCTCAGTATTTAAAACTTCGTTTAGCAATGCTTTGCAAAACTTTGAGTTAATCCGTTCAACGATGACAGACTCATTGGCCAACTTTGAAAAGAGTATGGAACAGATGAATCCCTTCGCAGGGCTGCAGCAAGAATCAAATACAAAATCTTCTAGCGTACGTAAAAAGTCTTAGCCCCTGATGATTGCTTCCACTAGAGGATTCTGAATCTTTTTCTCAGAGCGGATAGCATAAAAATACTCGAAGATATTCGTGCAGTCTCCTAGAACCTGCATAGCATAGGTATCTTCGAGCTCCTTCTGAATGATTTTTCCTGCTGGGAATGCCCCGAGCCCACTTACTGCAAACGTTTTCAAGAGTGCGCTGTCTTCAAATTCCCCAATGATGTTGGGTGTTACACGATGTTTAATAAACCATTGATCAATCAATAGCCGCACAGTAGAGTGGGTCGTTGGCAGAAGAACGGGAATATGATTTAAGCATTCTGGAAAGCGATGCTTTACTTGCCCAACGAGTTGATGAGGGATGTACCAAGCAATGGATGAGCGCATCAACTCTTCACTATAGACATTGAGATTTTTATTACTAGGTGCAGGTCGATCAGCCAGAACAATATCTAGGCGATGCAAAGCAAGCTCCGCTAGTAGATCTTCAAATTCACCTTCATGAGCAACTAGCTGGACATCTTGCTTTTGGAAAATGGGATCTAAGAGTCTGCGAGTGACCAGCTTAGATAAGCCATCTGATATGCCGATGATGATTTTGCTCTTAGGAGAGCTTGCGGCATCCCTCAGAAGTTCGGGCAACTTTTCCCCAAGGGAAAAAATTTGATCGGCAATTTCAAGGGCGGTAAAGCCGGACTCGGTTAGGGCGATTCCTCGGCCTGCAGGTTTAAATAGTAGGTAGCCCAAAGACTTTTCTAACTCATGGACTTGAGCGCTGATGGTCTGAATGGCCATATCAAGACGTTCTGCAGCCTTTGACATGCTGCCTTCTTTGGCAACCACCCAAAAATAATAGAGATGACGGTAGTTATAGAGCATGCTGATTATCTGTTTTTTACGAAATTAATTTCAATATATCTCTGCTTTTACTTAAGAGCAATTGATCCTAAATTAACCCCACTAAAAGTTGTAGTACTTACCACATCAATACATTCACATTTAAGTGAGGAGACAAAATTGGAACTATTTAGCCCGGAATTTTTTTCGGCATTATTAGCAATCATTGTGATTGACTTGGTTTTGGCAGGTGATAACGCGATTGTTATTGCTATGGCCGCCAGAAATCTACCATCGCATTTGCAGAAAAAGGCCATTTTATGGGGGGCAGTAGGTGCCATTGCAGTGAGAAGTGCGATGACGCTAGTTGTGGTGTACCTGCTCAAAATTCCTGGCTTGATGTTGGTCGGTGGATTGCTCTTAATTTGGATCGCATATCGACTTTTAAAGCCTGCCGATGAAGATGGTGAGCATGGCCCGGCTTCCACGACGTTCTGGGGCGCAATGAAGACCATCATTATTGCTGATGCAGTGATGGGGCTCGATAACGTATTGGCAGTAGCGGGAGCATCCCACGGTAGCTATGTGCTAGTAGTCTTAGGACTGCTCATCAGTATTCCAGTAGTGATCTGGGGATCCACTCAGATTCTGAAATTGGTCGAGCGTTTCCCCTCTATTATTTACTTGGGCGCGGGCGTACTTGCTTGGACGGCTGGCAAGATGATTACTTCAGAGCCTATTTCTAAAGACTGGCTAGCATCACAAACTCCGGTCTTGGAATACATGATTCATGCTCTGATTGTGATCGGCGTTCTAGCGGGCGGCTATTTCAGCAGCAAGAATGCTGGCAAAGCGGCGATGATGCAAAGGCCTTAATACACCTTACCTAGTTCATCTTAGTCCTCTTATTTGCCCTCTGACGAGGGCAAATTTTTTCTTCTCATTGTTCAGTTTAAAACTGAATTAATATCAAATAAATTCTGCTTTATTAAGAATTAATTGGGCTCTATTCTTGACTCATGCTGATTTTTGGAGGAACTGAGAAATGGATGTGATTTTAGATGCCAAGGAAATAATGGATCCAGAGCTCAAGATATTTACAGAGAATCGCGTAAAGCGCTCTCTCAAGCCCTTATTTTGGATGGTTCGTAAGATTAAAGTGAAATATTCTGCAGTACGCGAATCTAAAACAGCCTGTAATCAACATTGCAGTATTGAGTTGCATACCTTTGATAATCGCCAGATTGAGGTTAGCTTTACTGCAAGAGACAAACGCGTAGCACTGGATATGGGTCTCAAGAAGATATACAAGCATGTTCAAAAGGCATTTCATCAAAGTCAAGAATATGGGCGAATCTCCAGGAATATTTATGTGTGAGTCTAAGGGTTTACGGGGATTGGGCTAAAAAAGGATGTGATCTAATCAACGGGGATCCATTCGCGTAATAGCAACAAGATACTTTTATGTAGAAATGCGAGTTTCTACTGTGAATTAGGGATATCAGTTAAATTTTGAAAAACTCGCATCGGGCTTCGTTTTTAGGCGGAGCAGACACAATTTGTGCACTAACTTGGTGGAGGCCGGGCACTCGAAGCTGTAAAAAGCAGGATAATTCTGTTTTTACGCTGAGTCACTTGATCTCTATGGGAGTCATTCGTAGTATTACCTTGGTTTTGCTGGGCATTGCGCTTTCAGTCAATGTATTTGCACAAGCGCCGAAACAGCTCACCATCAATGAGCTCATTACCTTAGCCCTTGAATCGAACCCCCAGGTATTGGCTGCAAGAGATCAGTCTAAAGCAGTTAAAGGGCAGTTATCAACCGCTCGCGCAATTCCGAACCCAGAGTTTGAAGTCAATACCGGTCAGCAAAAGTCTGTCACAGGTCCTTTAACAACAGGAAACGTGTCGTCATGGGCGGTTACTCAGCCTTTGGATATGCCATACACTCGCTTCCCAAGAGTGAATGCGGCAGAGGCAAATGTGAGGGCGGCAGAAGCAGGCCGGGTTGCTTTTGAAATTGAAATGATTTCGAAGGTGCAACAACGTTTTTATGAACTCATGCGTCGTGAAGCCGAGCTCAGAGCGGCGCAGGAAGATCTGGATTTAACTAAACAGATTCGGGATCGGATGCAGGTGCGTTATGACGTTGGTGAAACAGCGCGCTTTGAACTTATTCGTGCGCAAACTGAATTTCTGAATGCTCAGATTAATACGGAATCTAGCAAGCTTCGGGTTGAACAGGCTAAGAGTCAGTTAAGGCAAGCTGTTGGACATAAGCTGCCCGCAGATTACGAGGTGGTCTCGCAAATTCCAAAGTTGGAGACCCTGCCACCCCTACCAGCTTTGCTCAGCGAGCTACAGGCGCAAAGTCCTGAATTACAAAGGGCGAAAGCGGAAGTAGAGGCAACAGAATCAAGACTGAGTTTTGAGCAAAATTCTCGCTTACCTAAGTTGTCATTTAAAGCACAACAATATAACGATCCTAATTTTACCGACCGTCTTTATGGCTTAGTGGTGAGTATTCCGATTTGGGATTTTAAGGGTGGTCAAATTGCTGAGGCTGAGGCCAATGCATCTAGAGCAAAAAATCAACTGAATGCGCAAAGTCAAAGCTTGGAGCAGCAATTAGAAACTGCTTATAAGTTATATCAAATGACCAGTTATCAGGTAAAAATTTTGGATCAAGAAGTGGTGCAGCTAGCAGGTAGTGCGCGACGTATTGCAGAAGTGTCTTATCGCTATGGCGAGCGCGGCATGTTGGAATATTTGGATGCACAGAGAACGTTTCGCTTGGCCCGTAATGATTTGATTAAAGCCCGTTTTGATTTGGCTTCAGTCGTCACCGAGATTCAGCGTTTAAGAGCGACCCCAGAATGGATCGCGCAAATAGAGAGTGGAAAGCAATGAAGGATGAGTTAAAAGTGTTGGTTAAGAAATGCCAGGGCTGGTACTCGCAGTACTTGGCCTTAGCAAAGGTCTACGCTAAGCAAGTAATCGACCCGATCATCAAAACGCAAGATGATTTATATAGCTTCACGCATCAGTGGTTTACTGCTCATCTGCCTAAAGTGGCTACTGTGTATGACAAGAGCCCTAAATCAGTGCAAAAAGGGCTGTTTTATTTTCCGTGGTTTTGCTTATTTTTGATTATTCTCAATTACTTTAATGTCTTTGATAGAAGTCCAGTGATTAAGTCTGTACAGGATCCCAACATCGTGATGGTGAATGACGACTTGCGTAACTTGATCACTGATGGAGATACTTATACCGGCTCATTTGTTGAAGAATTACGGGCTTCTGGCCGCATCGATTTTAATGAGCAGTTTTTGTCACGCATTGGGGCCAATGTAACAGGGCGCGTCTCTGAAATCTTGGCGATTCCAGGGCAAAAAGTAAAGCAGGGCGATGTTCTAGCAAAGATCACTTCTACGGAATTGACTCAGTCTCAGTTGGCTTATCTTAAGGCTAAGAGCGCTAGTCAGTTAGCGGATCAAGCAGCTAATCGCGCCAGAATTCTTTATAAAGAAGATGTGATCGCCTTAGCAGAGTTACAAAAGCGCGAGGCTGAAGCAAGTAGCGCTAAAGCTGAGTTTCGTGCAGCGAATGATCAACTACGAGTTCAGGGTATGGATCAGCCTAGCATTGATCGCTTAGCAAAGTCTGGTGTCATTGAGTCTATTAATAATGTGATTGCTACGATCCCAGGTGAAATTGTAGAGAGAAAAATTAATAAGGGTCAGGTGGTGCAACCCGCAGATGCTTTATTTACAGTAGCTGATTTAAATACCTTGTGGGCCGTCTCGGAGATACCAGAGAGTAACTCTTACTTAATTCACAAAGGACAAAAAGTTACTTTGATTATTCCAGCATTACGTAATTCTGAGGTTACTGGAGTGGTTGCTCATGTTGACTCCATTGTGAATCCGCAAACGCGTACAGTGGTAGTGCGCATGGAGGTTCCCAATCAGGATGGTTTGATTAAGCCTGGAATGTTGGCAACAATGATGATTGAGAGTCAGCCAACGGAAAAATTACTAGTGCCAACAAGCGCCATCATTCGTGAAGGCAATGGCGACTATGTTTTTGTTAAAGAGGGTGATGAAGCCTATCGCATGGTGGCCGTCAAGCTCGGCCCTGAGGGCAAAGGATATCGTCCGGTGATCTCGGGGTTAAAGGAAGGTCAAAGTATTGCAGTCAATGGCGCCTTTCATCTAAATTCTGAACGTAAAAGACAGCTGAGTGGTGGTTAAGCGGCATGATTCAGAAAATTGTCCGTCTTTCCCTACAACAGCGACTGTTAGTTGTCATCATTGCCATCGTATTGATGGTGGCAGGCCTACTGGCAACTAAGCGTTTATCGGTTGATGCATTTCCAGATGTCACTAACGTTCAAGTACAGATTGCATCTGAGGCCCCAGGCCGATCCCCGGAAGAGGTAGAGCGCTTTGTAACAGTGCCGATTGAATTGGCCATGACGGGCTTACCTGGTTTAACTGAGATGCGTTCACTCAATCGCAATGGGATCTCTGTTATTACTTTGGTGTTTACAGACAAGACCGAGCTTTATTTTGCAAGGCAGTTGGTCACCGAGCGCTTGATTGAGGTTGCCTCCAGAATGCCGATTGGCATTACGCCTGTTTTGGCTCCACCTTCGACAGGTTTAGGTGAAATCTATCAGTACACCTTAGATCATCCTTCAGATGGGGATAGAGAACTCAGTGTGGATGAGCTCGAGGAGCGTCGGACCATTCAAGATTGGATTGTCCGTCCAATGTTGCGGTCCGTTCCCGGGGTAGCTGAAATTAATACCCAAGGTGGATATGCGCGCGAGTATCAAGTATTAGTCAATCCAGAGCGCTTACGTCACTATCAAGTCAGTTTGCGTGAAGTATACGAAGCGCTTGCCAGAAATAATGCCAATTCTGGTGGTGGACAACTGCCCACCTATGCTGAGCGCTATCTAATTCGGGGGGTAGGCTTAGTTGCAAAGCCTGAGGATATCGGCAAAATTATTCTCAAAGAAGTGAAAGGTATTCCGGTATACGTGAAGAACGTTGCTGAAGTGACCATTGGCAGCGAAATCCGCCAGGGCGCAGCAATTAAGAATGGCTATACCGAGAGTGTCGCAGGAATCATGCAGATGATCCGTGGCGGTAATGCTCGTGAAGTGGTAAACCGGATTAAATTAAAAGTAGCAGAAATCAACGAAGGCAAATTATTGCCAGATGGTTTGCAGATCGTGCCGTTCTATGACCGCACTGACTTAGTCAATGCTGCCATGTTTAATGTGGCTAAGGTATTAATCGAGGGCGTGATTCTAGTGATCATTTTGCTCTTCTTATTTTTAGGGGATGTGCGATCCTCCTTGATTGTGGTGGCAACACTGATTCTGACGCCACTATTAACTTTCCTAGTCATGAATCGTTACGGTATTTCTGCGAACTTAATGTCATTAGGCGGTCTTGCGATTGCAATCGGCATTATGGTCGATGGTTCGGTAGTTGTTGTCGAGAATACCTTTGCCAAGTTGGGTGAACGACTGAAGGCTGGTGAATCCAAGAACCGGATCATTTTGGAAGCTGCCTCAGAGGTAGGCACTCCAGTTCTCTTTGGTGTGGGCATCATCATTTTGGTATTTATGCCGCTACTCTCTTTGGAGGGTATGGAGGGCAAGATGTTTGCCCCAATGGCAATCACCATTGCGATTGCGTTGACTATTTCTCTTATCCTATCCTTTACCCTATCACCCGCACTGTGTTCATACATCCTGAAGGGTGGTAGTGAGGACGATACTAAGCTTGTGGCCCGTTTACGCGCACCGTATGATCGTTGGTTACATTGGAGCTTGGCTAATCCAAAGCTGGTCGTGCAAAGATCATTGATGGCATTGGCAGCAAGTTTGGTTGGTTTTGTGCTCTTGGGTAAAGCCTTTATTCCGGTGATGCAAGAGGGTGCGATTACTCCGGTGATTGTGCGGGCGCCCAATATTTCGTTGGATGAATCGGTCAAATTAGAGTTTGAAGCCCTCAAAAGAATCATGACGATTCCTGATGTCAAGATGGTGGTATCTCGCTTGGGAAGAGGCGAGTCACCAGCAGATCCAGGTCAGCCTAATGAATCTGACCCAATTGTGACCCTTAAGCCATTGGGTGAACGTAACCTAAGTCAAGAAGAGGTTGCGCAGCAAATTCGCGATAAATTAAAAACCTTGCCCGGTATTGAATTGGCTATTTCACAGCCGATTGCTGCACGCGTTGATGAAATGGTTTCTGGTGTGAGATCGCAAGTAGCAATTAAGATTTTTGGCGATGACTTATTAACACTGCAAAAGCTTGGAGCGCAAATCAGTCAAATCTTAACCAAGATGAAAGGCAGTAATGACCTGCGCATTGAGCAGGTGTCTGGACAAAATTATCTCAACATCATCATTGATCGGGATGCGATTGCTCGTTATGGGATTAATGTATCGGATGTGAATGAAGTCATTGAAACGGCCATTGGTGGCAAGCAGGCTAGCATTGTCTATGAGGGTGAGAGGCGGTTCCCGCTCATGCTGCGCTATCCAGCGCCCTATCGCGATAAGGTCGATGCGATTGAAAATATCATCTTGCATTCACCGGATGGTGCTCAGGTCTTGATGCGTGACTTAGCGCAAATTTCTCTAGTGGATGGTCCAGCACAAATTTCTCGAGAGGCGGGTAAGCGTCGTTTAGTGGTAGGTGTCAACGTTGATGGTCGAGATTTAGGTGGATTCGTTAAAGAAGCTCAAGGTCTAATTGATAAGCAGGTTCAATTACCTGAAGGATATACCTTGGAGTGGGGTGGCCAGTTTGAGAATATGGAGCGCGCCATGGCCCGCTTAATGATCATTATTCCTTTAACCATTTTGGCTATCTTCTTCTTACTGTTTATGTTGTTTAAATCGATACGATTGGCAGCACTCATTATTTTGGTTCTCCCTTTTGCCTCGATTGGCGGGGTGGTGGGATTATTCCTAGCAGGTGAATATTTGTCAGTACCTGCCGCAGTGGGATTTATTAATCTGTGGGGTATTGCTGTTCTTAATGGTGTGGTTTTGATCTCCTTTATCAAGCAACTGCGTGAAAATGGCTACAGCATGGAAGATGCGTTATTGCATGGTTGCGGACATCGTTTCAGGCCAGTGATGATGACTGCCTCTGTAGCGATGTTGGCGCTTGTGCCGATGTTGTTTTCGGGAGGCCCTGGCTCAGAAGTCACTCGGCCACTTGCTGCAGTTGTAATTGCTGGTCTAATTACATCAACGGCATTAACCTTATTAGTACTCCCTGTTTTGTACAGATGGTTTGAAGATAAAGAGGTGGAAGCATGATGGAAGTAAAGGCGGTTATCCGCCCCAATAAATTAGCATCCTTAAGAACTGCACTCTTAGAGATGCCCGGCTTTCCCGGAATGACCGTTACCAAGGTGGAGGGCTGTAGCGCCCCCAATCGCACAGTAAAATCCAATATTAAGGAAGAGTTAACTGACTATTCTGCTAAAGTGAAAATCGAAATTGTTTGTAATGATGAGGTTGCCGAGTTGTTTATGGATCGGATTGTGACCATCTGTCAGACAGGCCAGGTTGGTGATGGTGTTGTTTGGTGCACAGAGGTTCCTAAGGCCTTCTTTATCTCTAAAACCACCCCTTAACTCTCTTTTTGAGATCGTCGGAGACTAGCTTGAAAAATATCATTGATCGCATTGACCATATTGTTTTAACGGTAACGGATATTGAGCTCACAACCCAGTGGTATGAAAAAGCCTTGGGTTTTGAGCGAGAGTTTTTTACCGGCCCAGAGGGTCAACCTCGGTACTCATTGCGATTTGGTCAACTCAAGATCAATCTTCAAGACAAGGATACTCAAACGCCTACAAAAGCGAGAGTGCCTACCATTGGCTCCGGAGACTTTTGCTTAATATCGGCAATTCCCTTAGATGATTTCATTGCTCATCTTGAGCAACAGGGCGTGCCGATTGATGTCGGCCCCGTGCCTAGAAGGGGCGCGCTAGGACCAATTCGTTCCGTATATTTGCGCGACCCTGATCAGAATTTAGTGGAAGTAGCTGAGTACGTTTAAAGAGCTACTAGGTTCTAGAGACCCAATTGGCGTGCAAGATCGAGAAAATCTTTTGCATGGTAATTGGTAAAGCTTTCTAGGTGTAGATCGTCGCGCACATGGTCTTTGCCGAACTCCAAAGGTCTTTCGATAAAAGCGGTTTGTAGCCCACAAGCATGGGCGCTAGCGAGATCATCTTTGTGGGAAGCGACTAACATGACCTCTTGCGGTGGAATGTCAAAGGTCTGGGCTACCCCCAGATAGGTCTCTGGGTCAGGTTTGTAGTGCCGAAAGACTTCTGCAGAGAGAATTAGGTCCCATGGAAGGCCAGCATTCTTGGCCATATTGGCCAGTAAACCTAAATTTCCATTGGAGAGGGTTACCAAAGTGAATTGCGACTTCAACTGATGCAAGCCGCTGACGACCTCGGGCCATGGTGTTAGACGATGCCAAATTAAATTGAGCTGACGTATTTCTGCTTCTGACAGAGTGGTAATCCCAAATTGCTTGAGTACATCATCCAGAATCATACGATGTAAATCATCAATCTTGGTCCAAGGCAGTTCACCAGAGCGAACTCTAGCCATGGCGGGTCGATAGCCCTTTCTCCAGGCGCTAGCAAATGCCTCTGGGTCGGCCGGGAGGTTTAGTCTTCTGATTTCATTAGCAATAGAGCCATGCCAATCTACTACCGTGCCAAAGACATCAAACGCGAGAACTTTTGGTTTTGTATTCATGGGTAGATTATTCATGAGCTTGAAAAATCTTGCTAGACATTATTCGGTTGAGCTGCTTATTTAAGACTTCCATTTGCTGCTAAGTCATACAACTCATACATTGCCAAGAATTGCTAGAATGCTGATAGACCCAAAAAGGGCGCTAGATCGAATAAGGACACAATCATGGGCAGTATTTCTCAGTGGGAGCAACTCAATGTTGAGTTAACGGCTGCTTTAGGGAGCTCGGTGCATTTTGATACCGCGCATCAAGCAGTTTATGCGTCCGAAGCATCTAATTATCGCCAAATTCCAATTGGGGTTGTGACTCCAAGAAACACCGAAGAATTTATTAAGGGCATTGAGATCTGTCATCGTAATCATGCCCCTGTATTGATGCGTGGTGCTGGTACCTCTATGAATGGGCAGACAGTGAATAATGCTGTCGTATTTGATATCTCCAAGTATTGCAATCACATTCTGTCCTTAGATCCTGCAGCCGGTTCTGCCATTGTGGAGCCTGGGGTGATTTGTGACTCTTTGCGAGATGCTGCAGAGGTATATGGTTTAACTTTTGCCCCTGATCCATCAACCCATAGTCGCTGCACTCTAGGCGGTATGGTTGCTAATAACTCTTGTGGTGCGCATTCTGTGATGGCAGGCAAGACGCTGGAAAATACTGAAGCACTGGAAATCTTGACCTATGATGGTGAGCGTTTTTGGGTTGGCCCGACATCAGATGAAGAGTTAGAAGAGATTATTGCTGCTGGTGGTCGCAAGGGGCAAATTTATGGCGATCTTCTGAATTTACGCAATCGTTACGCCGATCTCATCCGTGCGCGTTTCCCCAATATTAAACGTCGGGTGTCGGGTTATAACCTAGACCAACTTCTTCCTGAAAATGGTTTTAACGTAGCGCGAGCCCTAGTCGGTACTGAAGGTACTTGCGCGCTAACGCTCGCCGCTAAAGTCCGATTGGTAAAGAGTCCAGCAAAGCGTGTGGTACTTGTGCTGGGTTTTGATGATATTTATCTGGCAGGAGATGCTGTACCGGAATATCAAAGTTTTAATCCCATTGCGATTGAAGGTTTGGATTACAAAATTATTCGTGGCTTACAGCAACGCAATTTGGCTAAGGCTGAGATTGATTTATTGCCAGCGGGTAATGCCTGGGTGGTAGTTGAGTTTGGCGATGACACTCTTGAGGGGGCGATTGCCCAAGCTGAGCGCGCACAAGAGTACTTTAAAACTAGAACAAAGGGACCAAGACCATCTACTTGGTTGGTGCCCGATCCATTATTGCAAAAACGCATTTGGTCGATTCGTGAAAACGGTGCTTCTGCTACCCATCTTTCCATAGATCCTAATTCACCTGACCCAGTGGTGGGCTGGGAGGATGCTGCAGTCGATCCAACACGCTTGGGTGAGTATCTTCGAGCCTTTCAAAAGCTAGTGGATTCGTATGGATATGAGACGTCTTTGTATGGCCACTTTGGAGATGGCTGTATTCATGCGCGTATTACGTTTAATTTGCGCACGGCAGAGGGGGTTACACAATTTAGATCATTTATTCGGGATGCAGCTACTCTTGTTGTTGCGTTTGGTGGTTCATTAACCGGTGAGCATGGTGACGGTCAAGCCAGAGCAGAGTTTTTACCGATTATGTTTGGTGAAGAGCTGATGGAGGCTATGCATGAGTTCAAGCGTATCTGGGATCCCCAGAACCGATTGAACCCTGGAAAAGTTGTGCATCCCTATCGCGTTGATGAGAATCTGCGTATGGGTCCAGAGTACAAAGTGGTCAATATCAAAACCCGCCTGAATTTTCTAAGTCAAGAAGGTAATGGTTTTCAAAGGGCAGTTGAGCGTTGTGTTGGTATGGGTAAATGCCGCAGTGAGAAGGTGGGTACGATGTGCCCAAGCTATCGCGCTACTAAGGAAGAGCGCTTTTCTACGCGTGGTCGCTCCAGATTGTTTTGGGAGATGCTACAAGGTGAAGTCATTACCGATGGTTGGGAAAGTCGAGAGCTCAAAGAGGCCTTAGATACCTGTCTATCTTGCAAGGGGTGTAAGTCTGATTGCCCGGCCCACGTTGATATGGCTTCTTATAAAGCGGAGTTCTTGTCTCACTACCATGAGAAAAATACAAGACCTCGTCAAGCATTAACAATGGGGCGTATCGGTGATTGGGCACCATTAGCCAGTCAATTTTCTTGGTTAATGAATGGTGTCATGCAAACCCCGATTCTTTCGAGTCTTGCAAAGTGGGTTGGTGGTATTGCGCAAGAGCGTAGCCTACCAAAGTTTGCTGCGCAATCCTTTAGAAAGCAATTCAAAAAGCCCAGCATCAATATAGTAGGTCAGAAGAAAGTGATTCTTTGGGTAGATACCTTCTGTGAGCATTTTCATCCTGAGGTTGCTCAAGCGGCAGTAGAGGTTTTAGGACATGCTGGTTTTGAAGCAACGCTACCCAAAACCCCTTTGTGCTGCGGTCGCCCACTCTATGATTTTGGATATCTCGACTTGGCCAAGCAAAAACTCGCCACCATTTTGGATGCAATTGGTAGTGAGATTCAGGCAAATGATGATTCGCCAATCGCAGTGGTGGGTCTAGAACCAGGCTGTATGTCGGTCTTTAAGGATGAGCTACTGAAGTTTTTTCCGGATGACCCAAGGGCCAAACTCTTAGCGTCAAATACGTATTTGTTAGGTGATTTCTTGCATGAGCAGGGTTACGTACCTCCGCCATTAGACTGCGATATTTTGGTTCACTCCCACTGCCATCAGAAGTCTCTATTTGGCACTAAAGGCGATGTTGCTCTTTTGGGTGCTTTAGGTGCTAAAGCCAATTTTATTGATAGCGGTTGCTGCGGTATGGCAGGCTCATTTGGCTTTAATCCAGAGCATGTAGAGATATCAAAAGCAGTTGGTGAATTAGTGCTTTTGCCGGCAATTCGTTCGGCCGATCAAAATACCATCATTCTTACCAACGGCTTTAGTTGTCGAGAGCAAATTGAGCAAGAAACAGGCCGAAAAGTGAAGCATCTAGCAGAGCTTTTGCAGATGGCGCATCAGGCTCAATCCTAAAGTGAACCGCAAAAACCCCAAGATTTTTTGGGGTTTTTACTTGTCAAATGATTGGTACTCAGTAATAGTAAACAGGAGCCGTCATCAATGCACAGTAGGTAATTTAGGGAAGATGAGCAAACAACTGTTAGATATTGCAATTCTGTGCAAATGGGGTATTCTGACATCATGAGAATTTCTAGCAAAAGCAAAATTGCATTCAATATCCTCTTAGACATTGCGGCGCATACCAAGCAAGGTTATGCGATTTCAATGCCCCTCATTAGTCAAAGGCAGGGCTTATCCCTCTCTTATCTTGAATTGATCTTTGCTGCTCTGAAAGCTGCCGGCATGATTCAGAGCCACCGTGGGCCTGGCGGCGGCTATTCACTGCTTGCCAATCCCGAGAATGTTTCTTTAAAAGATGTCGTTAACATCATCGATGGTGAGCAAGCTCCTGGTAAGGAATTGGGCGCAGAGCTCTGGACCGATTTACAAGTTTTTATGCTGGAGAAGATGTCTGAAATTACGCTTGCAAAGATGCTGCAAGAGTCTGTAATTAAAATTGAACCCAGCACCAAAGGCTTGCCTTGTATGAAGCCTCAGGCTAGGCTGAAAGCAAGTACGAAGCTTTCTGAAAAATCGATCAAGAAGCCTCAAGCAAAAAAAATCAAGCCCCAATTGGGTCCCAACTCTATTTTTTCATTCGGAAAATATTTGCGTTTAAAGAAAACGTAAAAACATCGTTTTTTGTATTTGAAAGACCAAAACAAAAGCCCCTGAAGTTGAACTCAGGGGCTTTCTTCTTGCCGGTCAAGCTACTAGGAGTAGATTGACCTTGGGCAGTTCACTCACTGTGCAAATTACGCGTTTGCCAAGTGTGCTTCTAAAGTCTTAGTGAACTTGTTTGCATGGCTGCGCTCAGCTTTAGCCAATGTTTCAAACCAGTCAGCGATTTCGTCAAAGCCTTCGTCGCGTGCTGTTTTAGCCATACCTGGGTACATGTCAGTGTACTCATGAGTTTCACCAGCGATAGCTGCTTGCAATGCTTCAGCAACTGTCTTAGCAGGCATACCAGTACCTGGCTCGCCAGCGCCGCCTTCGATCAAGTACTCCATGTGACCATGGGCATGACCAGTTTCGCCTTCAGCTGTTGAGCGGAATACTGCTGCAACATCGTTTGCACCAGCGATATCTGCTTGGTTCGCGAAATACAAATAACGACGGTTTGCTTGTGATTCACCAGCAAATGCTTCTTTCAAAGACTCTTCAGTCTTTGTACCTTTTACGGATTTAGCCATGATTGACTCCTAAAAACGGTTAGTTGAAATAGGGTGAAAAGCAAAAATGACGTGCTTTTAAATGTTCACCTGGGTGTGATTATGAACAAATCTGGGGGTTTGAATAATCATATTTTTGTATTGAAGTGATAGTTAAAAGCAACTGATATCTAGATTTCAATAAATAAAATATAAGAGAATATAGGCCCGGTGGGGCCTAACAAGCCTTTTTATTAGGGTGCTTAGGAGCTTCATTTCTTGTGGCAGGCTTATAAAGTTAGTGTTTACTACCTATTTTTAAGCGCTTAGAAGCCAATTTTGAAGCGGAGACCAGTTCAAATTAGGTATTTTCTATGAAGATTGTTAATTAATACAATTTCACTATCGATCCAGAGAGACCTAAACTATCACCACGTTAGAAGTGCATGCTGCACCCGTTCAATTAGTAGAGGAAATAAATGACAACTCGCGAAGGTAGTTTAGAGGCCCCAACCAGACACCCCTTAGATTGGCAAAACCCTAAGTTCTACGACAAGGCTGATCTAGAGGCCGAGATGGAGCGTGTCTTCGATCTCTGTCATGGTTGCCGTCGTTGTGTCAGTCTTTGCGGATCATTTCCAACTTTGTTTGACTTGGTTGATGCAACTGAAGACTTAGAAATGGAGCAGGTGGACAAAGCTGACTACCAAAAGGTGGTTGATCAGTGCTACCTATGCGATGTTTGCTACATGACTAAATGCCCCTATGTTCCGCCACATCCTTGGAATATCGACTTCCCACATTTGATGTTGCGCGCCAAGGCAGTCAACTTCAAAGACGACAAGGCCACTTTCCGGGATAAATTGCTCTCATCGACAGATAAGCTCGGCCATTTTGCAGGTATTCCAATCGTTACTCAAACTGTTAATGCGGTAAACAGCACCGGCTTAGCCCGTTTGATGATGGAGGGCGCCTTGGGTGTTGATAAGAAAGCTTGGATTCCTGAGTACGCTCCAAAAACATTCCCACAATTGGCCAAAAAATCTGAAGATTTGCCAGTGATTGATGGCGTAAAAACACCTGGCAAGGTAGCAATCTATGCAACTTGCTATATCAACTACAACGAGCCTGGTATCGGCCAAGATCTCATCAAGATTCTCAAACATAATGCAATTCCTTATGAGTTGGTAGATAAGGAAGCCTGTTGTGGAATGCCAAAGCTGGAATTAGGCGACTTAGAATCCGTTGCTGAAAATAAGGAAAAAAATATTCCGAAGTTAGCAAAGTTAGCGCGCGAAGGTTATGCCATCTTGACGCCGATTCCATCCTGCACTTTGATGTTTAAACAAGAATTGCCACTGATGTTCCCTGATTGTGCTGATACACAATTGGTAAAAGAGGCTATGTGGGATCCGTTTGAGTATTTCATGGCGCGTAACTCGGATGGGCTCTTAAAGAAAGACTTCAGTAAAGAGTTGGGCCAGGTTAGCTACCACATGGCTTGTCATTCACGTGTGCAAAACGTTGGACAAAAAACTGCTGAAACTCTGAAGTTAATTCCAGGCACTGAAGTCAATGTGGTTGAGCGCTGCTCAGGGCACTCTGGTACTTGGGGTGTGAAGAAAGAGTTCCACGATATGGCAATGAAAATTGGTAAGCCTGTTTTCAGAAGAATGGCTGAAGAAGAGCCAAATTACATTAGTTCTGATTGCCAGCTTGCAGGTCATCATATTGAGCAGGGTATGGAAGAGTTGGGCTTGCCTAAATCAGAAATGGCTCACCCATTAACGTTGCTTGCTAAGGCCTACGGTCTTTAATTCATTTAAAAAGAGGAAGATTCCAGCATGGGAATAATTACACGCGATAGCCTTTTAAGCCTTGAGGCATATCACAAAGAGCGTCCTGCTTTTCGTGAAAAGGCCATTCAAGAGCGTCGTCTGCGTACGGTGCATCTTGGGGATCACCTAACGATGATCTTTGAAAATGAGTTTTTGATGCGCTATCAAATTCAAGAAATGTTACGCGTCGAGAAAACCTTCGAAGAAGATGGTATCCAAGATGAATTAAATGCCTACAATCCTTTAATCCCCAGCGGTTCTGATTTCAAAGCAACGATGATGATTGAGTATCCCAATGAGGCTGATCGTAAAGTTGCGCTCGCCAAATTGGTAGGGATCGAGCATCAGATGTTTATTGAGATAGAGGGTCAGCCACGCGTGTATGCCATTGCTGATGAGGATCTAGAGCGCTCTACTGCAGACAAAACATCTGCAGTACATTTCATGCGCTTTGATTTGACTGATGATATGAAAAAAGCTTTAAAGGCTGGAGCCCAGATGATGGTTGGTTGTGATCATAAGGGTTACCCAATGCATGTTCAAACTTTGCCACCTGAAACGCTTGCTTCTCTAGTGTCTGATTTGAGTTAAAGCTGGTATCGCCTTAAATATATTTAACTCCGGGCAAGGCGCACTCGCGAATCACGTCTGCTAATGCATTCATTGCAGCTGCGCGAGGAAAGTTTTTCCGCCAGACGAGGCAAACTCGTCTGGTAGGAACCGGGTCCTCAAAAGGAATATAGCGAATTAATTGATCTGGGCTAGCAAGATCAGTGGCAGACGTTCTTGGTAACACTGAGATACCGATTCCGCTCACTACCATTTGGCGAATAGTCTCCAGTGAAGAGCCTTCAAAACTGCGTTGCTCACCAATCGTGGAGCCTGAGCCCAGGCGATTTAACTCTGGGCAGACACCAAGTACATGATCCCTGAAGCAATGACCCGTTCCGAGCAGCAAAGTATTCTGCTCCTTGAGTTCACGGTGAGGGATGGATTTGCGATCTTCCCAGGGGTGGCCTTTGGGAACGGCTACTAGGAAGGGTTCATCGTATAAATCAATTTGGTTGAGACCAGCACTGGGAAAAGGTTCTGCAATCACGACGCAGTCTAAGGCGCCTTGACGGAGAACCTCAAGCAGTCGCACAGTAAAGTTCTCTTCCAAAAATAGTGGGGCATTTGGCAAGCGCTCTCTCGCGATTCTCACTAAGCTGGGTAATAAGTAGGGTGCAATCGTATAGATTGCACCAAGGCGCAATGGACCAGAGAGAGGGTCCTGTCCATGTTTGGCAAGATGCTTTAAAGCATTTGCTTCCTCAAGAACTCTTTGAGCTTGATCTACGATCAGGGCGCCCAAGCTTGTCATTGCCACTTCGGTATTGGTGCGCTCAAAAATTTGGGTATTGAGCTCCTCTTCCAATTTACGGATTGCAACTGACAGAGTGGGCTGTGAGACAAAGCAAGCATCGGCAGCTCTTCCAAAGTGGCGTTCGCGTGCTACAGCGACGATATAACGCAGTTCAGTAAGGGTCATATTATTCTGGCCTAAATTAACTGTTCAAACGCATTGATAAATGACTCAGGGGCTTGAGCTCCCTGGACCAGATATTGGTCATTTAGGATAACTGATGGGACCGAGTGAATGCCAGCACCAGTATATTGAGCCTCTTCTTTTCGTACTTCAGTTACGTAAAGCTCACTATCGAGTATTTGCTTAGCCATACCTTGATCGAGTCCAGCGACGCAAACGGCATTTAGAAGATTTTGTTGTTCATCTACATTGACGGCCAGGCAGAAATACGTCTTGAGTAATTCTGTTTTTAAAATCGCTTGCTTCTCAGGGCCGTACTCTTTGCCTGCCCAATATAAAAGACGATGTGCATCGAAGGTGTTATAAACCCGCTTACGCCCTTCTGGATGGAACTCAAAGCCAGCCTCTAGGGCGCGCGCTCTAATTTGAGCTTGATTAGCCTGTACTTGTTCTACAGTAAGACCATATTTTTCAGTGAGATGCTCAATGGCATCCTGGCCGCCTTTGGGCATGTTCGGATTTAACTCAAAAGGCCGAAAGTGCAACTCAAATTGTGCTTTATCACCAAATGCTGCGATGGCTTTTTGGAGGTTACCTAAACCTACGGCACACCATGGGCAAGCAATATCAGATACAAAATCAATTTTGATAGTAGGCTTCATGGGAGCTATTCTACAGAAGCATCTGTATTAATGGACTACGAAAAATGAACTTATCTCATTAATAAACTTGGGAATGAAAGATTTTTCATTAGCTTGATCTTAAAAGTTCTCCGTAGCGCAAGACACTTTTCCCGACTTAATGGCTTTTAAAAACGTGGCATAGTCAGCCTCATTTTGTTTGCTATAGGTAATCGCGAACTTGACGAGAGCATCATCTAATGCTTCACTTTTGCCGCAGTAGCCAGAGAGTACGGCGGGGTCTCCTGAGCGGGCATGGGCATTAGCTAAGGCCCACCCAAACAGTTTTGCAAAATCAGGGAATACTTTGGTGTTGATACCATCCCCCCCGACCGATATGCCGCCTTTCATATCGCGCAGTTGTCGGACATAGAAATCAACTTCTTCAGACTTACCAAATCCTAAAAAGAGGTCTGGAGCACCTTGAATTAAACATTGCCCATGAACAACGCGCTCTCCCTCCGACTTAAATTGGGTATCTGGAAAAAATGAGGCCAGTACAGACTTTTGGGCTTGTTTCGTTTGGAGAAACAGCGGGTCATTTTCATCGAGTCCCTCAAAATACATCACCCAGCAAGCAGTTCCTACGCTACCCACCCCAACAACCTTTCTTGCTGAGTCAATCCATTTGTAGCGGGTAAATAAATGCTTTCTATCTGGCTCTAAGGACAGAATATAAGAATTCAGACCTTCATCATTAAGTTCATCAATGTTACGTCCATGAGGTGATACTTTAGGGTGCTCTATCAACGGCGGATTATTAATAAATCGAATGCCTGTATCACTGAATTCCGTGAGTTTCCCAATAATTCCATGACCATTATTTTTCCTTGCCTTATCTAATAAATTCTTTAAATATTTTTGACTAGCCACACTTGCTTTTTGCGTTGCAATGCTTGTTAGGGATTTTTCGTCGATGTAGCTACGCTTTAATTTAATGTAAGGCATGGTGGCATAACGGCGCAGATTATCGCGATATGCTTGAGTAATATTGCGTACGATTTCTTCGCCATAAATCTGATCTTGGCCCAGTAGCTGGGCGGCAATCATCGCGCTAGCGGTAAGTCGTTTTAAGTCCCAGTCAAAATTACCTGGCAGCGTCTCATCAAAATCGTTAATTCCAAATACCAGTTGATGCTCGGTCGTCGAAAAGAATCCAAAATTACTCACATGCATGTCTCCACATAATTGCACTTGAATATCGGGGCTGGGAGTTTTGGCCAAGTCATGAGCCATGGTCGCAGCGCCACCTCTAAAAAATGCAAAGGGATCAGCTGCCATGCGAGCATGGCGAATGGGTATGTAATGAGGGATTCTTGTTTTTGCTTGAGAGAGCAAAATTTCAATGGGTGTTTGACGCTTACTTTCTACTGTAAATGTTCCGATGGAAGACCTATCCACTTTTTTGCGGATTGATTTTCCTAAATTAACCCGCTCTTGAGGGCTTGGATTCTTTTTTAGAAATGATTCGTAGAGTTTGCTAGTCATAGCTCTATGTTCTTATGATGATGAAGTATTAAAAAATGGTGCAAAGTAAGTCCTGGTCAGGCTGGTGGGCGAGGCGAATACGGTTTCC
Organism: Polynucleobacter sp.; assembly: GCA_034680725.1. Classification (GTDB taxonomy): domain Bacteria; phylum Pseudomonadota; class Gammaproteobacteria; order Burkholderiales; family Burkholderiaceae; genus Polynucleobacter. The sequence continues at coordinate 32,868 of JAXIUI010000002.1, forward strand.
CATTGCTTGATAGTGTAATTAATGATTGAGGGTATATGCCTAGAGTAAGGATGATTTTTACTGAATAGTATGAAGAAGTGCCTAAACTAATCGAATTATCTTATGTCAGTGAACCAGCCCAGGTAATGTCATTTCTGGGGCTCACACGACTCCTATATCACTCTTACTTAAGAAATACTAAATTGGGGATCACGGGCGTACTGATTTTTGAGAATAATCAATTTGGGCAGGTGATTGAAGGGCCAGAGGATGTTATTAAATCCCTATGGGAGAAAATTCAGCAAGATGATCGACATAAAAACATTCGATTAATAGAAGAGAAGCCGATCACTTATAGAAGTTTTAAGAAATGGACTATGGTTTTTCAGGGCGATGAAGAGATAATTAAGGGTTTACCTGAGGTTAGTGAGGCTGTCGATTCAGTGAATTTCCCAGCTCAGCATCCATTAGCACTTGCTCTAAGGCGAGGGAGACTGGAATGATCATGATCAAGCAAGCTTTATTGCTATGCATTAATATCAAAAAATTGAACAAATACTTGTGAGCTCATATGAATCAAAAAAACATCATTGCTATACGTGATAAATCAAAGAATATCTATCTTGTTGGCATCATCATTTTTAGCGGCATTTTTTCAACCATTTCGTTCTGCGTATGGTTTGTCTCTAAGTTGAACTTTTAACGAAAATGAGAGATACCTTAAAAGGGATTACTGTTCTTAATGATCAGTAAATTGTAATTTTGCAAGCTGAGAGTAGAGTCCTCCCTGACTCAAGAGATCGAGATGACTCCCGGTCTCAATAATTCGGCCATGCTCTAGAACGATAATTCTGTCTGCCTTCTTTACAGTAGAGAGCCTGTGTGCAATCACCAGCGTTGTTCTGCCAGCCATCGCAACTTCAAGAGCTTGTTGCACCAGTCTTTCTGACTCGGCATCCAGTGAGCTGGTTGCTTCATCCAAAAGCAGTAGAGGGGGATTTTTTAGTAGTGCCCTGGCAATAGCAATTCGTTGTTTCTGACCGCCTGAGAGTCTGACGCCTCGATCTCCTAAAAAGGACTCATAGCGCTCAGGCAGTCTAGAGATGAACTCGTCTACTGCAGCCATATCAGCAGCCATATACACTTCTTCATCATTTGCATCTTCCCTACCATAGCGAATATTTTCTAACGCATTTTCAGAAAATATACTAATGTCCTGCGGCACAACACCAACCATTCTCCTCAACTCATTGAGATTAAATTGTTTGATGTCTACGTTGTCAAACTTGATGCAGCCAGACTGAGGGTCATAAAAGCGCTGAATTAATTTAAAGAGCGTTGTCTTACCCGAGCCCGATGGACCCACTAAGGCTATTTTTTCACCGGCCTGTATATCGAGATTGATGTCTGAAAGTATTGCATTTGGATTGGATGCATAAGAAAAACTTAAATTTTCAATTTGAACACTGATCGCTTTTCCGCTACCAGTAGGTCTAACAAAGGGCGCTGATGGACTTTGTATCTTTGATTTGTAGCTCAATAGCTCTAGTAGCCTTTCTCCAGCTCCAATTGCTCTTTGCGTGTCACCAAGTACTTCAGATAGGGCGGCGATCGAACCGGCAACAATAACGGCATAGAGGAAAAACTGGGTCAGTTGACCGCCAGATATTTCATGGTTTGTTACGGCATAAGCGCCAAGCCAAAGCACCAGGATGATACTAGTAAAGCCCAACAGAATAGCCACAAAAGTGAGCTTCCCACGTGCAGCACTTCTGATTTTTGCTGCTAAAAAAGACTTTTCAATGGATTCATTAAAGACGCGTATTTCTTTTTCTTCGTTTGCAAAAGATTGCACTGTAAAAATGGCATTAATTTTTTCCCCGGCAATAGCAGAAGTTGATGCAATACTATCTTGTGAATTTCTAGATAATTGCCGAACCTTTTTACCCATCAACATGATCGGTATGACTGTGAGTATTAAAGTTAAGAGAATGAGCAGCGATAATTGGATGCTGGTGATAAACATCATAGCCATACCACCAAGCAATAAGAATAGGTTTCTTACGGCCATAGAGACGCTGGTGCCAACTAACACTTGAATAATAGATGTGTCGTTATTGATGCGCGATAAGATTTCTCCGCTTTGCTGGGTTTCAAAGAACTCAGGGCTTTGAGAGAGAATGTGAGCATAGATGGTCTTTCGAATATCAGACGTCACTCTCTCCCCCAGCCATGACACGATGTAGTATCGCAGTGCACTTGCAAAGGCTAGTACCAATGCTGCACCGAATAAATTAATAAATGTCAGATTGATCTGCGTTTTGCTTGTTTCGCTAAAGCCTTGATCAATGATGGTTCTAAAACACAGTGGAACTACCAAGGTAGCGCAAGCGGCAAGCACTAAGCTAATCGCCGCTATAAACAATTGCTTTTTATAGGGTTTTAAAAAGGGCGTGAGAGTTTTTAATGCCTTTAGCTTCTGGGTTGCGTGTGTTTCTTTATCAGACATCATGTTTTCTATTTAAGCATTTGGCTAAAAGAGGGAGGCGTCTTAGCAAGGAATGCCTATTTTATGATGACTTCTTAGGGATCTTTTCTAGCCATTGTTGTCGCTTGGCCCCGATGCCCAGAATCTTCACATACCTGCCTGCCATATCGACCAAGGGCTTGGAGTCGGCCCTGCTCAGGCTATAAATTGGTGTTTAGGGCATAAATATGGATCAAAGCTGCTTTATTGCCCACTTTGAATCAAGAAATTGCAGAATATTGATTGTTAATGTAAACATTTAGTTACACTAATCTAAATTTAATGATGAATCTGCCTTGGGGTAGCAATGGCCTTTAATTTTCCGTTTACAGCAATAGTTTCGCAAGCCGAAATGAAGCTTGCCATCACGCTTTGCACTATTGATCCTTCTATTGGTGGCGTGCTGATCTTTGGTGATCGAGGAACAGGAAAATCGACCACTATTAGATCCTTAGCTTCACTGCTCCCATCAATGAAGTCTGTTGTGGGCTGCTCTTATCATTGCGATCCTGATTCTGCAAATCTTTGTCCTGATTGTTTAGCAAAAAAAGGTAGTGGTAAGAAGTTACTTTCCGAGCAAATACCAGTTCCGGTAGTTGATTTACCGCTTGGGGCTACTGAAGACAGGGTGGTTGGTGCGCTTGATATTGAAAAGGCACTTACCCAGGGAATCAAATCTTTTGAGCCAGGTCTTCTTGCTAAGGCTAACCGAGGATATCTTTATATTGACGAAGTCAATTTACTTGAGGATCACTTAGTTGATCTTTTGATCGACGTCGCTGCTTCTGGTGAAAATATTATTGAGCGTGAAGGCTTGAGTATTAGACACCCAGCTCGCTTTGTCTTAATTGGCAGCGGAAATCCAGAGGAGGGCGAGTTACGCCCGCAAATGCTAGATCGATTTGGCTTGTCAATAGAAGTAAGAACCCCGACAGATTTTAAGGAGCGGGTAGAAATCATTAAGAAGCGAGATGAGTTCGAGCGTAATCCAGAGAAATTTATTGCTCAATGCGAAGCAAAAGAACTTGAGCTCAAGAAAAAGATTAGTAAATCAAAAAAAATTCTGGACCAGGTAGAGGTTGATGACAGCCTGCTGGAGCTAGCAACAAAACTATGCGCTCATTTGGGTACAGATGGTTTAAGGGGTGAGCTGACTGTCTTGAGGGCAATGAGAGCACTTGCGGCATTTGAGGGCAAGAAAAAAGCCTCCTTGGAGCATTTAAAGAGAATTGCTCCGCTGGCATTAGGTCATCGTCTGCGCCGTAATCCACTAGATGACAGCAGCTCAAACATTCGCATAGAACGCGCTATGCAAGAATTTTTTGCCAATCCAAAGCAGTGAATCCAGTTCAAGTAGCGTGGTTTGATGCCAATGTAGTCGCCGCGCTTTTGGCGATTAATCCTCGTGGGCTTAAAGGGGTTTGCATTAAGGGACGTTTTGGCCCCGTAAGAGATGCCTGGTTAAGCTGCTTTACCGCTCTCATCTCACCTCAAGCCCGGCTTCTAAAAGCACCCAGTAATATTGCGCTTGATCAACTACTAGGTTCTTTAGATATTGAGGCTACTCTTGAGCGTGGCACTCTGGTTCATAGCGAGGGTCTCTTAAAGCGAGTCCAAAGCAATTTCTTATTACTTCCGATGGCTGAGCGCATCGATATTGGGGTTTTAGCATTAATTTCTCAGGCCTTAGATGCTGGCAATCAAGGTGATGCCTATTTCGGCGTGATTGCTTTTGATGAGTCTGAAGCGGCAGAAGAGGGTTTTAGTGCCAGAATGACCGACAGATTAGCTTTTGAGATTTACCTTGATCAATTTTCCCTGGCTGATATACAAAACAATCTGGAGATTCATCCTGAGGATATTCAGAAAGCTAAGGAACAATTACCCCATGTAACTTGTAGCCTTGATTTTATTGAGGTGTTAATTAAAGCTGCTTTTAAGCTTGGTGTAGGCTCTTTGCGGGCCAATCAATTTGCTGTCGAGGCTGCTAAAACATTGGCAGCATTGCGAGGCTTGCAAGAGGTGGGTCAAGAAGAGGTCGTCGATGCAGCCAGATTGGTTTATACCTTTTCTAAAATACTGCATGCACCACCGCAAACAGAAGAGTCTTCTGACCAAACAGATCAAGATAGCGAAGAAAACAGCAATCAGCAAGAAGATGCCAATCAGAAGCAAGACAATGAAAGTGCTGATCACCAGCCAGAAGATCAAAATGGTGAAACAGATTCTCAAGCCCCATCTTTAGATGAGCTGGAGGATATTGTGGTTGCGGCAGCGATTGCCTCTGTACCAAAGAATCTACTCGGTCAGCCCAAGCAAGTTAAAAAAACAAGCAAATCTGCAACCCATATCTCTGGAAAGTCTGGTTCATCACAGCTGGGTTTTGTGAGTGGCAGACCAATGGCCTCATGCCATGGGAAACCAAGTGGTGGAAAGCGTTTAGATATTCTGAAGAGTATTCGATCTGCCATACCTTGGCAGCGTTTTCGTAAGCCTCAGTCTGAATTTCGAGAGTCTTTGAATGAAAAAAATCGGATTTCATTTAGGGCTGAAGACTTGCATATTAAGCGCTATCTAAAAAGGTGTGGAACGGTCACTATTTTTCTAGTGGATGCCTCAGGATCTTCCGCAACTCAACGTCTAGCTGAAGCTAAAGGTGCTTTAGAGCAGCTATTAGCGCAATGCTACATTCGGCGAGATGAGGTGGCCATGATATCAATGAGAGGTTCAAAGGCCGAACTGGTATTACCGCCAACAAGGTCACTTGTTCGAGCCAAAAGAAATTTGGCATCGCTTCCCGGTGGAGGCGGCACACCTTTAGCGACAGGCTTTAGGACTGCAAATGAAATGGCGATCACTCTTGAACGTAAGGGTTTAACACCGATTATTGTGATACTCAGTGATGGTAAGGCTAATGTCAATCTGCAGGGTGTTGGCGGTAGAGCTGGTGCCCATAGCGATGCTCTCATTGCAGCCCAAGAGCTGAGGGCTAAAGGCCATCGCGTTTTATTTGTGGATACTTCACCTCAGCCTGAATTACTCGCACAAGCGCTTTCACAAACCATGGCTGCGCAATATTTAGCGTTACCTTATAGCAGCTCAGGCAAGTCAATCTCTCAAGCTGCAATACAACTAGCAAATATTTAAGCTACTTTTTTTGAGAAAGTTTATTTAAAACTTTCTTGCCTTTAATATAAGCATTCATAAAAAGTCCGAAGCCAAGCACAATGCCTAAACATAGTGCCACATTAGTTAAGGTCAACATCTTCCACCTCCTGAATTGGTAACGCGCTTTGTATCAATTGAAGCGCAAGCTGTTCTTGCGCCTCATGAAATAAATGACCGCCCGTGATCTCAATGATGTGCGGATTGAGAAAACTTTCTTGGATTGCTTTGCATAGTGGCTTTATCGGAATCCAGCCATCATCTTCTGTAACAATAAATACCAATTTAGAAGTGATATTTTTGCATTGAGATAAAAGGCTTGGAATATCCGTTCCCGCCATAAAACTCATAGATCCATTGAGGTGATCAGCGCTTCTAAAGAGCGTTTTATAACGCTCTCTTTTATCAATGGGAAGCGTCGATTTTGTAGAGTCTAAAAGACTATCAATCATTTTGGTACGTGGCAGTAAATCTGCTAAGACTGCAGTAAAAAAAGATGAAGTGACAATGGGATTGATAAACGGAGCGACAAAATTACTATAAAAATTCGGCAAGCTAATGAGTGAGGGGTTTAATCCCACAATGGTTTTGGGCTGCCGATTTTTTAAAGCGTAGCTTAAGGCGAGGGTTGCACCTGCCGAGTGGCCAACGATGTGATCGACATAATCAATCTTTAATGCCTCTCTTAAGTCAGATAGTGCGCCGGCCAATTGATCTAAGTTCAGTGTTTTATTGCCCAGGTTTTTTGTAAATCCATGACCTGGAAGATCGGGAGCAATTACCGTGAAATGCTGTGATAGCTCAGTAAAGATATTTCCCCAGGTATGGGCTGATGAGCCTGTGCCATGCAGTAAAAGCAGGTGGCTTGGAGAGCTTCCGGCAATTTGCACGTGCCAAAACAAGTCACCAACCTGAATTTCTTGGCTGAAGGTCTTGTTTGGCCAATCTTGGGGAATTCTTTTCATCATCATCTGCAAGTTAATCTTATAAATTAAGGGTTAACCCTAATTAATTGGTTTGACAGCGATCTTAATAGTGTCTATATTTTTTTACATATTAAATCGTATTGTACTTTTGACAAAGTAATTTATTCCTACTAGGGGCAAGATCATGTCACCAATCAAGCATTTAGATAGGGCGCTAGAGCAAGCGCTCAAATCACATGAATCACTTAAAGGCCCCGCTTTACTGAGCAAAGCCATTAGACATGCAGTGTTTCCGGGGGGTGCTCGGATTAGACCTCAGCTCACCTTGGCAGTGGCTAATGCTTGTGGCAATGATGACCCTCAGCTTTCAATGGCAAGTGCCATTGCTATTGAGATGATTCATTGTGGATCTTTAGTGCATGATGATTTGCCATGTTTTGATAACGCTGACATGCGACGCGGTCAAACATCAGTTCATAAAGAGTATGGAGAGCGCCTTGCTGTATTGGCGGGTGATGCTTTGATTGTGATGGCATATCAAACCATTGCAGCAGCTTCAAGACGCTCATCTCATCGTTTGGCCCCAATTATTAAAACCATATCTGAAGGTGTGGGGGCGCCATTTGGAATTATTGCTGGTCAATCTTGGGAATGTGAATCACAGGCGGTATTGAGTGATTATCAGCGTTCAAAAACAGGCGCACTTTTTGCCGCTGCAACTGCAAGTGGTGCGCAAGCTGCAGGGGCCGATGCAGAAACCTGGATGGGCCTTGGCGAGTGGCTTGGTGAGGCTTATCAGATTGCTGATGATATTCGTGATGTATTGGGCGATACCCAATTTCTAGGTAAGCCAGCTGGTCAAGATGAAGAGCATCAACGTCCAAGCTCTGCAAAAGAATTGGGACTCAATGGCGCTGTTGAACATTTTGATACTCTGGTTGGAAAAGCCATCGCATCCATTCCGAGTTGTGCTGGTGATGTGGCGCTTAAAAAATTGGTGGCATTTGAGGCGGAGAGATTATTGCCCTCTTCCTGGTTTGAGCGTGGCGAGAGACATATTGCTATTGCCACACACCAACAGCTTGCCTAGATTGTTATTGATCAATCAGCATGTCTCTACTTGATTCAGCCACGCTCCATACAAGCCAGAATGAATATAGTCTTTGGGGAAAACTGTGCATCTACCGAGATCAATTAATTGCAAGTAGTCGGTTTCAAAATGCAGTTGCAAAAATTCCATTCGTAAATCGAATTGCAAAAAAAAGAGCCAATCAACTTTTTGATTTGATGGCTGGTTTTGTTTATACGCAAATATTATTGGCTTGCGTTCGAATCAATATTTTTAATCTTCTCAAAGATGGACCGCTGCAGATTCATTTGATTAAACAACATTGCAATCTTGAAGTACTTGCATTAAAAAAACTACTTGATGCTGCTGTCTCTATTAATCTTTTGGAGATGCGCTCACAAGAGCGTTACGGCTTAGGAACTCTTGGTGCGCCGATGGTTGGTAATACTGCATTGTCGGCCATGATTGAACACCACACTGTTCTGTATGAGGATCTAAAAGATCCCTTGTTATTACTTTCAGGCGAAATAAAAAACAAAAATCTTGAAAAGTTTTGGCCCTATGTTTCTGCGAATAAAGAAGATCAAGAATCTCTTTTTGACAAAGAGCGTGTTAAAAATTATTCTGATTTGATGACAGCCTCTTTACCCTTGGTGGCTGATCAGGTAGTTGATGCTTATGATTTTTCTGCGCATCAATGTTTGCTGGATGTTGGCGGTGGTCAAGGTACATTTTTAAAACGTGTACACATGAACGCACCTAAACTTGGGCGTAAATTATTTGATCTTCCGGGTGTAGTTAACCTCGCTCAAGATGGGTTTTCTCAAGACCAACATCACAAAGATATTGTTGTGCATGGCGGTGATTTTTTTAAAGATCCATTGCCTCGTGGTGCGGATCTCATTACTTTAATTCGGGTGATCTTTGATCACGATGATGAGAGAGTCAAAATACTTTTACGAGCTATTTATGAAGCGCTGCCACCTAACGGTAAGCTATTAATTGCTGAGCCGATGGCAGATACCCCAGGTCATCCGGCGATGGGGCGCGCCTATTTTGGCTTTTATTTACTGGCTATGGGCCGTGGAAAACCCAGAAGTGTTGCGGAAATCACTACTTTAGCCCTCGAATCTGGATTTAGGGGAGTTCAAGTTCTCCCCTCAAATATGCCCATTAATGCCCAAGTTTTGTTAATAAATCGGTAATTTAGGGTAAATACCAATATGCATACTTTTATAAGTGTATAAATTAGTTTACATACAGAAAAGTAAACAAAAATATACAAATGCCCAGTCAACTTCATTCGACAGCTGTACTTCTAGAGTCTCCAGGCGAGCTCCGGTTAAAGCGTCTTGTGCTCGATGAGCCCAAGGATGAAGACGTTGTTGTGCAAATCGAGTGGAGTGGCATTAGCACTGGTACAGAAAAATTGTTATGGAATGGCACCATGCCAGATTTTCCAGGAATGGGCTATCCCTTGGTGCCTGGATATGAATCAGTTGGTCGTATCACCAAAGTTGGCAAGAACTCAAAATTCAATCTTCATCAAAGAGTCTTTGTACCCGGCGCTAAATGCTTTGGTGATGTGAAGGGATTGTTTGGTGGTGCATCTTCTCATGTGGTGGTTCCGAGTGATCGCATTATTGCGCTACCAGAATCTATTGGTGAGGAAGGTGTTTTGCTGGCCTTAGCAGCAACTGCTTATCACGTCACCCAAGGTAAGAAAGCATTGCAACCTGATCTGATTGTCGGGCACGGTGTGCTCGGACGTTTAATCGCCAGAATTGCAGTGATGTTAGGGGGTCATCCGGTTGTTTGGGAAATAGATCCTGATCGTATTGGTAAGGTTGATGGGTATACCGTAGTTCACCCTAGCGAAGATCAAGATAGCAAGTACAAAAATATTTGCGATGCTAGCGGTCAGGTGAGCGTCTTAAATTCCTTGATTAGTCAGCTTCTACCAGGCGGTGAAATTACCTTAGCTGGTTTTTACGACAAAGACATCCAATTTAATTTTCCAAAGGCTTTTATGAAAGAAGCCAAATTCAGAATTGCTGCTCAGTGGGCACCACAAGATTTAGCCGACGTAAAGCAAATGATCTCAAGCGGGCATTTAGATCTACAGGGATTGATCACGCATCAAAGAAACCCAAGCTCAATTGGTGAGGCTTATCGCACCGCATTTGAGGATCCAAGTTGTCTAAAAATGATTGTTGACTGGAGAGAAGCATCATGAATGCGCCAAGTATCCCAAAAGAAATTACGATTCAATTCGCAGCATTAAAGAAAGAAGCTGCTATCGAGCCTGATCAGGTTCATACCGGCGAGATCAAAAAGGAAACTCAAATCATTGCCATTTATGGCAAGGGTGGAATTGGTAAAAGCTTTACGTTGGCAAACCTGTCCTACATGATGGCTCAGCAAGGTAAAAAAGTATTACTGATTGGATGTGATCCTAAAAGCGATACAACATCTTTACTCTTTGGTGGTAAAGCTTGTCCAACCATCATTGAAACATCATCGAAAAAGAAGCTAGCTGGCGAAGAAGTCAAAATTGGCGACGTCTGCTTTAAGCGCGATGGTGTTTATGCCATGGAGCTAGGCGGTCCTGAGGTTGGTAGGGGCTGTGGTGGTCGCGGAATTATTCATGGTTTTGAAACTTTGGAAAAGCTCGGATTTCATGATTGGGGCTTTGACTATGTCTTGCTAGATTTCTTGGGCGACGTAGTGTGTGGTGGTTTTGGGCTACCAATTGCGCGTGATATGTGTCAAAAAGTGATTGTGGTTGCTAGTAACGACTTGCAGTCCCTCTATGTAGCCAATAACGTTTGTTCAGCAGTCGAGTATTTCAGAAAGTTGGGCGGTAATGTTGGTGTAGCCGGCATGGTCATCAATCGAGATGATGGCACTGGAGAGGCAACCGCTTTTGCGGAGCAGGTTGGCATTCCGATTCTTTCAGTGATTCCTGCTAATGACGACATCAGAAGAAAGAGCGCGAGCTACGAAATTATTGGTAGGCCAGATTCGCAATGGGGTCCACTCTTTGAAGATCTCGCCAGCAATGTTGCCAAGGCTCCTCCTGTAAGACCAAAGCCAATGGCACCAGATGACTTGTTGGGTCTATTTTCAGCAAGTCAAGTTGGCAGAGATGTCGTACTAGAGCCAGCAACAATTTTTGACATGGTTGGCAAAAATGAAGTCATTAAGCCGACCCTCGAAGTGATTTATGACAAAGCATAAAGGCTGAGAGCAAAGTGAAAACATCTAAAGTAATTCCAATTCAAAATGCATCTACGGATGTATCGGGAATTACTTGTCATTCTGGAGCTGAAGGCCTGCTAACTGCAGCAAAAAATGCTAGCAAGAGTGAGATCCTGGGTCAATATGCCCAAGATTATCCAAAGGGGCCGCATGACCAACCGCAGAGCATGTGTCCTGCATTTGGATCTTTGCGAGTTGGCTTGAGAATGCGTCGGACATCGACCATTCTTTCAGGTTCTGCTTGTTGCGTTTATGGCTTAACTTTTACTTCACACTTCTATGGCGCACGCCGAAGTGTTGGCTATGTACCATTTAATTCCGAATCTTTAGTCACCGGTAAGTTGTTTGAGGATATTCGTGAGGCAGTTTACAAAGAAGCAAATCCTGAGCTCTACGATGCCATAGTGATCATCAACTTATGTGTACCAACTGCTAGCGGTGTGCCATTACAGCTGTTGCCAAAAGAGATTAATGGGGTACGCATCATTGGTATTGATGTTCCTGGATTTGGCGTACCAACCCATGCTGAAGCTAAAGATGTTCTGGCTAGCGCTATGCTGCGTTATGCCCGTGAAGAAATTCAAAGCGGTCCGGTTCAAGCGCCGCGTAATGGCGTCTCCAATAATCCAACGATTACTTTGCTTGGAGAGATGTTCCCGGTAGATCCCATTAGTATTGGCATGATGCTAGAGCCAATGGATTTAGCTGTTGGCACTGTAGTGCCGACCCGAGAGTGGCGTGAGTTGTATCAAGCGATGGACTCAAAAGTAGTTGCAGCAATTCATCCTTTTTACACAGCCAGTATTCGAGAGTTTCAAACTGCTGGTAGAGACATTGTGGGCTCTGCCCCCATTGGTTATGACGGCACTGCAGACTGGCTTGATGACATTGGTAGAGCCTGTGGTGTTAGTGCTGAAAAAATTGGCAATGCGAAATCCAAGTTTTTGCCTATGATTAAGGCGGCCTTAAGTGCCAAACCGATTTCGGGGCGAATTACTGTCAGTGGCTATGAGGGCTCGGAATTGCTCGTTGCTCGTCTACTGGTGGAGAGTGGGGCGGATGTTCGCTATGTGGGTACAGCCTGCCCTAAAACAATCTGGAGCAGTAAAGATTTAGATTGGCTCGAATCTCGAGGAGTGCATGTTCAATATCGCGCTTCTCTTGAGCAAGATCTTGCCGCTATGAAGGAGTTCTCTCCAGATCTAGTGATTGGAACTACGCCAGTAGTCCAAAAAGCCAAAGAATTAGCAATCCCTTCTTTGTACTTTACGAACTTAATTTCTGCACGTCCATTAATGGGTGCTGCAGGAGCTGGCTCATTGGCTCAAGTTGTTAATGCAGCACTGGCCAATAAAGAACGATTTAATAACATGACCGAATTCTTTGAGGGTGTCGGTACGGAGCACGCCACAGGGGTTTGGGAGGGTGTGCCTTTAGATCGTCCAGAATTTAAAGCAGAGGTTCGCCGCAAGCTTGAAAAAGCAATCGCCAAGCAAAAAGCAGAGGAGATGGGCTAATGTTAGTCATTGACCACGATCGTGCTGGCGGCTATTGGGGTGCCGTTTATGTCTTTACGGCAATCAAGGGATTGCAGGTAGTGATTGATGGACCCGTCGGCTGTGAAAATTTACCAGTGACTTCGGTATTGCATTACACCGATGCGCTGCCTCCCCACGAGTTACCGATTGTGGTAACTGGCTTGGCTGAAGAGCAATTGGGTAGAGAGGGCACAGAAGAGTCAATGAAGCGAGCACACAAAGTGCTCGATCCTGATTTGCCGGCCGTTGTCGTGACCGGTTCAATTGCTGAAATGATTGGTGGCGGAGTTACGCCTGAAGGCACTGGAATTAAACGTTTCTTGCCTAGGACCATCGATGAAGACCAATGGCAGTGTGCTAATCGCGCAATGAATTGGTTGTGGACTGAATATGGCCTAAAAAAGATTCCCAAGCGTGTAAGAGCGGCTGGTGAAAAGCCAAGGGTGAATATTATTGGCCCAGCATATGGCAGCTTCAACTTATATAGCGATCTTGCAGAAATTAGGCGTCTAGTAGAGGGCATTGGCGCAGAGGTCAATATGGTCTTTCCATTGAGCTCACATCTTGCTGATGTAGCAAAGTTAGTCAATGCTGATGTCAATATTTGTATGTATCGCGAGTATGGACGCTTGCTCTGTGAAACTCTTGAGCGCCCCTATTTGCAAGCGCCTATTGGCATGCAATCGACCACCGCCTTTCTGCGCAAACTTGGTGAACTCTGTGAGATCGATGTTGAGGGCTTTATTGAAAAAGAAAAGCACACCACACTCAAGCCTGCCTGGGATCTATGGCGCTCTGTAACCCAAGACTTCTTTGGCACCGCCAGTTTTGCGATTGTTGCCAACGAGACTTATACCCGTGGCGTCAGAAATTTCCTGGAGGAAGAGATGGGTCTTCCTTGTAACTTTGCTGTTTCTAGATTGCCAGGCAATAAAACAAACAATATAGAGGTGAGGGAGTTAGTGCAGAAGAAAACTCCATTAGTCATGTTCGGTAGTTATAACGAACGGATGTATGGCAGTGAAATAAATGCACGCTTTTCATATATTCCAGCTTCATTTCCAGGGGCGATTATCCGCCGGCATACTGGTACGCCATTTATGGGCTACTCCGGTGCTGTGTACCTCATTCAAGAAGTATGTAACTCATTATTTGATGCGCTATTCCATATTCTTCCCTTGGGTACTGAGATGGATAAGGTGGATCCAACGCCTGCTCGATTGCAAGATCAAAACACTTCACTTCCATGGGAAGAGGAGGCACAAGCATTGCTCAATAAATTGATCAGCAGTCAGCCTGTATTAACCCAAATTTCTGCTGCAAAAAGAATACGCGATGAAGCTGAGCATGAGGCGCGTAAACAGAATATTGAGAGAGTCACAGTCGATTGTGTTCAAAAGTCAAAGTTATCCAATGCTAGTGGAGTAACAGCATGACTTTTGATCAAAGAAATTGCCCAATAAATGGGCTCAACATATATGGCGTAGTCAAGCTGTATCCCCAAATCTACAGGGGTGATGTAGAAAAGACCGTAAGGTCAGTTTCAAGGAGTAGTCATCATGAGTGAAAACAGATCTATATCTGGGCTTACCGATGCAGAAGCTCAAGAATTCCATGCATTTTATGTGCAAGGTTTACTTGGATTTACTGCTATCGCAGTCGTCGCGCACATACTTGTATGGGCATGGCGTCCATGGTTCTTTTGATGCAGCAGTAAGTACATAGTAAATAGATTCAACTAAAAGGAGTGTTTTATATGAAGACCAATACGGAAGTAATGAATAAGAATCATCTGCCCGATACAGTGTCGTTCAAGATTATTTTTGTAATTAGCTATGTAGTGATCTTTATGGCCGCTCTCTTTTTGGTTGTATTACCTGGCTCTCAGAAGGCGTGGTTATTTTCTGGGTCTGATGGAGGATCTTTCTTCAAATCAGTCGAGTCAGGTGTTTACGGTTTTATGTCTTACTTAAATTAGGAGAAATATTATGTGGAGAATTTGGAAGTTATACGACCCACTACGTGCGATGGTTGCGCAAGGAGTTTTTCTCTTTGCTTTGGCAGCGATGATTCATCTCATTTTATTGAGCACCGTTCAATACAAATGGTTGGATGGTATGAGTCAAGAGCAGTACAAAGCAGCAATCTCTGCAGCGAAGAAGTAAGTAGATGTATCAACCGTAGGCGAATTTCTAGAGATAGTGATTCGTCTACGCAATATTAATTAATTATGAGAAAAAATCTCATAGTGCAAGGAGCGCTAAATGGCCATGCTCAACTTTGAAAAGAAATACCGCGTCCGCGGTGGAACGCTTATTGGCGGAGATCTGTTTGATTTCTGGGTAGGCCCGTTTTACGTGGGATTTTTTGGTGTCACGACAGTCTTCTTTACATTCATTGGAGTCGCAATGATTTTCTGGGGCACTTCCCAGGCAGGGGTCTTTAATCCCTGGCAAATCAACATTGCCCCGCCGGACCTGAAATATGGTTTGGGACCAGCTCCTATGATGGAGGGTGGACTTTGGCAGATTATTACGATCTGTGCCTTAGGTGCATTCGGATCATGGGCGATGCGTGAGGTGGAGATCTCTCGAAAGTTGGGTATGGGCCTTCACGTACCACTCGCCTTTAGCATGGCAATTTTTGCGTACTTTTCGCTAGTGGTGATTCGGCCGGTATTAATGGGAGCTTGGGGTTATGGATTTCCATATGGAATCTTGAGCCACTTAGATTGGGTATCCAATACGGGTTATCAGTACCTTCACTTTCATTACAACCCTGCGCATATGATTGCGGTGACATTATTTTTCACCACAACCTTAGCGCTTGCCTTACATGGCGCTTTAATTTTGTCCTCTACCAATCCAGCTCATGGTCAGCCTGTAAAAACACCGGAGCATGAGGATACCTTCTTTAGAGACATTGTTGGATATTCAGTAGGTACCTTGGGTATTCATCGACTTGGATTGTTTCTAGCATTAGCAGCGGTATTTTGGAGTGCAGTCTGTATCGTCATCAGCGGTCCTTTCTGGACAAAAGGATGGCCTGAGTGGTGGACGTGGTGGTTGAATTTGCCTATCTGGGGGTAGTTTTCAGCTGAATTGAAAATGCGGAGAGCATCATGGAATATCAAAATTTATTTACACAAACTCAAGTAACCGGACCCGCTAGTCATGGCGTGCCCATCAACGCATACGACATGCGTGAGCGAACTCGTTCAATTGGCTTTAGCCATCTGATGGGTCGCCTTGGAAATGCGCAGATTGGGCCTGTTTATCTTGGACGTCTTGGAGTGGCATCTCTGATCTTTGGTATGACTGCATTTTTCATCATTGGTATGAATATGCTGGCACAAGTCGGTTGGAACCCGCTACAGTTTGTCAAAAAACTGTTCTGGCTTTCATTGGATGCCCCTTCGCCAAAATATGGCCTAAGCTTTCCGCCATTAAATGAAGGTGGTTGGTGGCTCATTGTTGGTCTCTTCACCACTATCTCCATTATGTTGTGGTGGCTGAGAACCTTCCGTCGAGCACAAGCATTAGGCATGGGTAATCATGTACCCTGGGCTTTCGCTTCTGCTATCTGGTTGTTTTTGGTGCTCGGTCTGATTCGACCAGTGTTGATGGGCAGTTGGAGTGAGGGAGTGCCATTCGGAATTTTCTCCCATCTAGATTGGGTATCTGCATTTTCGATTCGATACGGTAATTTGTTCTACAACCCATTTCACATGTTGTCTATCGTGTTTCTGTATGGCTCTGTCCTATTGTTTGCGATGCACGGCGCAACCATTTTGGCAGTTAGTCGATTTGGTGGTGAGCGAGAAATTGAGCAAATTGTCGATCGTGGTACAGCATCAGAGCGAGCTGCACTATTTTGGAGATGGACCATGGGCTTTAATGCAACGATGGAATCGATTCACCGTTGGGCCTGGTGGTTTGCAGTGCTTACCCCATTAACTGGTGGTATTGGTATTTTATTAACCGGAACAGTAGTGGATAACTGGTATTTATGGGGTGTGAAGCATGACATTGCTCCTGCTTATCCAGCAATATATGGAACAGTAGCAGATCCAGCCCTTTCAGCACCTGTTGCTCCAGTAGCTATTGGGGGAGAAAAATGAAGAACCTACGACATAAATTAACAGTTGCACTCGGAATTCTAGGTATTTTGATGCTCACAGCATGTGAGCGACCACCAGTAGATTCAAAGCAGACCGGGTTCCGTGGCACTGGTATGGATCAGATTAATAATCCAAGAACCGATGCTCAATTAGCAAAGTTAAATGAAGTGCCACCTGGAATACCTGCATCTGCTGATGGACCAAAAGCAGGTACTGTGTATAAGAACGTCAAAGTACTGAATAACTTAAGTACTGAACAATTCGGCGCATTCATGGTGTCTATGACATCTTGGGTTTCACCAAAAGAAGGTTGTGCTTATTGCCATAATGTTCAAAACTTTGCCGATGATTCTTTGTATACCAAGACGGTTGCTAGAAAAATGATTTTGATGAATCAAGAAATCAATAGCACCTGGAGTAGTCACGTGAAGACAACAGGAGTGACATGCTACACCTGTCATCGCGGTAATAATATTCCACAAAATGTATGGTTCAATCCCCATGAAAAGGCGGGCGGTAATATGCTCGGTAATTTAAATGGGCAAAATGATCCGTCTAGTACAGTGGGATATACCTCTTTACCCAATCAGCCTTTTGCGAGCTATTTTGTAGAAAAATCTCCAGCTGCTAGAGTGATCGGTAATACAGCATTGCCAACAGGCCATAAGGCGACTCTTCAGTCAACTGAGAATGTTTATGGTGTTATGACCCATATGTCTACATCACTAGGTGTGAACTGTACTTACTGTCACAACACAAATAATTTCGCAAGTTGGGAGCAAAGTACCCCGCAGCGTGTTCAGGCTTGGCACGGTATTCAGATGTTAAAAGATGTTAATACAAACTTTATTAGCTCTTTGACTGATGTATTTCCGGCAAATCGTTTAGGCCCAACGGGTGATGTTGCTAAGGCAAATTGTGCAACTTGCCACCAGGGTGTTAATAAGCCCCTGCTGGGACAAAGCATGTTGAAAGATTATCCTTATCTTGCGCCTGCTAAAGCGAAGCCGAACGATAGTATTCATAGCGCTAAGTAATGTTGTAAAGCACCCCTTCTGATCATCGGGATCAAAAGGGGTGTTCACCAAAGGATGTTTGATGGACCAAAAGGTCGATCTGTTTAAGATTCCAGAGCAAATAGAGACCTGCAAAGATGGTACTCATGCTGAGCGCGTTTTAGTGATTGGCTCAGGCTTTGGGGGATTAGCCTCAGCCATTCGGATGGCATTAAAAGGATATCAAGTTCAAGTATTAGAAAGACTTGATAGCCCAGGTGGTAGGGCATTTGTTCATCAAAAGAACGGCTTTACCTTCGATGCAGGACCCACCATTATTACTGCACCATTTCTTCTTGAAGAGTTATGGGAGATGTGCGGCAAGAAAATGTCCGATGACGTAGATCTACGCGCCATGGATCCCTTCTACCAAATCCGATTTGCCGATGGCCGTATCTTTAATTACACAGGTGACCTGGAGCAAATGAAGCAGGAGGTTAGTAAATTTAACCCCAATGATTTGCCGGGCTACTTACGATTTTTAGAGGATGCGAAGTATCGCTATAAGTTAGGCTTTGAAGAGTTAGGCGATGTCGCATTCGATAGCTTGACGGATCTCGCAAAAGCATTTCCGAGTCTAGTCAAAATGCGTGCATGGGAAACTCTCTATAGCCTGGTAGCAAAGCATATAAAAGATCCTCAACTCCGAGAGGTGATGAGTTTTCACCCTTTATTGATTGGTGGAAACCCATTTTCAGTTACTGCAGTCTATGCCCTAATCAACTCTCTCGAGAGTAAATGGGGCGTGCATTCTGCAATGGGTGGGACTGGCGCGATTATTAAGGGCTTGGTAGGCTTGCTGAAGGGGCTTGGAGTCCCCATTCGCTATAACAGTACGGTAAAGAAAATCAATATCGTTGATCGTAAAGTCACGGGGGTCACTTTAGAGAGTGGCGAGGTGATTTATGCTGATAAGGTAGTATCCAATGCGGATACTG
This sequence comes from Polynucleobacter sp., assembly GCA_034680725.1. Lineage (GTDB taxonomy): Bacteria > Pseudomonadota > Gammaproteobacteria > Burkholderiales > Burkholderiaceae > Polynucleobacter. The sequence continues at coordinate 51,446 of JAXIUI010000002.1, forward strand.
CATGGACCTATAAAAATTTAATTGATCCGCAGCATCGAAAAATATGGACCGATAAAAAAATAAACAATGGCAAGTACTCTATGAGTTTATTTGTTTGGTATTTTGGGACCAAGAAAAAATATCCCCAAATACCTCACCATATGATGTTGCTAGGCAAGCGCTATAAAGAATTACTCGAAGATATTTTTAAGCGTCACCATCTGGCAAAAGATTTCAGTCTTTATTTGCATCGTCCAACAGCTACGGATCCAAGTCTGGCTCCAGATGGTTGCGATACTTTCTATGTTCTATCTCCAGTGCCCCATTTGGATAGCGGTACAGATTGGCAAAAAGAAGCTGAGCCCTACAGACAGGCTATTGCCAAGATGCTGGAAGAGACCGTATTGCCAGGCCTAGAAGAAAATCTGCTTGAGTCCTTTGTGATGACACCAGAAGATTTTAAGGATCGACTGTTGTCATTGAAGGGTGCCGCTTTTGGTCTTGAGCCATTATTAACTCAAAGTGCTTGGTTTAGGCCACATAATCGGAGTGAGGATATTGAGGGTCTTTATATGGTTGGCGCAAGTACCCATCCTGGCGCTGGAATACCGGGAGTACTTTCTTCTGCCAAGGCGCTCGATTCATTAATTGAGCCTATCAAGGTTGAAGGTAGTCGTGCACGATAGAGCCATTACCGCTGAATTTGGATTTCAGCAGGATCTGCAGACTTGCGAAAGTCTGATGAAGGAGGGCTCTAAGTCATTCTTTTCTGCATCACGCATATTGCCCAGCAAAATACGCGATTCTGCCATCGCCCTTTATGCTTTTTGCCGTTTATTGGATGACATGGTCGATGATCCTGATGCACCCGATGATGTCATTAAGCAAATTGAGTACCGACTCGATTGCATTTATGCACAAAATCCTGCTGACATCCCCGCGGATAGAGCGCTAGCCTTAGTGGTTGAGCGATTTTTAATACCAAGAGAGCTGCTAGAGGCCCTAGTTGAGGGATTTAGGTGGGATCGCCATGGTAGGCAATACGACACGATAGAAGAACTCTGTGATTATTCAGCAAGAGTGGCTTCTACCGTAGGCGTTATGATGACTTTAATTATGGGTGTCAGAGATCGTGCGGTCTTAGAGAGAGCATGCGAGCTCGGACTGGCAATGCAGCTAAGTAATATCGCCAGAGATGTTGGTGAAGATGCAAAAAATCAACGACTCTATTTGCCAAAGCAATGGCTTCAAGAAGAGGGAATTGATCCGGATCAGTGGCTACTCGATCCGCAATTTAGTCCTGCATTATCAAAAGTAGTTAAAAGGCTTATCACGTATGCGGATGACCTTTACAGCCGTTCTTCCTTTGGATTCTCTGGCTTACCACGTAACTGTAGATCGGCAATTGCTGCTGCTAGCTTTATTTACTCAGAAATCAGTCGCCAAGTAGAGCGACAAGCCTATGATTCGGTCTCTCGACGTGCCGTAGTCTCTAAAAAGAGAAAGCTACTCTTACTGGTTAAGGCATTTAGAACTGCTATTTTTACCGCTAAGCCAGCTCGTAGTTTTAGTCAGATCGCCTCTATTCAGTTTTTAGTGGATGTCGTTAGGCCAGAAGAGCCGTTCGCTCATTACACTGGAAGTGTCGAGGAAAGATTAATTTGGGTTGTAGGACTACTTGAAAAAGTCGAACTCCGAAAAGCGGCAACCTATCACGCCAAAGCTCAGCAGCAAGCCTAAAAAGTCTGTTTAAAAAATCATTGTTGGGTTTCTAGGCATTCTCCAAGGCAACATGAGTTGCACAATATTGGACTTTAAGCGATTGACGTTGAGGGTCTCATGCATCGAGATAACCTCTTCTCCAAGTAGGTGGGATTTGATTCTGGAGCGCGCATAAAACGGGGTATCTTCGTAGGTATTTAAGAGCTCCATCGACTGGGGTTTTTCTGAGCGCATATTTCTTTTAATGCCCCAGCCAGTGTTTCGTAGAGAGACTCTCTCTGGCGCCACAAAGGACTCAACCGTACCATCGAGATTAAATTTGGAGGCAATGATGCGCTCTGCACTGTTGTTTTGGCGGACATCATAAATAACGGCTGTACTGCCATCCTTAAGGTGTGCTCTAGACCAGTCCCATTCACTAAAGGTTTGACTGACCGCCTCATCACCTTCATTGGAGTCAAAATAGGCGCTTCCTTTCCAGTGCAAATTGGGTTTGGCAAGCGATACTTCAACCCTCGCTGATGGAGAAATCGGCCCCCATCGATGTTTGCCACTCTCATCTAAAGCAACAACATGATTAAAAAGTTGGTCAGGATATACCTTAATAGTGCCCTCTACTTTTTGCCCTAGTAATGGCACACGCTCTTTAATATTAATTGTTAATGCATCATTTTCCCAATCTAGATGACTGGGGCCAATCGTGAAAGTATGTTCTGTTCTCTTGATCGCATTTTGAGCTCGCTCAGTCATCGTCCAGTATTTTGACTTGGGCGTATACAGCGCAACATTAATAGCGCAGTAGTCATTTGCATTGGCAGGCTGCTTTTTATTGGCCCAGGCGTAATAGGGGGAGAATACACTGCCAACAAAAGCAATAATGCTAAAACCATACTGACCATCGTCACTCAGACCATCGACATACCACCAGAGATAATTGCCTGGATCTACCGCTTGGTCAAACCGAGGTGTTCCATTAGGGTTGCGGCCACCAAGCGACCGGACATAGCTGCCATGGGAACTCCCGGGCCCGGATGTGTGCTTCCCCCCGTGAGTAGAAGGTTGCTGATTTGAGATTGAGAACCGAGCCTCTGGAATGAGCTCATCCAGCCATGGGTTGCTTGCCCATAAAGAGCCCCCCCGCGACCCGGAAATAGCTTGACGAATTCCTGAGGACTGGTTCGAGTCATCTGCACATCCTGTAGCTGCAGACCATATTGGCTCATGAGTGAAAATACTTTTTGTTCGCATTGATCTACTTCCTTCGCTACGTAGGATGAACTACCACCAGTTGCCGGTGCATTGACCAAGCAGAGTAGTCTTTCATGTTGATTGTGTTCAATTGCCAGGTCGGTTCTATCTTGAGCACAGATGTAGATAGTGGGATTCTCTGGAATCCGTTGCTTTTCAAAGATATCCGAAAATTCATTTTTGTAAGGCTGATTAAAGAAAACGTTATGTCGAACAAGTGGAAAGCCGGAGGCCTTTACTTGCATCGACCAGGTAAGCGCTGATAAAGAGTCTGATTGCGTGAGATTTTTGGGGATTGCATGGCTTGCTGGTTCGCCAAGTAAACCATGCTGTAAAGCATTGATATCACCATTGAAAATAAGATAATCACATTCAAGGTATTCACCAGAAGAAAGCATGACACCCTTCACCTTGCCCTGTGCAATATCCAAGGATTGCACCGCGCAGTCATAACGGAACTTACAGGATTTCTTTTGAGCTAAACGCGCAATGACTTCAGGGATTTTGATCATGCCACCCTTGATAGACCAAACACCCTCCATTTCCACTTGAGCAATTAACATTAGCGTTGCTGGCGCTAAATATGGCGATGAGCCACAGTAGGTTGCATATCGCCCGAATAGTTGATGGAGGCGGGGATCAGGAAAATAGCGCTCTAGAGCTGACCACAAATTACTAAAGGGGCCGATATCCCAAAGTACTTTACTTTTAGCGAGTCCTAGTGAGGACATCATCCCCATCATAGTGGGGCGAGCAGACTCAATGAAAGGCGTTTTTAGGGCTTGATATACCTTCTTGGCCGTTTTGCAAAACTCTAAAAATTGCCGTGCTTGGTTTGCGCCGCTAAATTGACCAATTGCATCAGCGCTCTTTTGAGTATCTGCGTAAAGATCAAGAAATTCTCCACCCCAACTATGTCTTGCAAGAATATCCAGTGGTTCAAGTTCGAATTCTGCATCAAAATTTTCATTACAACTGGCAAAGAGTTGATCAAATACCCACTTCATCGTAAAGACCGTAGGACCAGAATCAATGAATGAGTTGCCGGCTTGTACTTGGCGAATTTTTCCACCTGGTCCAGCATTCTTTTCAATCACGGTAACATCAAGGCCCTGGTGAGAGAGCTCCAATGCAGCACTCAGACCGCCAATACCTGCACCAACAATGAGAATCTTAGGAGATCTCAACATGTTTACCTTGCCATACTCCTTTGGCTGATTTAACGACAAAGCGAGTGAACATCGACTCTGAGAAAAAATCTTTTCCATAAGCAGCTTTAATTGCAGCAAGGTGTGCCCCCTGTTGCGCATAATGGTCTAGTGCTTGTTCGTCATTCCAGATGGTGAAGGTGGCCTGACGAAGATAAGGCGCCTCACCCAGTCCGGCCGTCAGTATTTTTCCATGGGCTTGCTTGATAGAGTCTTCGGCAGGCTTTGCCTTATTCCAAAACTGAATCGCTTTACTTGGCCTAATTGAGGCTCTAGTAAGTGATGCAATGGGCCCTTGTGTTGGTTTTGCAACTAAATGATGTAATGAGAAACCAGACCATGAGCCACGACTAGAGTAGGGCTGGAGAGTAGCAGTAAACATTTCATTGGAATGGTCTTGGTATGCACGCAAGACAGAAGCATTATTTAAAAAATGCGCCGCACTTTCTGCGCTATCAAAGGAGCAAAAGAAGCCTTGTTTAGTCAGACTGGGTTTTGTTCCAAATCCGCCATTAAAGCCTGAGCCCAGTACCTTGCAAAATCGTAGTCCGGGCACTCCTTGAAAAGGGTATTTACCTAAAACATAGCGTGAAAGACCCCATCCACTACAACCAGCAGCAATATTGATTAAGCCTAATACTGCTGTCTGAGTAGTCATATCAATTAGGCATCAATATCTTCGGCAGCATTACTGTCAACAATGCCAAAGCGCCTCATTTTGATATATAGACCCTGGCGAGATAAGCCGAGTAATTCTGCAGCTGAAGCCCTGTTGGACATTGTTAGGTCTAAAGCGGCCAAGATACATAACTTTTCGATAATGTCAGTTGTCTCAGTAACAATTTGCTTTAAAGGTACCTTACCAACCAATTGGGTTAATTCTTTTGCATTTTTACCTAAATTGTCTGATTTAGTACTTGGCTGTTGAGTAGTTTTCGATATCTGGTGAATGCTGATACCGATAGCTGAAAGTTTGCCACTTGCAAAACTCACTGCTGAAATGAGGGTCTCTAGTGGTGCGCTACCATCATCGGCTGTAATGGTCGTTGCATAGTCTTTGATTGAGCCATATTCACGAACAGTACCCAGAATAATTTTCAAATCAATTCCAGTCCGTCCAAGCCATAAATCTAAGGATTTACCGAGGATATTTTCTTTTTGTGCCGACTGGGACATCGAAACAAATGCACTGTTGGCCGTCAAAATAACACCACTTGTGCTGCATACAATAAATCCGTCCTGAAAATCCTCAATCGCCTGGGTGAGTAAAGTGGTTTGTTCATTCAGATTACTAATTTGAATGCTCTTTGATTTTGGCTTAATAGAGACCAGGCAAATATTCTGATTGCCCTCTCGAAGTAAGACGCTAGATATCTCTACATTCTCTTTTAGATTCTCAAGTGTCGACTGAATTGAGGACTGCATGATCCCTGATTTGGAATCTGATAAATACGCTTGGATAGTCTCGTAATCTTTTGTAGGAAATAAATTGGTAAATAGCTTACCTTGAATTTTCTTTAAGTCGCCCACTAAAAAGCCAGCAGATTTATTAACCTCGAGAATTTTTAAGGTTTGACTATCTACTATTAAATACGCTTGATCGATATTATTAAATAGTTGAATGTAGCGATTCTGTATTGAATGAAGATTGGCGTAGTCTCGCTCAATCTCTTGTTGAGACTCAACTAATTTTTGTTGTAGCAAAGAGATGCTACTGAGATCTTTACCAATCGCAATCAGTTTGTTCGCTTTTGGAAAATAGATTGTGCTAAATTGGATTGGTAAAGAAGGTGAGCCTTCAATTTCTTGATTGACTTGACGCCATTTTTGCTCTGATTCATCTTCGCTAGTCTTGAGCAGGGCGTTTACCTTGGGCTGGCTATCAATGGCCACCGTGTCTAACCATTTTTTCCCAATTAATGACTCTGTATTGCTAGCAATCGATTTTGACCCATTGAGTACATCCTCAATTACCCCTGTGCTGTTAATAATCAGCACGAGGTCTACTGATAGCGCGAGTAATGCTGCTGCTTGACGAACATCAAATGTATTTAGTTCTTGAGAATCTAAATTAAAGATTTTGGTCACTATTTTTTACCAATTATTCTATTATTTTATTTTTCTAATTGACTGATGATCTGTTCAAGCTGTTGAATAGATTCTTCAGGGGTAAATGCCATTACATCTGCCTTGATATCGACAAATTTTGTAGGCGCCTTATTATAGAGCGGCCCACCAATAAGGACCATGATTTTCGGATTCTTGGATTTTCCCCTTAGCGTACTAATGATATTTGGCAGCTGCTGTAGTTGATCATCACATGATATTGAGATTGCAATTGCATCATGACTTTTACATTCAATTTCCTTGCTAATGGCATTCAAGCTGGTATTTTCAGGGCGATATACGTTCCAGCCAGAATGAATGAAGCAGTTGGAGAGAATAAGCGTGCCTAAAGAGTGTTGAGATCCTGGAAATACTGAAATGAGAATAGATCGACTTCCTCTTCTCTCTAACTGAGTTGCTTGAAAAAGGTAGTCTAGCTTGTGAATTACCCGCTCTAGTTTGTTGACTCCAATCGAAACCTCAGCAAAACTGAGTGTGTCTTCTTCCCACTGCCTCCCAAGCTCTCTTGCAATTGTGGGTATTAATTCCAAAATGATGTAATTGATGGATGCCCCGTGAGACTTCAGGAAGGTGATTGCTTGCTCAAAGGCATCTTGATCAGCGGAGAGCAGTAATTGCGTAATCTGATTAATTTCTACTTGGCTTAATAATGCTCCCTGTTGACTCAAAAGGGATGGAGATTTTTGTATCCAACCCTCTTCATTAGAGGCTTTAGGCTTACTTGATCTTTCAACCTTGCGTTCAATCTCCTCAACCAACATGGGTAGTTGAGTACTGAACACCTCCATGATGAGCTCTTTTTTTACTGATGAATTCACCAAATAGCCCTTGAGTTAGTATTGCCTGTTGAATATAGATAAATGTAAAATAATTATTACACTAGAGCTTTAAATAGTGCAATTATTTTCTTTATACTAGGGTTAACACTAGTATAAATTAGGGAAAGTACTAGTATTAGTAAGTTCTATTTGGCGTAAAGTTTTGTTTACACATTGCTAAAACAATAACGCCCAAAAATGAAGATGAATAAGCCTCTATACAGCCAGGAACAACGCGCAAAACGCGATGCCACTGTATGGACCCTCGTTCAGGGTATTTTGGCACCGGTCCAATTTTTAGTGTGCCTCATTAGCCTCTATTTAGTAGTGCGATATCTCGTATCTGGAAGTGGCTATGAGATAGCAACTATCTCCGTTGTGGTGAAAACCTTCTTTCTGTATCTCATTATGTTGACCGGAAGTATTTGGGAAAAAGTGGTCTTCGGAAAATTCCTTTTTGCCGAGAGCTTCTTTTGGGAAGACGTATTCAGTATGTTGGTTATTTCTTTACATACGCTCTATCTCTACTTTTTGATAGTCGGTGGCATGAGCGAGCAAAATCTAATGTATCTCGCATTAGCTGCATATGCCTCTTACTTTATTAATGCAGGACAGTTTATTTATAAACTCCGCATGGCTCGCTTGCAGTCAAATGAAAAGGTGGCAGCATGAACGCAATCGTTGATCTGCCTAAAGAGGCGCAGGCGCATGTTGGCAAGAATATTCCCATCTATAAGGAACGCGGCCAAAGAGAGGTATTTTGCGGTCTCACCGGGATTATTTGGTTGCATCGCAAAATTCAGGATGCATTTTTCTTGGTGGTTGGCTCAAGAACTTGTGCTCATCTAATTCAATCAGCAGCAGGGGTAATGATCTTTGCAGAACCTCGCTTTGCTACGGCGATCATTGATGATCGTGATCTTGCAGGAATTGCAGATGCTCATGAGGAGCTTGACCGGGTGGTAAACGCTTTATTAACCAGGCGTCCAGATATTAAGATGTTATTTTTGGTGGGCTCATGTCCATCTGAGGTCATTAAATTAGATTTATCTCGTGCCGCACAAAGACTCAATAAAGAATTTGTCAATCAATGCCGTATTTTGAGTTATTCAGGCAGTGGGATCGAGACAACCTTTACTCAGGGTGAAGATGCATGCCTGGCATCCTTAATATCTGACACACCAAAACAAGCTCCTACAGCCGAGAAAAATTTACTCATTGTTGGTTGCTTGCCAGATGTGGTTGAGGACCAGTTCCATCGAATTTTTAATGAGCTTGGTATCAGTAATGTTTCATTTTTCCCCCCGAAGAACTCTGCGCAAGTAGTTGAAATTCATGACAATACTCAGTATTTATTGGCTCAACCCTTCTTAGCAGAGACCGCAAGACTCATTGAAGAGCGGGGCGCCAAAAGACTATCTGCACCATTTCCATTTGGGGTTGAGGGAACAACAGCATGGTTAAAGGCTGCAGCAAATGAATGGGGTATTGACCAGGGTAAATTTGATCAAGTGACTCAAGTCAGAATAGAGCGTGCAAAGAAAAGCTTAGCTCGATACTTGCCGATTTTAGAAAATAAAAGTATTTCATTCTTTCCTGATTCGCAGTTAGAGATTCCATTGGCACGCTTCTTGTCTCAAGAGTGCGGCATGAAAGTCTTGGAGATTGGTGCGCCTTATATCCATAAACAGCATTTGGAATGTGAGTTTGATTTATTACCAGCAGATATTCGAATCGTTGAAGGCCAGGATGTAGAAAAGCAACTAGATCGTTGCCGAATTGATAGTCCTGACATTGTGGTTTGTGGGCTTGGTCTGGCCAATCCCCTTGAATCTGAAGGCATTACAACAAAGTGGTCTATTGAGTTGGTCTTTAGCCCGGTGCATGGTTATGAGCAGGCTGCTGATTTGGCAGAACTGTTTGCACGGCCTTTAAATCGCAGTCTGAAATTAGCCGCCTAAGGGTTCAATATGCAACTGACACTCTGGACGTACGAAGGCCCACCACATATCGGTGCTATGCGTATTGCTACATCCATGACTGATTTGCATTATGTCTTGCATGCCCCCCAGGGGGATACCTATGCCGATTTGTTGTTCACGATGATCGGGCGTGCCCGTACTCGTCCACCTGTTACTTACACCACCTTTCAGGCAAGAGATTTAGGTGGAGATACAGCCCAGTTGTTTCAAGATTCTGTAAATTCTGCTTACCAACGCTTCCAGCCTAAGGCAATGATTGTTGGAGCCTCTTGCACAGCAGAATTAATTCAAGATGATCCAGGCGGTTTAGCACGAGCGCTGACTTTGCCGATTCCCGTGATTCCGCTTGAATTGCCTTCGTATCAGAAAAAAGAAAACTGGGGTGCTTCCGAAACTTTTTATCACATTGTTCGTGGATTGGTTGCATTCGATAAATCCATTACTGCGCAGCAATATCAAGAAATGCGCTCTCAAGACGTAGCGCAGGGTCAGAAACCCAGTTGCAATATTCTTGGGCCAACTGCATTGGGATTTAGAAATCGTGACGACGTTGAGGAAATCAAATCACTATTGGAGTCTATGGGGATAGAGGTGCGGGTTGTTGCACCACTCAATGCATCAGTTGCTGACATTGCTCGATTACCCGATGCAGACTTTAATGTCATGCTCTATCCAGAGATTGCGCAACTGACCTGTAATTGGTTGCAGAAAACATATGGACAGCCTTTTACCAAGACCATTCCGATTGGCACAAAAGCAACGAGAGCATTTGTCCAAGAGGTTGCTGCATTAGCCAAGATCGATCCTGAGGCATTCCTTCAGACTCAGGAAGAGAGAGCACATTGGTATGCAAAATCAGTTGATTCCACCTACCTTACTGATAAGCGAGTATTTCTATTTGGTGATGCAAGCCATGTCATTGCTGCGGCTAAAGTGGCATCGGAGGAAATTGGCTTTAAGGTTGTTGGCTTGGGAACTTATAGCCGTGAATTTGCTCGTGAAATACGTGAAGCTGCTAAGTTGTATGAAGTGGAAGCGTTAATTACTGATGACTACCTAGAGGTTGAGCAAAGAGTCTCTGAGCTCACGCCAGATCTAGTGCTAGGGACGCAAATGGAGCGTCATATTGCCAAAAGGTTGGGTATTCCTTGTGCAGTAATTTCTGCTCCAGTGCACGTTCAGGATTTTCCAGCACGCTATTCGCCACAGATGGGATTTGAAGGGGCTAATGTTTTATTTGATACCTGGATTCATCCGCTCATGATGGGTCTGGAAGAGCATCTGATCATGATGTTCCGTGATGATTTTGAATTTAGTGCCAAAGCAGCGCCTTCCCATCTAGGTCATTTGGCTGCTGCAAAAGAAAATCCACAATCACCTGCAACGGTTCAAAAAGATGTGGCTCCAGCAGCGAGTCAGATGCAGGTGAATGCTGAGACATTTAGCGGCACCCAGCAAGGCAGCCTTTGGGATGCTGATGCAGAAAAGGAATTAGGAAAAATTCCATTCTTTGTTAGGGGTAAAGCAAGACGTAATACTGAGAAATTTGCAGTTGAGCATGGTATTAGCCATATCACTATTGAAACGCTCTACGATGCAAAGGCTCACTATGGCAGATAAGAAAATCCCAATGAGAGTCTCCATCGTTACGATGGATACGCACCTGAGCAGTGCAACCGAAAGAGCTCGTTATGCCCTCAAAAAGAAATTACCGAGTTTAGAGTTAACTATTCACGCGGCTTCTAGCTGGACAGTAGATGCTAAAGCGCTTGAAAACTGTATTAAAGATATTGAGTCTGCAGATATTCTGATTGTGACGATGCTCTTCATGGAGGATCACTACAAACCAGTAATTGAGGCCTTAAAGGCTCGGCGCAATCAATGTGATGCCATGATTTGTGCAATGTCTGCTGGTGAAGTAGTGGCTCTTACCCGCATGGGTGGGTTTGATATGGGCAAGCCAGCTACAGGTTTAATGGGCTTACTCAAGCGTTTACGTGGCAATAAAGAGAAGGCGCAGACTGGTGGTGCAGCTCAAATGCGGATGTTGCGTCGTTTGCCAAAAATTCTCCGCTTCATACCGGGCAATGCACAAGATGTCAGAGCCTATTTCTTGACACTGCAGTATTGGCTGGGAGGCTCCGAGGAGAACCTCTTTCATATGGTGACTAATCTAGTCAATCGTTATGCCGCTGGTGAAAGAGCAGTTTTAAGGACCAAAGAGAAGCTGGTGGAGCCAGTGATTTACCCGGATAACGGCATTTATCACCCACGACTCAAGGGTCGTATGAGTGAGTCTATCGATGATTTGCCTAAATTGGTTTCGGATCAGAAATCCAAGGGTAGAGTAGGTCTGCTATTGCTCAGATCCTATATCTTGGCTGGCAATACATTGCACTATGACTCCGTCATTGCCGCAATTGAAGCTCAAGGACTTCAAGTATTGCCGATCTTTGCAGTTGGTCTAGATGCCAGACCCGCAATTGACCAATTCTTCTATCAAGATGGGGAGAAAGTGGTTGATGCGGTGGTTTCTCTTACCGGATTTTCCTTAGTTGGCGGACCAGCTTACAACGATGCAAAAGCTGCAGAAGAGGTACTTGCATCTCTAGATGTTCCCTATCTTGCTGCGCAGCCTTTGGAGTTTCAGACTCTAAATGACTGGGGTAGTTCTGATCGAGGCTTATTGCCTGTAGAGAACACGCTGATGATTGCTATTCCAGAGTTGGATGGTGCGATTGTGCCGATGGTGTTTGGTGGCAGAGCAGGGGATTCAGATGTCCAGTGTAAGGGTTGTCACAAGGGTTGCATATTCGAGGCCAGCATCAATCGCCATGATATGCATACCTGCATTGAACGTACAGCGATGTTAGCAGCGCGGGTAGCTAAATTGATAGCCTTACGTAAGGCCGAGCGCTCAGAGCGCAAAGTAGCTTTAGTCATGTTTAACTTTCCACCAAATGCTGGACGAGTTGGTACGGCAGCCCATTTAAGTGTTTTTGAATCCGTATTTAATACTCTCAAAAGCTTAAAAGCGGAGGGTTACACCGTTGAGGTCCCAGCATCGATCGATGAATTTCGCGACATGGTTCTCCATGGAAATTCAAAGGAGCATGGAACGGATGCTAATGTCCATGCCCAAATCAGTGCAACAGATCACATTAGACGTGAGCCTTGGTTAAAAGAAATTGAGGCGCAATGGGGGCCAGCTCCTGGCAATCTCCTCAGCAATGGATCATCCATATTTGTACTGGGCAAACAGTTTGGTAATGTATTTGTAGCACTCCAACCTGGATTTGGTTACGAGGGTGATCCAATGCGCTTGCTATATGAGAAGGGTTTTGCACCTACTCATGCTTTCTCCGCTTTCTATCGTTACATTCGTGAGGATTTTGCAGCCTCAGCGGTATTGCATTTTGGTACTCATGGCGCATTGGAGTTTATGCCTGGTAAGCAATCGGGTATGTCTGGTGCCTGCTGGCCTGACCGTCTGATTCATGATTTGCCTAATCTGTATATATACGCTTCAAATAATCCTTCAGAGGGCGCGATCGCAAAAAGACGCGCTGGCGCAACTCTGATTAGTTATTTGACTCCACCTGTTTCACAGGCTGGCCTGTATCAGGGTTTTCTGGAATTTAAGGAGGCTGTTGAACATTGGCGTAAATTGGTTCCCGATGATGCAGTCCAATCTTGGAGTGCAAATGAGCAAGAGTTATTGGATTCCATGCAAATGCAGGCTGTCGAGCTTGAATTTTCCGCTGCGCAGCCTGTGTGGAAAAATTTAAGTGCACATGAAGTGAATCAAATTGTGATGCATTTGAATGAAAAGATTCTTGAATTGGAATACACACTGATTCCTTATGGCCTGCATGTGCTCGGCAGTCCACTTAGTCTTGAGCAAAGTTTAGATATGTTGGTAAGCTTTCTCTCTGTTCAAGAGGGTGAGCTTAAAAATTTGGATCGCTCTGGCATTGAGCAACTCATTAATAGCAATGGTTTAGAGCAGTTCGCAAAGTCACAAAAATTAAATTTGACTCCAGCACTTCGATCTGAGTTGGAGGAATTGTTGTCGGTATACAAAGATTTACAAGCAGATAGTGAAATGCAGGGTGTGATGAAAGCTTTAGAGGGTCGTTATATTCGCCCTGCACCTGGTGGTGATGTGCTTAGAAATCCGCAAGTATTGCCAACGGGTAGAAATATTCATGGATTCGATCCATTCCGCATTCCTAGTAAATTTGCGATGAAGGATGGGTTGGCTCAAGCGAATATGATTTTGGAGAGATATCAACTTGATGGCAATCCTCTTCCAGAGTCCATTGCCATGGTCTTATGGGGTACGGATAACTTAAAAACTGAAGGTGGACCTATTGCCCAGATTTTGGCGCTCATGGGTGCATTGCCGCGTTTTGATAGTTTTGGAAGATTAGCCGGCGCTCAATTGCTTCCCTTAGAAGAGTTGGGCAGACCCAGAATCGATGTGATGGTGTCGATTTCAGGAATATTCAGAGATCTCATGCCTTTGCAAATTCGTATTCTTGCAGAGGCGGCCTACTTAGCAGCTTCTGCCGATGAGCCGATTGAGCAAAACTTTATTAAGAAACATACGCTTGCTTACCAAGCGCAAAATAACTGTGATCTCGAAACTGCTGCGCTCCGAGTATTTGGTAATGCAGAGAGCGCATATGGTGCCAACGTCAATATGATGATTGATAACGGCTTGTGGAAAGATGAGAACGAATTAGCAGAAACGTATACCCGTCGTAAGAGCTTTGCATACGGCAGAACTGGTATGCCAATGTTGCAAAGTGAGCTGCTGAATAACATCTTGGCTGATGTTGAGCTCACCTATCAAAATCTCGATTCCATTGAGCTTGGCGTAACAACGATCGATACTTACTTTGATACCTTGGGCGGAGTGAGTAGAGCTGTTAGAAGAGCCAAGGGTGGAAAAGCAGCGCCTGTATATATCGGCGATCAAACCCGGGGTACTGCTGTTGTCCGAACTCTCAATGAGCAAGTATCTCTAGAGACTCGTTCCCGTATGCTCAATCCAAAGTGGTATGAGGGCATGCTTAAGCATGGTTATGAGGGGGTTCGTCAATTAGAGAGCCATCTCACAAATACGGTGGGGTGGTCTGCGACCACTGGCCAAGTAGAGCCTTGGGTTTATCAGCATCTGACACAAACATTCATATTAGATCCAGAAATGCGGGAGCGATTGATGAAGCTAAACCCAGCTTCATCAGCAAAAGTTGCAAGTCGACTATTGGAAGCATCAGAAAGAAATTATTGGAAGCCAGAGCCATCAGTATTAGAGACCTTGCGTCGCGTTGCTAATGACTTTGAAGATCGACTTGAAGGCGTTTATGAAGGAGTACCTATTTAATGAATACAGTAAGTGTGCCAATTTCTTCGATTAATACACGAAGCAAGCCAACGGATGGCGAGGGAAGCTTACAAGTGCACCTTGACCCTAATGAAAAAATTGGCAATGCCAAGGTATTTGCCATTTATGGCAAAGGAGGCATTGGAAAGAGTACAACCTCTTCTAATTTGTCTGCAGCATTCTCATTGCTAGGTAAGCGAGTGATTCAGATTGGATGCGACCCAAAGCATGACTCGACCTTTACGCTCACCAAAAAGCTTGTTCCGACAGTGATTGACATACTGGAATCAGTCGACTTTCATTCAGAAGAGCTCAGGGTGGAAGATTTTGTCTACGAAGGATTTAATGGCGTCATGTGTGTTGAAGCTGGCGGCCCACCGGCAGGAACCGGTTGCGGTGGATACGTTGTTGGTCAGACCGTAAAACTCTTAAAAGAGCATCATTTGCTAGAAGATACCGATATTGTGATCTTTGATGTGCTAGGTGACGTAGTCTGCGGCGGCTTTGCAGCACCATTACAACATGCTGACCGAGCACTCATTGTTGCGGCTAACGATTTCGATTCGATTTTTGCCATGAATCGTATTGTTCAGGCTATCAGCGCCAAAGCAAAAAACTATAACGTCCGTTTGGGTGGCGTGATCGCTAATCGAAGCGCGGATACAGATCAGATTGATAAATTTAATACGCGAGTTGGCTTAAAAACCATGGCGCATTTTCCTGACTTAGATGCAATTCGTAAGAGTCGTCTTAAAAAATGTACCGTTTTTGAAATGGAATCGACCCCGGAAATTGAGAAGGTCAAAGATGAATATATGCGTTTAGCCGCTAGCTTACTTTTAGATGATGATCCAGTAATTATGGAGTCACTAAAAGACCGTGAAATATTTGACTTGCTAGGCTTTGATTGATCATGAGCGCTATTTCTTACTTAAATAGACGTAGCAAGTTGCAGGACTACTTTGATCGTACTGCAAATGATGCGTGGGCTAAGCTCACTTCTGATGCTCCAGTCAGTGGAATCAGGGCAACAGTGAGGGCAGGGCGTGATCAAATGCGCTCCAATCTCATTGGGCGTTTACCTGAATCATTAAGTGGTAAGCGAATTTTAGACGCAGGATGTGGAACAGGGGCATTGGCTTTGGAGTTGGCCCAAAAAGGAGCCCATGTCGTTGCGATTGATTTGTCTCCCAATCTGATTGAATTGGCTAAAGAAAGAATTCCTGAGGAAGATCGCCACAATATTGAGTTCTTATCCGGGGATATGCTCGATGAGGGTTTGGGGGAGTTCGATTACGTTGTAGGCATGGATTCGATGATCCATTACTGCGCTAGTGACATGTTGGTAGTACTCGAAAAATTGGCACCTAGGGTTTCTCAGAAGATTCTTTTTACCTTTGCTCCTAGCACCTTGCCACTAGAACTCATGATTCGTGTTGGTCGTCTATTTCCAAGAAAAGATAGGGCGCCATTTATCGAGCCCATTAGTCAAGAAAAGCTCAGTAAGTTAATTGATCAATCTCCTTGGTTTATTGATTGGAAGATTCCCCATACTCAGTTGGTTTCTAGTGGTTTTTACAAGTCTCAACTCATGGAGCTTGAAAAAACATCATGATTAATTTGTCTAAGATGGCTAAGACATGGACGAGGATTGATCCTCGCTTTTTGCCTTTTGCTGATGTGGCTACTCCGGATTTACCCCTGAGTCGCCTCTTAAGACTATCTTTATTTCAAGTTTCTGTTGGCATGGCAACAGCTCTCTTGGTCGGCACTTTAAACCGAGTGATGATTGTGGAATTGCATATGGATGCCTGGATGGTGGCCTTGATGGTGGCATTGCCATTAATCTTCGCCCCATTTAGAGCTTTGATTGGGCATAAGTCAGATACCCATCGATCCATATTGGGTTGGAGAAGAGTGCCGTATATTTGGATTGGTACCTGGTTGCAGTTCGGTGGTTTGGCCATCATGCCTTTTGCACTCATTATCCTGTCTGGAGATACGCACTGGCCTGCATGGTTTAGTTATGTTGGTAGTGCATTGGCATTTTTGCTAGTCGGCGCAGGAATGCAAACCACCCAAACTGCTGGTCTGGCACTCGCTACGGATTTAGCGGATGCAAAAAATAGACCGCGTGTAGTAGCTATGATGTACGTCATGCTACTTTTCGGCATGCTCTTAAGTGGGGTGATGTTTAGCGTATTCCTGGATCCATTTAGCCCTATTCAATTGATTAAAGTGATTCAAGGGGTTGCACTGATCACCTTACTGCTGAACTTGTTTGCTCTATGGAAACAAGAGGCAAGGCAGCCTAAGAATACGGCGCCATCTATTGCACAGCCTAAATTCTCACAAAGCTGGAGTGAATTTATTAAAGCGCCACAAGTGCGTCGCTTTCTGATCATGCTAGGTTGTGGAACCACTGCTTTTAGTATGCAAGATATTATTTTAGAGCCCTATGGTGGCGAAATACTCTTGCTAGATGTTTCTGCCACCAGCTTTTTAACTGCACTCATTGCTTGCGGATCATTGCTGGCGTTCACACTCTCAGCCCGCTGGCTAGGAAAAGGCTACAACGCGTACCGAATTTCAGCTATCGGCCTTTTACTTGGCCTAATTGCATTTTCTATGGTCATTTTTTCAGAGCCAATAGGTTCGCCAAACCTGTTCAGATTGGGGGCTTTTCTGATTGGTTTTAGTGGCGGTCTATTCGCTGTAAGTACCCTCACTATTGCCATGAGTATGGATCAAGAGAATAAAACGGGCATGGTGATTGGAGCGTGGGGTGCGGTGACAGCAACCTGCGCAGGAATTGGCATGTCTCTTGGTGGCGTGATTCGTGATGTCGTTTCTGATCTAGCAATGGGGGGAGTGATTGGTACAACCTTAATGAACCCCGCTACTGGATATAGCTTTGTTTATCACATTGAAATTTATTTGTTGTTTATTACTTTGATTGCGTTGGGTCCACTAGTAGCCAAAAAGCGAAACATGGATATTTCAAAAATGAGTAAGTTTGGCCTAGCGGATTTTCCAAGCTAGTTTTTTAAAGAAGGAGAGAAAAATGGGTGCAGGTGCAATTACACAATATATAGATGTAGCTCAAGTGGTGTTCTATATGTTTCTACTTTTCTTTGTTGGTCTAGTGATATACCTAACAATGGAAAGCAAGAGAGAGGGATTTCCACTGGAAACGGAGCGTTTTGGGAAGGTGCGTCGTGAAGACGGCATTCTGGGTATGCCAAAGTCAAAAAAATTCGTTACTGAATTCGGTGATACCTACTATGCTCCATTAAAGACACCTCCAGACACTGAGAAGCTGTCAGCGGAGCCAATTCATCCTTGGAATGGCGCGCCAATTGCTCCAATCGGTAATCCTTTATTAGCCGGAGTGGGACCTGGTTCTTATGCAAACCGTGCTGATCACGTTGACTACGATTTAGAGGGTCATGCAAGGATTCGCCCTTTAAGAAAATTGCATGACTTTGCAATTGCAAAGCAAGATATCGATCCGATTGGCTTAAGTGTCATTGGTGCAGACGGTCACAAAGCAGGTGTTGTCAAAGATGTCTGGGTCGACCATATGGAAATGATGATTCGCTATTTAGAGCTTGATGTTAAGGGCTCAACGGTCTTATTGCCTATCAACTTTTCACGTATTGGTAAGCATGATGTGCAAGTCAAATCTATTCTTGCAGATCAATTTGCTGCTGTGCCTAAAACAAAACACCCAGAAGAAATCACCCTGCTGGAAGAAGAGAAGATCATGGCGTACTTTGGCGCTGGCACTCTGTATGCCACTCCTGAGCGTCAGGAGCCGCTAATATGAGTCTCAATATCCATAGTAGTCCAGAGCATGAGTTTGAAGCAGAGCTAGGACTGCCTGAAAAATTGCCAAAGGGTGAGCGTATTTTGTGGCAGGGCTCACCCGATGTGAAGGCGATTCTTCTGCGGGTATTTCATCTCAAAGGCCTATTGATCTATTTTGGGATGATTTTGGCCTACCAGGTCACCACTGGCATTGCTGATGGACTAGCGCTGAGCGAGCTATTCTTTGCTTCATTAAGAATCATGGTTTTCTCAGGCGTTGGCTTATCTCTGATTGCCTTATTAGCTTATCTCATTGCATCAACAGCCGTCTATACGATCACCACTAAGCGCGTAGTGATGCGGATTGGGATTGTGTTGAATATGACTTTCAATTTTCCATTGAAGATGATTGAGTCCGCTGATTGTGGTGTCACTAAGCAAGGTACAGGGGATATTTATCTCAAGTTGCACAAATCAAGCAAGATTGCGATATTCCACTTGTGGCCACACTCAAGACCAACTTTCTGGGCTAATCCTCAGCCAACACTCCGGTGTATCAAGAACTGCTCTGAAGTCGCGAAAATTCTAGTAGATGCCTGGGCAGCTCAGAATAATGTGATCGCTCGTTCGGTTCAGCCTGCTGGAAACAGTCAGCCGATGGTTAATCCAGCTTACTCGGAGGCCGAGGCAGCATGATTTTGCGTATGAATCCTATCCGCATGCAAAACTACATCGCATTATTTGTGGTGTCTGTATTGGTGGGAGTGGTTTTCCTGGTTGCTAATACTGTCCAGTCTGGTAAATTGGAATCGCAATTAGACGCAGATGTTCTGGTGAAAAAAACCCTTTTCTTTAGGGATCTGCCTGATGGATCAGTTGGTGTAGTTTCAGCTAGCAGCGGGAAAATGATTGCACAGGTAGAGGGTGAAGCTGGTTTTGTGCGCGGGATTTTGAGAGCATTAGCCCGTGAGCGTCGGATTCGTCAAATTACTAGTGACGATGCATTTGAACTCATGAGTCGATCCGATGGTAGGTTGACTTTGATCGATTTGGCAACGGGTAATCGAATTGATTTAGAGTCATTTGGTCGGGATAACGCGGCGCAGTTTGCTGCATTTTTAAATAGCACGGGGCAATAATGTCTAAACATCTCGTTAATTGTCAGGTTGATCTGTCCAATACCTCTGAATACTTATATGCCCATGTTGATCTTGATGGTGTTCAGGTTGGCCCGGGGGATGAAGTATTGGTTCATGATCCGATTGTTGATGTTCCTTTTGGCCAAGCATTCAGTTATCAAAGAACGGCAACCGTTTCTAAGGCTGGATGGCTCTCTCGCCTGTGGGTATACCTTACTGCAAGACTAGAAATTACCTTGTTATATGAAGTGAGCTTTTCAACCACCCGATTTAGTCAATCTAAAAAGTATCCGCGAGTAAGTCCAGCAGTTTCGAATCAACCTATTATTGTGACTAAAGGTATTAAAGTATGAGTGCTCATGCCCCCACTATGGAAGCAGTTCGCCCCATTAATGAATCTACAGACCGCGCACTTGAGAATACTATTTTAAGCCCTCGGTTTTATACAACTGATTTTGATGAGATGGATCGTTTTGATATTAGCTCTGTGAAGCCAGAGTGGGATAAGCTCATGCAAGAGTTTGAGTCTGATATTAATCAGGCCCATTTTCAGCGCCCTGAAGATATGTCAAAAGACTATTCTCATCTTCCTGAGGGCTTATATCAAGAGTTCTTGGATTTCTTAATTAGCTCCATTACTTCAGAGTTTTCTGGCTGCGTGTTGTACTCAGAGATTAAAAAGTCGATTAAGAATCCTGATTTAAAGGATTTATTTTCTTACATGGCTCGAGATGAGAGTAGACATGCAGGATTTATTAATCAATGGCTCAAAGATTTTGGAATTGGAGTTGACCTTGGATTTTTAGCAAGAACTAAAAAATATACTTTCTTCAAGCCAAAGTTTATTTTTTACGCAACCTACCTATCCGAAAAAATTGGTTACGCACGCTACATCATGATTTATCGCATTGTTCAGAATAAGCCGGAGTTACGTTTTCACCCCATTTTTCTTTGGTTTGAAAAATGGTGTAACGATGAATTCCGTCATGGCGAAGCTTTTGCCTTACTAATGCGCTCTACACCCAAATTACTCAATGGCGGCAATCGACTTTGGATCCGCTTCTTCTTATTAGCGGTATACGCGACTATGTATGTGCGTGATCATTCGCGGCCAGAGTTTCATAAAGCGCTTGGGGTCTCTCCCACAGACTATGACCGAAAGGTTTTGCAGATTACCTCTGACATTACTAAACAGGTTTTTCCTTTCACAATTAACTTAGAGGACCCAAGACTTTGGGAGGGTTTTGAAAAGTTGAGAAAAATTTCGGATGAGGTAGATCGTTTGAAGCAAACTGGTGGTGTTTTCTCAGCCATGAAGCGTGGTGCACTTGCGCTTGCCGCTACCGCTACCTTCGTACGTATCTATATGTTGCCCGTAGTTCCAAACGAGTTACCGAGCGATATTCGGATGGCGCCTGTTTGGTAACTTGCTATGTATTTTTGGATAAGCCCGCTAATATTTACCGTATTTATATGGTGGTTTAGTACAGGGCTTATTTTGAAGGTGCATAGCCTACCAAAGCGTTTTTTTAAGTCGATATTCTTAGCTTCAATCGTAGTGCTATTGCTAGCCTTTTGGGGTTTATCAATTTCTAGTCAGCAAGCGACTATTGCTGGTGCTTATTGCTCATTTACTTGTGCAATCATTATTTGGGGCTGGCAAGAGCTAGCTTTCCTATTGGGGTACATCACTGGGTCTAGACGTTCGGAATGTCCTGCTGGACTGAGCCCCATGACCAGAGCCTGGTATGCATTCCAGACCATCAATTATCACGAGCTTGCACTACTCTGTTTGGGCTTTATATTATTTTTGATCAATCTAGATTCAGTCAATCAAACTGGGTTTTGGACCTTTGTGATTCTCTGGGGCATGCGTCAAAGCACGAAGATTAATATCTTTTTGGGGGTATTAAATTTTAATGAGTCCTTTTTACCCCAACACCTACAGTATTTAGTGACGTATTTCAGACGCAGGGCCATGAATTTCTTAATGCCATTTTCTGTATTGATTTCAGTGATGATATTGATTCCGATTTGGTCAAGTGCGGCAGCAGATTCTTCACCCTTTGAGATGGCATCATTTGCTTTACTGGGCACTCTTTTAGCGCTCGGTCTTTTGGAGCATCTCTTCTTAGTGCTTCCATTTCCAAGTGAGTTACTCTGGAAATGGGGTTATAAAAAAAATCACTAGGTTGATTGATCATGCTCTCAACTAAAACAATTTACTTGGCACAACCCCGCGGATTTTGCGCTGGTGTTGAAAGAGCAATTCTGATAGTTGAAGAGGCCTTAAGAATTTATGGTGCGCCTATTTATGTTCGCCACGAAATTATTCATAACGCGTATGTTGTTAAAGACTTTGAGTCTCGCGGTGTAATATTCATCAATCAATTGGAGCGAGTTCCTGAGGGCGCTATTCTGATATTTAGCGCCCATGGAGTTTCTAAGGCCGTTAGGATCGAGGCCGGTAATCGGGAGCTAAAGGTTTTTGATGCAACCTGCCCCTTAGTGGCGAAGGTGCATGCAGAGGTAACACGTCTAAAAGAAAAGGGATATCAAATCATCATGATTGGCCATCGTGGGCATCCTGAAGTTGAGGGAACCATGGGCCAAGTTGATTCCTCCATTCATCTGATTGAAAGCGTGGAGGATGTCGCTCAATTGCACTTTGATCAGAATGCATTACTAGCTTATGTGACTCAAACTACTTTGTCGGTAGATGAAACTCAAGAAATCACTCAAGCATTAATGAAAAAGTTTCCGCAAATTCAGTCACCCAAAAAACAGGATATTTGCTACGCAACTCAAAATCGCCAAGATGCAGTCAAAGCCATGGTTCCTCATGTTGATCTGGTGATTGTGGTGGGTAGTTCCAATAGCTCTAACTCGAAGCGCCTACAGGAATTGGCAGCAAGTATGCAAGTCCCTGCCTATCTGGTGGATGAGCCTTCGCAAATTCAGGCGAAATGGTTTGATGGCGTTTTAAATATTGGCATTACTGCCGGTGCTTCGGCACCCGAGGCATTAACAGATCAAATTATTCAAGCTATCGGACGGTATTTCAGTGGAAGCGTTCTCCCCTTAGAGGGTATCGAGGAGGCAGTGAGCTTTGCCCTACCGAAGGAGCTCTTAAAGGCTGCTTAAATCCCTTGATTAGTGCCTAAGCATTGAAATATAAGGGTTTTCACTGGGGAAAATAGGCGATAAAAGTGTCAAATTTAATTGACACTTTAAAATGTCAATGACAAAATCATTTACATGAATCTGCCTGATCCTAAAGCAATTTTGACGCTTTTAAAGCCTATAACTTGGTTTCCGCCAATGTGGGCATTTGCTTGCGGATCTATCACTGGAAGTGAAAAAATTTCTGACAACCTACCCATTTTTTTAGTGGGTTTGGCTTTAACTGGCCCTTTAGTCTGCGCCTCTAGTCAAGCTGTCAATGATTGGTTTGATCGCCATGTAGATGCTATCAATGAGCCATTGCGCCCAATTCCATCGGGGCGTATTCCAGGTTGTTGGGGTCTTTACATTGCCATTTTTTGGTCCTTGCTGTCTGTGTGGGTAGGCAGCTTTTTAGGACCTATTGGTTTTTTGGCAACCTTATTAGCTCTCGTGCTGGCATGGCTCTACAGCATGCCCCCGATCCGTTTTAAAAATAATGGCTGGCTTGGTAATCTTGCTTGCGGGATTAGTTACGAAGGTTTGGCATGGGTGACTGGCGCAACCTTGCTGTCCGGTGGCGTGTTGCCGAGTAAGCCATCATTAATTCTCGCTGGCCTGTATAGCGCTAGCGCTCATGGAATCATGACCTTGAATGACTTCAAAGCAATTGAGGGTGATCGACAAATGGGAGTGCGTTCTTTACCTGTGCAGCTTGGGGCAAAAAAAGCAGCACAAGTAGCGGCAGCATTTATGTTGATTCCACAAGTAATCGTTTTGGGACTACTCCTATTTTGGGGTAAGGAAATCTACGCTGTGGTGATTGGTTTACTGATCGTAGGCCAGATGATTTTGTTAAAGGATTTCTTAAAGAGGCCTGTAGAGAAAGCGCTTTTCTATAGCGGCTTTGGAGTCCCAGTATTGGTTACTGGGATGATGATCTCTGCATTTGCTGTTATGGGGATGGAGGGCTAATGACTATTGCAATCAGTCAACCACTATTGAGCCTATCTACTTTTGGATGGCTAAGTATTGTGCGGCTCGGACTTGTACAAGCCTGTATTGGCGCAGTAGTAGTAATGACAACCTCAACACTCAATCGCATTATGGTGGTGGAGCTAGCCTTGCCTGCGAGTCTGCCAGGCTTCCTGGTAGCGATTCATTATTTTATCCAAGTCATACGCCCCAGAATGGGTTTTGAATCAGATAGTGGAGCTAAGAAAACTCCCTGGATATTAGGCGGTATTACTTTATTAGCGATGGGTGGCTTTGGGGCGGCAATTGCAACCACCTTAATGGCTGTTCATCTTGTCCTTGGAATTGCAGCGGCTACAGTTGCCTTCTTTTTGATTGGTATTGGTGTCAGTATGAGCGGTACATCCTTACTCGCTTTATTGGCTAAAGGTGTTAGTGATGAACGCAGGGCAGCAGCAGCGACTACCGTTTGGCTGATGATGATTTTTGGTTTTGCAATGACCAGTGGAATTGCTGGAAAATTTTTAGATCCTTATTCACCAGAAAAGGTGATTTTGATATCCGGCATCATCTCCTTGTCTGCTATGACACTTTCCTTCTTTGCGCTTTATAAATTAGAAGGTCAGGATCTACAAAATAATCGTGTTAGTGCGCATCAAAAGCTTCCATTTAAAAAGGCACTGAAGGATATCTGGTCCGATCCAGATACCAAGCGATTTACGATCTTCATCTTTTTATCGATGTTTGCATTTAGTGCTCAAGACTTAATTCTCGAGCCATTTGCAGGAATGGTTTTTAAATATACCTTGGGAGAGACAACGAGTTTGTCTGGCATTCAGCATTCTGGAGTATTAACTGGAATGCTATTGGTTGCTGTGTGTGGATCGAGTAGGTTACGTCACTATTTTGGCTCTCTACGCTCATGGATGATTTATGGATGCCTTGCTTCGGCAGTGGCTATGTTTGGCTTAGTACTTGCTGGCTTATTGGAGGGGGATTGGCCATTAAAGCCCAATGTCTTTTTATTAGGCCTAGCCAACGGTGCATTTTCGATCGCAGCAATTGCCTCGATGATGCGCTTAGCAGTAGTGGGCGGAGCTGGAAAAGAAGGTGTGCGGATTGGGCTATGGGGTGGTGCACAAGCCATTGCATTTGGGCTCGGAGGATTGCTTGGTGCAGGAGCTAGCGACTTGGCGAGATCTATTTTCACGAATCCTGCATTTGCATATTCAAGCGTATTTTTTATCGAAGCACTGTTGTTTGTTGCTTCTGCATACATGGCCTCTCTAGTGGAGAGAAAAAATAGTAGTCCTAGTCGAGCGAGGTAGAGCTTATGTCAACAGAATTTATTTATGACGCAGTAGTTATCGGTGGTGGTCCCGCTGGTGCGACAGCTGCTGAAACACTGGCTAAAAAAGGTCAGCAAGTCCTATTGCTAGACAAGCGTGGGAGAGTAAAGCCTTGCGGTGGAGCAATTCCCCCAAGACTCATTAAAGATTTTCAGATTCCAGATGAGTTATTGGTTGCAAAAGCAAAATCAGCACGCATGGTCTCGCCTGTTGGTAAGACGGTAGATATTCCCATTGATAATGGCTTTGTCGGCATGGTCGATAGGGCGCAATTTGATGAGTGGCTGAGAAAGCGAGCGGTTGCTGCTGGAGCAATTAGAGAGGATGGCCTTTTCGAAAATCTGACACGCGAAGGTCCGCTTGCTCGTATTTACTATCGTAGTAGAGGGCCGCGTGATGGGGATTCAGGAACAATGAAAAGTGTACTGACTAAAGCGGTTATTGGTGCTGATGGTGCTAAATCTCAGGTAGGTAGAAGTGCTGGTGTTAAGGGTTGCGCAGAAGCAAATTATGTCTTTGCCTATCATGAAATTATCAAGACTCCTCCAAATACGCCGCATCATTTTGATGCTACTCGATGTGATGTGGTCTATCAAAAGCCGGTATCCCCCGATTTTTATGGCTGGGTATTTCCTCATGGAGATACGATCAGCATTGGAACAGGCAGTGCAGATAAGGGTTTCTCACTCAGAAATGCTGTAGCGAAGCTGCGTGCAGATGTGGGGCTTGAGGGAGCAGAGTTAATTCGGCATGAGGGTGCCCCATTACCAATGAAGCCATTAAAAAAATGGGACGATGGTCAGCAAGTTGTTTTAGCTGGTGATGCTGCAGGCGTAGTGGCGCCTGCCTCTGGTGAGGGGATCTACTACGCCATGCTGGGAGGTCAATTGGCGGGCGAGGCAGTCTATGAGTTTGTTCAGACTAATGACCCTGCAAAATTACAGTTAGCCAGAAAGCGTTTCATGAAAGAGCATCGTACGACCTTCTGGGTTTTAGGCATCATGCAGTATTTCTGGTATTCAACTGACAAGCGTCGCGAGAGCTTTGTCAAGATGTGTGAAGACAAGGATGTTCAAAAGCTAACTTTTGAGTCTTATATGAATAAAAAACTCGTGCGGAAAAAGCCATTAGCGCACCTCAAGATCTTTATTAAAGATATGGGGCATTTATTAGGTTTGGCTAAGGCATGAAGATGTTCTTTCAGCACAAGTACCTCTTGATGATTGCCGCATGGAT
Source organism: Polynucleobacter sp. (assembly GCA_034680725.1). Taxonomy (GTDB): domain Bacteria; phylum Pseudomonadota; class Gammaproteobacteria; order Burkholderiales; family Burkholderiaceae; genus Polynucleobacter. The sequence continues at coordinate 77,593 of JAXIUI010000002.1, forward strand.
GATCATCACCTCTGTCCTAGGGGGATTGGCGACAGAAATTGGGCCTTGGTATTTCTCATTAAAACAGCCTGATTGGAAACCGCCAGATTGGGCATTTGGAGTTATTTGGACAGCCATTTTCATATTATCAGCAACTGCCTGGATGATTTCTTTCAATGCTCGCCCAACGCGATCACAGAAGATTTCCTTAGTTGGCCTGTTTTTGACCAATGGCTTCTTAAATGTGCTTTGGAGTGTCTTTTACTTTCGCATGCATCGTCCAGATTGGTCTTTGGTTGAAGCTGGTTTTCTATGGTTATCAGTATTGGCAATCATGGCAGTCATGTGGCCCATTCGTAAGCTAGCCGCTTATTTAATGCTGCCTTATTTAATTTGGGTTTCTATCGCAATGCGTTTGAATTGGGAAACCTTGGTCCTAAATCCGGGGGCATATTAAACATGGCTCGTATGAAACTGCTCAATCTTGGCGTGAATCATCACACTGCTCCGATCGATATTCGCGAGAGTGTTGCAGTGGCACCGGAAGTGTTGCAGGATTCATTAATTGATTTACGTAAGTATCTGCAAGGTTCTAATGCCGATAGCAGTCCCGAAGTGGCAATCCTATCGACATGTAATCGGATGGAAATCTACTGCGCAGCCAATGATGTTGAGTATGCAGATAATGACTTTGAAAAAAGAGCATTTGATTGGTTGGCAGCTCAAAACAATGTTCAAGTAAATGCCTTACGCCCGTATATCTACTCTGCCACTTCAGCAGATGCGGTTAAGCATGCTTTTAGGGTGGGTAGCGGCTTAGATTCCATGGTGCTTGGGGAAACCCAAATTCTTGGGCAAATGAAAAAGGCGATTGATTATGCTAATCAAGTAGGCACTGTTGGCGCATATTTAAAGCCCTTATTTGACAAGACGTTTTCTGTAGCCAAGGTTGTGCGTGGTAGCACTCAGATCGGCGCCCATTCAGTATCCATGGCTGGAGCATCCGTCAAATTGGTGCAACGTATATTTGGTGATATCAGCGGATGCAAAGTATTGTTTATTGGCGCAGGTGAAATGATTGGTCTTTGCGCCAGTCATTTTGCAGGCAAGAAGCCCCAAAAGATTGCGATCTCTAATCGTACAGTGGATAGGGGAAGCGAGTTAATTAAAGCCTTTACTGATCAAAACTTAATTACTGAAGTGTTTCCATTGCATGAGTTAGCACAGCATCTGCATGAATATGATGTGGTTGTCTCATGTACCGCAAGCTCATTACCGATTATTGGCTTAGGCATGGTCAAAACTGCATTAAAGACAAGACAGTTTCGCCCCATGGTCTTAATTGATTTAGCTGTGCCAAGGGATTTTGAGTCTGAGATTAAAAGTGTCAAGGATGCCTACTTATATTCTATTGATGATTTAGGTGAAATTGTGAGTGCAGGCAAAGCCAATAGGACAGAGTCCGTCTCTGAGGCGGAAAAAATTATTGAAAAAGGGGTGATTGAGTTTTATCAAACCCTGGAGAAGCGAGCGGTAGTGCCCCTGATTAAATCGATTCAGGATGTTGGCGAACGGTATCAAAAAATTGAACTTGAAAAAGCAGGTAGACGAATTGCAAAAGGAGAGGATCCCATGATTGTTCTTTCTCAGATGGCTAGTGCGCTAGCTAATAAATTTATGCATGCTCCAATTTGTGCTTTACAAAACTCTAGCCATGAAAATATTGAAGAGTTTAAAAAGATTATTTCTACAATCTATTCATCAAAATAGATCATCATGTTAAAAATCACCAACCTACTCGAAACTATTGTTAGCCCTGATGACTTAAAAGGTTTTGAGTCCAATCAGCTTCCCCAAATCGCCCAAGAATTGCGGACTTGTATTCTGAATTCTGTTTCAAGTACTGGCGGGCATTTGTCTTCCAATTTGGGTACGGTAGAGCTTGCTATTGCCTTGCATTACGTGTTTGATACTCCTCATGACCGAATCATTTGGGATGTCGGACATCAAAGTTATGCACACAAGGTGCTCACAGGGCGTCGTGAGGAAATGGCTACTCTGCGTCAATATGGTGGTATTTCTGGATTTCCCAAAAGAAGTGAGAGTGAATACGATGCCTTTGGTACTGCCCACTCTTCTACGAGCATCTCTGCTGCTTTGGGTATGGCGATTGCCGCAAAAACTAAAAATGAGAAGCGCAACGTTGTTGCAGTGATTGGTGATGGTGCGATGAGTGCTGGCATGGCATTTGAGGCTATGAATAATGCCTGCGTTAATAAGAAGGTGCCCCTAATTGTTATTCTCAATGACAATGAAATGTCGATTTCTCCTGCGGTAGGGGCGCTAAATAGGTATTTAGTAAAGCTCATCTCCGGTTCTATGTATGCTGCTACGAAAAGGGGTATTGATAAGGTTTTGTCAGTTGCTCCGCCAATACGCGAGTTTGCAAAACGATTGGAGGGTCATGCAAAAGGCATGGTTGGTCCAGCGACAATATTTGAAGAGTTTGGATTTGATTATTACGGCCCGATTGATGGGCATAACTTAGATGTCTTAATTCCGACCTTAGAGAATATTAAACAGCTCGCTCAAACGGAAGGCCCACAGTTTCTGCATATTATTACCAAGAAGGGTAAGGGTTACTCTCATGCAGAAGTTGATCCGATTCTCTATCATGGGCCAAGTAAATTTGATCCAGCAATTGGCATTCAAGCTAGTAAGCTGACTAAAAAAACCTTTACCCAAGTATTTGGTGAGTGGTTATGCGATATGGCAGCTGTTGATGATCGTTTGATTGCGATTACGCCAGCGATGCGAGAGGGTTCTGGCTTAAATGAGTTTGAGGCCCGCTTTCCAGATCGCTATTACGATGTCGGCATAGCAGAGCAGCACGCCGTTACCTTTGCGGCTGGTATTGCATGTGAAGGCTTAAAACCCGTTGTCGCAATTTATTCAACTTTCTTGCAACGTGGTTATGATCAGCTCATTCACGATGTTACCTTGCAGAACCTCCCGATTGTCTTTGCAATTGATCGTGCTGGAATTGTTGGTGCTGATGGCGCAACTCACGCAGGCGCATTTGATATTGCCTTTTTGCGGTGCCTGCCTAACTTGGTCCTGATGACGCCCTCGGACGAGCAAGAGTGCCGTGCGATGCTCACTACTGCTTTTGAGCATGATGGCCCTGCAGCAGTGCGATACCCGCGGGGTTCTGGCATTGGAGCCCCACTTGAATCTACTTTAAAGTCCTTGACTATTGGTAAAGGCCGCATTATTCGCACCATCAAGCATGCAGTGCCATCAAAGAAAAAAATTGCTTTTGTATGCTTCGGCCCTCTTTTATATACCGCTTTAAGCGTAGCGGAAGATATCGATGCAACAGTGGTAGATATGCGATTTGTCAAGCCGCTTGATGAAGCCTTGTTGATAACAATGGCCAATACTCATGATGCATTGGTCTTTATTGAGGATAGCGCCATCAAGGGTGGTGCCGGCAGTGCATGCCTTGAAGTGCTGTCTGATAAAAATATTCAAATTGCAACTCTTCAAATCGGCCTGCCCGATGAGTATGTAGAGCATGGTGATGTCAATCTGCTTTTAAATCATTATGGACTTTCAGCTCAGAAGATAAAGCAGAGCGTCGTATCTAAATTTGGATAAAACCTTGCTATCGCAAGATTCAACTGAGGGGCTTCCATATCGGGAGTTATGTACTGATTGTGGCGTGTCGCGGACATCTGCACCAAAGCGCTGTGCAACAGCCTGCCAATTTATTCAGCCCGATTATCCAAAATATGAACTTTCTGCCCATGGTAGAACTCGTCAATTCGATGGCTCTGATGAGGTTTTTTTTGGGGCCTATCTCCAAATGTTTAGAGCCAGACTGATTAATCCTTTGCCAGGTGCGCAATGGACAGGAATTATCAGTAGGCTTTGTGAGGTATTGCTAGATGCGGGGCAGATTGATGCTGTTATCACCATGAGTTCTGATCCCGCAGATCGTTGGAAGCCAGTTCCGGTGATTGTGACTAAGGCGGAGGATATGGCTCAGTGCCGAGGTATGAAGATGGGTTATGCCCCAATTATTCAGTACCTTGAGCAAGCCAAAGAGTTGGGATATAAAAAAGTAGCGATGGTGGGAATACCTTGCCAGGTCTATGCTGCAAGAGCTTTAGAAAAAGAGTTTAGTTTTGAGAAGTTACTGATTATTGGCTCCCCTTGTTCTGATAACACCACTACCGAAAACTTCCATCACTTTTTAGGTTTACTCAGTCCAAATCCAAGTGATATTACCTATCTCGAATTTAGAGCTGACTACCATGTTGAACTCAGATTTAAAAATGGGGATGTAAAACAAATTCCTTTTTTAAAGCTACCTCTCAGTACCTTACCCGCAGACTTTTTTCCTACTACTTGTAAAACTTGTGTTGATTATGTGAACTCTTTGTCAGATATCACTGTCGGCTATATGGCGGGAACAGGGGAGCAATGGATCATTGTTCGTAATCAACTTGGTCAAGAGATGCTCAATCTGCTTTCAAGTGAGTTATCGCTTGAGCCCCTCACTTCGGCTGGTAACCGTTTGGGTCCGGTAAAAGGCTTTATGAAAAATGTCGAACTGGCAGCCGGTGGTTTACCCCTGCAGCGCATGCCAAACTTTATGCGCAGTATTTTTGCCTGGGTCATGCCTCGGTTTGGACCTCGTGGGCTTGAATTTGCTAAAGCTAGAGTAGAGATGAAGGCCATTGAATCGGTGATTCATTTGCGCAGTGTTGCACCGCACAAAATAAAGAATATGGTTCCTAAAGCCACCTGGGTTTTGCTGAAAAAATATGAAATACACCCCCTGGATGATGAAATAAAGGGTTCTAGGGAAAGTACTTAAGACATTTCAATTGAGTAAGCCAAAAAATGAGCCTATAACGTAAGGATTCCCATTTATAGGCTCTTAGGCAGCCACAGTGATCTCAAGTTGTGATTTGGGACTGTGACCTGATCAGGTGATGTTCATGAATTTATCCAGACTAGTGAGCATCGCTAAATCTAAGATTAGATCTAGCCAAGACGACTCCAACTCAAACCAGAATCCATCCTCAAAGAATCCCAATAGTATTTGGGAGGACTGCTTGGTTTCAAACGCACCTACTAAGACTGCTTTCAAGAATAATGCTGTCCCGCATCCACTTGAAAAGGCCTGTACCGAAGAGGAATATCTCAGCTCCCTAGTCAAGACGATTGAAAACAATATATTGCCCATTATTGTGGAGCAGCACCTAGAAACATCTATTTCTTCTGTTTTAAGAGCACCTCCACCAGTTAATCTGATTACCGAGCAATCCATCTCCGAATTAACCAAGTTAGTACTTCAAGAGGATGCCAGAACGGCTGTTAATTACGTAAAAGAATTAAATGCTTCTGGCGTGAGTTTAGAAAATATCTATCTGCTTTTATTAACCCCTGTTGCTAGAAAACTGGGTGAAATGTGGGAAGAAGATGAGTCTAGCTTTACTGATGTCACCATTGCTTTGTGGCGTATCAAGCAGCTGATGTATGACTTAAGCCCCATCTTCCAACAGTACGCAGGGCAAAATCAAACTGGTTCTAGCATCATGCTGGTTCCGCTTCCGGGCTCGCAGCATAACTTAGGCCTGTTTATGGTTTCCGAGTTTTTTGCCAAAGCAGGATGGAGAATTTGGGGCGAATTAGCGGCTACCAAAGAAGATATTGTTTCCATGGCTCAAACAGAGTGGTTTGATGTGATTGGTTTATCAGCTAGCGTGCGTGAACAGTTTCCGCAGTTAAAAGACCTGATTAAAGAGATCAAGCTTAAATCCAAAAATCCTCGTGTCGGTTTAATTATTGGTAGCCCAGTTTTTAACCAATTTCCAGAGTTAGTTGATGACTTAGGTGCGGATATGGTGGGATTGAATGCAGAAGATGCATTAGAAAAAGCCACTTATTATGTTGAGCGTTTGCGCTAGTTTGTAAGTGCAAAGCGATGGCAGTAGGTCGGATAATAATCTTTTCATGAGCGCTTTTTTTTCTTAGAAAAGCGCAAGAACACCAGTTTGATTCATGCACCCAGATGTAATAGGTCTACCAGAGTGCGCCACCGAAGTGATTTTTTAGTCAATTAATCGATATGACCTCAGCTGGTAATTCATATGGCTATACAAGACTTAATGAAGTAATTTAAGCACATGACAGCTTTCAAAAAAAGACCGCCTAGGCGGTCTTTCGTGCTTCAGGAGACAACTGTAATGCTGAAAAAGTCTTGTCGACATGTGCAATCATGTGACGGCTCTATTTTCCACAAATTAACTTAGATATGCAAAGGGAAAACCCGAATATTATTAATAATAATTATGCATAATTTCCGATAAAATCAACCCACCTTAACCAAAGTGGAGTTTAAATTATGGCTATTGCAAAAGCCCCAGCAATGACGAAGGAAGAGCGCAAGGTCATCTTCGCTTCATCATTGGGAACAGTATTTGAATGGTATGACTTTTATCTTTATGGATCATTGGCTGCCGTTATCGCCAAGCAGTTTTTCTCAGGCCTTGATGCTGGCTCAGCATTCATTTTTGCTTTATTAGCTTTTGCTGCTGGTTTCATCGTTCGCCCTTTTGGCGCCTTGGTATTTGGTCGCTTAGGGGACTTGATCGGGCGTAAGTACACCTTCTTAGTCACGATTTTGATTATGGGTGGCGCAACATTTATTGTGGGCATCCTCCCTAACTATGAAACGATCGGTGTTGCTGCCCCGGTAATCTTAATCGCTTTGCGTATGCTTCAAGGTTTAGCTTTGGGTGGTGAGTACGGTGGTGCAGCCACATATGTTGCAGAGCATGCTCCTCATGGTCGTCGCGGCGCATACACAGCCTGGATTCAGACAACAGCCACATTAGGCTTGTTCTTATCATTACTGGTGATTTTGTTCACACGTGAGTTAACTGGCGCAAACTTTGATGTTTGGGGTTGGCGAGTTCCGTTCATTCTGTCTCTCGCATTATTGGGAGTATCCGTTTATATCCGCTTATCGATGAATGAATCTCCAGCCTTCAAGAAGATGAAGGATGAAGGCAAATTATCTAAAGCGCCTTTGACAGAATCATTTGGTCAGTGGAAGAACTTGAAGATTGTTCTCTTGGCATTGTTTGGTCTGGTTGCGGGTCAAGCAGTGGTTTGGTATACAGGCCAGTTCTATGCCTTGTTCTACCTTACTCAAGTGCTGAAAGTTGATCCCAAGACTGCAAACTTATTGATTGCTGCCTCTTTGGTAATTGGTACACCGTTCTTTGTGGTGTTCGGAAGTCTGTCAGATAAGATTGGCCGTAAAGTCATCATCATGGGTGGCTTGTTATTAGCTGTTATTACGTATATTCCAAACACGCCGGTTTCTGTATTTAATGCTTTAACGCACTTTGCTAATCCAGTATTAGAAAAGGCAATGGAAACTGCGCCAGCAACCATTACTGCTGATGAGAGCGAATGTACATTCCAGTTCAACCCAACAGGTACAGCAAAGTTCACTAGCTCTTGCGATATCGCAAAACAAGTAATGGCTTCTAATTCTGCTAGCTATAGTACTTTGCCAGCTCCTGCCGGAACAGTTGCGGTTGTAAAGATTGGCGATATTGAAATTCCTGGTTATTCGGCAAAGGGCTTAGCCCCAGCAGATTTAAAGGCTAAGAGTGCGGAGTTCAACAAAGCAATTCGTGATGCGTTAACTAAAGAGGGTTACCCAGTTAAGGCTGATCCTGCTCAAATTAACTATGTTGCTGTACTGCTCTTGTTGGTTTACTTGGTGATTTTGGTAACCATGGTTTATGGCCCAATTGCGGCGATGTTAGTTGAGATGTTCCCAACACGTATTCGTTACACCTCAATGTCTTTGCCATATCACATTGGTAACGGTTGGTTCGGTGGCTTACTACCAACGATCTCCTTCGCTTTGGTTGCGCAAAACGGCAATATTTACCATGGCCTCTGGTACCCAATCATTATTGCTGGTATGACATTCATCATTGGTATGCTCTTCATTAAAGAAACCAAAGATGTTGATATTTATGCAAATGACTAGCTAGCTAAGGAGTCATAAAAGAAAAACCCCGCTGATGAAGCGGGGTTTTTTTATTGCGCAATTACTTCTGTTCAGCTGGTTTTACTTCTTTGATCTCTTTTGCTTCCTTGGATGCATCATGAGCTTGGGTTGCCTCAGCGCCATGTTTTTCACCGCCCATATCGATAGGCTCATCGCTTGCGACCAATAGGTAGCCTGTGGCTATCAACAAAATCAGTACTGTAATTGCGATTGCTTTATTACTCATTACTTCTCCTCCTTTAGAAAGTGCATTAAATAAATAGAAAAATGCCGTACATTGAAATGAAAGCTACGCCAAATACACTCAATAATTTTTTGATGTACTGACTTAACTCAGCTGAATTGGTATTTTGAGGAAAATACAAATCAAATTTTTTCCAAACAAGCACACCCAAGCCTACTGGTATGAGGATGCCTGCTAAAAAAATAATCATTGCCATAAAAACATCCTTTTCTATTGGTGATACTGTTTTCTTAACTTCTTATAAAACCGATTTAAAAACATTAATAAGTACAAAAATATGAAAGAGCCAACCACATTGGCAGTAAATGCCATCGTTAATTGATCTACTCCGTAAGGTTTATCCGCCAGGTAAAAGTAGAAGCTACGAAATAAGGCCGTTAAAAATGAATGTAAAAAAACCAGGTAGCAAAGTTGAATAAAATTGATATCGTCAAAGTCATCTTGCTTGTTGGTCGCACTAAGCCAGTATTTATAGGCAATCATAGGTGCAAGGGAGGACAGTATGCTTAAAAAAGATGCATCTATTAGGGAGTAGCTGCGTAAAAAGACCTCGCCCAAAAAGTAGCCAATTAAAATTCCCCAAAATCCTATCCAGCCAAATGTGATGATTGCTACCAGTCGTAGGCCCGAGAGCCAATAGACAAAGTAAATGAGCTCATCAGAATTGATGCCAAAGTAGCCTTGATTGATGGCTTCCAGGGCCAACCAAAAGCCAGCGATAAAACCTATGATGATGAGGTCTTTTGAGCGGTTGCTCATGGATATTATTAATAATTATTAGGGAAAAATATTATGCTAATATAACATGTGAAGTCATGCTATCCCATTGATTTTGCTACTAGAACATATAAGAGACATCCATTTTGAAGACAACTATCCAAAATGCCTATTTTCGATTTAATAAGCTCATGGAAACTATGGAGCAGGGCCCATCTTTTCCTAAGCTAGATGACATTGAGCGTAAATTACTCAATTCCATTGCTGAGGCTTCTTTATCTGGCAAGCCTTATTTAATATCGGACGTTATTTTTGCTAATAGCATTGGTTCTCCTGCTACTTTGAGTCGCAGACTGACTAACTTAGTCGAAAAAGAGCTGATTGTGTACACTTCTTTTGATGACAATCGTAAGAAATTTTTAGAGCTGACTCCCAAATCCAAGAAGTACTTTTCGAAGTTGGGTGAACTCATACTTCAAGCTGGAAAAAAGTAAAAATCTTCCAGTTGTTTTCAGAAAGAGCACTCTCTGACTGTATAGCAGGTAGCTAAATCAGAAATCAGTCTTTTGCTGGTCGGTAATGTCGGGAGAAATTGGCGATCGATGAGAACCCTAGTATCACTAAAACAGCGGCAGTAATGAAGGCTTGAGTACTATTTAAAAGAGTCGCTAAATCAGGAAGAGCCCATAGCGCTAAAAGAATCGCGCTGCAAAGTGAAAAAACCAGCCAATATTGCGATGCAAATAATCCAATGGTGATGGCAACGATTACCAAAACAATGTTTCCCGTCAAAAAATCCACTTCTTTGAAAATCGCTGCAGTACTGCCAAGCGCTAAATATTGTCCAGCTAAGTAATAACCAAGCACAATCGACATTGCAAGAGCATTGGGGAGATATTGTTTTAAGGTGCTGGTATTCATAAGATTACGATAAGTGAATACTAGATTATAGACCCTGCAACAGCATTAATCTGCTCCATTAAAGGGTCTCACCCCCTGTGCCAATATGACGCATAGGCAATCTTCAAAAGTTTTAAAACTGAGAAAATTTTTCGGGTTTTTCTTGAAAAAATATGATTCAATAGGTTTTCATTTGCTGGAGTCTGATTAATGTCGCTGATTCAAAAACTAAAAGCTCGAGCAGCTGACAATAGGCCAGTCAGAGTGGCCATCATCGGTGCAGGTAAGTTTGGATCCATGTACCTTTCCCAGGCACCAAGGACTCCAGGTATTCATTTGGTCGCCGTAGTAGATTTATCTCCAACGCGTGCTAAAGAATCTCTTCATCGAGTGGGCTGGGATGAGGCTCGTTATAGCGCTACTTCTCTTGCTGATGCAGCTAAGTCGGGCTCTACCTTTATTACCGATGATGCGCAAAAAGTCATATCTAGTGAATACATCGATATTGTGATCGACTCCACTGGGAGCCCAGCTGCAGGGATTGCTCATGCCTTATGGTGTATTGAGAATCGCAAACACATCATTATGGTTAACGTTGAGGCGGATGTTTTGGCCGGTCCGCTGCTTGCTAGAAAAGCAGCTGAGGCTGGGGTTATTTACTCTATGGCATCAGGTGATCAACCCGCTTTAATCGCTGAAATGGTAGATTGGGCTCAAACTATTGGATTGGATGTAGTGTGTGCGGGTAAGGGGACAAAATATTTACCTATCTACCATCAATCAACACCCGCTACTGTCTGGGGCCATTACGGATTTTCCGAGGCGCAAGTAGCTTCTGGTGACTTTAATCCGCAAATGTTCAATTCATTTTTAGATGGCACCAAGTCAGCACTTGAAATGGCGGCTGTTGCTAATGGATGCGGCTTAACGCCACCATCAGATGGATTAATGTTTCCTGCCTGTGGCGTTGATGAATTGCCACATATCTTGCGACCGATTGCAGATGGCGGCATTCTTACTCACAAAGGTACGGTTGAAGTAGTGTCATCCATTGAGCTCGATGGCCGTCCTGTTTTTAGGGATCTTCGTTGGGGTGTGTATGTGGTGTTTGAAGCGCCCAGCAAGTATGTGATGGATTGTTTTTCACAGTACGGCCTTAAAACAGACAGCACTGGTAAATATGCTGCTATGTATAAGCCCTATCATTTGATTGGTTTGGAGTTAGGCATCTCCGTGGCCAGTATTGCTGTTCGTGGTGAAGCTACAGGATCTACGATGGAGTGGCGAGGAGATGTTGCTGCGACTGCTAAGAGAGATCTGAAAAAAGGGGAGAAGTTGGATGGAGAGGGTGGCTTTACGGTATACGGAAAGTTGATGCGGACCTCAGACTCTCTCAAGCTTGGTGCGCTACCAATTGGCTTGGCACACAATATGATCCTAAATAAAGATATTCCTGCTGGAAAACCGATTGCTTGGAATGATGTTGATTACGATGCCAGCATGCAAGCGATTCAATTTAGACGAGAGATGGAAAGATTATTTAGCAAATAATTTTGTGAAGTTATCAAAACCCTCAAGTCAATAGAATTCATTAAATAGAAAAAATTCTAGTGATTGAAAAAGTGTGAGCTTTTCAGCAGAGCACTCAGAGTTCTGTTAATGTGCTTGTACATATTTTGGAGGTCTTTCATGAAAAAATTTATTAACGCCAATCAAATTCAGATGGCTTATCAAATCGATGGTCCAGAAGATGGCCCGCCTGTTTTCCTCAGCAATAGCCTGATGTCTAGTTTAGAAATGTGGGATGACAATATTGGCGCTCTTACAGATCGCTACCGCGTTATTCGCTACGACACTCGTGGTCATGGCCAGTCCGAAGTAACAGCGGGGCCTTACAGTATTGGATTGCTGGGCCAGGATCTCATCGGTCTAATGGATGCGCTCCAAATTCAGAAGGCACACTTGGTGGGGCTATCTATGGGCGGCATGATTTGCCAATACGTTGGCGCTAATTTTCCAGAGAGGGTATTGTCTTTAGGCCTTTGTGATACCGCTAGTGAAATGCCTCCTCGGAGCTTATGGGAAGAGCGTTTTTCTATAGCTAAAACTGCCGGGATTGCTGGTTTAGTAGATGGCACTATTAAGCGCTGGTTCCTGGAGGGCTTTATCAATCAGGAGCCTCAAAAGATTGATGCAGTGAGAAAGATGATCCTTGCTACCCCTGTTGATGGTTATATGGCATGTGGCAGCGCAGTTCGGGATATGGCGCAATCTACCATGCTGCTTAAAATTAAGGCGCCAACTATGGTGCTAGTGGGCAAACAGGATCCAGCCTGCACCCTCGATCAAGCCACTGTTTTACATCGCCTCATTCCTCAGTCATCCCTGAAGGTGATTGATCAAGCGGCACATCTATCGAATATTGAAAAACCTCAAGAATTTAATTCGCATCTCAGGGGATTCTTAGATTCTGTGGCATAGTCATAACCAGTTAAGCGTCGAAAATAATAATTAACTACTAGGAGATTTTGATGAATTCATTGACTCAGCTTGTGAAGCCAGTAACGCTCTCGATAGCTGTATTTTTTGGTTTGCAAGTTCAGATGGCTCATGCGCAGAATGCTGTGGCCAGTTATCCAGATAAAACTGTCAAGGTTATCGTGCCTCTGACGCCGGGGTCTGGAGCAGATATTGCTGGCCGCATCGCATTTAAGACCGTATCTGAAATGTGGAAGCAGCCTGTCATTATTGAAAACCGTCCAGGTGCAGGCGGCTTAGTTGGAACTGGTGTAGTAGTCAATTCTGATCCAAATGGCTATACCTTGTTGGTTCAATCTGCTTCTTATGCGGCCAATCCAGCAATTTATAAAAAATTACCTTATGACTTAAAAAGTCTGACCGATGTCAATATTCTAGGTACCAGCCCTTATGCATTGGTTGTCTCTGCTGATAGTCCTTATAAAACGCTAGCCGATCTCGTGAATGCAGCGAAAGCGCAACCAGGAGCAATTCCGTTTGCAAGCGCAGGCGTTGGTAGTTCAACTCATCTTGCGGCCGAGTACTTCAACCAAACTATGGGAATAAAAATGTTACATGTTCCCTACAAAGGTTCACCAGAGGCTATCTCTGAAACCATCTCGCAACGGACTGCCTATTACATGGCCCCACTACAAACTGCAATTGCTCAAATTCAAGGCGGCAAAGTAAGAGCTCTTGGAGTTACAGGCGCTACCCGTGCTGAAGCAGCGCCCGAGATTCCTACTATTGCCTCACAAGGTTTTCCAGGTTTCGAAATTGGTTTGTGGGTAGGTTTGTGGGCGCCTTCGGCAACACCAAAAGCTATCCTACAAAAGATCAATACTGACGTTAATGCTGCGCTACAAGATCCGCAGGTGGTCTCCGCCTATACAAAGGCTGGCATTACGATCAAGTTGATGAATTTGGCTGAAACTGAGAAATTTGTTCAAGCTGAAATTAATAAGTATCAGAAAATTGCCAAACAAGCTGGAATCGAACCACAGTAAATCTCCCGTTTGCCAAGCACCAGATCCGCTTCTTAAAAAACCGGATCTGCGTGTTTGTTGGGGCGCTACAGATTGTCATGCGCATATCTGTGGGCCTGACTCCATCTATCCTTACTCGCCACAGAGGATCTATACACCACCAGATGCGCTACTTCCGCAATATCAAAGTCTTTTAAAGATATTAGGTATTGAGCGCGCTGTTCTAGTTCAACCTAGTATTTATGGTGATGACAACCGCGCCTTACTCAATGCACTAGGCACAGATCCAAAGCATCTCCGTGGTGTGGCGGTAGTGAATGCCAACATCACAAATTCCCAGCTTGAGGAACTGCATCATGCAGGTGTTAGAGGTGTCAGGTGCAATATTGTCGATTTAGCAGACGCTAAGGGCATTTTGCCGATGGACCACCTACGTTATCTGGCAGATCAGATTGCGCCATTTGGTTGGCATATGGAATTCTTAATGCATGCTAATGAGTTTCCTGATCTCAATCAGATTTTGAAAGAATTTCCAGTGCCCGTTGTATTGGGTCATTTGGGCTACATTAAAACTAGCCACGGAGTTCATGATCGCGGCTTTCAGAATCTTTTGGCTTTAATGCGTGAAGGACGTGCGTGGGTCAAGCTAACCGGGCCTTATCGCATCTCCACTATTGATCAACCACCTTATCCTGATACAAAAGCATTTGCTCAAGCATTAGTTGAAGCAAATCCTAATCAATTGGTGTGGGGCACTGATTGGCCGCACGTGATGGTAAAAGGTTTCATGCCAAATGATGCTGATTTATTAGACTTATTACTCGACTGGGTGCCAGATTCATTATTGAGAGAAAAAATTCTTCGCGAGAATCCAGCTAAGCTTTATCAATTTACTTGAAAGTTACGATTCATTAATAAGATTGCGTCAGATCGCAAAACAAAACCCAGTATTCGGGTAGTAACGTTATCTGGAATCTCTCGATTAAGGTAGTGCCATAATGAGGTCGCTTGAGCTATTCCCCGTCCTTTTGCCCGCAATTGATTATTAAGACATCTTCTCGATCTATTAGCCCTCATTTAGCCTCACTATTGATAGTGATTGCAGAACTAATGGGTACCTCGCTATGGTTTTCCATCAATGGGGTGGCTGACAATTTAATAGATTCGTGGAATATTAATCTTGCCGGTATTGGCATATTGACTAATGCTGTGCAATTCGGTTTTGTGGCAGGCACCTTGGTCTTCGCCGTAAGTGGGATTGCAGATCGATATAAGCCCAGTCATCTTTTTGCTGTATGTGCTCTGTTTGGGGCACTGTTTAATGCCGCATTTGCTTTATGGGCTGATAGTCTTTGGGTGGGTTCTTGCTTACGCTTCTTGGTCGGAATTTGTTTGGCTGGTATCTATCCTATTGGCATGAAACTCATCATGACCTGGGACCCCCAAAAAGCGAGCTCGCGCATTGCCCAATTGGTCGGAATGTTGACACTAGGAACGGCGATTCCGCATGCTACCCGCTACTTCGGTGTAGATTGGCCTTGGCAAGAGGTTATTCTGTTGTCCTCCTTCCTTGCTCTGGTTGCAATGGGAATGATTTTCTGGCTCGGTGATGGCCCTCATCTCAGATTAGGCAGTACTTCACGAGTCAAACTAAGCGGCTTTCGTGAACTTTTTACAATTTCGGAATATCGACGATCTGCCTTGGGGTATTTCGGTCATATGTGGGAGCTCTATGCATTCTGGGCACTTGTGCCATTTCTGATTGCTAGCACCTATTCAATTCAAAATCCCATTCATTTATCGGGGCTAGCATTCTCTGTAATTGGGATTGGTGCAATTGGTTGCCTTCTTGGAGGGCAACTTAGTCAATCCATTGGGGGAGTAAGGGTGGCCTCAATAGCTTTGGCGCTATCTGGCATCTGCTGCCTGCTGTATCCATGGATTTCTGGATTACCACTGTGGTTACAAATTCTGTTTTGGGGCATTTGGGGAATGAGTGTCGTGGCTGATTCGCCGCAATTCTCAGCACTATCAGCACAAGCATGCCCACCCGAAATCGTAGGTACTGCACTTACTATCCAAAATGCCATTGGCTTTGCGATTACGATGATCTCAATTCAAATCAGTACGGTAGCCTTACCTATGATGAGCACCTATATTACCTGGCTATTACTGCCAGGTCCTATGTTGGGTCTCATTTTTCTGAATCGTATTTCAAAGCGTACTTAATAAATAT
Organism: Polynucleobacter sp.; assembly: GCA_034680725.1. Classification (GTDB taxonomy): domain Bacteria; phylum Pseudomonadota; class Gammaproteobacteria; order Burkholderiales; family Burkholderiaceae; genus Polynucleobacter. Next base: position 93,279 of record JAXIUI010000002.1, read on the forward strand.
GTGCAACGGGTTTCGATTCCGCCCCGGGACCAACCTAGTCGGTAAGTACATAAAGCATGCAATAGGTGTGTAGATTTTTTGTCTTTATCTACAAGGGTTTATAGCAATAACCAATGGACTAAAAGAATGCACCTCTTCAAAACTCTTTATAAATCAATGGTCTAAAGGGCCAAAAAATGACTATGCGATTGAGTTTGTGGTTGCTTGATGCTGCAAAGTTCGAATCTGTAGGTTAGATATCAAACTTTCTAACCCAGCCTTACGCGGTTTTAATTTAAATCAAATTCATTAATGCCAGTGTTGCTTTAATCACTTGGTTGTTCGTGTCATTGAACAGGAATGGAGTTGTGAAATGAACATAACCTTGCATTTTATATGCGCCTGCAAGACGGTCATAGGCTTGTAATTTTGTTGCCCAATCACCTGACTGCATTTGCATATATGGACTCTCGCCTCCACCGCAAGTAATGATGACTGGACATTTCACATTCTGAGGGTAGTTAATCGGGCTGTAATCTTTAATCTCTTGTGGCGTTAGCTTTAAGAACTGCTGCCTCATTGATAGTGAAACTGGATAAAGGTCTGTCCAGCCGCTGAGAATGGAGCCACCTTTAAAGAGTCTCGTTGGTAAACCCTGTTTTTCCCATTCAGTAACAAGCATCATATTTGCTAGGTGACCACCAGAGGAGTGACCTGACACATATAGCTTGTTGGGGTCTCCGCCAATTTGATTGGCGTTTTTGTATACCCAAGAAACAGCTTTGCGGCATTGAGCCACTAATCCAGTCATGGTGTTCGGTGGGATATTATCAAAGCCAACGGAGATATAGATGGCGTTATTTAGCAAGAAAGGGACAGCTTGTGAAGAGTAATTATTCTTGTTATCAAAGTCCCATGAGCCACCATGAAAGAAAATCATTATCGGCAAACCAGATGCATACGCAGGTGCAAAAACATCTAATTTTTCAGCATCAGAAGATCCGTATGAAAAAGTTTTTGGTGGGTACTGAGCTCTCACTTTTTCGCTATTAGTTGTGTAAGAGTCGGCAATTTTCTTAACTTCTGGCGGTGGCGGTAAATAGGGTCCTTGATTTAATTGGTCATTTAGTTGACTAACAGTCCAGCCCCTAAAAACCACCTTTTCCTCTTGCGCCATTAATCCAAGAGTAGGCAAAGTTGCAAATGCAGAGCCAGTCATTAAAAATTTTCTACGTGAAATACTGCTTGTTGACATGGGTGCCTCTCTGGTGATTTGCTTCTCATTTTATACAGCATAGGCCCCAAAAGAAAAAGCCACCCGAAGGTGGCTTTTGTATTACTGGTGGGTCGGGCGAGATTCGAACTCGCGACCAACGGATTAAAAGAGCTGTTTTAACACCGACAGACTCACTTTAACACCTAAATACACTGATTGACAGGGCAAAGTTTAATTAGATTGGGGAATCCAATAAAGTATAAAAATTTTACTTAAGTATCAAGCGCCATAATTTGTCGTATTCGCTTTTTTGTTACAAAAAGTTACATAGGAATTTCTTTGTACGTACAGATTGATTCATAATCTAATTTCTAAAAATACATTCAACTGCCAAAAACGAGTAAGTCGTGATCAACCACCCTTATATAGTTATCGTCGATGATGACGATCGTTTGCGAAGCCTAATCTCTACTTATCTAACTAAAGAGGGGTTTAATGTTTTCCCCATAGCGAGTGGTGAGGATGCGCTTAAGATAGTTTACCAAAAGCAGCCTAACCTTATTATTTTGGATATTAATTTACAGGGTATGGATGGCCTTTCGGTATGTCGAAGGCTTCGAAACGCCGGTATTCAAATTCCAATCATTATGTTGACTGCTCGCGGAGAGGAGTCTGACCGAATACATGGGCTAGAGATTGGCGCTGACGACTACTTAACTAAACCGTTTAATCCTCGGGAGCTGGTTGCGCGCATACGCGCAGTGCTACGCAGGCAACCGATTGGTGGATTTGGCTTATATGAGACTGATTCGGTTGTCTATCAATTTTCAGAATTTGAGTTGGACACGAAAAAGCAGTCACTTTTAAAGGGTGGTGAGGACTTACGCATAACGAGTGGAGAATTCGCGCTTTTGCATTTACTAATTCTGGGAGCTGGAAAGCCGCTTTCACGTGATCAACTAGTGGCTAGAATGGCCTCCCGAGAGCATCACCCAGATCAACGTGCTATTGATATGCTGGTTTCTAGATTGCGCAAAAGATTGGATGTTGTGAACGCTAACGAGAGTCTTATTCGTACCTTGCGTGGAGTTGGTTATATGTTGGTTGCGGATACGACTATAAAAAAATAGCATGGATTTTTTATTATCTCGATTAAAAATACTATTTCGCCAAATATGGTTTTGGTTTTTACTTCTTATTACTTTTAACCAAATTGCAATTTTGTTTGCTTATTACTTTTTTATAATGCAGCCAACTGTAGGTAGCTTGACAACAGTCTTAATGGGTTTGGCTGATGCGGTTGAGAAGCAGCGATCTCCAAATGATGTACGTGGTCTGGATGTTTTAAAAGATCGATGGGTTTCTAAACATAACATCATGGTGATTTCGGGCATTCCAAAAGATTTAGGTCCTAGGCCCCCGTATCCCGGGTTTCACATTATTGAAAACAAAATTCATGCTGGCTGGGGAGATCGGGTAAGAATTGGATTTACTTCGAATCCAGATCGAATTTTATGGCTGATGTTTGTTGATGAAGAAAAGCCTTTTTCTATAGGCATTCCATTTAGTGATCGTCTGCAGACTATGGTTGCCATGTTGCTGGTAATTGCCCTCATTTTTTTACTTACCATTATTGCGTCTTGGTTTATATCATCTCACTTGAATCGACCTCTTAGGGAGTTATCGATTGCAGCAAGGAAGCTTGGCAAAGGTGAAGGTGTTGATGAAGTTGAATCCATTCGATCTGCCCCGCCCGATGTTATAGCTTTGGCAGATTCGCTTAAAGAAATGAAACATGAAATTGATGTCATGCAGGCTGAGCGAGAGCGTTTTTTGGCGGGTATTGCGCATGACCTTAGAACTCCTTTGAGTCGTATGCGGGTTGCTGTGGAGTTTCCGGAAATTAACAACTCATCATTTGGGGAGGGGCTGCAAGAAGATATTGAAGAGATGCGAATCATCCTGGATCAATTTCTCGAGTTATCTAGGTTGGATGCTGAAAAGTCTGAACCTTTTGTAGTTCAAGATATTGCACAATTGGTGACTGATGTTGTGAATAAGTATTTGCGGGCAAACGCACTCATTTCAGTTTCGATTCAATCTACTGCAATGGTGAAATTTAAACCCATTGCTCTTACACGCTTGCTTTATAACTTAATTGATAACGCTCTGAGGCATGGTGTTGGTGGTGCGAAGGTCGAGGTCGATTCAGATGCGGAATATGTCTGGATTTCTGTTGTAAATGACGTCAATACTCACGCTGAAGAGTCTGCGCTAATATCCGCATTACGCTGGGTTGGGGGAGGGCAGCAAAGTGGGCTTGGTTCGGCCATAATTCGCCGAATATCGGATGTTCATGGTGCTCGATTGATTTTTAATCACGGAAATTCCAAAGGTTTTGAAGTATCTGTTCAATTTAAGATCACTAATTAGGGTTTATGCGTTCCTTGTAAGTTATTCAAATAGGTCAACTGTTCTGAAATTGTTACAAAAAGTTACAAAAATATAGTTCTTAGTTATGGAATCAATTGTTGACCCCATGTCTAATATGGGGGTGCGCAAACCCCATTTATTAGGCTCCTGTTTATATATTCCTGTATTGATGTGTGGGATGTTTTCTGTTTTCGCTTCAGCGCAAACAATGGTGCCTTATTTTCCTTCAACAGGTTCAAATCTTCTGCAGATCGGAAGCCCCACATCTCCTCAAACGGGCGCGGCTGGAACTACTGGGCCAGGTGCTGATTGCAATAGCCTTTTCCCAAGTCCCCCAGGTGATGGCGGAGTAGGGGGGCCATCATTTTATGGAAGTCTTCCAGGGGCCACGGCAACTAGCAATTCTATAACTGGCTTAACTTCCTCACCTTCTTCATCCGGTGGAACAACATCTGCGCCAATCGCATATGGATATGGTATCTCAACCCTCGGTGGTAATGGTGGTACCGGCGGTGACGGCTCTTCTTGTTATGGGGGCTACGGAGGTGGAAAGGGTGGTTATGGTGCTGGTAGCGTTAGTTCAACAAATAGCTCAACAGTTCCTATCAACATAGTCAACAATGCGGCTATCGTATCAACCGGCGTTGGCATAGGTGTGCTTTCAAAAGGGGGGCAGGGCGGCACTGGTGGCCACACATCAAACTCTACTGGTGCTGGTGATGGTGGTATTGGTGGAGATGGTGGTGCAATTAATATTGTAAATAATGGTTCAATTACCACCAGTGGTATTGCGCCAGCCGATCCAAATAACTCCTCGGCAGATTGCTCATCTTCAAGCTCTGAGAGCTCTTGCACAATCTATAACTCCTTTGGAATATTTGCTCAAAGTACTGGTGGTGGTGCTGGTAACGGCGGAACTGATAGTAGCGCTATTGGTGGCTCTGGTGGCAGCTCAAAACCAGGTGGAGCCGGTAGCGCGATTTATATACACAACCAATCAACAGCAACTATTGAAACTACGTATGGCTATGGAATGTTGGGTCTTAGCGCTGGAGGATTTGGAGGTGATGGCGGCTCTAGCTCAGGTTTTGTTGCATCGCCCAATGGTGCCGCAGGCTATGGTGGCAATGGCGGTAGCGTTACCGTTCTGAATGATGGAGCAATTAAAACCAATATGGATGGTCAACATGCTTTAGTTGGCATTTCTGTTGGCGGCGGCGGTGGTGTCGCAGGACATTCAGCGGCACTACTTGCTCTTGGTGGCTCTGGCGGCTCCGGTGCAGCTGGTGGTTCCATTAATACACAGAATGGCGCTGGAAAAATTGAGACCATGGATTCGGCATCTGCAGGCGTGCTTGGAATTTCAATCGGTGGTGGCGGTGGTGTTGGCGGTATGGCATCGGGCGCCGTCATTGGCGGCGGCGGATCTGGTGGGGGTGGCGGTGCTGGTGGTCAAGTAATGGTTGTAAATTATGGTTCGATTTGTACCGGGGGCGGGTGTAATGCTAAGGGTGCACGATCGGTCGATAGTTCAGGAAACATTTATTACGAGCCTACTGGTAGTGCATCGAGCACTTATTCACCAACTGGCGGTGCTGCACCAGCACTAGCCGGTCTATCAATCGGCGGCGGCGGCGGTGCTGGTGGTTTCGGTAGCTCTGCAGGCGTTCCATTTAGCTCTTCTTGGGGCGGTGCTGGCGGCAATGGCGGCAATGGCGGCTGGGTACAGGTTCTTAATAACGGCTTAAGTAATGCGCAGGTGCAAACTACAGAAACTTCATCACCTGCTATCTTGGCTGCCAGTATTGGCGGTGGTGGCGGTGTTGGCGGTGGAGCAATTTCGGCTAGCGCTTCTGTGTCTTTACCAGCAGTATCTATTGCTGTTGGTGGCGCTGGTGGTAGCGGTGGTGATGGCGGCCCTGTCGGTGTTAATTGCGGACAAGCAAACTCTAATTCTAGTTTAAGTTCATCTTGTACAAATGCGCAACAGGTGATTGCCTCAAATAGTGCTACCTCTAGTGTCAAAACCTATGGCGATAGTTCATCTGGATTGATGGCCGTTTCTATAGGAGGTGGCGGTGGACATGCTGGTTTTGGAGTTGCCTTATCGGCTAGCGCAATAAGCCCCAGTATTTCATTATCCGTTGGTGGAACTGGTGGTCATGGTGGTAATGGTAGTAATGTTTATGCCAACTCTGGTGGCGCTTCAATTACTACATATGGTTCTCAATCATCCGGTATTGATGTCATGTCAATTGGCGGAGGTGGTGGTCACGGTGGCACAACCCTTCAAAACCCTGACTACATTCCTGGCGGTGCGGTTGCACCAGTGAGTGGGACCCTTTCATTTGGTGGAACGGGCGGTGGTGGCGGTAGTGGCGGCCAGGTTATTGTTGACAACATGAGTGGAGTTATCGAGACTAAAGGACAGCGCTCGGACGGTATTCATGCTCTTTCACTAGGTGGCCATGGGGGTCGAGGTGGATTGGCAACTGGTGGGAGTTATGGATTTTTTTTGTCATCCACAGTCAGCGTTGGAGGTAACGGCGGTAGTGGTAATGATGGTGGCGATGTAAATGTTTACAACAATACAAGCACCTCTTCTATTACGACCCGTGGAATTGACTCTCATGGAATTGAAGCGGCTTCAATTGGTGGCGGTGGTGGATCTGGTGGGTGGAGTGCGGGCGCCGGAGTTTCTATCGCAAGCGCTTCGACTACAGTTGGTGGAAGTGGCGGTAATGGGGCTAAAGGTGGTGATGTATGGGTTAGTAATGCAGGAACAATTCAAACCTATGGGCACAACAGCATTGGCATTTTGGCGCACTCAATTGGTGGCGGTGGTGGTAACGGCGGTTCAACTGCTGCCGGAAGCGTTAGTCTCACTGGAAGTTTGTCATCATCTGTTGGTGGTAGTGGTCAAGGGGGTTCTACGGGCGGCTCTGTCAATGTTTTTAACACCGGCACTATTTATAACGGATCGCAGAGTGTTCCTTCATTAAGTTCGCAAGGTATTCTTGCTATGTCTATTGGTGGCGGTGGTGGTCATGGTGGCATTGCAGTGGCTGGTAGTGTTGGTGGTTATGGGGCAATCTCTGATTCTATTGGCGGAGGTTCTGGCAATGGTGGAACTGGCGGCGATGCATATGTAAGCAATACTGGAACCATTCAATCAGTTGGTGCACTAGCCAATGGGGTCACTGTTATGTCTGTGGGAGGGCGTGGTGGCTTTGGTGGTATTGCAATTGGCGCAGATCTTTCTTTGGGCGTGCCTATGGGGGTATCACTCGGCAGTACTGGCGGTAATGGCGGTAATGCTGGCGATGCTACTGTGTATAACGCTGGGGAGATTACAGGCATTGGATTTCGTGCTATCGGTGTAACAGCGCAATCAATAGGTGGAAATGGTGGTTTGGGTGGCATCTCTGTTGGTGCAAATCTATCTTTGCCTACACCTATCCCTGCATCAACAATTTCCATAGGCGGCTCGGGAGGTTCAGGCGGCCGTGGCGGTTTCGCAAGTGTTTATAGCGAAAATACCGGAAGTATTAGCACAATTGGTCCTTACTCTTCTGCTGTAGTTGTCCAATCAATTGGTGGTGATGGTGGTATTGGGGGTATAGGAATTGGTGCTGCTACATCATTAGTTGCTCCTTCGATTACATTAGGCGGTAGTGGTGGTAGCGGCGCGATTGGCGATGAAGCTTATATTTATAACTTGGGAAAAATAGCTACGAGCGGTGTCAGCTCTACTGGATTGATTGCACAATCAATTGGTGGGCATGGCGGTATTTCTGGATTTGTGGTTTCAGCCGGCACTAGTAGCAAAGCGGAGCCTATTACAGCTGCGCTTGGCGCTATTGATGGCGGCAGTGGCGCAAACGGTGCTTATGCCCACGTTTATGGAACAGGCAAAGTTAGTACTAGCGGAGCACTTTCTACAGGAATTGTTGCCGAATCAATTGGCGGCGGCGGCGGACGTTCAACTTCGACCATCACACTTGATGGCCTAAATACGTTAACGGGCGATTCAGCACTTTCTTCAACTGTTGGTGCTAGTGCTGGTGGTAGTGGAAACGGTGGTAAAGCATTCATTAATCAATCAGGAATAATCCAAACCACTGGTACGCAATCTGACGGAATGTATGCGGGCTCCATTGGCGGCGGCGGCGGTAGTGATGCAAGTTATTTTGTCAATCTCTCGAAGGGCTCAAAAAGCTATACGGTAGCGATAGGTGGAAACGCCGGTGGATCAGGTGATGGTGGCATCGTTGAAATTGATAACAATCAAGATGCTTCGATTAGCTCAAGCTATAAAGTAAGCACTGCTGGTAATTTTAGTGATGGCGTTGTTGCTCAATCTGTTGGCGGCGGCGGCGGCACCTCCACTAGTATTCATAGTCAAAGTGCCTCTGGCGGTACATATTCAACCATGATGCGTTTGGGTGCGAGCGGATCACATACTGGTGGAGATGGTGGCTCCGTTTCGCTTTATCTTGGCGGTATTTTATCGACCCAGGGAATTGGATCTACAGGCGTGCTTGGTCAATCGATTGGTGGCGGGGGCGGAAAATCAGTATCTGGTTTAATCGCATCAAGCCCATATCCTAGTTTGGTAATTCCTTTTACATCCATCTCCATTTCCGCAGGAAATACTCAAGCTTCTTCAACAAATTCTAAGTCTGGCTTTGATGCCTCAGATCTGAGCACAGATATCACCACTGTGACTTCATGGCTGGCAGGTTCGCTTGGCGCAATTCACTTAGGTGCCTTCTCAGATAATCAAAAAAGCAATGGCGGGACGATTGATCTGACCGCTACAGGACAATATTCAACGCATGGTGACTTATCAGATGCTATTAAATTGCAGTCGATAGGTGGCGGCGGCGGATTTAGCGCTATTGGAGATTTTGTTTCGAGTTCACCTTTTTCTGGTACATCTATGTACCTTGGTGGAGGGGGTAGTTATGGGGGTGATGGCAATACGATAACTGCTCAGCAAAGCTATTCCATTTCTACTTATGGTAATTTATCTTCAGGATTCTTGATTCAATCGATTGGTGGTGGTGGTGGAGATGCTCGTCAAGACTCTACTTCCGTGTCGGGAATCACCTCGGGGTTTGCATCATTGTTGGGCTTGAAGGCGCAAGGCCAGGGTGGCTCTGGTGGTCAGGCAACCTTATCAAATTATGGCGCTGTAGCAACTTCTGGTGTTGGGTCTGACGGGCTGGTAGCTCAATCGATTGGTGGCGGCGGCGGAATTAGCGCGTTATATGGCGCCTCTTCTTACCCGCTACCATTCGTTACCTCTAGCGATTTCTCTAGTGCAAATAGTCAAGTTGGTCAAAACTTATCCTCCTTGACCTCTAGTTCCTATAGCTCTGCATTTGCTGGCATCACCAGTACCCCAGACTCAACTAATGCCGGTTCATATGTAAATACGGTGAGGGGTATTTCTTATGCATCCGTGTTGGGCGCCAGCGGTGGCTCTAGTAATAAAGGCGACAAAGTTGAGATCATAAATAATGGACGGGTCACTACTGGCAATACTTCAGGTCGGGTAAGTGATGGATCAATTGCTATCATAGGTCAATCTATTGGTGCAGGTGGAGGCATTACTAGAAATCATCTGGATGGTTTTGATCAGGCGCAAACCAGTGTGGCCTTGCTGCTTGGTGCTACACATAATGCAGATGGTGATAGTGCAAGCGTTACTATTTCTAGTAATAATTTGTCTGGAGCCGAAAGTTTGGGGGTCTATACCGCGGGTCGTGGGTCAATGGGTATCCTTGGTCAATCAATTGGTGGTGGTGGTGGTTTAGGTATATTGACTGAAGCTACACCTGGATATGGCGGATCTGCTGCTATCGGGATGATTCTCGGAAGTCAAAATACAAGTCATGGTGATGCATCTTCTGTAACAATTAACTCAGGCGGAATTATCTTCACTAATGGAGATCAAGCCGAGGGTATTGTTGCTCAGTCGATTAGTGATGGCGGCGGTGTTGCTAAGGCATCTATTGTTTCTGCCTTATCGGGTACCCAATGGGGCACCGGTCTTGGAACGGCTAGTTGGTCTAATGGGCATGTGAGCGTGAGTGCAAATTCAGGTTTAGCAGCTTCTGTTCAATTAGGATCCAATAGTAGCAACGGAAATAACAGTGACGATGTGACTATCACTAGTTCATCTCAAATTACGACCTATGGAAATCGTTCGACAGCAATTGTGGCGCAATCTATTAGCGGTGGCGGAGGAGTTGTAGATCATACTTTCAATAATCTAAATGGTGGGAATTTCACTGGTAGCGTTACCATGGGTGGTGTTGCGCCTGGACAGGTTGGTTCGGTAAACGTAACGTCTAATTTGGGTATTGTGACTGGAACAAAAAATTCAGGAATATTTGCCGACGGTGTTGTTGCCCAATCAATTACATATGGTGGTGGAAGTTTCGGTCTAGTTCATCAAACAAACGCAAGCACAGGAAATGGGAGTTTAGACTTTCTCCTAGGTGCAATTAATATGGGTACAAGCGTAAATGCCAAGCCAGTGAGCGTTACTGTGACTGACATCATGACATCAGGTTATGGTGCAAGCGCAATTACTGCCCAGTCGATCGGCGGCGGCGGCGGTCTTCTTGGATACTATGTTCCACAAGGAAGTATTCCACAAGGAACTATCAGTGGCAGCGGAACGCTTGGTGGCTATGGAAATGGCCATGGATCAGATGGTAGTCAGGTCACTGTTAATGTTAATGGTTACATTACCACTAATGGAGATATGTCTCCAATGATTATCGCTCAATCAATTGGCGGCGGTGGCGGACGAGTTGTAGGTAATGTCCCTATCAATCCGGATGTGGCTGGAATAAAAATACAACTTGGAGATAGTTTTTCCAATGGTGAAAGTAGAGCGGTCTCTGTTACTACCGCATATCCACTTGCATCAGGTGGTAATAATTCGCCTGGAATAATCGCTCAGTCGATTGGCGGTGGTGGGGGGATTCTGAATTTTCCAACCTCTTCTTTGTCTAACGTTCAATTTGGGGGATATAACTCAGCCAGTGATTCTGTTACCGTAACAACAAATGGCAGCATTACAACCCTTGGCTATGGATCATTCGGTATTCTTGCCCAATCAATCGCTGGCGGTGGCGGTTTTGCAAGCATGAGCGGTACCGCAACTTTTGGAAGTTTAACTGAATCAGGTGGACACAATGCTGCATCTGTAACTGTCACCAACAACGCTGCAATAAGCACCAATCAAAACGCTTCCCCGGGAATTATTGCTGTATCAATCGGTGGTGGTGGTGGTGTAGCCGTTCTTCCTCAAGACTCAGTCTATAGTTATGGCCTCAATAAAGGCTCGGGAAATGGAGGGGATGTTGTTGTAAATGTAAATGCCAACATAACAACCCTTGGCAATGGATCTGATGGTGTTGATGCCATGTCAATTGGCGGCGGCGGCGGCCTCATGTTTTATGACAATGGCCTATTGGTTGAAGGTGGTGCCGGAAGGGGTAGCGCAGGTCAAATATCTGTCTCTGTTGCGCCTAATGTATACATACTTACATCAGGCACTGGATCAACAGCTATAAGAGTTATGCAGGTAAATGGCAGGGATGACCCGGTCGTAAATATAGCACCAGGAGCGGTGGTAATTGGTGGTCCAGGTGGAACCGGCGTATCCATCTCGGGTGCAATAAATTATGTCAACAATAATGGCTATTTAAGTACATTCGATGGTATTAATGGCCGTTCGGTAGTAAGTACTGACGGTACAACTACCGTCAACAACAGCGGTATCACTGTAGGTGACATCACCTTAGGTGGTAGCGGTAACGTCATTAACAACTTAGCAGCTGGCCGTATGTACCTCAGAAGTCATCCTGATATGGGCGCTGATGGTATTTTTTACAACTCTGGCTTCTTGCAATTTAATCCGCAGGGGCTTTCTGGTTTGGGAGCGCTTGCACACACTGGTACTTTGATTCAGTTAGGTGGCGGCGTACTGGGCATTCAATATGATCATCAGGCGGCAGCAACCCATCAGGCGCTCGTCGCTAGTTCAATTAGCGCAGGGGTTGGTAGCCGCTTAGAGCTTGGTGGCAGCATTAGCCCAACACTCATTAATGCTGGCCTGATTGCTCCAGGCGCCGCAGGACCAACTACTATTATTAGCAATAACGGTGGCACACTCATTCATGATCAGTTAGGTGTAGTGAACACCGCCATCATGAACTATGCATTGGTAAAAGATAGTAGCGGCGTACAACTCACCTCAACGGCAAACTTCGCCCCTAGCGGCCTAACTACTTCAAGCTCCCAGATCGGTAGCGCCATTGGCTCTTATCAAACTGCTGGCAGTAACGCGTTCTTCCAAGCGGCCACCGCTCAATTAGTCACCATTCCAACCGTAGGCGCTTTAGATCAAGCCTACAGCAACTTAGCGGGTAGTGCGATTCAAGCGATGCCCCAAGCAAACTACCAAGCGGTTGTGCGTGCTATGGGAACTGTCTCCGATCGCATGAACTCTTGGCGTGTCGGTGATAGCTTTATTGCTACAACTAAAAACCCTAGA
>JAXIUI010000003.1:0-99712 GCA_034680725.1 Polynucleobacter sp.
AATTGGGATTGCTCCAGGTGGATTTTACCTCGTTTAACCGTAACTAAATACGATCGTCTCTGTGGACCTATTCCTAAAGTTGCAGTGTATGGCAGTGAGCCATAAACATACACTATGGAGTACGGACTTTCCTCCCCCTCAATAAAGAGGCGGCGATTGCCCAATTGACTCTGCGCCTGCAGTCTAACGCAGTCACAGAAATTTAGTCGGAAAATGAATATGGTACCGGCAGTAACTTAGGCCAAAGACCAGGCAATGGTCTCGCCCGCTCTCAGTGGAACTATCGTGGCATCCCCCAAAGGAAGCTCAGCAGGGATGGCTTGACTTTGCTTTACCAAGGTAATTTTTTTGCTATTACGCGGTAGGGAATAAAAATCAGGCCCAAAGAAACTGGCAAAACCTTCTAGGCGATCCAACTTGCCGACACTATCAAAAGCTTCGGCATATAAACCTAAGGCATTAAATGCGCTGTAGCATCCTGCGCAACCACAAGACGCCTCTTTGGCACCCTTAGCATGGGGCGCACTATCAGTACCCAGGAAAAAACGGGGGTTACCACTCGTTGCCACCTCAAGCAAAGCAAGACGATGTTCTTCACGCTTGAGTACTGGCAAGCAGTAATTATGTGGACGAATACCACCCGAAAAAATAGCATTGCGGTTCATCAGCAAGTGCTGAGGCGTGATCGTTGCGGCAATAGTATTGAGATTATTTCCGGGATTTTGTGCATCACGCACATAATGAGCCGCCTGCTTAGTGGTGATATGTTCAAACACAATCTTGAGTTCAGGAAAGTCTTTACGCAGTGGAATAAGCACGCGATCGATGAACACTGCTTCCCGATCAAAAATATCAATATCCGAAGTCGTGACTTCACCATGCACCAATAATGGCATCCCAACAGCTTGCATTGCCGCAAGTGCGCCATAGCAATGTTTAATATCACTGACACCAGCATCACTATTGGTGGTGGCGCCTGCTGGATATAGCTTAAACGCAGTAATACCTGCAGACTTTGCTTTTTGAACTTCATGTGCCGAAGTATTGTCTGTCAAATATAAAGTCATCAAGGGCGTGAAGCCACTAATACCCAATGACTTTAAATTGGATTCAATACGGGCATGATAAGCCTTGGCCAAATCTACCGTAGTTACTGGTGGCTTGAGATTGGGCATGATGATGGCACGGGCAAACTGTCTTGCTGTATCGGCCAATACATCCTTCATCACATCCCCATCGCGAATGTGCAAATGCCAATCATCAGGCTGCGTTAATTCAATTTTGCTTGGGCTAGTAGACATAGATAAAGTATCAATCAATCAGGATGATGCGGAAATCATTCACATTGGTTAGTGTAGGACCAGTTTCCACCAAAGCATTTAATTGTGCAAAAAAACCATAACAATCATGCTGGGCTAAAAACTCTTGAGGCACCAATGCGCGCTCATGAGCTAGCTTTCGAATCTGAGGTGTAAACCATGCGCCAGCATTTTTTTCGCTGCCATCAATGCCGTCGGTATCTGCTGCTAATGCAGCGATATTGGCAATATCACTGCTAGCATTGAGCAAAGACAAGAGATACTCGCTGCAACGACCGCCACGCCCTTTAATTCCGACAGGAAGCGTCACTGTACACTCACCACCAGAAATTAAGGCTATCGGATGATTGGCGGATTGCTTGCCCTGTAATAACTCACGGACGGCGCCAGCTTGCTCAATACCAACTGTTTGAGCTTCTCCTGTAATCGTATCGCCCAAAATGACCGGTTCATAACCTTGATCACGTACATATTCTGCAGCCGCTTCAAGACTCTTATAGGCAGTGGCAATTACATGATTTTTGACCTGAGCATTCTGGAGATCTTCCTCTTTTAGAGTCTCCGGAATTTCGCCAGCATTGCCACGGGTAAGGTGATTTAAAACAGCAGCCGGAATAGCGCCTACCCCTAAATGGTATTTAGCCAAAATATTAAGGGCATCTTGATAAGTAGAGTAATCAGGAGCGCATGGTCCGCTAGCAATATCCGCAGGTGAATCACCCGTCACATCCGAAATAATTAAAGCCTCTACTCGTGCACCTTGCGCTATAGCCAACCTAGCTAAATTTCCACCCTGAATTGCAGACAGATGTTTGCGCACCACATTCATTTCCTCGATGGGGGCACCCGAGCGCAAGAGTGCTTCGGTCGTCTGGCGCATGTCATCAATCGTGATCCCAGACTGGGGAAGCGTGAGCAAACTAGACCCACCACCCGAGATCAAAGCAATCAACACATCACCTTGTTGCAATTGACCAACCAAACGATCAATTTCCTTAGCGCCATCCATACCCGCTTGATCAGGCACCGGGTGACCAGCTTCAACTATTTGAATCTTCTGGGTAGGAGAGCCGTGGCCATAACGGGTCAGAACAAGTCCCGATAAATTGACCTGAGGCCAATACTGGTTTGCAAAGTCCTCCATTGCGCTAGCCATGGATGCACTAGCCTTACCAGCGCCAACTACTAGGCACCGACCCTGGGGCTCGGCTCCCGCAGGAAATATTTGACGTAAATACTGAGGGACAATCTTTTTAGGGTCTGCAACGGCTAAAGCAGCCGCAAAGGCATTCTTCAGAATCGTTTCTTGTTGGCTCATGGGACTATTCTAATCAAGAGTAGCGCGTTCTTGCATTTGCCACATTTCAGCATAACGTCCGTTTGCTGCCAGCAAATCACTGTGGGTTCCACGCTCCACTATCTGTCCATGCTCCATCACCAATATTTGATCGGCATGCACAATAGTAGAAAGTCGGTGGGCAACAATCAAAGTAGTGCGATTTTTTGCCAAACTCAATAGTTCTTCTTGGAAGGCGCGCTCTGTTTTGGAGTCTAAAGCTGAAGTAGCTTCATCAAAAATAAGCATGGCTGGTTTTTTGAGAAGCGTACGCGCAATGGCAACACGCTGTTTTTCCCCGCCAGAAAGCTTGAGACCACGCTCACCCACTGGAGTGTCATAAGCATCTGGAAGGTGCTCAATAAATCGATCAATTTGCGCCGCTCGTGCTGCTTCGTGAACTTCCTCGATTGAAGCCTTTGGGTTGCCATAAGCAATGTTGTAACCAATAGTGTCATTAAATAAGACGGTATCTTGGGGGACAATACCAATTGCTTTGCGCAAGCTAGCTTGAGTGACATCTTCAATATTCTGGCCATCGATCACAATTTTTCCAGATTGCACATCATAGAAACGAAATAGTAAGCGGGCTAAAGTACTTTTACCCGCACCACTTTGCCCCACGACGGCTGTAATAGTGCCAGCAGGAATATGAAAGCTGACATCACGCAAGATCTCTCGCTTGGCATCGTAATGAAAGGAAACATGATCAAAACGCACATCAGGGCCACGGCTATAGTGATCAATATGCAGCGGCTTTGCATTAGGAGAATCTGCAATTTCTTTTTCGGTATTGAGTAGCGAAAACATGCGATCCATATCGGTGAGAGCCTGCTTAATCTCCCGGTAAATCACGCCCAAGAAATTTAAGGGAATATACAACTGAATCATTAAGGTATTGACCAATACCAAATCACCTAAAGTCATTGAACCATCTATTACACCCAGTGTCGCACGCCATAAAATTAAGACTAAGCCAACCGCAATAATGGCTTGCTGACCAAAGTTCAATACGGCCAAAGATTTTTGTGACTTTACAGCCGCGGCTTGATAACGCAATAGGTTTTGATCGTAACGACTGGCTTCAAAAGCCTCATTACCAAAATATTTTACGGTCTCAAAATTGAGCAAGGAATCAATTGCCTTTTGATTGGCTTTTGAATCCATGTCATTCATCGTACGACGAAAATGGGTGCGCCATTCAGTGACGACAACTGTAAAACCAATATAGAGCACTAGCGCCGCAAAGGTAATGGCAGCAAACCAAATATCGTATGCATAGGCAAAGTAACCAAGCACCAAACAAAATTCAATCAGGGTAGGCAAGATGCTATAAAGCGAGTAGGAAATCAGCGACTGAATACCGCGAGTGCCACGCTCAATGTCTCGACTTACTCCACCAGTTTGACGTGCCAAATGAAAACTCAGCGCCAGAGCATGCAGATGCTCAAATACTTGTAGAGCCACTTTACGAACTGCATTTTGCGTCACTCTGGCAAAAAGAGACTCACGCAATTCCGTAAACAAAGAAGCTGAAATTCTGAGTAGGCCATAAGCCAAAATTAAACCTGCGGGCACTACTAGCAGTGCTTGAGGAGAGTCCGCTCTAATATTTAATGCGTCTATTAAACGCTTCATTAATATTGGAATGCCAAGATTGGCAACTTTGGCGGCAACTAAGCAGGTGAGCGCAACGGCAACCCTAAATTTATATTCCAGAAGATAGGGCAGTAAATCTTGAATGACCCGCCAGTCGCTTCCCCTTGAAGGCTTGGTATTTGCGGTCGAATCTTGGTGCCCAGATAAATGTCTCATTGATCTATCTTAGTGAGTTCCTGCTTTAGGTGCACCGAAGAGTTGCAAAATGGCATCTCGGTTACTTGGTGAAAAACAGATATGCGCAGCCTTTTCATACGGCAGCCATTGATAAGCCACATGCTCTCTTGGAGCCAAGGTCACTGCAGTGCCATCAGGAACTTGTAAAGAAAACCAGTGTTCGGTATTGCTAGTAACACCAGGAGCATAACGATAGCGCCATTGTGAATAGATCTCATACTCAATCTGATGGTGCATATTTTGCAATGCCCCAGAAGGCAGGGATTGAACATCAATACCAGTCTCCTCGAGCACCTCCCGAGCTGCCGCCAAGGATAAATCCTCATCAGGAGCATCGAGACTACCAGTAACCGATTGCCAAAAATTGGCTTTATCGGTCCGCTCAATTAGCAAGACCTCCCCATTCGATTGATAGATCACTACTAAAATCGAAATGGGGATTTTCAAGATACTGTGAATGCTTTCTGATTAAGCAGTTGGTGCAGCTTGACGCAAGCGAATGTGCAACTCCCGTAACTGACGCTCGTCAACAGGACTAGGAGCCTGCGTTAACAAACATTGAGCACGTTGGGTTTTAGGGAAAGCAATCACATCCCGAATAGAATCTGCACCAGTCATCATCGTCACGATACGATCCAAACCAAAAGCAATACCGCCATGGGGAGGGGCGCCATACTGTAAGGCATCTAATAAGAAGCCAAACTTAGCTTGTGCTTCCTCAGCGCCAATCTTTAAGGCGCGGAACACTTGACTTTGAACTGCCTCTTGATGAATGCGCACAGAACCACCACCAATTTCACTGCCATTGAGCACCATGTCATATGCTTTGGCCAAACACTTACCAGGATCTGACTCTAGATACTGCATATGCTCATCTTTAGGACTCGTAAATGGATGATGGCAAGCAACCCAACGGGCTTCACCTTCATCGTAATCAAACATAGGGAAATCAACTACCCATAGCGGCTTCCAGCCCTCAGTGGAGAGGCCATGCTCTTTACCCCAAGCAGAATGGCCAATCTTCAGACGTAAATTACCGATAGCATCGTTAACGACTTTTTCTTTATCGGCACCGAAGAAAATAATGTCGCCATCTTTTGCGCCTGTGCGCTTCAAGATACCTTCAATGGCAGCATCATGTAAGTTCTTCACGATGGGTGACTGCAAACCATTGCGACCTTCAGCTACTGAGTTGACTTTGATCCATGCTAGACCTTTGGCGCCATAAATACTGACAAATTGAGTGTAGTCATCGATTTCGCTACGACTGATCTCAGCACCACCAGGAACGCATAAGCCAACTACGCGACCGCCCTCTTGATTGGCGGCGCCAGAAAAGACTTTGAAATCCACATCCTTCATTAAGTCTGTGAGTTCAGTAAATTCAAAGTTCACACGTAAATCAGGTTTATCAGAACCAAAACGTGCCATACCCTCAGAGTAAGGCATGGTTGGAAATGGATTCGGTAACTCCACATTCATCGTGACTTTGAAGATATGACGAATCATGTTCTCAAATAGCTCACGAATTTCTAACTCATCTAGGAACGCTGTTTCACAATCGATCTGAGTAAATTCAGGCTGGCGATCAGCGCGCAAATCTTCATCTCGGAAACACTTCGTAATTTGGTAGTAACGATCAAAGCCAGCTACCATCAATAACTGCTTAAATAACTGAGGAGACTGTGGCAAAGCAAAAAATTGGCCATCATGCACACGGGATGGCACTAAGTAATCGCGCGCACCTTCAGGCGTGCTCTTCGTTAACATTGGCGTTTCAATATCAATAAAGCCTGCAGCATCTAAGTAACGACGGCACTCCATTGCGACGTTGTATCGCAAACGCAAATTCTTTTGCATCTGCGGACGACGCAAATCTAATACACGATGCGTTAAGCGAGTCGTCTCAGAGAGATTCTCATCTTCTAACTGGAATGGAGGCGTAATAGAGGCATTCAAAATCACCAAGCTATGACAGAGCACTTCTACTTTGCCACTCACTAAATCAGCATTTTCAGTGCCAGCAGGACGCCCACGAACCAAGCCTTTGATCTGAATACAGTACTCATTGCGAACCTGCTCAGCTAAGGAAAACATCTCTGGTCGATCAGGATCACAGACAACCTGAACAAAACCTTGATGATCACGTAAATCAATAAAAATTACACCGCCATGATCACGGCGCCGATTGACCCAACCAGCAAGGGTGACTTCTTTACCAATAAGTGATTCAGTTACCTGACCGCAGGTATGACTTCGCATCGACATGACAATTTCCTATAAATCAAAAATGATGTGGTGACTTCGTTGTAGTCAAACCACTTGAACTGGTGGGAGGGACTGATCCCATGGACACAATGTGCTTTAACGCTTCCTCAACACTCATTTCTAATTCAATTGTGTTGGCGCGTGGCACGATCATAAAAAATCCCGATGTAGGGTTTGGTGTAGTGGGTAAAAATACATTCACGTAGTCTTCACCTAACTTTGCAGCAACCTCTTTTGCTGGCATACCCGTCTGAAATGCAATGGCCCAAGATTCAGCATGGGGATAGCGAATCAATAAAGCTTTGCTAAATGCCTGACCACTACCCGAAAATAAAGTGGAAGAAACTTGTTGAACGCTAGAATAAATTGAGCGAACAATGGGAATACGGTTCATGAGCTGGTGCCATATCTTCATCCACCATTGCCCTGCAAAACTAATCGCCACAACACCTGTCAGCATAATTACTGACACCACAATCAAAATACCGACCCCAGGGAGTTCACGGAAATGCCGTAAATCTCCAGCAAACTGATTCGGGAAAATAGTAATCAGTGCTTGCATAACAGAGCCAAAAACACTGTCGAGCAAACCCAAGCCCCCTGCAATCACCCAAATAGTGATTGACATTGGCGCCCACACCAAGATGCCTGCAATAAAGTATTTTTTCATGTGCCTATGCTAAAGACCTGCCTAATCTAGCATTTTAGCGGTTTAAGCGGGGACCGGCGACAGACTAGCGCCAGCCAAGGCCAATAATCAAAATTCCAAGCAAAAAACCGCCCGCAAAGAGAAGAGTGCCTACCAATAGACGGTGCGTTCGCCTTTCTTGCTGCAAAAGGCTCTTGAGGACCTCCAATTCGAGATTTTGTTCCTTTTGAGTGCCCCGGTCGCGAGCCAAGCTTTCGGCTACCAAGCGCGGTAAAGTCGGCAAAATTTGTGCCCAAGCAGGCGCCTCAGCCTTCATTCCCTCTACCAAAGCGCGCCAACCAAGCTGTTGACTGAGCCATTTCTCCAAAATAGGCTTAGCAGTTTTCCAGAGATCTAAGTCTGGATCGAGCTGCCGAGCAAGCCCTTCAACATTTAACAAGGTCTTTTGGAGGAGGGTTAATTGGGGCTGAATTTCCACCTTAAAGCGCCGAGAAGTTTGGAATAGGCGCATCAAGACGATGCCCAAGGAAATCTCTTTGAGTGGGCGATCAAAATAGGGCTCACAAACTGATCGCACTGCACCCTCAAGTTCCTCAACCCGAGTATCTGCCGGAACCCAACCCGATTCAATATGCAATTCAGCTACCCGGCGGTAGTCGCGATTGAAAAATGCCAGGAAATTGAGGGCTAGATAACTTTTATCGGATTGGCTAAGCGCCCCAACAATGCCAAAGTCCAAAGAGATGAAGCGACCAAATGTTTGAGGCTCCAAGCTAATCATGATGTTCCCGGGATGCATATCTGCATGAAAGAAACCATACTGAAACACCTGCGTAAAGAAGATCTCTACGCCATCAGCAGCCAACTTTTTAAAATCAATGCCTGCAGCCTGCAGATCTGCAGTTCGCCCGATAGAGATGCCATGCATTCTTTCCATCACAATGACATTGGTATGACACAGATCCCAATACATCTCGGGAATCATCAACTTTGTAGAGTCAACAAAATAGCGCCTTAATTGACTAGCATTTGCCGCCTCTCGCATTAAATCTAACTCGTCATGCAAATGCGTATCAAATTCTGCAACATTCTCACGCGGCTTTAAGCGTCTGCCATCTTCAGAACTCTTCTCAATAATTTTTGCCAAGTCATATAACAAAGCAAGGTCACCATCGATCACCGGCAAGATACCTGGACGCAGTACCTTGACTGCAACAGCGCGCCCCTCCCACTCTGGGTGCTTCTCAGTTCCCCGCAATAAACCAAAGTGCACTTGCGCCACAGAGGCACTAGCTACTGGCGTTGCATCAAAACTGATAAATACTTTCTCAATGGATTGACCAAGCGCTACTTCAATTAAACGGCAAGATTCTTCATTAGAAAAAGGTGGGACTTGGTCTTGCAACTTTGCCAATTCATTAGCAATATCTTCTGGCAATAAGTCACGACGCGTAGAGAGCACCTGCCCAAACTTAACAAAGATGGGGCCAAGCGCTTCTAGAGTCAAACGGATGCGCTCACCCCGCGGCAAATCTTGACCAGGGGATATCCAACAAAGAATCGTTACCAAACCTTTTTTAATGCCTGGCTTCAGAATGTCGCGCAGTAATGGCAACATGCCATACCGCCATGCCGTAAAAAAGATAAACGAAAGACGGGCAAGTCGACGCACGATGAATTAACCTTTTTTTTCTAGTAGTTGAATGCGTTTCTCAATACGATCTACTGCTTCACGCAATTCATTTAATTCATGTTTGTGAATCATAAAATCCCGCATATTTAATAATACTTTTCTTTCTTCGCTGACATACTCAACTGCGTTTTCAAGGAGATCAGAAATTGCTAAACGCCCTGCAGAAAGTAATTGCTTGCCTTGGCGCACAGCAAAACTAGCAGGCGCATCTCCCACAAAACGAGCAAGGTCCTCTTCGTACTCCCAACGCAATTGACCAGCTAAGCGACCAATCAGTTGTGCCAAATCAGCATCGCCAGTAATTTTGACGGACTTGATTGCCTGCTCCTTGATGTTGCCAGCTTGGGTCAATAAGGCACTTAATGCACTTGCAGAAATATGTAACTCAAGGGAGGTTTGCTCAAACTCCGTCAAGGGGCTTAACAAACCATCGGGATTGATCTCAACACAGAGGTTGCCAAATGGCAATTGAAGCAAGATCGTCTTACCCGCATGACCTGCTAACTCAAGCTTTGCCCAGGGCTCAGACTTGAGGACATGATTAATGGCTTGACAGGCGGCAGCGGCTGCAAAATGGTGGGTAGACTGCGAAACAACGTTCATAAGTGTAAAAAACCCGCACAAGTGCGGGCTTTCAATGGAAAGTACCTTAAGCTTAAACCAACTGCTGGATACCCGCTAGTACCCAACCACCTGGCCCAGATACTGGCTTACTTAAATTCCAAATTTCCGAGAAATTATTGGCATGAGCGCCCGATTGCTCGCGGATCATGCCGCTGAACTGTACGCTGCAATAGTAAGTGTTGTCCGCAGTCTCGATTCCCAGCAGCTGGGCATTGAGGGTAACAACGTCTGTTTCATTTGCGCTATCAGCACGACCAGCGAGGTCTTGCTCAATGGTATTGAACATCTCAGGAGTCGTGAATTCACGCAAAGCCGCCATATCACCCTGATCCCAAGCCTTTTGTAGGCTAACGAAGTACTGCTTGGCATTATCCAAAAATGCGTATTCATCAAATCCTGGAGGTAAGGTGGATTCGAACGCAGCAGGTTCTGCTGCAATTCCACCAAACGCATTGGATGCTGGAGTAAAAGCGGGTTCCTGTCTTTGGTTTTGATCCAAGCTAGTACGTTGCATTCCAGTTTGAGCCATTGGATTCGCTTTTCCGGCACCAGACAAAGCAGGCAACATTCTTCTCATGACAAACATAATGGCAAAGCCAACCAAAAGCGCGATTAGCAAACCAGTCACCATGGAGGCAGCACCTTCACCTAAACCAAAATGGGACAAAAGATAACCAATACCTAAACCAGCGGCAAGGCCGCCTAAGATGCCACCCATTCCACCAAAACGACTTGGAGCGGCTGCCGGTGGTTTAGCTGCAGCTGCCGGCGCTGCTTGCGCAGGGGTAGCTTGCTGTGCAGGTTTTTGAACAGGGGCTGCTTGCTTTTGCATTGGGGCACTTGGCGCCTTACCAATACTTTTGCCGCCGCCAAGGCGTGCAGCATCGGCATGGCCAATGGAAGCAAATATCAAACTCGCACTAACGAGTACCGCTTTGAAAAAATGCTTATTCATCTATTTATCTCCTATAAAACAGCTAAATTCTGGACTACTAATCAGTCAGATTACTAGTATTTAATACCAATATGTAAGGCAACGATACCCCCAGTCATTCTATGGGTTTGAACCTCATCAAAACCCACTCCCAGCATCATTTCCTTGAGGGTCTGAGCATCTGGGTGCATCCGAATAGACTCGGCTAAATAACGGTAGCTATCGGAGTCTTGAGCAATCTTCTCTCCCAACCAAGGTAATACCTTAAATGAATAAGCATCGTAAACCGGCTGCAAAAAAGCATCCGGTTTTGAAAATTCCAATACCAAGACCCGGCCGCCAGCTTTAATCACACGCAGCATTTCACCCAAAGCAACTTCCTTGTGGGTCATATTCCGCAAACCAAAAGCTACGGTAACGACATCAAAATGATTGCCTGGAAAGGGAATCTGCTCGGCATCAAATTGCACGCAAGGCAAGGCCAATCCTTGATCTAACAAACGATCTCGCCCAACGCCAAGCATGGAAGCATTGATATCACTTAGCCAAACCTGAGCCTCAGGATTGCGGCCCCAATCAGCTGCTCGTGCGAAAGCCGCGGCTAAATCCCCCGTACCACCAGCAATATCCAATACCTTTTGACCAGGACGCACATTGGCGCGTGCAATAGTTACTTTCTTCCACAAACGATGTAAACCAAACGACATGAAGTCATTCATCACATCATATTTACTCGCTACAGAGTGGAATACCTCCGCTACCTTGCCTGCTTTTTCAGCCTCATCAACACTTTGATATCCAAAATGGGTCTTACTCATATCTTCTTTGCCTTACGCGATTTTGCTTAATGCGAGCTGCAAGATTTGCCGCCAGCAACATTCATAGGGGCATCGCGATCTAAACCAGCAGCGGCTAATTTATCTAAATGCTCTTTCCATAATTTCTCATGGTTTTCGCATAAGAACTGCAGATAATCCCATGAATACAAACCGGAATCATGACCATCTGAAAAAGAGGGTTTGATGGCGTAATGTCCAACGGGTTCAATATTGGCAATCAGAACTTCCCGCTTACCCGTTTGCAAGGTTTCCTGACCAGGGCCATGACCCTGAACTTCAGCTGATGGAGAAACTACTCTTAAAAACTCAAATGGTAAGCGGTATGTTTTGCCATTCTCATAGCCCAACTCCAGCACCTTCGATTGTTGATGTACCACTACGTTTGTAGGAATCATTAAACCAATACCCTTTCAATACCACCCTGATTGGCTTTTGCAACATAGTCTTGCATCCAATCCTTACCCAGTAATTTTTGAGCCATCTCAACAACGATGTAATCGGCTGTTGTATCACTATCAGCATCAAAGCGCGTTAAGCCCTGCAGGCAAGATGGGCAACTGGTGAGCACTTTAACATCGCCCGTAAAGTCACCCTTGCGCAAATCATTAGCTGCTTTTTCCATCTCGATTTGTTTACGAAAACGCACTTGCGTAGAAATATCAGGACGACTAACCGCTAGCGTTCCAGACTCGCCACAGCAACGATCATTCTTCAAAATTGCTTTGCCATCTTCTTGGGAAATAAGTTCATTCACCGTCTTCATGGGATCTTGCAACTTCATTGGAGAGTGGCAAGGATCGTGATACATATATTTCACGCCCGCGACATTGGTGAGCTTCACACCTTTCTCTAACAAATATTCGTGAATATCAATAATCCGACATCCTGGGAAAATCTGCTCAAACTGATAGCCTGCCAATTGGTCATAACAGGTTCCGCAAGATACAACGACCGTTTTGATATCCAAGTAATTCAGCGTATTGGCAACGCGATGAAACAGCACGCGATTGTCGGTAATCATCTTCTCGGCTTTATCAAAGTCACCGTTGCCACGCTGTGGATAACCGCAGCAGAGATAACCCGGTGGCAATACGGTCTGCACACCTACATTCCACAACATGGCTTGAGTTGCTAATCCCACCTGGGAGAACAAGCGCTCTGAACCACAACCAGGAAAATAAAAAACTGCTTCCGTATCAGCAGAAGTAGTTTTGGGATCACGAATAATAGGTACGTAATTGGCATCCTCAATATCAAGCAAGGCACGAGCAGTTTTCTTAGGCAAATTACCGGGCATCTTCTTATTAACAAAGAAAATCACCTGCTCTTTCAAATTTGGCTTAGTCACTGTCGCAGGTGGATGCGCAGTTTGCTTACGCGCCAATTTACGAAATACATCATTACCCAAGCGCTGCAGCTTATAACCCCAACCAATCATGGACTTACGAACCAGCTTGATGGTGTCTGGATCAGTCGCATTTAAGAAGAGCATGGATGCCGCTGTGCCAGGATTAAAACGTTGTTGCCCCATTTTGCGCAATAAATTACGCATATTCATGGAGACATCACCAAAATCAATTTTGACTGGGCATGGTGTTAAACACTTGTGACAAACCGTGCAATGGGCTGCAACATCATCAAACATTTCCCAATGACGAATCGATACGCCACGACGCGTCTGCTCTTCGTATAAAAAAGCCTCGATTAACAATGAGGTTGCCAAAATCTTGTCACGCGGGCTATACAGCAAATTGGCGCGCGGTACATGAGTAGAGCAAACAGGTTTGCACTTGCCGCAACGCAGGCAATCTTTCACGCTATCAGCTATCGCACCAATATCACTTTGTTGCATGATGAGCGATTCATGACCCATCAAACCAAAGCTCGGTGTATAGGCCATGCTCAGATCAGCATGTGGCATTAACTTACCCTTATTAAACCGACCCTCTGGATCTACACGCTTTTTGTATGCACGGAAATCTCTCAACTCATCTTCGGTTAAATACTCTAACTTAGTGATGCCAATGCCATGCTCACCTGAAATCACACCATCTAAGGAGCGTGCTAATTTCATAATGCGATCGACTGCGCGATGCGCATCTTGCAACATCTCATAGTCATCTGAGTTCACAGGAATGTTCGTGTGAACGTTGCCATCACCCGCATGCATATGCAATGCAACGAAAACGCGTTTACGGAGAATATTTTTATGGATAGCCTCTAACTCATTGAGAATGGGCTCAAATGCCAAGCCACCAAAAATAATCCGCAGTTCAGCGCGAACCTCTGTCTTCCATGAAGCTCGCAAACTGTAATCTTGTAGCCGTGGGAAGTGGGTATCCATATTAGCCAACCACTCTGCCCAACGTGCCCGCACCTGCCCAAGAAGATCTAAGGCTTGATGAACACGATCACCCAAGATTTCAGTAGTTGGGATGTCGTAATCTTCATCGCCTTTACCCAAAGGGAGTGAACTCTTCTTTAAGAAACTCTCAAGGCCGTCTAATACCTGCAATTTATTTTTCAAAGAGAGTTCGATATTAATACGCTCAATACCCTCGGTGTACTCACCCATGCGAGGCAATGGAATGACCACATCCTCATTAATCTTGAAGGCATTGGTATGTCTTGCTATTGCTGCAGTTCGGGCACGATCTAACCAAAACTTCTTACGCGCCTCAGCACTCACCGCAACAAAACCCTCGCCAACACGGTTGTTGGCCATCCGCACGACTTCGCTCGTTGCCGCAGCGACTGCCTCTTCATCATCGCCAGCAATATCGCCAATTAAGACCATCTTAGGCAAGCTATTGCGCTTAGACTTTGTGGAATAACCAACTGCCCTTAAATAGCGATCATCGAGATGCTCTAAGCCAGCCAGAATCGGGCCACCAGCTTTACTCAGACCATCAAGATACGCCTTAATTTCCACAATGCTCGGAATTGCTTCTTGCGCTTGGCCAAAAAACTCTAAACACACTGTACGCATGTATTTAGGCATGCGATGCAAAATCCAAGTTGCGCTAGTAATTAAACCGTCACAGCCTTCTTTTTGAACGCCTGGCAAGCCTGATAAAAACTTATCCGTCACATCCTTGCCAAGTCCTTCTTTGCGAAAGCGTTTACCCTCTACTTCAAGAATCTCCGTTTTGAGAATACGCTCACCCGGCTCACTTAAACCATCAGACCAAGTTAAAGCAAAGCGCACCTTTTCAACTACATGAATTTTTCCAAGGTTGTGGTCTAAGCGCACAACATCCAACCAATTACCTTCTGGGTCAACCATGCGCCAGCTAGCTAAGTTGTCTAGTGCGGTCCCCCATAGAACCGCCTTCTTACCACCGGCGTTCATGGCAATATTCCCACCAATACAACTTGCATCTGCCGAGGTTGGATCGACTGCAAACACAAGGCCAGCATGCTCTGCAGCGTCTGACACCCTGCGCGTTACAACACCTGCACCAGTAAAGATAGTAGAGACTTCATGATCTACGCCCGGCAATTTTTTACTCTTGACGCCATCAATATCTTGTAGCTTTTCCGTATTGATGACAGCCGACATGGCATAGAGTGGAATCGCGCCACCGGTATAGCCAGTGCCACCTCCACGAGGGATAATCGTAAGACCTAAATCAATGCAAGCCTTTACCAAGCCCGGAATCTCAGATTCATAGTCAGGCTTCAAAACAACGAGCGGAAACTCAACGCGCCAGTCTGTTGCATCGGTCACATGCGCTGCACGAGAAACACCATCAAAGCAAATATTGTCAGCAGCGGTATGTCGGCCAAGAGATTTGACCGCGCGTTTGCGAATCTCTGCAACCTCTTTAAATCCTTGTTCAAAACTTTCAACAGCATGATGGGCTGCATTTAGCAAAACTTGAACTTGCTCAGCAGATTCACCATTAGCGCGTTTTTTCACTTCGCCAAGACGATGCCACAGAGCGTCAATCAATAACTGTCGACGATTAGCGTTATCGAGTAAGTCATCCTGCAAAAAAGGGTTTCGCTGTACCACCCAAATATCACCCAGAACCTCAAACAGCATCCGTGCTGAACGACCCGTACGACGAACCCCACGTAAGTCGTTTAAAACATGCCAGGATTCCTCACCTAAAAGGCGAATCACAATTTCACGATCGGAAAATGAGGTGTAGTTGTAAGGAATCTCACGAAGACGGGGTGAGCCCGCTTGCGCATCCTGCAACAGATTCAATGCTATTGGTGCGTTCATAGCGTCATATTTGGTAAATAAGCATTTTAATTGAGTGGTCTTGATATTGGCAGGAATCGAGGAAACTTGTTCACTAGCAGGATAAAACCTTGCAAAACTAAGGGCTTAGAGCCCATTCATGGTACGCTCATTGGATGGCAACGAACTATTTAAAGAAAATTTTATCGGCCCGAGTCTACGATGTGGCCAGGGAAACAGAGCTACAACTAGCCCCCGAACTCACAAAACGCTTAGGTAACCAAGTTTTACTCAAAAGAGAAGATAACCAGCCGGTTTTCTCCTTCAAACTGCGTGGCGCCTATAACAAGATGGCTCATTTGCCCCCTGAAGCCCTCAAACGGGGGGTTATTGCCGCTTCCGCTGGCAACCATGCCCAAGGCGTAGCCCTGGCAGCGGCAAAAATGAAGTGCAAAGCCGTCATTGTGATGCCGCTAACCACGCCTAGCCTCAAAATCGATGCCGTTAAGGCAAGGGGCGGTTCTTGGGTGAAGGTCATCCTCCACGGAGAGTCCTATAGCGATGCTTTTAAACATGCCGAGCTTTTGGAGAAAAAGCAGGGTTTGACCTTCGTCCATCCATTTGACGACCCAGATGTCATTGCTGGCCAAGGCACGATTGCACTAGAAATCTTTCAGCAATATCAAGAACCCATTGATGCCATTTTTGTTGCCATCGGTGGAGGCGGCCTCATTTCAGGGATTGGGGAATACGTCAAAGCAGTAAGTCCCAAGACAAAGGTGATTGGAGTGCAGTCGGTAGATTCAGATGCAATGAGAAGGTCCCTTGAAGCGAATAAGCGTATTGAAATGAAGGATGTAGGCCTCTTTTCTGATGGCACGGCTGTCAAGCTCGTTGGTAAAGAAACCTTCCGCATTTGCAAACGCGTGGTGGATGACATCATCACTGTAGATACCGATGAAATCTGCGCAGCCATTAACGATGTCTTTACCGACACTCGAAGTATCTTAGAGCCTGCAGGTGCCCTGGCTATTGCGGGTATGAAGAAGTACGTTGCAAAACATCGTCTTCAAAAGAAAACTTTAGTAGCCGTTGCCTGTGGTGCCAACATGAATTTCAGTCGCCTCAGATTTGTTGCAGAGCGCGCTGACGTCGGTGAATTTCGTGAAGCTGTTTTTGCAATCACCATCCCTGAAGAACGCGGTTCCTTCAAGCGCTTCTGTGAATTATTGGGCACCCGGAACGTGACTGAATTTAATTACCGCATTTCAGATCAGAATGAAGCCCATATTTTTGTTGGCATTAGTACGCAAAAGGCCGCTGACAGACAGGCGTTTGTTAAGCACTACCGTAAAGCAAAATTTGCCATTCTCGATCTTACGCATGATGAGCTAGCGAAGTCTCACTTAAGGCACATGGTGGGCGGTCGTTCAGCACTTGCCAAGGATGAATTGCTCTATCGCTTTGAATTTCCAGAGCGTCCAGGTGCTCTCATGAAATTCCTGACCAGCATGGCGCCCAACTGGAATATCAGTCTCTTCCATTACCGCAATCATGGTGCTGACTATGGCCGCATTCTGCTTGGTATCCAGGTACCTAAAAATGAGCAGAAGAAATTTCAAAGTTTCTTGGTCTCACTAGGCTATCCACATTGGAATGAAACCGATAACCCAGCTTATCGACTATTCCTCAAATGAGATTTGGTTCATAAATGTCATATACCCTCACTGGAAAATTGGTCGTTGCGATTTCATCACGCGCACTATTTGATTTCGAAGAAGAAAATCGCATCTTCGAATCCACCGATGACAGTGCCTATATGAAACTGCAGTTAGAGCGCCTTTCTAAAGCGGCCCAGACTGGCGTGGCTTTTCCACTAGTTAAAAAATTACTGGCATTTAATGAAGAAGGTGAGCAGCGCGTCGAAGTAGTGATCTTGTCACGCAATGATCCAGTAAGCGGCCTGCGTGTTTTCCGCTCCGCCGAACACCATGGTCTTCACTTAGAGCGCGGTGTTTTTACACGTGGGCGTCCACCCTATCACTACCTACGCTCTTTACATGCCAATCTCTTTTTATCTGCCAATGAAGATGATGTTCGCGCCACGATAGATGCAGGATTTCCTGCAGCACGTGTATATCCAGAATCTAGTAAAACTGCTGAATCCCATCCTAATGAAATCCGTATTGCCTTTGACGGAGACGCCGTACTCTTTTCAGACGAAGCTGAACAAGTATTTCAGAGCGAAGGTTTAGTAGCCTTTGTAGATCATGAGAGCAAGAAAGCGGATATTCCACTACCACCAGGTCCATTTAAGCCGCTACTAGAAGCACTTCACCGCTTGCAACGTACTACCAGTGAAACTGGTATGCGTATTCGTACCGCCCTGGTCACCGCCCGCTCTGCGCCGGCGCATGAACGCGCTATTCGTACGCTCATGGCTTGGGGTGTGGATGTTGATGAGGCAATGTTCTTGGGCGGACTTTCTAAAAGTGAATTCCTTCGCGAGTTTGAACCTGACTTTTTCTTTGATGATCAAACTGGTCACTGCCAATCCGCTGCTTCGGTCGCACCTACAGGTCATGTTGTATCTGGTGTATCCAATAAACCTAAAAACTAAGCGCGTAAAGATCAGCGCCACTACTCCATATACCCATGGCAACCATTCCTCTAGGTCAAGCTTCGCAATATCCTGATCACTATGATCCAAGTGTATTGTTCCCCATTCCACGAGCTGAGAACCGAAAAAAGCTTGGCTTAAAAGAGAATCAAGCCTTACCTTTTGTTGGCGTCGATATTTGGAATGCTTTTGAATTAAGTTGGCTCAATCAAAAAGGTAAGCCGCAAATTGCCTTAGCAGAATTTGCGGTTCCAGCAGATTCTCCAAACATGATTGAGTCTAAGTCTTTTAAGCTTTATCTCAATAGCTTAAACAGCGCACGCTTTGAAGATGAGAACGCAGTGCGTGAAAGATTAATAAGGGATTTATCTACGGTAGCCGGCAGCACAGTCAGTACACGCATCAACCCAACAGAAGCGATCTCTAAAAAAGGGATGCAAGAAATGGGCGGCATCCTGATGGATCGTCTTGATATTGAGATTGATCCCAAGCTCAGCGCCGACCCCAGCCTTCTTCAGGTCAATGAATCTTTTGGACCGATCGAGCAATGCTTGGTCTCCCATTTGCTCAAATCCAATTGTCCGGTAACTGGTCAACCGGATTGGGCTAGTGTGCAAATTCGCTATCAAGGTCGACCTATTCTCGAAGAAGGTTTACTTCGCTACTTAATTGGATTTAGAGAGTTAGGTGAGTTTCATGAACATTGTGTAGAGACCATTTTTTGCGATATCAAGCGCCAGTGCAAGCCAGAAAAACTATCGGTCTATGCGCGCTACACCCGACGTGGTGGATTGGATATCAATCCCTTCCGCACCGATCACAATGCGCCCTGGCCAGACAACACTCGCCATGCACGGCAATAATGCATTGATAGCTAAATAAAAAGCCCTTCGAAAAGGGCTTTTTATATCTTGCAAAACTGACTGAATATTTAGAACGGAATATCGTCGTCCATTGCACCCAAGGATGCAGCATTCGAAGATGCTGGTGCAGATTGTTCGGCCGGCTTTGAACGGCTATAGCTTTCACCGCCATCACCGCTACCACCGACCGGCTTACCACCAAGCATCTGCATAGTTTCTGCAACGATCTCAGTAGAGTATTTTTCTTGACCACTAGCATCGGTCCATTTGCGAGTACGTAAACGGCCTTCTACATACACTTGTGAACCTTTTTTGAGGTATTGACCGGCAATCTCAGCCAGCTTGCCAAAGAATGCAACACGATGCCATTCTGTGGTTTCTTTCATTTCGCCCGTTTGCTTATCCTTATAGCGATCTGATGTCGCCACTGAAATATTGGTGACAGCGTCGCCACTTGGCATATAACGGGTTTCTGGGTCGCGCCCTACGTTACCTACGATGATGACTTTATTTACCGAAGCCATGTTGTCTCCCGAAGAAAATAATGCAGTTAATTAAATGTAAAGCTAAGGTGATGTCTTTGTTTCTGTGTCACTTGCAGCTACTACTTTTGCAGGCAATTCACGCATTGACCAAGCAATTATAAGCCAGCCAAACAAGAGGGCTGAACTGATCTTAAAGACTGATATATCGCCAAGGACATCGATTAAATACCCGCCGATAGCCGCCCCAAAAAATAAGCCAATGGACTGAGTGGTATTAAAAATTCCTAAAGCAGCTCCTTTTGCATCCTTGGCTAAACGAGATACTAAAGATGGTAATAAAGCCTCTAATAGGTTAAAGCCAACAAAATAGATCAATAAAGCGAAAGCAATCGGCAGAATTGATCTTGCCTGGGAAAATAATATCTCCGCAATAATCAGAAAAGCAATTGCCAATAAAAAAACGGGTTTTAGGCGCCGATATTTCTCACCGAATATCAAAATAGGTGCCATGAGGAAAAATGACAGCAAAACAATTGATAAATATATTTTCCAATGATCGCCTAACGCTAGGCCTGCCTCTACCAGTAAATGTGGCATGACTAGAAACATAGCCACTTGAGTTGCATGCAATAACAGCACACCCAGATTTAAACGCATTAACTCTGGACGAAAGAAAACCTCTTTCAAGGACGCTTGCTGCACTTTCACTTCTGGCTTGCTGACTGGTAGCACGTAGTAAGTAACAAACATGGCAATGACACCCAATACTGCCAGTACCATAAAAATTCCGCTCAGACTAATGAC
The DNA here is from genome assembly GCA_034680725.1 of Polynucleobacter sp. Taxonomy (GTDB): domain Bacteria; phylum Pseudomonadota; class Gammaproteobacteria; order Burkholderiales; family Burkholderiaceae; genus Polynucleobacter. The sequence continues at coordinate 20,463 of JAXIUI010000003.1, forward strand.
CCGATATATCGGGGCTGCAATCACCAAAGACAGAGCAAAAGACAGAGCAATACTTCCGCCAACCAAAGCCATAGCTCGGGTACGAACTTGCTCCCGAGTTAAATCCGCAACCCAAGCAGAAATCGCAGCTGAGACTGCTCCGGCACCCATAATTCCCCTGCCAATTGCAATCCACAGTAAATCATCTTTTGCAGCACAAATTAAGGCACCCGCAACAAATAGAGAGAGTCCCCATAAAACCACTGGTTTACGGCCAATTCTGTCGGATAGACGGCCCAGGGGGATGTAAAAACAAGCCTGGACAATGTTGAAAATTCCCAGGGTCAAACCTACCCATAAGGCATGCTCACCTCCCGGCAAGTCACGCGCATGGATGCTAAAAACCGGCAAAAGGAGGAAGAGGCCCAACATACGAAGGCCAAAGATGCCTGCTAAGGCCAAGGTGGAGCGAAGTTCAGAAGGATTCATGGGAAAGCGCTATATTAACAAGTTACGCTAAAAAATCATGAATAACGAAATTAAGATCCGTGGTGCACGCACGCACAACCTCAAAAACATCAATCTAGACATTCCTAGAGAGAAATTGGTCGTCCTTACTGGTCTATCCGGCTCAGGCAAAAGTTCGCTTGCCTTTGATACGCTTTATGCCGAAGGTCAACGTCGCTATGTCGAGTCCTTGTCTGCTTATGCCCGTCAATTCTTACAGATGATGGAAAAGCCGGATGTTGACACGATTGAAGGTCTATCTCCAGCAATTTCCATTGAACAAAAAGCCACTAGCCATAACCCGCGCTCAACCGTGGGGACTGTGACTGAGATTCATGATTACTTACGTTTGTTATTTGCTCGTGCTGGCACTCCACACTGCCCAGAGCATGATCTCCCCTTAGAAGCTCAAAGCGTTTCTCAAATGGTTGATACCGTTTTAGCCATGCCAGAAGACACGAAGTTGATGATTCTTGCGCCTGTGGTGAGTGAGCGCAAAGGTGAGTTTGTTGATTTATTCCAAGACTTGCAAGCGCAAGGCTTTGTCCGTTTTCGAGTTCGCTCTGGAGGTGGTACCACTAATACCGCTAAGGCAGAGATCTTTGAAGTGGATCAATTACCAACGCTTAAGAAAAACGATAAGCATTCGATTGAAGTGGTAGTTGACCGTATTAAAGTGCGCCCCGACATTACACAACGCTTAGCGGAATCTTTTGAGACTGCATTACGCCTAGCCGATGGCAAAGCCATGATTGTCAACATGGATACTGGCAAAGAAATGATTTTCTCCAGTAAGTTTGCCTGTCCGATTTGCTCTTACTCTTTGCAAGAGCTCGAGCCACGCTTATTTTCCTTTAACAACCCCATGGGGGCATGCCCATCTTGCGATGGCCTGGGACACCAGTCCTTTTTTGACCCTAAGCGCATCGTTGCCCACCCCGATCTATCGCTAGCTTCCGGCGCAATTAAAGGCTGGGATCGTCGTAATCAGTTTTACTTTAAGTTACTGCAAACCTTGGCCAAACATGGTGGCTTTGATGTGGAAAAACCATTTGAAACCTTAAGTAAAAAGCAACAAGATTTAATCATGCTGGGCTCTGGGGATGTCACCATTCCATTTGAATATATTAATGAGCGTGGCAAAAATAGTATTCGTGAACATGCATTTGAAGGCATCGTTGCAAACTTTGAGAGACGCTATCGTGAAACCGACTCTGCAACGGTGCGTGAAGAATTATCTCGCTATCAAAATGTCCAAACCTGTCCGGCATGTAATGGGAGTCGCTTGCGCAAAGAAGCGCGCTTTGTCAAAGTGGGTGAAGGCAAACAATCCCGTGCTATTTTTGAGATCAGCGCACTCCCTTTAAAAGCAGCAAAAGAATATTTTGAAGTTTTAGAGCTCAAAGGCGCTAAACGTGAAATCGCCGATAAGATTGTGAAGGAAATTGGTTCGCGCTTACGCTTCTTAAATGATGTCGGCCTTGACTATCTCTCTCTTGAGCGGAGTGCTGACACATTATCTGGCGGCGAAGCCCAGCGGATTCGCTTAGCCTCGCAGATTGGCTCTGGTTTAACGGGTGTGATGTATGTATTAGATGAGCCCTCAATTGGCCTTCATCAACGTGACAACGATCGCCTCATCGGCACCCTCAAACACTTGCGTGATCTTGGTAATAGTGTTCTTGTGGTTGAGCACGATGAAGATATGATTCGTGCCTCTGACTATGTGATTGATATTGGGCCAGGGGCCGGTATTCATGGTGGCGAAGTCGTTGCCGAAGGAACGCCCCAAGAGGTAGAAGCGAATCCCAAGTCTTTAACTGGTGCCTATTTATCTGGACGCGAGTGTATTGCTGTGCCAGAAAAGCGCATTCCTGTAAATGATAAGTTCCTAGAAATTATTGGGGCACGGGGTAACAATCTGCAATCGGTTCATGCGAAGATTCCAGTGGGGCTTCTGACTTGCGTCACTGGCGTCTCTGGATCTGGAAAATCCACCCTGATTAATGACACACTGCATCACGCAGTAGCTCAACATATTTATGGTTCCAATGCTGAACCTGCCGTACATCAGGCCATTAAAGGTTTGGAATATTTCGATAAAGTCATTAGTGTTGACCAATCACCCATTGGGCGCACTCCCCGCTCGAATCCAGCAACCTATACCGGTGTATTCACGCCAATTCGCGAACTTTTTTGCGGCGTTCCCGCAGCACGTGAGCGCGGCTATGAGGCGGGGCGTTTCTCCTTCAACGTCAAAGGTGGTCGCTGTGATGCCTGTGAGGGCGATGGCGTCATTAAAGTAGAGATGCACTTCTTGCCAGACGTATACGTGCCATGTGATATTTGCCACGGTAAACGCTATAACCGCGAGACACTCGACATCCGCTATAAGGGGAAAAATATTCACGAAGTGCTGTCAATGACCATTGAGCAAGCGCATGAGTTTTTTGAAGCAGTGCCAATTGTCAAACGCAAACTCAAAACCTTGCTCGACGTCGGTCTAGGCTATGTCAAGCTCGGCCAAAGTGCAACTACACTTTCTGGTGGTGAGGCGCAACGTGTCAAGCTTTCTCTTGAGCTATCAAAGCGCGACACTGGTAGAACGCTCTACATCTTAGATGAGCCAACTACCGGCCTGCATTTTCATGATATTCAATTACTGCTGACGGTTTTACAAACCCTCAAGAAACAAGGTAATACTATTGTCATTATTGAGCACAACCTTGATGTGATTAAAACTGCCGATTGGATTATTGATTTAGGCCCTATGGGTGGCGCTGGTGGCGGACAAATTATTGCTACCGGTACGCCTGAAGAGGTTGCTAAAAATGCAGCCAGTTTTACAGGTCATTACTTAGCTCCCCTACTCAAGCGCAAGTTACCCGCAAGCACGAAAAAGAAATGATCTTGCTAAGAGCTTATGTATCAGAGCAATTTAGACTCGGCTAATTCAGTTGCCTCTGAATTGCCTGATAAAACCAAAATGTCATTTGCCTGTAATCGCAAATTGGGTGTGAGTTCAAGCTTGATATAGTCAGCATTACCGACCTTACGACGGATAGCCTGAACACTCACACCTTCGTTTTCAAGATGCAGCTCTTCTAGAGTTTTACCAATGCTGGCCGATTCAGGCAATAAGGTGACCGAGTGCAAGCGCCATGATTCCTTAGAATCTGGGTCATCCTCTATACCCCTAAAATAACCACGCAATAAGCTGTAACGCGCTTCGCGTGCACTCGTAATGCGACGTACTACTTTTCGCATTGGCACACCCATCATTAATAATACGTGGGAAGCCATCATCAAGCTTCCTTCAATTAACTCTGGCACAACCTCAGTAGCACCAGCAGCTTGCAGCTTTCCTAAATCAGCATCATCCTTAGTCCGCACCAGTACAGTCATACCTGGACGCAGATGCTCTACTTGATTCAATACTTTTAAGGTGGCTGGCGTATCTGCATACGTAATCACCACCGCTTTTGCCCTCGCAAGGCCTGCGGCAACGAGATAATTTTCTCGACTAGCATCACCATACACCACGTTATCGCCAGCGGCGGCCGCCTCCTTGACGCGGTCTGGATCCATATCTAAAGCAATGTAAGGAATCTTTTCTTGATCAAGCATGCGTGCAAGGCTTTGGCCTGATCGCCCAAAACCACAAATCACTACATGGTTTTCCGTGCGCACAGTTTTTGCAGCCACTCGAGTCAGCGCTAGAGACTGCAATAGCCATTCATTGCTGGAGAAACGCATTGCAATCCGGTCGCTATATTGAATGAGGAAAGGAGCTCCAAACATCGATAACAACATTGCTGCCAAAATGGCTTGGCTTAATTCTGGATCAATCAAATTGAGACCATCGATCTGATTTAATAATACAAATCCAAATTCACCCGCTTGGGCAAGACACAAACCCGTTCGAATCGAAATGCCAGGACTCGATCCAAATGCACGCGACAACAGTGCAATTAAGCCAAATTTAAAAATTAAAGGGCCCATGAGGAGAATCAGAACAAGTAACCATTGCTCATAGATCACTTGAAAATCTAACAACATACCGACAGTAATAAAGAATAGGCCAAGCAATACATCTCTAAACGGCTTGACGTCCTCTTCAACCTGATGACGATAGGGCGTTTCTGCAATTAACATACCCGCTAAAAATGCACCCAGCGCTAGCGATAGTCCAAAATGCTCAGTCAGTGCAGACATTCCCAAAACGACTAATAGCAAATTGAGCATGAACAGTTCTTGTGAACGTAGCTTTGCAACCACACCAAACCACCGACTCATTAAAGTCTTACCAATAAAGAAAATGAGAATCAGTGCTACCGTAATCTTGATAGATGCCGTAGTGAGGGCAAGAAATAAATCACTAGGATTACTGCCCAAAGAGGGGATCAGAATTAATAAAAAGACAACGGCCAAGTCCTGAAATAACAAAATACCGATAATGTTTCGGCCATGCTCAGTCTCAAGCTCTGAACGATCTGAAATGAGCTTAGTCACGATCGCAGTGGACGACATGGCTAAAGCACCTCCCAGTGCAATAGCAGCCTGCCATGAAATGGGGTACGCCCAATTGAGCAAAAGACTTGCTGGAACCGCCAAAAGCATTGTCAGGATGACCTGGCTTCCCCCCAAGCCAAATACGATTGACCGCATAGCCCTAAGCTTATGGAGGTTAAATTCCAAACCGATCGAGAACATGAGGAAAACCACCCCAAATTCAGCTAAATACTTCACTGTGGCCGAATCACTCGCCAGGCCAAGGGCATGAGGGCCAATCAAGACGCCAATCGCCAAATAGCCCAAAATAGGGGGTAGCCCAAAATAGCGGAAAATAACTACCCCGGCCACTCCAGAGGCCAGCAAGATGAGAGTTAACTGAAGGACTGTCGGCATATACTCACCCCATGATAGCTAAGACTCGTGACCGAACCCTAAAGCTGGCGCGCGATACCCTCACTATTGAGGCTGCTGCGCTGCACACAATGCGTGATCGCCTTGAAGGCCCTAACGCTGATGCCCTTGTTCGGGCAGTTGACCTACTGCATGACTGTAAAGGCCGTATTGTCGTGTCCGGTATCGGTAAATCCGGGCATATTGCCCGTAAGATTGCCGCAACCTTCGCCTCTACTGGCTCTCCTGCTTTCTTTGTTCATCCTGCTGAAGCTAGCCATGGCGATTTAGGCATGGTGACACGAGATGATGTTTTTGTAGCCCTATCTAATTCTGGTGAGACAGATGAGCTCCTCACCATCGTACCGATTGTGAAACGTACTGGAGCAAAACTCATTGCACTCACTGGCGCTCCCAATTCCTCTTTAGCCAAATTGGCTGATGCCCATTTAGATACCAGCGTTGAAAAAGAGGCATGCCCGCTCAATCTTGCTCCCACTACTAGCACCACAGCAGCCCTGGCAATGGGCGATGCTCTAGCGGTTGCCCTCTTGGACGCGCGTGGCTTTCAAGCAGAAGATTTTCAGCGCTCACATCCAGGTGGGCGCTTAGGGCGCAAACAATTAATGCATGTCAGCGAAGTAATGCGTCGCTTTGAGGAAACCCCAAAGATTTCTATCTCAGCCTCACTCCAAGATGCCTTACTTGAAATGACAGCCAAACGAATGGGTATGGTTGTCATTCTTGATGAAAAAAATCACGTCGTAGGAATTTTTACAGATGGGGATTTGCGTCGCTTGCTCGAAAAGAGTACCAATTTAGACGGCCTGATTCTCAAGAATGCTATTACCTCTGCACCGCGCAGCATTCCCCCTGAATTACTGGCTGAAGAGGCAATTGAAATGATGGAAAAACATCGCATCAATCATTTAGTGGTAACCGATACTGCTGGCGTCCTACTGGGTGCTTTGAATCTTCATGACTTATTTGCTGCAAAAGTTATTTAAGCAAACCTAACATCTCTTGGTCTTCTCCTATGCCTAGCGCCTTTCATGCCCACAATACCAATCCCTTGAGCCAGTATCCACAGGCCTGGGAGCGTGCAGGCACTGTAAAACTTCTCGTCCTTGATGTGGATGGCGTATTGACCAATGGTCAAGTATTCATTGGGGATAACGGCAAAGAAACACTCAAGGCCTTTGATATACAAGATGGTCTTGGTATCAAACTATTGGAAAAAGTAGGAATTGCGACAGCCATCATTACAGGACGCACCTCCAAAATGGTTCTAGCACGTTGCGAAGAACTTGGGATTAAACATGTGCATATGGGCGTAGACAACAAAGCATTAGCTTTGGAAAATATTTTGCAAACCCTGAAATTAAAACCTGCTGACTGTGCAGTCATGGGGGATGATTGGCCTGATTTCCAAATGATGAAGTCTGCTGGTTTGAGAGTATGTCCTGCGCAAGGACATGAAGCTGTTCAGGAAGTTGCCCACTTTGTTACCAGCAAAGCGGGTGGGTATGGTGCAGTACGTGAACTATGCGATTTAATTCTGAAGGCACAAAACCGCTATGACGAATTACTCTCACAGGCACGTGCCTAAGGCCCTAACTCATGCCTCTAAATGCTCCACAAATCAAATTGGGTCTATGGCGCGGAATGCTGCGCTTGATGCCCTTGATTTTGATGGGAAGTTTGACCTTGGTTACCTTCTGGCTTGTGAAGAAAAATGCACCTGCAGAAAAGTCAGCAATTGAACGCGTCAGACTTCATGAGCCCGATTACACCATCACCAATGGTGCCCTTTCTGCATTAAATGAATTTGGTTATACAAAATATCGGGTCTTAGGTAAAAAAGTAATTCATTACGATGATGATGCTTCAATTGATATCGAAGTTCCACGCATGCGCCTATTCTCTCCAGAAAAAGCACCCATTACCGGGAAAGCAGATACCGGTCATCTTGATGGCGATCTCACTATTTTGGATCTCATCAATAACGCAGAAATTTATCGCCCACCCCAAGCGGCAACAAGTACTGAGTCTGCGAAACCCAGAATGCTGGCACGCTCTTCTTATTTCAAGGTGCTCATTAATGATGATGTGATTGAGACAGATAAGCCTATTACGCTTGAGCAAGGGCTCTCTATCATGCAATCTACCGAAGGTGGGGTCTTCAATAACATTGAACAAAGCATGGTTTTATCTGGGCAGGTCAGGGGCCGCATTGAACGAGCCCCCTCAGGAGCACAGCCATGAGATTGACTAGTGCAAGAAGCGCTTACCTTGGTCTTTTAATGGGCTTGTGCTTACCCTTTCTTTTTACGCAAGCTGCTCATGCTGAAAAAGCAGATCAAGATAAACCCATTATTTTGGAAGCTGAAAAAGTATCCATTAATGATGTGCAGCAAGTCTACGATCTTGAGGGTGAACTCATTTTGATCAAGGGTAGTATTTTGATTACTGGTGATAAGGGGAACCTAAAAGTTGATCCCGAGGGATATGAATACATTGATGTCAAAGGTAAAGCTAATACAAGCGCTAGCTTCAGACAAAGACGCGAAGGTCCCGCAGATGAATTTATGCAGGGAAGCGGCCAAACAGTAGTCTATAACGCTAAAACCGAATTGCTCACCTTAACTGGGGATGCCAGCTTAAAACGTCTGCAAAACATGCAAATGATTGATCAATTGCGTGGCTGGAAAATTGACTATGACGATATCAAACAATACTATCAAGTCACACCAGCAGCCAATGCTAAGCCAGATGATTTACCGCAAGCTAGGGCCATCCTTTCACCAAGAAGAAAAGCGACACTAGAAAAATAATTATGGATCTACCTAGCCCATCCGATACCCCAACATTAAGCGCCCATCACTTACAAAAGCGCTATGGATCTCGCACTGTTGTTAGAGATGTATCCATTGAAGTCAAGTGCGGTGAAGTTGTGGGCTTACTCGGGCCCAATGGGGCGGGTAAAACCACGTCCTTTTACATGATTGTTGGACTCGTACCGCTTGATGGTGGCAATATCGTTTTAGATGGTGCTGATATCACTAGGCTCCCCATCCATCAAAGAGCTCGTATGGGCCTATCCTATCTTCCGCAAGAAGCCTCTGTTTTTAGAAAGCTCAATGTTGCTGAAAATATTCAAGCTGTACTAGAGCTGCAAGTACAGGGCGGCAAACGTCTGAGTAAGGCACAGATTGCTCAAAGACTCGACGAGCTACTGGGAGAGCTCCAAATAAGCCACCTTCGCAATAATCAAGCGCTATCACTTTCAGGTGGAGAGCGGCGGCGCGTTGAAATTGCGCGTGCCCTAGCCTCACAGCCAAAATTTATTCTCTTAGATGAACCATTTGCAGGTGTAGATCCCATTGCCGTTGGCGAGATTCAAAGAATCGTTCGCTTCCTCAGGGACCGTCAGATTGGCGTGCTGATCACCGACCATAATGTTCGGGAAACCCTAGGCATTTGCGATCACGCCTACATCATCAGCGAAGGTAGCGTTCTTGCTGAGGGCAAACCAGACCAAATTATTCAAAATGATGCTGTTAGAAGAGTCTATTTGGGCGAAAACTTCCGCATGTAATTTTTTTGGTTTTTTTAATATTTATTAAATAAACATGATCTGCCCCCTTGGTTTTCAGCAAAATCGCTGATACGCTGGAGGTTCATGAAATTCAATTCCAAATAGAACAAATCGGAACATTACAGGGGCTTGCTGCGCACCCCAGGTAATTCTTTGCGCATGCATGTTGCTTTGAATAGGAGCTGCTGATGAATTTAAAAATTAATAGCCGTCATGTCGAAGTTACCCCCGCCATGCGCACTCATCTAGAAACTGGCTTAGCCAAAATTCGCAAGCACTTTGATCATGTTCTGGATGCCTCTGCATTTTTAATTGTGGATAACGCTAAGGAAAAGGATCTGCGCCAATCTGCCGAGATCACTATTCACTTAAAGGGTAAAGAATTATTTGCTCAAGCCCACAATGCCGACCTTTACCATGCAATGGATGCAGTAGTTGACAAACTGGAGCGCCAAGTTGTTAAGCACAAAGAAAAGATCCAAGATCATCATCACGAAAAGCATTTTGAATAATCTTGCTTGTCAGGACACCTATAATCGATCGAAATGAATGCCCTGACTGATTTATTCACACTCGACCGCATTGCCTTAGATAACCCTTCTAGTAGTAGGGCAGAGGCATTTGCGGCCGCAGGCAGCCTCTTTGCTAAAGAAGTTGGTTTAGAGGCTGACTTGGTAGTGAGCTTTCTAAATGCTCGAGAAGATTTAGGCTCTACCGCACTAGGTGCCGGCGTTGCAATTCCTCATGGCCGAGTAAAAGGCTTAAAGCAACCAATCGCTGCTTTTATTAAATTGAGGGATCCCATCGAGTTTGCTGCACCTGACGGCGAGGCAGTTTCTCTTTTGATTTTTCTACTGGTTCCAGAAAAAGCCACACAACAGCATCTGGAGATTTTGTCTTCGATTGCTCAACTACTTTCTGATCCTGATGCTCGTAAATCGCTGGCTACCGAGACTAGACCCGAACAGGTATGTCACCTGCTACAACATTGGGGTGTCCACTCATGACCCAACCCTTACTGCTTGAGGGCGTCACTGCGCAGCAGATTTTTGATGACAATGTTTCAGATTTAAAGCTTTCTTGGATTGGCGGCCTAGAAGGGGCAGACCGTACCTTCCCGCCTGAAGCTGTCAAAGCAGCTGCCGCTAGCTCTGACTTAGTGGGTCACTTAAATCTGATTCACCCTAGCCGTATCCAAATTTTTGGCGTCCAAGAAGTCGACTATCACGCTGAGCTTGAGCCCAAACAACGGCAAGAGCAAATTTCAAACCTGATTTCCAAAACTCCGCCCTGTGTGATTGTGGCTGATGGTAAAACGGCTGATCCTGACCTGCAGCTTTTCTGCCAGAGATCTTCAACGCCACTATTTACCACCACTATCTCAGCAGCTGAAGTCATTGATCATTTGCGCACCTATCTCACCAAAATTGGCGCACCCCAAATTACGATGCATGGTGTGTTCATGGATATTTTGGGTTTAGGTGTTCTCATCATGGGTGAGTCTGGTTTAGGTAAAAGCGAATTAGGACTTGAATTAATTTCACGCGGGCATGGATTGGTCGCTGATGATGCTGTTGATTTTGCACGGCTTGGGCCTGACTACATTGAAGGCCGTTGCCCCGTGATTCTGCGCAACCTCCTAGAGGTCCGTGGCTTAGGCCTCCTGGATATCCGCACCATCTTTGGCGAAACCGCCGTACGTCGCAAACTGAAACTACGCCTGATTGTGCAGCTTGTACGTCGTAATGATGGTGAATTCGAACGACTGCCCCTAGAGGCACAGCACATTGATGTTCTAGGCATCCCTATTCGTACCGTGAAAATTCAAGTGGCTGCAGGTCGTAACTTAGCGGTACTGGTTGAGGCAGCAGTGCGCAATACGATTTTGCAATTGCGCGGCATCGACACGCTTAAAGAATTTATTGAACGGCAGCGTTTGCAAATGAACGCTGAGGCTGATGCAGTGAAGTCTCAAGGTCGCCTGATCTAAATATGCAAATTAATCTGATTACCGGCATTTCAGGGTCAGGTAAATCCGTTGCATTAAGGGCCTTTGAAGATGCGGGGTATGACTGTGTAGACAATCTCCCTGTGGCTCTATTAGAAAATCTGATTCAGACACTACAAAACGAGCATTGTGCACAAGTAGCCGTGGCCATCGATGCCCGCCGCGGTCAGACGATTGCACAGCTACCTCAAATATTAGAGAACTTACGACGCAATCATGAGGTGCGAGTCATTTTCTTAAATGCCGATACTAATACCCTAATTCAGCGATTTTCAGAGACGCGTAGGAGACACCCTCTTTCCAGTAAAAAAGATGCAGCTCAAGAAACAACCCTCATTGAGGCAATTGATAAAGAGCGAAACTTGCTTGAGCCTTTGCGTGCTCAGGCACACTCAATTGATACCAGCAATCTTCCAGCACATGCACTGCGCTCATGGATGCAAGATTTACTCAAAGACAAACCCGTTGGCTTAACGGTTGTGTTTGAATCCTTTGGGTTTAAAAAAGGTTTGCCTAGTGAAGCTGATCTGGTATTTGATGTGCGCTGTCTACCCAACCCTCACTATGACAAAGCCTTACGTCCATTGTCTGGCAAAGACCCACGCGTAAAAGAATTTCTTGAGAAGATTCCTGAAGTCAGGAGCATGGAAAGCGACATTATCCAGTTCATTGAAAAATGGCTTCCCCACTACATTGCTGATGGCCGGAGCTACCTCACAGTTGCAATTGGCTGTACCGGGGGTCAACATCGCTCCGTATATCTGGTCACTCGCCTGATAGAACACTTCGCCGCCCAAACCAATCTAGCAGCTCTGCAAATTAATTTCTTAGGTCGTCACCGCGAGCTAGACTCTCTGCCTGCAGCAGCACTTTAATTGGCTGAGGTAAACCGTATTTCCCAAGCTGGCGTAGGGGAACCCATTTCAGGTTCTCATCACTTAATTGCAGTGTTTGAGTAATTGATACATTCCAGATTTGCATCCATAAACGTCGATGGGTAAAAATATGTTTGATTGTCTGACCACGTTCTAATGACCGAGAATGTTTCAATATTGCAGCAGTATTTTCTTGAGGCAGCATCAGTTCAAGTAATTGTTTGGCACGTAGATGAGGTTTAGAGAGCTGCTCATCCTTGTGAGGGCTTTGCTCTTTTGGCGTGATAGCGCTCCATGTAGACTCTGGTAAGGACCATAAGCCGCCCCAAATAGCCTTATCTGGTCTTCTTCCCAGTAAAACTGAATCGCCGCATCTGATTAGCAACATATCGCAATGAAATTCTGGGGACTTTGCCTTTACTACCCTTTGGGGTAACTGTAAAACTTGATTGCTGCGGTTAGCTTGACATTGTTTTTCAAAAGGACATTTTCGCTCTGTCGACAAACATACAGGCTTTCGCGAGGTGCACCACGTTGCGCCAAAGTCCATCAATGCTTGTGTATAGACCGGCATCTCTTGTAAGTTTTGAGGCAGTAAATCTTGTGCCAAAAGCCAAAGCTGATCATTCACAGCCTTATCTTGTATAGCGCCTTCTATGCCAAACAATCTTGCCAAAATGCGTTTTACATTGGCATCTAATATCGGCGCTCTCACCTGAAATGCAAAGGCAGCAATTGCACCTGCTGTAGATCTACCAATCCCCTTCAATTGCTCAAGCAATAGTGGATCACTAGGGAATTTTCCACCAAATTGTGTCACGACTTGATTTGCACAGGCATGAAGATTGCGCGCGCGCGAGTAATAACCCAAACCAGCCCACTCAGCCAGAACATCATCTAGTGGTGCAGCTGCTAATTTCTGTACGCTGGGAAAGCGCTTCATAAAACGCGGGTAACGCTCCAGAACAGTAGCTACTTGGGTTTGCTGCAACATAATTTCAGAGACCCAAACCGCGTATGGATCGCGGACCCCCTGCCAAGGGAGTCCTTGGCGCCCATCACGCTGATGCCACTCAATAAGCGTTTTAGCAAAGCTGGTAATTAGCGCTTTTGACATTGAGGGCAAAAATAAGTGGAGCGTTGACCTTGCACTATTTGCTTAATCGGAGTTTTGCAAACCTTGCAGGGCTGATCTTTTCGATCATAGACTTTAGTTTGCATCATGAAATGTCCTGGATCGCCCTGACTATTCACAAAGTCTTTTAGAGAGCTACCGCCAGCATCAATTGCTTTTTGCAAAATAGATCTCACCGCATTTGCCAATCGAATACATTGAGGGCGGGTTAACTTACCTGCAGATTTTTCTGGATGGATGCCAGCTTCAAAAAGGCTTTCGGAGCAATAAATGTTGCCGACCCCAACAACGGCCTGCCCAGCCAATAAGAACTGCTTCACGGCAATGCTGCGTTTACGAGAATGTTGATATAAAACTTGTGCACCAAGCCCGCCGGAAAATTCTGGTGAAAAAGGTTCGACACCCAACTTTTGCAATAGTGCATTTTGTTCAATAGGCCCCTTAGATTTGGGATGCCACAGTACAGCTCCAAACTTACGTGGGTCATGCAAACGCAAACTGAGGTCGCCAAATTCGATAGTGACGCGATCATGCGTCTTAAGAATTTCTCTACTGGGGAGTATTCGTAGAGTACCCGTCATTCCCAAATGAACCAGCAGATGCCCTTTGTCCAATTCCAATAAGAGGTATTTACCCCGACGCTCAATCCCAGAAACTCTCTGGCCTGGAAGCGATTTGATTAAGGTGGTTGGTACAGGCCAGCGCAGACGACCATCAATAATCTTGACCGCACTGACCCGCCGCCCCTCAATATGAGGCTGAATACCCAAACGGGTAACTTCGACTTCTGGAAGTTCTGGCATAAATGAATTGTAGATTCGCGGATTAGAATGTGCTTATGACCACTTTTTCACTAAAGTCACTTTTTTTCAGCATTTTGTTCCTCATTGGCTTGGGTTTATGTCTTCCTGCCAAGCATGCGCTTGCCCGCAATAGCAGTTTAGAGACTGGGCAGGCCATGTTTGAAGTCCTGGCATCAGAAATAGCCTTGCAACGTGGTGACGCCGGGCTTGCTTACAACACCTATTTAGAACTTGCTCGCAAACTAGATGATCCTCGCTTGGCGCAAAGAGCGATGGAAATTGCCATTACTGCAGGCGCACCCGACCTTGCACTACAAGCTGCACAGACTTGGGACGACTTGGCCGGCCCAAATCAAACTAAGCCTAAAGAAGTGTTGATTACCCTGTTAATTTTGAATCAGCGCTGGCCCGATGCTGTTAAACCAGCCATTGCCCTCCTGAATCAACAGACACCTGTTCAGCAAGAACAAACTTTGCAACAAATTCAGGGGTTATTAGCAAGAGCCAAAGATGAGTCTGAGGCTTTAAGAGCTTTTTATGCGATTGTTTCTGCGGTAAAGCCTGCGCCTACTAACCCAGGCATTCTGTATACGTATGCTATGTCTGCAGAAAAGATGGGATACATGGATGTCATGGAAAAAACCTTGCGTGACATCTTGCGCAAAAATCCAGATGATGTGAATAGCTTAAATGCCTTGGGTTACTCCCTTGCCGATCGAAACCTAAAATTACCAGAAGCATTTAAGCTCATTAGCAAAGCGCATCAACTATCTCCTAGAGATGGGTTTATTTTGGATAGCCTTGGCTGGGTAAACTTTAGGATGGGGAAAAATGCTTTAGCCCTAGAGCAATTGCAACAGGCATTCAATCTCAAACCTGAAGCTGATATTGCCGCTCATATCGGTGAAGTTCTGTGGGTCATGAATCGGCCAGCAGAAGCCGAAGATATATGGCGAAAAGGGCAACAGCTCGACGCAAATAATCCAACTCTAAAAGAAACCCTCAAGCGCTTAAAACCAGATTGGTCGGTAGCAGATAGTGGCCAAAAAGGAACATGGGATGGGCGTTTCGCTGTGAAAGTCACCGGACTTACAGAAAGTAGAAACCAAGGTGGTTCAGGTGGCTTCACCTTGACCCAAGATGCTCAGACAGATGTATTGGAGATTCGCAATCCAGTTGGTGGATCAATCGCAAAAATTACGATCAAGCCAGGTGAAGCAATCTTAGAACGTGATGGCCAGCTGACTACTGCTATTGATGCTGACACCTTAATTCAAAATGCACTCGGACTGCCATTGCCTGCTCGCGGACTCTCGGATTGGTTACGCGGTCAAACCAGACCAGGCAGCAATGCCAGCATTGAACGGAACAATGAAGGGAAGGTCAGCAAAATTTCTCAGGACGGCTGGACCTTAAGTTATGACTGGGGAAGCTCTCAACGCTTAGAAAAACTAACGATGACGCGTACTTCGAATATTGGGTCTATTGATATTCGCCTTATTTTTGATGCACCGAATGAGTGATTTGAGAATTGATAACCCTACCTTAGAGCTTCGCTGCCCTGCCAAGCTCAATCTTTTTTTACACATTATTGGTCGTCGAGCAGATGGCTACCACTTGCTGCAATCGGCTTTTCAACTCATTGATTGGTGTGACACTCTGACACTCACACCGATTCCAGAAAATGTAGTACGCCGCATTCACCCCATTCCAGGCGTGCCCCCAGAGAATGACCTAGTAGTTCGCGCAGCTCAACTCTTAAAAGCGTTCTGCGATGTAAAGCAAGGGGTTGAAATAGGCCTAAAAAAGGAAATTCCGATGGGTGCTGGTCTTGGCGGGGGATCTTCTGATGCTGCATCCACCCTCATCGGCCTTAACTACCTGTGGAAGCTAGAGCTTGATACCAAGACCTTATGCGAACTTGGACTCAAACTTGGAGCTGATGTGCCTTTTTTCCTATTTGGCCAGAATGCTTTTGTTGAAGGTGTTGGCGAAAAATTGCAAGCGCTCCCTTTTGAAGCCCAAGACTTTCTAGTCATTTTTCCCAACCAGGGAATTGCCACCTCCCAGATTTTTCAAGACCCTCAATTGACCCGGGATCATGCTCCGATTACAATAGATCGCTTTATTGCATCGCCAAGGTCATTTCAGTCCAATGATTGTCAGGCTGTAGCGGTGCGAAATTGTCCTGAAGTGAAGCAAGCATTAGATTGGATTGCCGAAGTGGCGCCCTATTCGGCACCCCGGATGTCTGGTTCTGGAAGTAGCGTTTTTGGTGTTTTAGACGCCAATCGAGACATGACAAAACTAGAAAATCTACTGCAAAATCTTCCAAAAGGATGGGTAGGTCGAATTGTTAGGGGGCTAAATAAAAATCCCGCTTACAATTTGGTTTCTTCAGATTGACCTGTAGGGGAATCGCCAAGCTGGTTAAGGCACTGGATTTTGATTCCAGCATGCGAAGGTTCGAATCCTTCTTCCCCTGCCAAATACTGTAGATACGACACAAAGACATCCATTCGACCTCTACCAAATTCCTAAAATCGCCTATGTCCGCCCCTATGAACGCTGATTTTCTGACTCTTTTTACGGGCAATGCAAATCCCGTTTTGGCCCATGCCGTTGCTAAAGAGCTCAATCTTCCGATGGGAAAAGCATTTGTCGGTCGATTTTCTGATGGTGAAATTCAAGTAGAAATTCAAGAAAACGTCCGCGGCAAAAATGTCGTAGTGATTCAATCTACTTGCGCCCCCACAAACGATAGCTTGATGGAGCTCATGATCATGATTGATGCTCTCAAGCGAGCATCTGCAAGCCGTATAACCGCAGTGATCCCTTACTTCGGTTACGCTAGACAGGATCGACGTCCACGTTCAGCCCGCGTTGCCATCTCCGCCAGAATCGTAGCCAATATGCTGCAATCTGTTGCTGGGATTGAGCGGGTTTTGACAATGGATCTTCACGCTGACCAGATTCAGGGCTTCTTTGATATTCCCGTAGACAATATCTATGCCTCACCTGTTTTACTGGCGGACCTGCAGGCTCAGAAGAGTCAAAAAGACCTAATTATTGTCTCCCCAGATATTGGCGGCGTTGTGCGCGCTCGTGCAATGGCTAAGCAATTGGGTACCGATTTGGCGATTATTGATAAACGCCGTCCAAAGGCCAATGTGTCAGAAGTAATGCACTTAATTGGCGAGGTAGAGGGTCGTCATTGCGTCATCATGGATGACATCATCGATACCGGCGGAACGCTCTGTAAAGCTGCTGAGGCGCTCAAAGAGCGTGGTGCTAAGGGCGTTACCGCATACTGTACCCATGCCGTACTCTCCGGCGGCGCTGTAGCGCGTATTGCCGCCTCTGAATTAGATGAATTGGTGGTTACGGATACCATTCCCTTGACCCCTGAAGCCATGAAAGTGGCCAAAATTCGCCAATTGAGCGTTGCCCCCATCCTAGCTGAGACCCTTTCCCGCATTAGCAAAGGTGATTCAGTGATGTCGATGTTTGCTGAATAAACCAAAAACAGTGTTTCTGAGCTAGTTTTTGGCAGTTTTGAGCCTTTTCTAAGCAAAAATCTCAATTCCCACGATATAATCAAAGGCTTTTCTGTTTGGTCGCGAACGGAAATTAACCTTAATTTTGGGAATTGAATATGAAAGTAGTAGCCTTTGAAAGAAGCGTACAGGGAACGGGTGCGAGCCGCCGTCTGCGCAATGCCGGTAAAACTCCGGGAATCATCTACGGCGGTAAAGACGCCGCAACTGTTATTGAGTTGGATCACAACGCACTGTTCCATGCTCTCCGCAAGGAAGCATTCCACTCATCCATCCTTGATCTTGAAATCGGTGGCAAAGCACAAAAAGTGTTGTTACGCGATTACCAGATGCATCCATTTAAGCCTTTGGTTCTGCACATCGACTTCCAGCGCGTTTCTGCGACTGAAAAAGTGCATATGCGCGTTCCATTGCACTTCATCAACGCTGAAACTTCAGCTGCCGTGAAATTGCAAGGTGCTGTCATTAGCCACATTGCTACTGAATTGGAAGTTTCCTGCTTGCCAGCTGACCTGCCAGAGTTCCTTGAAGTGGACTTGGGCAAAATTGAAGTTGGTCACGGAATTCATGCAAAAGATATCGCGTTACCAAAAGGCGTTAGCTTGGTATTGCATGTTGAGCAAGAAAATCCAGTATTGGCTAACGCACGTATCCCAGCAGTTAAATCTGCTGATACTGAAGCAGCTCCTGCTGCTGCGGCTCCTGCTGCTGAAGCGCCAAAAGATAAAGCGTAATCGTTTTTCTTTTATCTTTGCGACAGAGAAGGCCCGCTTAAATGCGGGTTTTCTTTTTTGTAGAAATGCTTTTATCCTTAAATCAGAATCATGACTAAATTAATTGTGGGCCTTGGCAATCCAGGCGAAGAACACGAAGAAGATCGGCATAATGCCGGCTTCTGGTTTGTGGACGCCCTCGCAAAACAGTTTGGTGTGCGCTTTGAAACCGAAAAACGCTTTCATGGAAAAGTAGCTAAGACTAAATGGGAAGGTGAAGACCTTTTCATACTCAAGCCAAGTACCTATATGAACCTCAGCGGTCAAGCAGTAGGAGCGCTATGTCGTTTTCATAAAATTACTCCTGAGCAGGTTTTAGTAGTGCAAGATGAGCTTGACCTCAAGCCTGGCACGGCACGCCTAAAACTGGGCGGCGGCACGGGCGGACATAACGGCCTAAAAGATATACAAGCTCACCTTAGCACTAGCGACTACTGGCGCTTAAGGCTAGGCATTGGCCATCCCAGGGACCTTGCGGCTGAAGGCGCACGTCCGATGGATGTGGCTGACTACGTTCTGAGAAGGCCACTGCAGGCAGAACAAAAACAAATTGATGCCAGCATTGAGGATGGCTTGAAGATTCTGCCCTTGTTTTTTAAAGGCGATACCCAGGCGGCGATGCTTGAATTGCATTCTAAAACGCACTAGATGCAGACAATCCATTCAGTTTTTAAAGCTTATTTCGCAAGCGCTTTTTTAGCAGCAGTTAATGCCTGATACTTAACCATCAACTGCATTTGATCTTCTTTAAAAGCGGGATTTAAAGGAATGCAGTCTACCGGGCAAACTTGCTGGCACTGTGGGGCATCATAATGACCAACACACTCTGTGCATTTGTTTGGATCAATCTCATAAATCTCTAGACCCATATAAATAGCATCATTAGGACATTCTGGCTCACACACATCGCAATTGATGCATTCGTCCGTAATCATTAAGGCCATATTGTTTGTCGACTAACCTTACTCTTTGAGTTGATTAGTTTGGGCAACCTTTTTGAGAAGCCATTTTTCCACCGAGGGAAAAACAAATTTACTGACATCACCACCCATGATGGCAATTTCACGAACAAACGTTCCAGAAATAAATTGGTATTGATCAGATGGCGTTAAAAAGAGAGTCTCCACATCTGGTAATAAATATCGATTCATACCAGCCATCTGGAATTCGTATTCAAAATCGGACACTGCGCGCAAGCCACGAACAATGACCCGAGCATTATGCTCACGTGCAAAATCTTTCAGCAGGCCAGAAAAGCCAGCAATCTTCACATTGGGGTAATGGCCTAAGACCTCTTTAGCGATCTCAATTCGCTCATTGAGCGAAAAAAATGGGCGCTTACTGCGGCTATCAGCTACACCAACAATAACTTCACTAAAAATGCTGGAGGCGCGACGCACTAAATCTTCATGGCCACGGGTAAATGGATCAAAGGTTCCAGGATAAACAGCAATTGTCATAACATTCCTATGGCTTTATCGGCTACAGGCAAGAGTTTAGCCTCTTCTAGAGCGAAATAGACAAGCTTTTACCTGCCCTGCCTCTAAGTATTTTCCACAATGCCACTCTGGCAGAAGGGCTTCGACCGATTCTCGCGAACGTGAAGCCGGGAACTCAGCGTAGATACCGCCCCCAGGACCATCGTCACAAATACGTCCGGCCTGAATGAGCGCTTGATCTAATAGACCCTCCTCCTGAAATGGCGGATCGATAAAAATAAGATTGGTCGATAAGTCTGCTTGTTGCGAAAGAAATTCGACACAATCTTTATGCAAAATTTGTACTGATCCGGGAGCTGGAGAAGACTGCAAGGACGCAAAATTTTCTACTAAGCGCGCATAGGCTTTTTTATCTCGCTCTAGCAAGATCACAGAATGCGCATGTCGTGATGCTGCCTCAAAGCCCAAAGCGCCAGTGCCAGAAAATAAGTCGATACAGTTTAGGCCCGTTAAATCTTGACCCAACCAATTGAAGAGTGTTTCACGAACGCGATCTGTTGTTGGTCGCAGTCCAGGTAAATCTAAAACGTTTAAGAGTCGGCTGCGCCAAATACCCCCGATGATGCGTACTTTTTTAGGGAGCTCAGATGGCGCAACTGATTTAACCCGTTTATTTATTTTGAGCCCCCAAGATGACAATCTTCATGCGGTCCATAGCTAAGTGCTTCTGAAATGCCGCCTTGACTTGATCTAAGGTTACTGCCTCAACTTGCTTGGTCCAGACTTCTAGGGTAATTAAGGGCAAATTATTCCAGGCAATTGCTGAGACGTTATCCAATAGCTTTCGATTGTTATCAATCCTTAATGGAAAGCCATTCATTAAGTTTGCCTTAGCCGCATCAAGCTCTTTTTGGGTCGGGCCATCGGCAATAAATTTTGCAATCGTTGCGCTCATCACCTCTACCGCCAAAGCAGCTTGATCGCTTTTAGTCTGCACCCCTGCTTGAAAAATACCAGTGTCTTTACCCGGAGCAAAATAACTAAATACGCTATAGGCTAAGCCCCGCTTCTCGCGGACCTCTGAGACAAGTTGCGACACAAAACCTCCGCCACCAAGAACGTAATTGCCCACTAATAATGGGAAATAATCTGGGTTATTGCGGGTAATTGCCGTCATTCCCATCGCAATATGCGCTTGTTGAGTACTAAAGGGAATGTTGATCTCGCGCTGATTTAGTGGCTCCACTGACGAACGACCAAGTTCCGGGAGAGCTGCAATAGAGGGGCCTGATTGCGGAACGTCTTTTAGTAAGTCTTGAACTATTTGGGCGGCTTCAGACCGACCCACATCACCTACTATGCTGACGATCATTCTGTCACCACGGTAAAACTGTTTATGGAACTGCTGTAAATCTGCAGCAGAAATATTCGCAACCGTTTGTACTGAAGGGGAGTTTCCTAAAGGGTAATTTCCGTATACGGATTTTCTAAAGCGACGCTCCAAAACTGCCTCTGGCTTAGTTTCTGACTCTAGTATTGCCGTGGTCATACGCTGTTTCTCACGTGCCAAGATCTTAGGATCATAGGTAGGCGCTGCAAGCAATGAAGATGCCAATTGCACTGCGCGCTCACGTAAATCTTGTCTACTAAGACTACGAATCCGCATAATGGCACGCTCTCCACCGACTGAAATGCTGACATTGGCACCTAAGTCTGCAATCTCATCAGCGATTTGTGCTTCGGTTAACGGGCCCTTTGAAGACTTAGCGCCATAGCTCAATAATTGCCCAGCTACGGTTGCTAAACCGCTTTTATTCGCGGGGTCATAACGATCACCAGCATCGATGCTAATTTCAATATCAACCATGGGCAATGATTTAGTTTGTACTAAATAGGCCTTGGCGCCCTTGAAGGACTCCAGTTGCTCAATAGGTAATATAGCGTGCGCGGATGCCAACAAACCCAAGCTCAAAACGGTCGCAACTACACCATGCTTGCTGAAATAAATGGCTCTCATCACAGGCCCCCTTGCTTGGCTTGACTATTCTTACGGGCCTGCGGATCTAAAACTGCAATGGTTAAACCATCATCAACCAAGTATTTTTTGGCAACCGCTTGAACTTGGGCAGGCGTAATAGTCTGCATTTTTTCTAACATCACATCAATGTCCCGCCAAGAGAAACCTGCCATTTCAGTGCTACCGATTTCCATTGCCTGACCAAAAATAGAGTCACGCTTAAAAATTTGATTAGATAAAATCCGAACCTTAATTCTCTTAAGCTCAGACTCCTGCACACCATTACGTGCAATCTCTTCCAGAGCCTTGCGAATACTGAGCTCTGCTTGTGCAACGGTTTTTCCTTTGGCCATGCTGACATTGATCAGGAATAATTCTGGACCACGCGAAATCATGTCGTAACCCACACCTACATCATTAACAACACGTTCTTGCTTTACTAGTATTCGATTTAAGCGAGCATTGTCATAACCATCCAAAACTGCGGCCAACAACTCCAAAGCATAAGGCTCTACATCATCTAGTTTTCCTGGTTGAAGCTTAGGCACCTTCCATGCCATTGCCAGCTGTGCATTATCGGCAGGTGCTTTAACTTGAACCTGTTTTATTCCTTTTTGTACTGGCTCCAATTGAGGCTTGCGCACTGGTAACTCACGAGTAGGAGCTACGCCATAATATTTTTCAACTGACTTTAGGATGGCCTGCGGGTCTACATCACCGCTAATAATGACCGTTGCATTGTTTGGCGCATACCAGCTTTGATACCAATCTCGTGCATCAGATGGCTTCAGATTTTCCAGATCATTCATCCAGCCAATGACTGGATAACGATAAGGTGATGCCATAAATGCTGTTGCCATGAGTGACTCATAAAGAAGGCTGCTGGGATTATCTTCAGTACGCAAGCGACGCTCTTCCATCACCACCTGAATTTCCTTAAAGAACTCAGCATCTTGAAAGGAAAGATTCGTCATACGATCCGCTTCAAGCTTCATGACCTCATCTAACTTAGACTTTTCAACCTGCTGAAAATAGGCTGTGTAGTCTCGTGAGGTAAAAGCGTTCTCGCGCCCACCAACAGCAGCCACTAAACGAGAGAAGTCTCCCGATTTCACCGTATGGGTTCCCTTAAACATCATGTGTTCAAGCACATGAGCCACACCAGTACGCCCATTTACCTCATCCATTGACCCCGCCCGATACCAAACCATATGAGCAACTGTTGGAGCGCGATGATCTTCTCGAACAATCAGCTTTAATCCATTGGCCAACAAAAACTCATGAGTATTGGCCGGCGTAGCGTCGGGAGCGGCCATCAGGGACTGGCTACATACCAGTAAAAACCAGAAAATTCGTATGAAAGTAGAGCGCATCTGTAAGATCACCATATCCTTAGAATTAAATTGATAAGATGCAAGAATTAAATTGTATCGACTATGTTCGGATTACGTAAAACCCTCGGCTCCCTCTTTAAATCCAATCAGACTGACCAAGCCTGGTTTGATTCCCTTGAAGAATCCCTCATTCTCAGTGATGTAGGGCTACCTACGACTGAGCAACTCATGAGTAAACTGCGCAAAGTCGCCAAATCCGAAAAGGCACGCAGTCCTGAAGAGCTTCAGCAGCTGTTGATTCAAGAGGTTTCTCAGTTACTGAAGCCTTTAGAGGCAAACCCCAATCCACTGTATGACCATGAGCAAAAAACCCTGCCTCAGGTATGGCTAGTCATTGGCGTGAATGGTGCTGGCAAGACAACCACTATCGGCAAGCTTTGCAGACTGTTTCAATCCCAAGGCAAATCCGTCTTGCTTGCAGCTGGGGATACCTTCCGGGCTGCTGCGCGCAACCAATTACTGGAATGGGGTGGTCGTAATCAGGTAGATGTTATTACCCAAGAAAGTGGGGATGCAGCTGCAGTAGCTCACGATGCCATTCATGCAGCGATTTCTCGTAAATCCGATATTTTGATCATTGATACCGCTGGAAGACTGGCTACACAAAATAACTTGATGGAAGAATTAAAAAAGGTGAAGCGAGTCATCGGCAAGGCCCTTCCTGGAGCGCCTCACCAGACTTTATTGGTCCTTGATGGCAATACTGGTCAAAATGGTTTAAGCCAAGTGAAGGCCTTTCATGCGGCCTTAGAGCTCAGTGCATTAATTGTGACGAAGTTAGATGGGACCGCTAAAGGGGGTGTCATTTGTGCCCTTGCCCACACTCTTAATGAGGGGTCAAAACCCGCTGTTTTGGCACTTGGAAAGGGTGAGGGTATTGAAGACTTAGCCCCCTTTACTGCAGAACAATATTCTGCTGAATTCTTCAATTAAATCAAGTAGTTAGAATAGTAAAAAACCATTAGCACTCTCTTGACAAGAGTGCTAAAATAGACTTCTATAAACACCTAAAAGATTTCAAAAGAAAATGGTCCAAAAGAAAGCATACAAACCGCAATTGCAAGCACGGCAAACACTGCCAGCAGCGCAGACTGCTGCGGCTTCGCTTGCCTTTCCAATGCTGCCATCTCTCGGGGTTGGCACACTCGACTCTTATATTGCATACGTTAACCGTGTGCCGATGCTGAGCGCCGCTGAAGAACTGCATTTGGCGCAAGAATTTCGTCGTACTGAAAATGTGGATGCCGCTAAAACTCTGGTGTTGTCACACCTACGCCTAGTAGTGTCAGTAGCACGTCAATATTTAGGGTATGGCATTCCTCACGCAGACTTAATTCAAGAGGGCAATATCGGCCTCATGAAAGCGGTTAAACGCTATGATCCCAATCAAGGTGCTCGCCTTGTCTCTTACGCAATCCACTGGATTAAGGCGGAGATTCATGAGTACATTCTGAAAAATTGGCGCTTAGTCAAAGTCGCCACTACGAAGGCACAGCGCAAACTCTTCTTTAACTTACGCAGCAATAAGCCGACTCTTGCAGCCCTTACTCCAAATGAAGTAGATGCATTGGCAAAAGCGTTAGATGTCAAAGGCTCTGATGTTAAAGAGATGGAAATGCGTCTAGCAGGTGGTGATGTTGCCCTAGAGGGTGACGACACCGATGATGAATCGGCCTATGCTCCCATTCAATGGCTTGCTGATAACAGTCAAGAGCCTACTGAAATGATGGCAACTGCAGCGACTGATGCTTTGCATGGCCCACAGTTAGATCAAGCACTGATGGCTTTAGATGAACGCAGTCGAAATATTGTGCAATCGCGCTGGTTGGCAATGGATGCTGATGGTAATGGCACCAAAACCTTGCATGATCTTGCTAATGAATACGGCATCTCAGCAGAGCGAGTACGTCAAATTGAAACAGCTGCGCTCAAAAAAATGCGTGGTCTGCTACAAGCCCAAGCTGCTTAAATCAATTTACTGAAGTAATTCTTTCAAGTCTTGTGCCAAGGTCTCTGGACCTTGCGCATGCTTGATATACAGACGCAAGCGCCCCTCGGGGTCAAATGCGTAACTCCCTGCCGTATGATCCATCGTATACGAGCCAGGACTTAGGCCTGGAACATTCTTGTAATAAATCTTAAAGTCTTTTGTTACTTTTTCAAGAGCGGCTTCATCTGCTGGTCGCAAACCTAAGAAACGCGAATCAAATGCAGGCACATACTGCTTCAAAATTTCAGCTGTATCTCTTTGCGGATCAACCGTAACAAACAATACCTGCACCTTGTCTGCTTGCGGTCCCAATAGCACCATGGCTTGCTGCATTTCAGTTAGGGTCGTAGGGCAAACATCTGGGCACTGTGTATAACCGAAGAACATCACTACAACTTTGCCTTTAAAGTCAGCCAATGTCCGCACTTTTCCGTCGGGATCTACAAGACTAAAGTCATCCCCAAATGCCTTACTACCAGTGATATCAACATTCTTAAAGCTTTGCTTAGGACTGCATGCGAAGATTGTCAGAGTAAGAAAAGATAAGAGCAAAACTCGAATCAAACTTCTCACAACAGTAGATAAATTCATATGCATCTCAAATGAAGTAGTGATCAACTAAAAGGGCGGCGAACAGAAGCGAAAGATAGGTAATCGAAAATTTAAATGTCCGTTTCGCCAATGCATCGCTATAGGAAATAAATAAGGCGACCACATAAGCTAAGAATATCAAGCCCAAAATAATTGCAGAAATTAAATAGATTATGCCGCTCATACCATAGATATAAGGGAGCAAGGTAGCCGCTATCAGGATCAAGGTATAAAGCAAAATATTGAGCAGGGTAAAACGTTCACCATGGGTTACCGGCAACATTGGCAAGCCACTTTCGACATAATCATCGCGACGATACAAGGCCAAAGCCCAAAAATGGGGTGGAGTCCAAACAAAAATAATGAGTACTAGCAACCAAGCTTCTGCAGAAAGTGTATTCGTTACAGCCGCCCAACCTAGCGCAGGTGGCATTGCTCCAGAAAGCCCGCCTATGACAATATTTTGTGGGGTTGCAGGCTTAAGCAACCAGGTATAGATCACTGCATACCCAACGAAAGTGGCTAAGGTTAACCACATTGTTAAGGGATTGCAGAAAATCCATAAAATGATCATACCCAGAGAGCCAATCACGATGGAGAAAATCGTAATCTGTAAGGGTGTCAGCTCCCCAGTGGCAGAGGGTCTCCACGAAGTTCGCTTCATCTTGGCATCAACGGCTTGTTCAATCAAACAATTCATCGCAAAAGCCGCGCCTGCTAATAACCAAATGCCAACAATACCGCCGATCAATACTGGATAGGGAACCATTCCTGGCGTAGCCAAGAACATCCCAATGACTGCGCAAAATACAGCCAACTGAGTCACCCTGGGCTTTGTTAAAACCCAGTATTGACGCCAACGTGGCATGGGATTGGTTGAAGAAGTTGTCGGACTACTCATAACGATTTGATCATCTTAATATGCAGTGGTGAACCCCATGATGCCCACTGACTTAATCTCACTAAACAAAAAACCAAAGCAGCAGATCCCGCGGTATGAAGCAATGCTGCAGCAAGTGGCCACTGAAAAATAACATTAGAAATACCTGTCAAAACCTGAAGAATAATTAATACTAAGAGTAACTTGGCGATACGCCCAATCTCAGGTAAAGCAGCATTACTCATCTGCAAGGCATTGAGCCCTAGAAATCCTAATATTAAGACCACCAAAATAGCAAAAATGCGATGCGCCCAATGAATAGTCTGTAATGCCACTGGGGAAATGATTTCACCTTTAGCATTCAAACCTAGCTCACGCCAGAGTGTGAAGCCTTCATGCCAGTCAGTTTCGGGCCATAAGGCACCAACGCATGTTGGAAAATCTGGGCAAGCTAATACAGCGTAATTGGTACTAACCCATGCGCCTAAAAATACTTGAATAGCCAACACCATAGCTGCGAGCATGATGAACTTAGCAGCCAGTGGTTTTTGCGGCAAGCGTTGTATTGAAGAATTTTTCTCTTGCCAGTGTTGCTGTGCATATGCGGTTAAACATGCCAATAAGACTAGAGCCAACATGAGATGAATAGTCACAATGATGGGTTGCAATTTCAGAGTCACTGTCCAAGCACCAAAAGCCCCCTGAATACATACTAAAACCAATAAGCCGATGCTTCCGAGCAGGGGGGTATTACCCAAACTCTTCACTTTAGACCAGGCTACCCCCACCTGAATGATGATTAAAGCCCCTACCATCATTGCTAAATAGCGATGAATCATTTCAATCCAAGCTTTAATAACCGTGACCGGCCCCGTTGGCATAGCAGCTTCTGCTTGCTGTATTTCTCCAATCGCGTGCCAAGGGTTAGATGTTCCGTAGCAACCCGGCCAATCTGGACAGCCTAAACCTGAATCGGTCAATCTTGTAAACGCACCAAACACAATCAAATCAAAAGTCATAAAGACTAAAACCCAATTGAGTTTTTGAAAAAAGTTATAGCCCGCTTTTCTCCATAAATATGCCAATGGCAGAATGGCAAAAATAATGGCAATGGCAGCTAACTCACCAAATAGCAAAATCCCACTCATTACAGATTTTCGCCCTTACGATTGAGTCGCAATAATTTTTCAAGATCTTTTTTCATGCTGGCAAATTCTTTAGGAGAATTTGTCACGGGGAAATACATCATCTTGGCTGGAGTGGGATCAATCAACTGAATGTTTTGACCTGCACCATCACGCTCTAGCCAGGCATAAAACTCCGCATTGAGCTTAGGATCTTTCGGTGGAGTAAGGATTTTGAATCCTGCTGTTTTTTCATCATAGGCTAATAAGATTTCTGGATCCACTGACTTACCATCCGTATTAACCCAAACCAATTGCACGCGACCACTTTCACGACCTACGGCGATACGCAATTGACGCATCAAAAATAGCGCCTCTAGGCACGCCTCATTTTTGATCGTACATTCACCCGCTGGCCTCGCTACCAATAAAGTCCACTTGCCCTTAAATGGAGTCTCAAACCATGCCGGATTAAGATCCTGCGCTGGTTGCACCAAAGTACCAAAGTTAGTCTTAGCACCCTCGGGTTTGTAAACATAATATGCAAAATACGATGCAATGACCGGTGAAGCGCATGCAAGCAATAGCAAAAGCATTTGAATGCGTCCACGCCTAGTCTGTGCATCAATCCTTGACGATTCCGTTTGTGATGCTGGAATTAATAATTCTTTATCGCTCAACCTAATCTCCAAACTCTTTGCGTTGACGTTTGTACTGCATGAAGCCACTTATAAACCAGAATAAAAATCCGCATAAAGCCAACGCAAACCACTGAAAAGCATAAGCATAATGGCGATCCACTCCATTTGTTGGGGAGGGCCAATTTCTCACCAGCCCATCCTTTTTATCTGAGCCTGACTCTCTTAATATGAATGGGGCTTGCATCCAATCGTGCCGAGCTGCTTCTTTGGCTAAATAAAAGTTTTGCTCAATTCTGGGCTTTGATACCGACTCATCCTGCTGGCCTAATTCATATACCCTACCTGGGTGAGCAAATGCCACCCCTTCAACAGTGATATCTGCATCAGGGGTACTAATTGGCGGCAGCTGAACCCGATTCTCATTGTTTCGGGGCGCCCATCCTCGATTGACCCAAAGCACCCTCTTTTGACCATCCAAACTCAATGGCATCATTAAATAAAAACCGGCTTGGGCAGTATTACTACCTGACTCGGGAATCGGACGCGGTCGATTCTCTAGCCAGACTGCTTCATCCACCAAGAAGCGTCCACGCGCAATAATCCGACGCTCTAAAGCGTCCTCCAAAGTCAAATTATCTGCATTCACGTTCAGCACCGGCAAGGCTAAACGAGTGGCTAAAGAGTTACCCAAGTCAATTTTCTGCTGTGCACGACTCAATTGCCATATACCAGCACCACAACCAATCCCAATAACTGCCAAGGCTGATAAAGTAGCAACTATACGACTGGTAATTAAGCTAGAAAATATATTCAAGGGAGTTGGTTGAAATGAAGTGGGTTATTCCGATTGCGTTAATCATGATTGTAGGAAGTCTTGGCTCCGCCCTATATTTCATGATGAAAGATAGGGGTGGCAGTTCAAGAATGGTTCATTCATTGATGTTGCGCATTGGTCTATCAATACTACTCTTTTTAGGTATTTTAGTTGCGCACTACTTTGGCTTAATCGAAGCAACCGGTGTGAGGGTTGGCAGTAACTAAAAGCTGAAGGTAGAAAAGCCTTGGCTAAAAAAATAACGGGGCACTAGGCCCCGTTTTTGCGGAATTACATCCAATACACTGCGATATAAAGACCCAACCATACGACGTCAACAAAGTGCCAATACCAGGCAGCACCTTCAAACGCAAAGTGATTATCAGCAGTGAAATCGCCACGAATCATACGACGCAAAACAATGGCCAGCATCAATCCACCTAAGAATACGTGAAAGCCATGAAAGCCAGTCAACATGAAGAAAGTTGAACCGTAAATACCGGAAGTAAGCTTTAAGTTCAAGTCATGATAAGCATGGTAGTACTCATACACTTGAAAGCCCAAGAAGATCAATCCTAAGATCACTGTAGCAGCCAAGCCTCTGATGGCCTGCTTCATATGATTTTCACGAAGTGCATGGTGAGCATAGGTGACGGTAATACCTGAGCTCAATAGCAATAGAGTATTAATCGTTGGAATTGGCCATGGTCCCATGGTCGTAAATTTTTCTACCAACCCTGCAGGACCATCATTAGGCCAAACAGCAGTGAAATTAGGCCAAATCAGCTTACTTTCCACATCACCCATCCACGGCATCGCAATGCTACGAGCGTAGAACAAGGCCGCAAAGAATGCGCCAAAGAACATAATCTCAGAGAAGATGAACCAGGCCATAGACCAACGATAAGAAATATCAACGTTTACGCCATTTTGACCAGTATTGGCTTCAGAGATCGCATCACCAAACCATTGGTACAGAACATATAAAACCCAAAGTACGCCCACAGCAGTAACAGGACCGCCCCAAGCCGCCTGATTGACCCAACCAGACATACCGGCAGCAAAAGCCAGTAGTCCTATTGCTGCCATCACTGGATGACTAGATAGTCCAGGGACAAAATAGTAAGGGGTTGAATTGGATGACATCTTATTCTCTCTATTCAATCAAAAAATAATCAATGGGAAACCACTACTTTCACTATGAGGAGTAGGACACCCATAAAAATTATGGCGCCAACTACCCCTGCAATAATAATGTGAACAAAACTCAATGAAGCAACATCTTCCTGCAGTCCTGACTTCTTACGCACACCTAAAAAAGCCCACATCACAGCAACCATAGATTGCAAAAAGCTACTCTTCTTTTTCATGAAGCTACCTTAGTTTTTGGAGTGGTTGAGCCTGCCGGCTGCTGACCAACACCTAACTCAAAAAAGGTATAAGACAAGGTAATTGTTTTTACATCAGCCGGAAGACCTGCATCAATCACAAATAAAACAGGCATCTTTTTGACTTCATGGGCCGCTAAGGTTTGCTGCTGAAAACAAAAGCATTCCAACTTTGTAAAAAACTCTGAGGCACTCTTAGGTGCATAGCTCGGAATAGCTTGAGCTTCCACCGGGCGATTCATATTGTTCGTGACTTCATAGACAATTTCAGTCATTTCACCTGGATGGACTTCAAGGTAGTTTTTCACCGGCTTAAAGGTAAATGGTCCACGGCTGTTGGAGTCAAACTCAATCGTTACTGTTCTGGAGTAATCAACCTGTGAATTTCCGACTTTGTTCGCACTATAGGCCCGAACTCCATAATCATTCTTACTGGTCACTACGTTAATTCCAGTCACCTCGCACAAAGCTTTATACATTGGCACCAAAGCATAACCAAAACCAAACATCATTACTGAAGCGATCAGTAGCTTGAGAAGTATTTGACGGTTAATGGATGCAGTAGTGGACATATTTTGTCTGGGCTTAACCCAACAAGCTTCGCTTCATCACAATGCCAATAAAGAAAACTAGGGCAATGCTCAAAAGGATAAAACCCAATCTACGATTATTCGCAGATTGGGATTTTTGATGTGCTGTTTTAGATACCGGCTGCATGCAACTCTTTAGCATCTGGCGGAGTTTCAAAAGTGTGGTGCGGTGCTGGTGAAGGCACTGTCCACTCCAAACCTTTGGCACCATCCCATGGCTTCATAGAAGCTTTCTCACCTTGACCACGGTAAGCAGGTAGTACTACAAAGATCAAGAAATACACTTGAGATAAACCAAAGCCGAGCGCTCCGATAGAAGCAATCGTATTAAAGTCCGTGAACTGAGTTGGGTAGTCAGCATAACGACGTGGCATACCTGCTAAACCCAAGAAATGCATTGGGAAGAAGGTGATGTTGAAGAAAATCATGGAAGTCCAAAAGTGGATCTTGCCGCGAGTTTCATTAGCCATGTAGCCAGTCCACTTTGGACACCAGTAGTAGAAACCAGCAAACATTGCAAACAAGGAGCCGGCTACCAAAACATAGTGGAAGTGGGCAACAACGTAATACGTATCTTGCAAACCAATATCAATTGGCGCCATCGCCAGAATCAATCCAGTAAAACCACCCATGGTAAATACAAATATAAATCCAACTGACCACAACATCGGGGTTTCAAAGGTCATGGAACCTTTCCACATTGTTGCGACCCAGTTAAAAATCTTTACACCTGTTGGAACAGCAATCAACATGGTGGCGTACATGAAGAACAACTGACCAGTTACCGGCATGCCTGTTGCAAACATGTGGTGGGCCCAAACGATGAATGACAAGATCGCAATCGATGCAGTTGCATAAACCATTGAGCTGTAACCAAACAAGGTTTTTCTAGAAAAAGCAGGGATGATCTCACTCACAATTCCGAATGCAGGAAGAATCATGATGTAAACCTCTGGGTGACCAAAGAACCAGAAAATGTGCTGGAACATCACTGGGTCACCACCACCAACTGCGGAGAAGAAAGAGGTACCAAAGTGACGATCAGTGAGGACCATGGTGATCGCGCCAGCCAAAACAGGCATTACAGCAATCAACAAATAGGCAGTAATTAACCAAGTCCAGCAGAACATTGGCATCTTCATCAATGTCATGCCAGGGGCACGCATATTCAAAATAGTGACGATGATGTTAATCGAGCCCATGATGGAAGATGCGCCCAACAAGTGGAGGGCGAAGATGGCCATGTCCAAACCTGGGCCCATCTGTGATGTCAATGGAGCATACAAAGTCCAACCGCCTGAAGGCGCACCGCCCGGAGCTAAGAATGAACCAAATAATAAGCAGGCAGCAACCGGAAGAATCCAGAAACTAAAGTTGTTCATGCGAGCAAAAGCCATATCCGATGCACCAATTTGCAAAGGAATCATGTAGTTCGCAAAGCCAACGAATGCTGGCATGATCGCGCCAAACACCATCACCAAGCCATGCATGGTAGTGAGCTGATTAAAGAACTCAGGGCGGAGGAATTGCAAACCCGGCTGGAATAATTCCAAACGAATTCCCAAAGCCATGACGCCGCCGGCCAGCAAGCTCACAAATGAGAAGATGAGGTACATCGTACCGATATCTTTATGGTTGGTCGCAAACAACCAACGGCGCCAACCATGTGGCGTGTGATCGTCATGTGCGTGATCGTGAGCGTGATCGTGGGTAGTGGAAATGGTACTCATGGATTACTCCGGTTAAGTGTGATCTATATAAATTGGTTACTTGCCTGCGCGAGCAGAAACAAAATCTTGGGTCTGGATAATTTCGCCTGTCTTGTTACCCCAAGCGTTACGGGTGTAAGTCATCACAGCAGCGATGTCAGCATCAGAGATAACGCCAGCCCACTTTGGCATGGCACCCTTGCCATTAATCATAATGTTGTATTGCGCTTCTTTTGGACCGAGAACATTCTTACTGCCATCCAGTGCTGGGAATGAACCAGCGCCCTTACCGTTTGGTTGATGGCAAGCTGCGCAGTTGGCCGCATAGACTTTTGCACCACGCTCTTTTTGCTCATCTAAGGTGTAAACCTTAGAAGGATCATCTGAAGCAGCAGCCATTTCCTTTTGTTTTTGCTCAACCCACTTGGTGTAATCCTCTTGGGATACCACCCTGACAACGATCGGCATGAATGCATGTTGTGCGCCACATAATTCAGAGCACTGACCACGATAAGTTCCAATAGTTTCAGCGCGGAACCAGGTATCTCTCACAAAACCAGGAATAGCATCTTGCTTAACGCCGAAGGCTGGAACTGCCCATGCATGGATCACGTCATTCGCAGTAGTAATCATGCGAATCTTTTTACCAACCGGCACAACCACCTCGTTATCCACTTCCATCAAATAGGTATCTGACTTAGGTGCCAAGTTGTTGACTGCCTCGCGAGAGGTCGATAAGGTGGACAAAAAGCTAATGCCTTCTCCCTCACCTTTAATGTAGTCATATCCCCATTTCCACTGATAACCAGTAGTTTTAATAGTGATATCTGAATTGGTTGTGTCTTTCATCGCTACAACTGTTTTGGTTGCAGGGAGCGCCATACCAATAACAATTAACAATGGAATCACAGTCCAAATAATTTCAACTGTTGTGCTCTCGTGAAATGAGGCTGATTTAGCACCTAAGGATTTACGATGCTTCAAAATGGAATAGAACATCACTCCAAATACGCCAACGAAAATCACTGCACAAATGACCAACATCATCCAATGCAACCAATGGATTTCTTGCATGATTTTGGTTGCTGGAGCCGTAAAATTGAGCTGATTGACAGCGGGGCCACCAGGCATATTTTCAACGGCATGAGCCAATGCTGTGCCGAACGCTGCTGCTAAATAGAGCGAAGCCCTAGTGACTTTTCCAAATAAATTCATCTTATTCTCTGTTTATTGTCATGAACTTCTACGGCTATGTAGCCCTAGATAGCCCAAAAAAGCGGTATCAAGCCAAAACTTCTAGACGGATTATAGGGTTATTTGTGCATAACAACAAACCGGGTAAACCTGGACCAGCTCAACCTTAATAAAGGTTTAAAAGATAGTGAGCGCTTACACTTAAGCAGAATCACTGCTAGTAATACGTCGAATTTGATTTGGATCGATATAAGCCACATGATCCTGCGCTTTGGAAAGATGCTTGCCGATGACCCAGGCATGCCCATAAACCACCTCTAAAGTCAGTTTTTTAGGCAAATCCTCGATCTGGGAGCCCTCAACACCTATTTGCTCCACTAGGTTTAATGCTTTTGCATCCTGCAGAAGAATAGCATTCTGTTCATAGTCAAGATTCAAAAACTCCATATCCATCACTGGATCAGAAAATCCCTCTCCCAATAGGGCATCACCCATATCGTGCATGTCCCATGGACTTGGAAGAGTCTTTAGGGAGAGTATTTGAGACAGCCCTTCTGACCTTAACTCTTTGGCAGTATCTGGACCTAGGTAGCTAAATGCCAGTAATCCACCCTCCTTAAGAACGCGCCGGCATTCTTGCAAAAAACCCTTGGGATCAAATAAATCTTGCATCAATAAAACGCTAAAGACTAAATCTACCGAGTTATCCGGCAATGGTAAACGGCCAGTCTTTTGGTATTCCTCAAAAGCAAGCAGGCGACTTCCTACAAAACGAGATTGCCATAAACGTGCGATTTGAAATTTCCACAATGCCAGACTGGATAAACCAGTTTCATACAGGCCATGTAAACGGGTTTTTGAGAAACGCTTTGGTAGTAGTTGCAAATGCGGGCCAGGAAAATCAGGGATGAGCAAAACATCCTTAGCGTCGAGCTTCACAATCTCTAACTTTTGCAACATACGGTCTGCAATTTCGTCCTGAAGCCATCTGATTGGTTGGGTCATTCGCTCAGTATACTCAGCGCCCCATGCCTATCATCCAGAATACTTTTCAAATAATTTATTCCCATGTTTTACCTACCGCTTGTATCGTGTGTCAGACATTTCAAGGCAAACAGATTTGCGCAGCTTGTCTTGATTATTTAGCCAATGAACAGCTCTCAAACTATCAGTGTTGTCGACAGTGCGCTAGCTTACTCAATCATTGCGAGCTTACAGATCAGCAGTGTCATGAATGCACACAAAACCCTCCTTATTTCGATGCAACCTATTGCTTGGACCGGTATGAGGGTCGCCTACAAAAATCCGTACATCGACTGAAATATGAAGGGCGATTGTTTTATGCAAGTGGCCTTGCTCTTGCCTGGAATACGCTAGCTTTACCGAATCAGAAAATAGATTTAACGGGTTATCTTTTGCCAGTCCCATTAAGTCAGATTAAGCTCTGCCTACGAGGCTTTAATCAAAGCTGGGAAATCGCTCGAAAAATTGACTGTGGTAAATGCCTTCAAAAAAATCCCCACATATTGATGCGATACTATCACACACACAATCAAGCTGCGGAAACAAGAGCTGGCAGACAACGTATGATTAAAGATGTATTTTTTATCAACCCGCTCTATCAAAAAATATTGGAAGGTCAAACTATTGTTGTCTTTGACGATGTGATGACCACTGGCGCCACCTTAAATGAAATTGCGCGCATTCTGAAGGACAATGGTGTCTCTCGTGTCATTAATTGGGTTCTATTAAGAACACTTCACCCAAAATTCAGAAGTAAAACATCAAGAGCAAACCATGTTTAACATTGTTTTATTTGAACCAGAAATACCACCCAATACTGGCAACATCATTCGTTTGTGCGCCAATACGGGTGCGAAGCTTCATTTAATTGAACCTCTAGGTTTTCCAATGGAAGATGCCAAGCTTCGACGCGCTGGTTTGGATTATCACGAATTCGCTAAGGTAAAAGTTCACGCCAACTGGTCGGCCTTTCTGGCAAATGAAAAACCTCCGGTAGATCGTATTTTTGCCCTCACCACCAAGGGCTCGGGCAAGTTCCATGACGGTCAATACCAGGCAAATGATTATTTTGTTTTTGGTTCAGAGACCAAAGGTATTTCAGATGAAGTCAGAGATTCCATTCCGGCTAATAACCGTATGCGTCTGGCTATGCAAGATAGTAGTAGAAGCTTGAACTTATCAAATACGGTTGCAATTATTGTTTATGAAGCGTGGCGTCAAAATGGCCTAGCTGGTGGCAGCTAAAAATTAGGTCTCAACTGTTGGGTCGCGCCCCATTAACTTTTTGACAGCATCTTTTGGATCTAAGGCGCCAGATAGAACCTGAACCATCATGGCAGTAATGGGCATCTCCACACCAAGACGATTGGCCAAGCTGTTCACTGCAGATGCGCACAAAACACCCTCTGCCACATGACCCAAATTACCTAACACTTGAGATAATGGTTGACCGGCAGCTAAGGCTAAACCCACTCGACGATTACGAGATAAATCTCCTGTCGCGGTCAAAATCAAATCGCCAACACCAGTAAGTCCCATACAGGTCTCAGATCTTCCACCAGCAGCCTTGACTAAACGCATCATCTCGGCAAGCCCACGAGTGAGGACTGCAGCTCGCGCATTGAGACCAAGATCTAAGCCGTCACCAATACCAGCAGCAATCGCTAAGACATTTTTTATTGCGCCACCCAATTCAACCCCAATCAAATCATCGCTGGCATAAATGCGCATATTGCCATGATGAAAAGCGCCTTGAACTATCCCACAGACACTTTTTGACTGACTTGCGATAGTGAGTGCGCATGGCATACTTTTACCGACTTCTTGCGCAAAGCTAGGGCCAGATAAGGCGCCGTATGCATGTTGCAGGCCATGACTATGCAATTGATCTTCACGAGCCACCACCTGGTGCGGTAATAGCGCGGTATCAGGCTCTAAACCCTTACACAACCAAATAATATTGAGCGGATGCTTGGCAAGGCGCAATACCTTTGCAATGGTTTCAGATAAACCCGACATTGGTGTAGCAATCACCAATAAATCATCTTGTGAGAGACGGTTAACGGCACTCTCAAAACTACTCTCGAGTACAAGACCCTTTGGCAGCACTACGCCCGGTAAGTAAGCAGAATTTTGACTTGTCTTTCTGATCTCATCTAACTGATGAGCATCACGTGACCATAAGCAGACGTCGCCATCGCTGAGATGGCGAGCCGCTTGTG
This sequence comes from Polynucleobacter sp., assembly GCA_034680725.1. Taxonomy (GTDB): domain Bacteria; phylum Pseudomonadota; class Gammaproteobacteria; order Burkholderiales; family Burkholderiaceae; genus Polynucleobacter. Next base: position 57,619 of record JAXIUI010000003.1, read on the forward strand.
CAGCCATAGCAGTACCCCAAGAACCAGCTCCAAGCAGTGTCACTTTCATGATCTGTGGGCTTTTAATGAAAAACTTTAGTGGGGAAGAATGATTTTGCTTTCGTCAGCAGAATTACCTTCATTCTGAGCGGCTTGCTGCGCCTGCATGATGCGGTGCTCATACATGCCATGGAAATTAATTTCATTCAAATGAATAGGCTGGAAGCCAGCGCGAGTAATGATATCGGCAATATTCGATCTCAAGTACGGATACAAAATTGTGGGGCATGCAATGCCGAGCATAGGGTCGATTTGCTCAGGAGGGATATTGCTAAACTCGAAAATACCAGCTTGCTTAGCTTCAACAAGGAACAATACCTTGCTATCTACTTTCGCAGTAACAGTAGCAATCAGCGCTACCTCAAAAATTTCTTCACCCAGACGAGTAACAGCCACGTCCACCTCAACTTCAACCGTTGGTTCGGCAGAGACTAGTAAGATTTGCGGTGCATTGGGCTGCTCGAGAGATAAGTCTTTCAGATAAATGCGTTGAATACGAAAACCGGGTTCTTTAGGGCTATCAGCACCATCTTGAGTTGGAGTAGTTTGTTCAGTCATAACAAGCTTTCTAAGGAATTTTTTAAGCTAAAAGTGGATCAAGTTTGCCAGCACGATCTAAAGCTACCAAATCGTCATATCCACCAACATGCGTTTCACCAATATAAATCTGGGGAACAGTACGTCGCCCGGTGCGCGTCATCATAATCTCCCGCTGAGATGGATCCCGATCAATCAAAATCTTCTCTAAATGAGCAACGCCCTTCTTTTGCAAGAGTTTCTCTGCCATAACGCAATATGGGCAAACCTGAGTGCTGTACATCGTGACTGGTGGCATGGAAGAACCTATGATTTATTTAACCAATGGCAATGCAGAAGCTTGCCATGCTTGAACTCCACCATCTAAAACGACCACCTCAGCGAAGCCCATTTTTTGTAGCTCAGGTATCGACTTACGAGCGCTTAGGCCTGAATGGCAGACTAAAATCACTGGGTTTTTACGATCTAATTTCAATTTATCGAGCCCGGAAGAAATCTGGGAAGCCAAAATGTGCTTTGAGCCTGGTAAATGCCCAGCCTTAAAGTCAGCTTCTGGGCGTAAGTCCAAAACAGATGCCTTACGACGATTCATCCAAATAGTCGCCTCGGTGGGAGACAAGCCTTTGCCGCCAATAAGCGTAGATAATGTAGGGAAGAAAAGTGCCAAGCCCGATACAAGCATCAGGGCGATGAGCGCTAAATTGTCAAATTGTGTGAGAAAGTTCATCACTGGATTATAGAATGGCTCTATGAAACAACTTGTCCTTATTCGCCACGGCGAATCCGCCTGGAACCTGGAAAACCGCTTTACAGGCTGGGCTGATGTTGACTTAACCCCAAAGGGCACCGAACAAGCCCTAGCTGCTGGTGAAAACCTACGTAAAGCTGGTTACGAATTTGACATAGCCTATACCTCCGTCCTGAGGAGGGCTATCCGCACACTTTGGCATGTACAAGACACTATGGACCTCATGTGGTTACCAGTCGTCCACAGCTGGAGGCTAAATGAACGTCACTACGGAGCCCTTACCGGCCTCAATAAAGCTGAAACCGCTGCTCAATATGGTGATCAACAAGTTCATATTTGGCGTCGATCATATGATGTTCGACCACCCTTACTGGAAGCAAATGATGAGCGTAACCCAAAAAATGACCAGCGCTATAAAAAGCTACAACCCTCTGATATTCCTCTTGGTGAATGCTTAAAAGATAACGTTGAGCGGGTTTTGCCTTTATGGAATGAGTCTATTGCCCCTGCCCTGAAGGCTGGTAAGCGGGTGCTCCTTGTTGCCCATGGCAATAGCATTCGCTCGCTGATTAAATATTTAGATCAGGTTTCAGATGAGGCCATTATGGAAATTAATGTCCCCAATGGCATTCCACTCGTTTACGAGCTAGATGACAACCTCAAACCAATTCAACATTTTTATTTGGATTAGGGTAAAAAGAAGCATGCGTGTATTTTTTAAGAACTTTGCCCTTGTTGCTGTTGGCCTCATTGCCGGGGTTGCAGCAACCATTCAACTATCAGCAACTGCTCAACAAGGCAGCACTCTGCCTTTGGATGAGCTTCGCACATTGTCTAATGTTTTTGCTCAAATCAAGCGAGAGTATGTAGAACCGATTGAAGACAAGCAATTGCTCACTGATGCCGTCAAAGGCATGGTCAGCAGTCTTGATCCGCACTCAACCTACTTAGACAAAAAAGATTTTTCTGAGATGCAGGAGCAAACCAGCGGCAAGTTTGCTGGTCTTGGCATCGAGATTACCTCTGAAGACGGTGTTGTCAAAGTGCTTAACCCGATTGAAGATAGTCCGGCTGCACGCGCTGGACTTCAAGCAGGCGATCTGATTACTCGACTAGATGACAAACCTGTGCGCGGCATGTCATTAGATAAAGCGGTACGCACGATGCGCGGTACACCTGGCACGAAAATTACCCTTACAGTTTTCCGCAAAAGTGAAGAGCGAAGCTTTCCGGTCACTATTACTCGCGCTGAAATCAAAGTTCAATCCGTAAAAGCCAAAATCTTGGATAAAGATATTGCTTGGGTGCGAGTAACCAGTTTTCAAGAAAGAACCGTCCCGGATCTGGCTAAAAAATTAACTGACTTAGCCAATCAAAATCCGAATCTCAAAGGCATCATTCTGGATCTTCGCAATAACGGTGGTGGCCTATTGCAAGGGGCAGTCGGAGTTGCAGCAGCCTTTTTGCCAGAGGATTCAGTAATTGTTTCCACTAAAGGTCAAACACCCGATTCAAAACAAGTCTTTAATGCTACACCTGCAATGTATCGTCTTAGCGAACCAGGCGATCCCTTAGCCGGCATTCCGCCACTCTTTAAGAAGCTGCCAATGGTGGTGTTGGTTAATGCCTACTCTGCCTCTGCATCTGAAATTGTTGCTGGAGCACTGCAAGATTACAAACGCGCAACCATTATTGGTAAAACCACCTTTGGTAAGGGATCTGTTCAGACTGTTCGACCCCTCACAAATGATTCTGCTTTAAAGATCACTACCGCTTATTACTACACTCCCAACGGTAGATCAATTCAGGCATATGGTATTAAGCCCGATATTGCAGTCGATCAAAATAAAGATGGCGATCCTGATGATGTGCTTATCACGCGTGAAATTGACAGCGAAAAACATTTACGCAATAAACAATCGTCAGAAGAAAAACTGATTGCCGATCGCGAAAAGCGTCGTCTTGAAGAATTACAACGCATTGAAGAAAAGAATGCCAATAAAACTCCTGAAGAGAAAGAAAAAGATAAAGCGAAAAAACCTGTTGAACTGGGCAGCGCTGACGACTTTATGCTTTCTCAAGCAGTAGCATTCATCAATGGCGAGCCTGTAAAGCGCTCGGCTTCTAAGCTCGAGTGAGGGCTCTAGGTTAGTTTCTGATGAATGACGAGCAGTTACTTCGCTACTCTAGGCATCTGTTGCTCGAGGAGATTGATGTTAGCGGCCAGGAAAAGCTCCTTGACTCTCATGTACTGATTATTGGTGCAGGTGGTTTGGGGAGCGCAGCAGCTCCATATCTGGCAGCTGCTGGTGTAGGCGAAATTACCTTGCTAGATCACGATCGTGTTGAGCTGACCAATCTACAGCGTCAAATCATGCATTCTCAAAGATCTCTTGGTAAAAGTAAGGTGGAGTCAGGTAAGCTATTTTTAGAAAGCATTAACTCCACTCTGACGATTAATGCCATACAAGATAAAGCGTCAGAGTTGCTTCTAGACGCGCTTATGCCTCAGGTTGATCTAGTTTTAGATTGCACTGATAACTTTACAAGCCGACATGTGATTAATGCAGCCTGCTTCAAACATCACAAGCCTCTTGTCTCTGGATCAGCTCTTAAATTTGATGGTCAGCTCAGCGTGTTTGATTCACGCAATGAAATATCGCCATGCTATGCCTGCCTCTTTTCTCCTGAGGAAGAACCAGAGGAAGTCAGTTGCGCCAGTATGGGAATTTTTTCACCTCTAGTAGGCATCATTGGCGCAATGCAAGCGGCTCAAGCTTTACAAGTGTTGGTTGGATTTGGCCAACCACTAGTTGGCAGAATGTTGCTGTGGAATGCACTCAATACAGAGATTAATGAAATTCGTATTACGAGAAATCCAGAGTGTATCGTTTGCGGCAAATCTCACTAATTACCAAAACTACTTAAGAGAGTAGTTTTTCAAGCGCCTGAGCTTGCTCCTCGGGCTCAATTGCCTGCAGCACTGCTGGAATGCGCTCTCTTAATAGGCCAACATCGGCTTTCAGAATCTCACGCTTTACTAGCAGCAACTGACTAAAGTGCATTGAAAAATCAGTCAAGCCTAAACCAAGCAACAGCTTAGTCATGGATGGATCTCCAGCCATCTCTCCGCAAACGGCAACTGGAATATTGGCACGCTTAGCTTGATCAATGATAGTAAAGAGTAAATTCAGAATTGCAGGATGAAAAGGATCATATAAATGGGCAACCGCATGATCTGCGCGATCAATTGCGAGGGTGTATTGAATCAAATCATTCGTGCCAATAGATAAAAAATCAAAGCGGTTGATAAATAAAGGCAGGACCAAGGCAGCAGCAGGAATTTCTATCATGGCACCCACTTGAATGTTGGGATTGAATGCCTGGCCACGCTGATGAAGTTGCTGTTTCGCTTTTTCAATCAAGCGCAAAGTTTCATCAATCTCTCTCACGTGCGCGAGCATCGGAATCATAATGCGCGCCTGACCATGAGCAGAAGCCCGTAAAATTGCTCGCAACTGGGTCAGGAAAATTTCGGGTTCAGTGAGAGACCAGCGGATCGCCCTTAATCCCAATGGGGATGTGCCTGTTTGGGAAAGATCAGAACCAGCGCCCAGTGCTTTATCTGCACCCACATCAATAGTTCGAATGTTAACTGGAAGACCGTGCATTAAATCAACAACACGTCGATACTCTTGATACTGCCTCTCCTCATCAGGCATTGCTTGATGACGATCCATGAATAAAAATTCAGATCGAAATAAACCTACTCCGATTGCCCCCAACTCAACTGCTTGCGTAGCATCTTCAGGCAATTCAATATTAGCCAAGAGCTCAATTGCTACATTGTCGGCTGTTGCAGTCCGAGAGTGCTTCAGTTCTTGTAACTTACGAGTTTCTTCACGGGCCTTTGTTTGAAGCAAACGATACTCAGAGAGTAATTGCTCATCTGGGGCAACTACGACCACACCATGTTCGCCATCAATGACTAACCAATCTCCATGACGAATCATTTCGCTCGCATGCCGCACCCCCACTACCGCAGGAATTTCCATACTTCGCGCTACGATGGCAGTATGTGAGGTTTTCCCCCCCAAGTCTGTTACAAAGCCTGTAAATGCCCGATCTTTAAAACGCAACATGTCATGAGGCGCAATATCATGGGCCACAATAATTGCATCAGCCCCAACATCACTGGGGGGCAAGAGCTCGGAATCTTCTAAGCCATCTTTTTTCTGTGAATTGAGAGCCTTAAGTACTCGCTCAGCAACTTGACGAATGTCATTTGCCCGCTCCTTAAGATAAGCATCTTCAATTTCAGCAAACTGCTCTAGCAGGTCGTTCAGTTCTGTCGTTAAAGCCCAAGCAGCATTCAGTCTTTGGGTGCGAATCAGTTTTAAAGGCTTCTGAGCTAGAGCAGGGTCAGCCAAAATCATGCCGTGCACATCTAAGAATGCTGCCATTTCTTGCGGCGCATCTTTGGGCAGACCTTGCCGCAACTCGAGCAACTCAAAACGCACCTGCTCAAAAGCGTCTAATAATTTTTGCGCTTCTGTCTCTTCTTTACCAACTTCAATTAAATAATGACTGACCTCTAATGCTGCGCGTGAAATCAGTACTGCCTTGCCAATAGCAATTCCTTTGGATACTGGAATTCCGTGCAAAGCAAAGGTCATATTTACTCGCCCTCACCAAATCGATTATTAATAAGCTCACTGATTGCTTTCATAGCCTCATCTGCCTGGTCGCCAACAGTCTCCAACGTTACCGTACTACCAATCCCTGCAGCTAACATCATTACACCCATAATGCTCTTAGCATTAATTTGACGACCATTTCGTGACAATAGAATTTCACAAGGAAACTCCGCAGCAAGCTGAGATAACTTTGCTGAGGCACGGGCATGCAAGCCTAGCTTATTAATAATTTGAATTTCGGCCACTGGCATATTAATCTCTATTTCTCGGTTGTTTCCTGCGGCGTCTTAGCACCTAAACGCAAGATTCCATTTTGACCACCGGTCAGCGCTTTCTGCGCCAATTCTTCCAAACTTTCTCCGCGATGCGAAATGCAGCGCATCAACATCGGCAAATTCAAGCCGGCCAAAACAACCACTGGAGCATTCAATCCAGACAGAGGGCCTAGCGCCTCCAATTTAGAGGCAACATTGGCTGGTGTTGCGCCCATCACATCAGTCAAGATTAAAACGCCATGCCCAGAATTCACACCATAAGCCGCTTTTAAAACTCGATCAAAACTCGCTTTAGTATCTTCATGAGGCGGAATATCTACCGCCCTAACCCTTTCGGGCAAAACCCCAAAAGCATGTTCCGCAAAACCTAACATGGCGCTAGCCACGGGAGTATGGGCAACAATAACGATTCCAACCATTTCTATGCCAATGCCTTTTCAAGCGCGGTTAACCAAAATTGCGGGACATCAAACCCACTTTGTTCTGTAATCTCTACAAAACACGTTGGGCTAGTCACGTTGATTTCCGTAACGTAAGCGCCAATAAGATCTAATCCTACCAAGAACAAGCCACGCTGATTTAAAAGAGGGGCTAAATATTCAGCTACCTTACGCTCTGCATCGCACAGCGGCATAGCTACACCCTTACCACCTGCGGCTAAATTTCCCCGAATTTCACTACCCTGCGGAATCCGGGCCAAAGCAAATGGTACGACTTCACCACCAATTAATAGAACCCGCTTATCCCCTTGAGAGATTTCCGGCAAAAAACGTTGCGCCATTAATGTTCGAGCGCCATTTTCACCCAATGTCTCAACAATGCTAGCAAGATTTAATCCGTCTTTACCAACCCGAAAAACGCCCATACCACCCATACCATCTAGCGGCTTGATCACAATATCTTGGTGCTCTTGATGAAATTGTTCAATCGCACTCAGTTCACGAGTTACTAGGGTTGGTGGGATCAGCTCAGAAAACTCAGTAATCGATAACTTTTCAGAATGATCCCGGATTGCTGCAGGATTATTAAATACCTTGGCACCCTGCCTCACTGCAGCTGAAAGCATCCAGGTGGTGTTGAGATATTCAATATCAAATGGTGGATCCGTTCGCATCAATACCGCTGTAAAAGAATTCAAGGCGCGATCTTGGTTAGGACCCAGCTCATACCAGGTAGTACTGCTCGGTTTAATCACGAGAGGCTGACAATCTGCTGCCACTGTATTTTTGCGCCACAGCACATGACGACTTTGACAGAACCAGAGACGATGACCTGCTTCTTGCGCAACCCGCATCATTGCCAATGTAGAGTCCTTGCTTACTTTAAAAGTATCCAAGGGATCGGCAATAAATAGTAAGTCCATCTTTATATCCGAATATTGAAAATGAAATTACGCAGCTTCAGCATTTGGGTCAGATCTCTCTAGCTCAAGCGACGAAGCCAGCAAAGCTAAACGCGCTACTACACCATAGAGATAGAAACGATTTGGTGGAGCGCTTCCAGGTTTCGCACCTAAGTCTGGCATAGAATTTTGCTCAAATGCTAGCGGCACAAAATGCATGCCAGGTGCATTGAGATTTTCATCCGGACCTCGGTCAGTATGCACTCGATAAAAGCCACCAATCACATAACGATCAATCATATACACGACTGGCTCTGCAACTGCCTCATTCACTTTTTCAAAGGTATACACACCTTCTTGAATTAAAACATCGCTCACCTCAAGACCTTCTTTGACGATGCTCATCTTATTGCGGTCTTTACGATTTAAACCTTTGAGCTGGGCAGGGTCATTTACTACCATCACGCCCATTCCATAGGTCCCAGCATCTGCCTTAACGACAACATAGGGCTTTTCTTTAATGCCGTATTCACGATATTTTTTAGCAGTCTTTTTCAAAACTTGCTCTACTGCCGTCTGCAATTCATCCTCGCCCTTACGCTCATGGAAATTCACATTCGAGCAACTGGCAAAGTAGGGGTTGATCATCCATGGATCAATATCGACCACCTTTGCAAAACGCTTGGCAACTTCATCATAGGCGGCAAAATGATTTGATTTGCGACGCACATGCCAACCTGCATGCAGACCTGGTAATAAATACTGTTCGTGTAGATTTTCTAAAATTGGTGGAATACCCGCTGATAAGTCATTGTTTAACAAAATTGAACAAGGATCAAAATCTTTGAGGCCCAAGCGCTGCTTCTTTAAACCCAAACGAGATAAAGGCTCCATCAACAAACGATTGCCATCGGGTAATTCAATCCAAGTTGGCTTCTTAATCTCATCAGACAATGTACCAAGGCGTACATTCAAACCCGCTTGACGCAAAATAGATGCTAAGCGTGCGATATTTTGTAAATAAAAGGTATTCCGAGTGTGACGCTCAGGAATCAACAATAAATTTTTAGCTTCTGGGCAAATTTTCTCAATCGCTGCCATTGCCGCCTGAACTGCGAGAGGCAACATTTGCGGCGAGAGATTGTTAAATCCCCCTGGAAAAAGATTGGTGTCAACTGGAGCAAGCTTAAAGCCAGCATTTCTCAAATCGACAGAGCAGTAAAAAGGCGGAGTATGCTCCTGCCACTCCAGCCTAAACCAGCGCTCAATTGTGGGGGTTGCTTCCAAGACCTTAGTCTCGAGCTCGAGTAAAGGTCCGCTAAGGGCGGTAATGAGATGTGGAACCATTCCACCATTGTAAGATTTTTAAAAGATAAGCGCGGAATCCGAGGATCCCGCGCTTAAAAACTGGGCAACTAAGCTTTAGTCGCCCAGTGAGGGGTAAAACCAAGCAATTAAGACTCGTAAGCAGATTCACCGTGGGAGCTAATATCCAAGCCTTCACGTTCAGAATCTTCCTTAACACGCAGGCCAATAACCATATCCACTAATTTGAAGGCGATATAAGAAACCACGCCAGACCAAATCAAGGTAACGATCACGCCTTGGCTCTGAATCCACAATTGACTTGCAATTGAGTAATCAGGGGATGCGGCATTAGCCACGTAATCCCAGATACCTGAACCACCTAAGGCTGGATCTGCGAATACGCCAGTTAATAAGGCACCCAAGATACCGCCAACGCCGTGTACTCCGAATACATCCAAACTGTCGTCAGATCCCAACATCCTCTTGAGGCCGGAAACACCCCATAAGCAAATCACGCCAGCAAGAGCACCAATAATGAGTGCACCCATTGGGCCAACAAAACCGGCTGCAGGAGTAATAGCTACTAAACCACCTACACAACCAGATGCAGCACCCAACATTGATGGCTTACCTTTAGTAATCCACTCAGCAAATGACCAGCCCAATACTGCAGCAGCTGTTGCTAATAAAGTGTTTACAAATGCAAGCACTGCACTGCCGTTTGCCTCGAGTGCTGAACCAGCATTGAAACCGAACCAACCGAACCACAAGAGTGATGCACCGATCATGACAAATACTAAGTTGTGTGGCTTCATCGCTTCTTTGCCATAACCTAAACGCTTGCCAACAACATATGAACCTACCAAGCCTGCTATCGCAGCATTGATATGAACAACGGTACCGCCGGCAAAGTCAAGAACACCCTTCTGCCACAACCAACCAGCACGCGCTGTAATTGCCTCAAGTGATGCAACATCTTTAATGTCATCAGGACCAGGCCAAAACCAAACCATGTGAGCGATTGGTAGGTAGCTGAAAGTAAACCAAAGAATCACAAACAAAATGATTGCGGAGAACTTCGCACGCTCAGCAAAGGCGCCCACGATCAAGCAGCAAGTAATCGTTGCAAACGCAGCTTGGAAAGCCATGAATACAAATTCAGGAATCACAACACCTTTACTAAAAGTAGCTGCCACTGAATCTGGAGTTATGCCTTGCAAGAACAGACGGTCTAATCCACCAATGAAAGCCCCGCCTTCACTAAAAGCAAAGCTGTAGCCGTAAAGCGCCCACAAGACTGTTACCAATGAAAAGATAAACATACACTGTACGAGTACAGAAAGAATATTTTTGCTACGCGTTAAGCCACCGTAGAACAAGGCCAAACCAGGCAAAGTCATCAAGATTACTAATGCGGTGCACACTAATAACCAAACTGTATCAGCCTTGTTAGGAACCAATGCAGGAGCGGCAGCAACCGCAGCAGCAGCGGCAGCCGCAACTGGCTTAGCCTCATCAGCAAAAGCTGGTGAGGCTACCATCACACTAGTTGCGCCAATAGCCAAGGCCATTGCGCTTCCAGCTAGGAGTCGTTTCATCCAAGTTAACATTTTGAACCTCTCTTTATAGTGCTGACGCGCCGGTTTCACCGGTACGAATGCGAATGACGTGTTCAACCGGGGAGACAAAAATCTTGCCATCGCCAATCTTTCCAGTACGAGCAGATTTTTCAATTGCTTCAATCGCTCGCTCTAAGATGCCATCTTCAACAGCAGCATCAATTTTTACTTTCGGCAAAAAGTCGACCACATACTCAGCACCGCGATATAACTCAGTGTGACCCTTTTGACGACCAAAGCCTTTCACCTCAGTGACAGTAATGCCCGAAACTCCCACTTCCGAGAGAGCTTCGCGCACTTCGTCAAGCTTAAAAGGCTTGATGATTGCGGTAATTAATTTCATACGTTTCTCCGTTCAGAGGAAGGAATTAGAAAGTTTTAGTCAAAGAAACTACTGCACCTGGACGACCAGCGGATCCATTGGCTACACCGCCAGTACCAGTGTATGTACTCCACCAGTTAGGATTCGCATTAGTTGATACATATGAGGCCGCCAAAGAGAGGCCGCCTCCAAAGTCCTTAGTTGCGCCTAACTTAAAATCTGTATAACTAATATTGTTAGGGGTAGAACCGCCCCAGCCAGAAGATGTTGCTGGCTGACCAGCAATATATTGATAACCAATGTGACCATTCAAACTAATACCCCAAAATCCAGTATCGTAGTTTGCAGTTAAGTCAGGGTAGAAAGACCCGCCACTATTTGGGATACCAAAAATATTTGTCAATGAATAGTTAACTTTCACGAAACCAGTAACAGGTCCTAATGTAAAGTTTTGAGCTACATAAAGTTCAGTAGTGTTTGGATTCAACATTGTTGCAGATGGATATGAGCCAGACTGTGGGTAGTAGTACTGCAGCACACCAAAATCAGATGCGAAACCTTCCGCAATTAACTCCTTCTTAAAGCCGCCATAGAAATCCATCTCAACAGGCGCTCTAACACCGTTATTTGTAGTGTTTGCTACCCAGTTAATTGTGCTGTTCCAGTTACCAATGTAGAGGCCACTCTCATGAGCGTAATCAAAGCCGCCTTGAATAGCTGGCTGATAATTCGTTTGTGAAATACCACGATAACGATAGTCATTGGTAATGGTCACGTTCGCTGTAACTGGGCTTACTTCCGGGGCGGCTGCAGGTGCTGATTGCGCATAGGCTGCAGATGTCAATAAACCAGAAGCTGCTAAGGCAATGACTGTCTTTTGAATGGTTTTCATGTGTTACTCCTTGCTGTGTGAAATGAAAAGGGGGTAAATGCTGTATTGCATGGAGCCATCATGAATCTCAGCTCGCCCCCTGATTTCCCGTAATTCACCTAAATAATGCCTACGCCCTAAATTAGTGCATTAATTTGCACCATTTTGGTACTTTTTGCTGCAATCGCAGCATTTTCAGGCCCTTTTGCCTATTTTTAGCACTACAACTTAAAATAGGCGCTGTGTCTTTTATGCAACTCATTACAGAATGGCGGTCATCACAATGCAAAAACCAGGCGAAATCCTAGAGCAAATCCAACGGATTGCTAGCGATATGCAAAACAAGGTTGGTGATGCAATCCGCAATTCACCAGCACAAGAGATTGAGAAAAATGTCCGCGCCATGATGAACCAGGGTTTTCAAAAAATGGATTTGGTGACTCGCGAAGAGTTTGAATTGCAATCCAAGGTGCTGGCCAAGACCAGAGAAAAATTAGAGGCACTAGAAGCTAAGGTTGCCGCACTAGAAAAATCTTAATCTCAATTTTTTGTCTTAGTCTGGATGGAACTCATCAAAGAAGTTAGCGTACATCTCTTCTAGAAAAAACTTTTTTGCCTCTACACGAGCAGGGGCAGTATGCAAAACAGATATTTGATAAATACGAATACCGCCATCAGCAGCAGCTCTGGTGATCCAGCGAACTCGCATAGACTGCTCAGAAGCCCCCGTAGAAGAAAATTCTAAAAAATAATCTTTTGTCGGTAATTTCTGGCGACTAGTAGTTTGATAAAAAGCGTCTGCACTGATATCGCCTTGTGGGCTTGTATTAGCCCTCTTAAAAAGATTGCTCTGCAATTGCTCTAGCAGCTTTGCTTGCAATTGAACTTGGTCTTTGCCTAAAGAAATTGTGCTAACTGAATAGATATCGTCATCTATTTTGACGGCCTCGAGTGATTGTGGAATTTCTTGACCCTCATATGGCAAACGTCGATCCATCTTCTCAGGTTTGCCAGGAAACAACGCTTGATAACCTTCCTGAGGAGACTGAACTGTGCGCCAATCTAGCTTGGGACTACAAGCGGCAAGCATCAATACCGCTGTCACCAAAACTCCCAGCCTTTGCATAAATCGCTTAGACAATGCCCGCCCCATGTGCCTGCTGATCTGCATGGTAGCTCGACCGTACCATTGCACCCACTGCTGCATGCGAAAAGCCCATAGCATAAGCTTCTTCTTCAAAGCGCTTAAAAATATCAGGGTGTACATAACGACGCACTGGTAAATGATGGCCTGATGGTGCAAGGTATTGGCCAATAGTTAGCATATCAATATTATGCTCACGCATATCTCGCATGACTTCTAAAATCTCTTCATCAGTCTCACCCAAGCCCACCATTAATCCACTCTTGGTTGGGATATGTGGAAAACGTTCTTTGAAATCTTTCAACAACTTCAAAGAATGCGCATAGTCTGCTCCAGGACGCGCTTCTTTATAAAGACGAGGGACAGTTTCTAGATTGTGATTCATAACATCAGGTAAGCCAACTGGGGCGTGCTCTGAAAAAATATCTAACGCCTTATCTAGGCGCCCACGAAAATCTGGAACCAAAACCTCAATCCGAGTATTGGGAGAGAGCGTTCTAGATTGAGAAATGCAATCCACATAATGCATTGCGCCGCCGTCACGCAAATCATCACGATCAACACTAGTAATCACAACATAATTTAATTTAAGTGCAGCAATCGTGCGCGCTAAGTTTCCAGGCTCTTTAATATCCAAAGGATCTGGTCTACCATGGCCAACATCACAGAAGGGACAGCGACGCGTGCATTTATCGCCCATGATCATGAAGGTCGCAGTGCCTTTACCAAAGCACTCCCCAATATTAGGGCAGCTTGCTTCTTCGCACACAGTGACTAACTCATTCTCACGCAAGATTTTTTTAATTTCAGAAAAGCGTGAATTACCAGAGGCAGCCTTGACCCGAATCCAATCGGGTTTTTTCAGCACCTCTTCTAAAGGAATGATCTTGATCGGAATGCGAGCAGTCTTTTCACTCGATTTTTGCTTTCGAGTAGCATCGTAAGTCACATCCTGACGAGCATGGGCAGTTGATTCAATATCGGGCTTGTTGGTGGTCATGATGAAATCAGTTGCTTTTGCAAATGCCCCAAGAGGGTTTGACTAATAATCTCTATATTGTCCTTGATCCCAAGGGTTTGCATATCAATCGTTCTTAAGCCCTCATAGCCGCAAGGGTGGATGCGGGCAAATGCATTGAGATCAGTCTCCACATTGAGGGCTAGACCATGATATGAGCACCCTTTGGAGACTTTCAAGCCTAAAGCAGCGATTTTGGACCCCCAATATTCAGTTGCAATACCTTGAGCCTGCGCAATATAAATCCCGGGTGCTCCAGGATGCCTTTCTGCTGCAATTCCATAATCGGCAAGAGTATCAATCAAGGCTTGCTCGATTCTGAAAACCAACTCCTTTACAAAGATGCCCAACCTTCTTAAATCCAAGAGTAGATACATCACAATCTGCCCAGGCCCATGATAGGTAATCTCTCCACCTCGATCAACCTGGACCAGGGGAATTTGACTACTGGGAGAATGCAAATTACTGGGGTCACCCGCCAAGCCTAAAGTAAAAACAGGGGGGTGCTCAAGAAGCCAAATTTCATCAGGGGTATCTGAGCTACGCGCCTGAGTAAATTGACGCATTGCCTGGTAAGTTGATTCGTAGTCAACCAGCCCTAAGCGCTTAACTAGCAAAGTCATGCAAATGTATTAGAGAACAATGCTCACCAATGGGTGCGTAGAAAGCGTGCGATATAGCTCATCCAATTGTTCGCGACTCGTAGCGGTAATCGGCAGCGTAATACCCAAGTAATTACCATCCTTTGATGGTCTTTGCTCAACCTTACTCTCATCAAATGTGGGATCAAATTGATGGGCAATATGCAAGATTGCGGGAAGATATTCAGGATTCGATTTGCCCATCACCTTTATCGGAAACTGGGAAGGATATTCAATAAGGGATTTTCTATCTTCAGTCATTTATTTTCTCTAGCTAATTTTTAATCAATTCAATTCATTTCACATTGAGGCATGTCGATGATCAGTCATTCCCAACCAAGCGCTAGTGATGATATTGCGAATGCAGTGTAAGCGACGATGAAAAAAATGATCTGCACCTGGAACAACTTGTACCGTTAGCTCCTGGGGTCGCGCCCAATTCAAAACATCCACTAGGGGGATCGTTTCATCTAACTCACCATGAATCAAAATGGTATCTGCTGGTACCGGAGCCAATTCCCACTTTCCTGCTGCACTACCGACCATGACTAAGCGCTCTGCCGGACGTCCAAGCTCAGCCAATCTTTGGACTAAGTGGGTTCCCACATAACTGCCAAATGAGAAGCCGGAAACAACGAGAGGAAGAGTGTTGACCGTATGAATCCAAGCTTGACCAGTCGCCGCCTCAAATTGCGCCCAGCTCGATGGTGTCCGCATCCAATCAGTCACATGGAGTAGATCATCCACTTCGCCAATACCATCATCATGCACGCCTGCAGTTGCACCTACCCCCCGAAAATTAGGCCGCACACTGACATAGCCCAGCTGATTAAATGCTCTTGCCATGGTTTGGGCAACTTTGTTATCCATCGTGCCACCCATCAGAGGGTGTGGGTGTGCCACCAGTGCCAAGCCCCTCAATGAAAAATCCGGATTCGCCTTTAATTCATCAGGTAAATCGATAGACATTTCAATTTGCCCAACAACTCCTTCAATGTAAATAATTTTTGTACGGCTATTCATGTATCAAACTTTCGGAACAATTTAAGCCAACTGAAGGCGCTCTACTGGGCGACCCAAAATTAAATGCGATTGAATAATTTCTTCAATATCTTCAGTATCAACAAAGGTATACCAAACACCCTCTGGATAAACCACCATTACAGGGCCATCAGCGCAGCGATCTAAGCACCCTGCTTTATTAACCCGAACTTTGCCGGGGCCACTTAAGCCCAATTCTTTTACACGATTTTTTGCATATTCAAATAAGGCAAATGCGTTTTGTTGATCACAACAATCTGCGCCATTATTGCGTTTATTAAGACAGAAAAATAAATGGTTTTGAAAGCTCATGATTAGTAATAATTAGGAGGTTAAATTTAATGCTGATCTCTTACGAACAGCCCAAAATAAGGCCAATGGCAACCATACCACTGAAACCCATTGCATTAATTCGTTAAAGTGCAACAGCCTTCCCTGGTTCCAATGCCTTAAGGTAAGTAAAAAATAAGGATTATCCGGCAATAAATTAATCGCCAAGGTAGCACTTAAGAGAAAAATAATTGCCAACCAAAACCTGGTCATTCCAGCAAGTGGCAAGGCCCATCTCAACAAAATAATTCCAAATACCATTCCCCAAGCCGCACCGGCAGTTAACCATAACAAACTAAATTCTGAGCCAAACTGCAAGGCTGTAAAAACAATCTTCATTATCACGGTCAGCAAAAGTAAAGTATTCAAAATTTTCCATTGCGGTGCCTTAGGGCGCATACCCAAGGAAAGCAAAAGTCCTACCCCCAACCAACAGAGTGCTGTAATGACAGCCTCTTGAGCAACATGATTAATGACCATCGTTCCCCAATCAACCGATGCAAAGATGGCATGGCCCCAAACGCCTGTTCCTAGCCATGAACTCTGGGGATAAATTTGCGACCAAGGAAAAAGAAGAAATAAGGCACATGCAGCCCAATTGATCCCAAACCACTGATCAAAACGTTTGCGAATGATGCTGCCAGATAGCCACTGGGGACCCAAAGGGATGGCAAGCAAAGCTCCTAGCAAGCCCCCTAATACATTGGCCCACCAATCCATTTGACTTGGAATCCGGGTTGGCAACCAAGTCTGCAAAGATTCAACGCTGAGGGCTAAAAAAGCACTAAATCCCAAAGCAACCCCCAAGGCCACGAAATTACGCCATCGTGGATAACAGGCAAATACCAATAAAAACCCCAATGGGATATAAGCCAATATATTGACCGATACATCAAATAAGGTAATAAATCGCGGCAAAGGGGCGCTTAACCAGGCCCACCCAGGAATGCCGTTCTGAAAATTGAAATCAAAGGGAGTAAGGCTGACATAAATAATCAGCAAGGCATAGCTCAAACTGATGGCACGTGCCAATGGCATAGCCTGCAGTGGCCAAACAAACTTCCGAGGACGCGGATCTTCCTGATGCATCCCCCAATTCTAGGTCAGACCTTTCTACAATGTCTAAATGAATTGGAATTGCATCCTAGAGCGGGTCGCCACCACTACATCTACTAATGATGATTTAGTGGAGCGCTGGCGTGCTGGCGAGCTCATCGATCCTGTTGCCAGAATTGCTCATGAGCAAACGGCTGGCAAGGGGAGAGCGGGCCGAATCTGGCATGCCAAGCCCAAAGACACGCTATGCTTTTCTTTGGCCTATCCATTTAACTGCCGTCCAAATGAGCTCAGCGGTCTAAGTCTTGTCATAGGTCTTGCGGTGATTGCTGGCATTGCCCAAGCGCTTAATATCGATCAAACCAGGCTCTACCAATTAGGCTTAAGACTCAAATGGCCTAATGACCTCTTGCTCAACAATGCCAAGCTTGGCGGGATTTTGATTGAGGGTGGTCAAGCTAACGCGCATTCTCAAACGTGGATGATTATTGGACTCGGCTTAAATCTTCGTCATGCCCATGAAATTACTCAAATGCTGCAAAATCCAACTGATCTTGGAGTTGCCGCAATTGATCAACTCATCGCTGATTCCCATGTACTTCCTGAAAATGAATACATTTGGCTCAAACTGATTGAATCATTTGAAAAACACCTCAGTGAATTTAGCCGGCACGGCTTTAAGCATTTTAAAAATGAGTGGCTACACTGGGATGCCTTCTTTGGCCAAGCAGTAACAATTTCAGGGGCGGGACCTGAAATGATTCATGGGATCAGCGCAGGCGTAGATGATAATGGTGCTTTACTACTTAGCCAAGGCGATCAAACTCTGGCGATACATGCCGGCGATGTCTCTTTAAGAGCCCAATCATGAGTCTATATTTATTATTTGATATTGGTAACACTCGCCTGAAATGGGCTGCCGTTGACTCTGCTCAAAATATAGCAGATCGCCATAAAAAACTGTGGGCCTACTCTGGATCAATCAATACTCAGTCCCTGCAATCTCCTGAGTTGCGTGCAGAATTATCTGATTACATTTCCAAAACGATCCCTAAGCCAGATGCTATTGGATTTTGCTGCGTTGCTGGTGATGCGGCTATAAAGCATATCCAAAGCCTCTTTCCACAATGGCACGATATTTCCTGGCAACAACTAAAGGGGGATAGTCCATACGAGGGCATGCGATCGCTTTACACTGATCCAGCCAAGCTAGGCCCCGATCGGTGGGCCGCGCTCATTGGCGCGAGAGCGCTCTCTAAGAACAACTCATTGCTCATTAATACTGGTACAGCTACTACCATTGACTTGCTTGGTGCTAACGGTGTGCACTATGGTGGATGGATTTTGCCAGGACTGGGGTTGATGCAAGAATGTCTGCAAAATAAAACGGCCGGACTTCCCTTAGCCGAACGCCTTCATACCCACACAACAAAAAATCACTTTGGCACCAGCACTAATGATGCAATTATCGGTGGTTGTGATGCTGCTCAAATTGGCGCTATCTTATGTGCAAATCAGCTAGCAAAAGAAATGAATCACCCCGTTCAACGCATTTGGTTGGATGGTGGTAATGGCCATATTTTGGCCAACGAAATTAAAAAAAATATGTCACTCACGACACTCCCAATAGAGCCTATTGAAGGTTTGGTTCTTCGCGGCCTATGGGCTTGGTTAATCCAAAAATCCTAATCAATATTTCTCAAGCAAAAGGCTATTTTTTACGAATTTTGCCAAGTAATGTCGTGGTAGAGCGTTCATACAAAAAAGGAATTGCAATGGCTTTTCCACCCCAGGTTTTGACTAAGCGTGTTTCATCCAAGCGATCAATTTCATAATCGCCACCTTTGACATAGATATCCGGACGAATTTTGGCAATCAAGTTCACTGGGGTTTGCTCCGCGAATAAAACCGTCATATCCACACTAGCCAGTGCTGCCAGCAAGGCTTGGCGATCAGCCTCTGTATTAATAGGTCTATCCTCGCCCTTTCCCAACATTTTTACCGAAGCATCCGAATTTACTCCAACAACCAGGCTTGCACCCAACTCTCGGGCCTGAGCCAAATAACTGGCATGCCCACGATGCAAAATATCAAACACCCCATTGGTAAATACCAATGGCCTAGGAAGCGCTGCAATCCGAGTCTCTAGGTCTTCCATAAGGCATACTTTGGACTCAAATGAAGGTAAAGGAAGTGTGCTCATAACGCCATATTAATAGTAATGGGCCAGCTTCAACGATATTTATCAGAATGTCTTAGACTTAGAGAACCCCCAAATCACCAAAGGCTCAACATGATTTGCCACCTAGCACGATGGTATCTAGCACTTTTATTGCTGGTGCCCACCACAAAACTAGTTTATGCAGCCCCTGCAAGTTGCAGCCCCCTCTTGTCACACACCTTTCCCAGACTGCAGGATGAAGCGCCTCAAAATCTCTGCCAATACCAAGGAAAAGTCGTCTTGGTTGTCAATACAGCCAGTTACTGTGGGTTTACTAGCCAATATGATGGATTAGAAAAATTGTATGCAAAATACAAAGATCGTGGCTTAGTCGTTTTAGGCTTTCCATCGAATGACTTTGGACAACAAGAGCCCGGCAGTAATAAAGAAATAGCCGATTTCTGCAAAAATACCTATGACGTAAAGTTTCCAATGTTCGCCAAAAGCTCAGTGAGCGGAAGCAACCCTAACCCTTTATTTAAAATGCTTATAAGCAAAACAGGTACCAATCCAAAGTGGAACTTTTATAAGTATCTGATTGACAGAAATGGTAAGGTTGTAGATTCATTTGGCAGCCTGACGCAACCAAATAGCAATAGCATTACCAGTGAAATTGAAAAACTGCTTGGAGAAAAAATTAGTGGCTAAGAAAAAAGTTGCCATTGTTGGCGCCGGAATTTCTGGCCTTGGATGTGCTTATGCATTACGGCAGCACCCCGATTTAGATATCACCATCTTTGAGGCTGGCAAGCATATTGGTGGTCATAGTAATACTATTGATTTCACACTGAATACTGGTATCAATCCAATCACTTATGGAGTAGATACTGGTTTCCTAGTTTTTAATCGCAAAACCTATCCACGCTTAGTCAGACTATTTGAAGAAATTGGTGTACCTATCGCACCTTCTGAAATGTCTTTCTCAGTATCGATTGATACCTCCCATAAATCCGGTAGCAATCAAAAAATTGAATGGGCTGGCAATGATCTCAACTCATTCTTTGGACAACGCTCTAATTTGCTATCGCCCTCATTTTGGCGAATGGCCTATGACATTCTTCGCTTTAATCGCCTAGCAACCAAATTAGCAGAAGAGCAAATCTCAGACAAGCTCGAGTATTCGGAACCAGATGAGCGCATCAAAGATTTTTTAGATCGCAATCGCTTTAGCACTAGCTTTAGAGAAAATTATTTTTTACCAATGATTGGTGCGATTTGGTCATGCTCAGTCGAGCAAATGCTGGAGTTTCCTATTCAGACTATGGTTCGCTTTTGCCATAACCATGGACTCCTGCAAATTCAGAATCGTCCACAATGGCTTACCATCAAAGGTGGATCGCGTGAATACATCAAACTCTTACTTTCAGCGCTAACTCAACATCATGTCAAAGTGGTGCGTGAGCCTGTTATTAGAGTGAACGCAAGTAAACCAGAAAATGGTTTAGTTGAGCTTATCAGTTCGTCTGGATCGTACTGGTTTGATGAAGTTGTGATGGCATGTCATAGTGATCAATCCCTTGAATTGGTACATGGCATCGATCAAGACTCGCGAAATATTTTGGCAGCTATTCCCTACCAAAAGAATCGTGCCATTTTGCATACAGATCAACGCTTTTTACCGAGCAGCAAAAGATGCTGGGCAGCCTGGAACTACACCGCCAAGTCTGGAGCAACACCAAATGCGCAACAGCATGTCAGCGTGAATTATTTAATCAATCGCTTGCAGCCTCTGCCAGATGATCTACGCGAGACGCCGATCATTGTGAGCTTAAATCCGCTGACAGAACCTGATCCCCTGCTGATACATAGTGAAATTCACTATGCCCATCCTGTCTTTGATATGAAGGCTATTGCGGCACAAAAAGCCTTGCCCCTGATTCAGGGCAATTCTTCCATCTGGTATTGCGGAGCGTGGACAGGTTTTGGTTTTCATGAGGATGGATTGCGCTCTGGGGAACTAGTGGCCAAGGATTTAATGGAAAGCATTCGTCATCCACTACAAGTCAACTCTATTAAAGATGCTCAATAGATGAATGTAGCAACCATCAATTTTGGAACGGTCAAACATAGACGTTTTCGCCCAGCAAAAAATGCTTTTGGCTATGGTGTATTTACTGTTTCGATCCCAATGCGCTCAAGAGCGAAAAATCAAACACTCCTGACACAACATGGCTTGGGCGATAACCAATTCAAATTGTTTTCGTTTTTCGATAGGGATCATGGGCATGGTGATGCCGATAGTCTAAAGTGGATTGAAAGCATCTTGAAGGAGAATCGCATTGAGCATGTCGATGGAGAAATTTGGCTGCAAACATTTCCACGCGTTTTAGGCTATGTCTTTAATCCTGTCAGTTTTTGGATATGTACTCGTGCCACTGGTCAAGTGCAGGCTGTCTTAGCTGAAGTCAATAATACGTTTGGTGAGCGTCATTGCTACCTACTATATGAGGATGATGGCGCACCCCTGCAATCTGGACAAACACTCATTAGTAAGAAAGTATTTCACGTTTCCCCATTTTGCGATGTCAGTGGCGAATATCACTTCCGCTTCTTATTTCCTCAAGATAGTAAATCCAAGAGAAATTCTGTCTGCCGTATTGAACTACACGAAGAAGGTAAGCCCTTAATTAATACGAGTATTAGTGGCTTGACTCAGCCCTTAACTAGACAGGCGCTATACCTGGCATTTCTACGATACCCATTGATGAGTCTTGGTGTGATTGGCAGAATTCATTGGCAAGCATTGAAATTATGGATAAAAGGTGTACCCTTTCATACAAAGCCTAAACCCCCAGCATTTGAGGTCACTCGATGAATCGCCCTGGCCAATCCCTACTCTCGCGCTTAAGTTTTTCTAGGCCCCAAAAGAGAGAAACGAAAGCTGAACAATATCGGATGAGTACTAAGACGATATTGAGCATGCTCGAAAAATTACGTGGTGGCTATTTAACCCTAACTCTCCCTAATAATGAGCTGAGAACATTTGGTAATAGCGCTGAATCATTACATGCAGAGCTCCATATTCATGATTGGTCCGTCTTCAAACAAGTGCTATCTCATGGGGACATTGGTTTTGCCGAAAGCTATATTCGCGGACAATGGAATACACCAGATCTCAAGGCCTTACTTGAGCTGGCTATACACAATCGCACCATCCTAGAAAAAGCAATCTATGGTAGCTGGCTCGGCTCCATTGCCTACCGACTAAAACATTGGCTACGAGATAATAGTAAATCTGGTAGTCGCAAGAATATTCATGCGCACTATGACTTAGGCAATGCTTTTTATACACTGTGGCTTGATCCCACCATGAGCTACTCAAGTGCTTGGTTCACCAATACAGACAAGCAACCTCTGGCAGACGCTCAGCGTGCCAAAATTTTGCGCATCCTTGAATCAATACAAGCTAAACCAGGGGATCATCTTCTCGAGGTAGGCTGTGGTTGGGGCGGGTTTATGGAAGAGTCCCTGAGAAATGGTAATCAGGTTACCGGACTCACTCTATCTACCGAACAACAGGCTTTTGCCAACTTACGTCTTGAGAAAGTAAACACGGCTTTGGGGCAAAATCAAACTTACGAGGTTCGTCTTCAGGACTATCGTGATTGCCAAGAACAGTTTGACGGCATTGCCTCTATTGAGATGTTTGAGGCAGTCGGTGAAAAACACTGGGGAGAATATTTCCAGATGATTGCCAAACGCTTAAAAGCGGGTAGCAGAGCCTGCATTCAAACGATTGTGATTGCTGAGGAATTATTTGAGCGCTACCGTCACAGCACTGACTTCATTCAACAGTATGTTTTTCCAGGTGGCATGCTGCCATCCCCTGCCAAATTTAAGGCAGCGGCAGCCAATGCCGGGCTTGAGGTTGAATCTGAATTTGCCTTTGGCCATGACTATGCCAAAACTTTATGTATATGGCGTGATAGTTTTAATCAAAAAATAGAAGAGGTCTATCGCCTAGGCTTTGATGAAGCATTTGTTCGTCTCTGGAACTTCTACCTCATGTATTGTGCCGCCGGCTTTAATCAAAAGAGTATTGATGTCGTGCAATTTACCCTAAAACATCGAGACCCTGCATTATCGGTCAATAGATTGAGCTCATGAAACAAAAAGGTATTCCTGATTTTTCTGGCCAACGGATTTGGATCATTGGCGCATCAAGCGGAATTGGTGAAGCCTGTGCCAAAGCATTTCTTAAGGCTGGAGCTAGAGTGGCGCTTTCAAGTCGCCGCGCTGAGCGCCTTATTGCCATTGCGAACAATCAAAAGGCCTTGGTACTCCCACTCGATGTTACCCATCAAAAGCAGATTGATGATGCATATCAAACCCTGTTGCAAGATTGGGGAGGCTTAGATCTTCTACTATTTGTCTCTGGTGTATACACCCCACTACGCGCCGATAACTTTGATTTTGAAGTTGCTCAGAAAACTATTGACGCTAATCTGCTTGGGCCAATGCGGGCTGTAGCCACTGTCTTACCAGAAATGCTAAAACAGCATGCTGGGCATATTGCCATTGTTGGTAGCGTTGCCGGCTACAGTGGACTACCCAAGGCTTTGGCCTACGGACCTAGCAAAGCGGGCATTATTAATTTTTGTGAAACTTTGTATTACGATTTGCTACCCCAAGGTGTCAGCGTGCACATGATTTCACCCGGGTTTGTCGCGACTGAGGCCACTGCTCAAAATGATTTTGAGATGCCAGCATTAATCACTGCAGAAGAAGCTGCATCTGAAATTCTGAAAGGAATACAGGCTGGTGAATTTGATATTCACTTTCCTAAACGCTTCTCAGGGTTCCTTAAATTCTTACGAATTCTGCCCTATCCTATTTACTTCTGGATTGTGCGACGCTTCGTCAAGATTTAATCCTTATTTATAGTTATTTTTCCGGATTTTTTCTTCCAGGAAATCCATCACCATAATTGATTTGGCTTTGCTGCCTGCAATCGATGGTGAAGTAACATAGCGACCCTGCATCACAATGGTTGGAACACCGTCAATTCGATATGCATCAGCCATTTGTCGTGCAGCGCGCGCTTTTGAAATAACAGCAAAGGAGCGATAAGCAGCTAAGAAAGTATTGCGATCAACACCCTGGGAAGCAACCCAATCGGCGATTTCGTTTTCAGTCATGAGACGCTTATTCTCTTTATGCATGGCGTACATCACTTTGTCATTCAGCGCATCACCTTTACCAATTGCCTCAAGCGCATAGAACAACTGACTATGAGGCATGAAATCGTCTCGAAACGCAACAGGCACCTTACGGAAACTCACATCTTTAGGCTGGCGCTTAAGCCAAGCATTAAGCTCTGGCTCAAAATCATAGCAATGTGGGCATCCGTACCAGAAAAATTCAATAACCTCGACTTTGCCCTTTGTCTCAACTGGCTGCGGGACAGGCATCACTCGATAATCAAAGCCCTCTTCAATCTTCGGGCCTTGAGCCTTAGCGAGGCCCGAGAGTGAAATCGCGATAGCAACACTAGCGCAAGATAATAAGAATCGTTTGGATAATGAAATCATGATTTAGTTGATTTAATAACGGTTGATTTGATGCCCATGCTGGTTAACTTATCACGCACAGGATTGCTTTCTTCAACACTATTGTAGGGGCCAACACGAACACGCCACAAGGTATTGCCTTCACTGCTAATTTCACTTAATTGGGATTGAATGCCTTGAATAGCAAGGCTGGCTTTCTGAGCATCAGCATCTGCACGCTTATTAAATGCGCCTACCTGTAAGAAATAAATAGCATCCGACTTAGCAACTGGCATCACAGGACTTGCAGGCGCTTCGGCAGGTTTCTTACCGGCGGCCAAATCAGCAATCGGATCAGCGGAACTAATCCCTGGGGTAGCCACTTTACTCTGAAGAGGCTTATTGAGATCTAAGGGCTCAACTGCTTGCCCCACTTCCCCTTCGGCAGGGGCAGGGCTAGGCTTGATGGTTAACGGCAGATTGGGGGCACGAACACCTGGGCGCTCCTGGGGGGTATTTTTTGAGAGGTAGAAAGCGATGATAAATGCGATTCCCAAGCCAACCCCAAGACCTAATATAAAGCCCAAAATAGTACCGCCATACTCTGGATGAGAAGATCCGTCTTGTGAGACCAAGTCAGTTTGTTGATTTCCGTGATTCATCCCTTACCCACCCTTCTTTTGTACTGCTGCAGTATTTCTCATCCCAAACTACATCTTAGCGGGTGCTGAAACACCTAAAACTTTTAAGCCATTTTCCAGCACTTGTCGCGTAGCAGATAGCAAAGCAAGACGTGCTAACTTCAACGCTGAATCATCTACCAAAACACGATCTGCATTGTAGAAAGTATGGAAATCGCCTGCTAAATCACGCAAATAGAAGGCTAAAGCATGCGGCGCTAAATCCGCTGCCGCATCCGTCAAGATTTCAGGATACTCCGCTAAACGACGCAATAAATGATCGGATGCTTTGCTTTGCAGTAATGAAAGATCAGCATCTTTGAGTGTGCTAGCTTGGCCATTCCACTGGCTTAATATAGAGCAAATACGGGCATGTGCATACTGCACATAGAAAACGGGGTTCTCATCATTTTGCTGCAAAGCCAAATCAACATCAAATACAAATTCGGTATCGGCTTTACGTGAAATTAAAAAGAAGCGAACTGCATCACGTCCACGCTGCAAGGCCAGCTCACGCTCATCGGCAGTCATTTCTGGAGTAACGCCTCCAGACCATTCAACCAAATCACGTACAGTCACATAAGAACCTGCACGCTTAGAAATTTTGACCTCTTCACCATGACGCATCACTGTCACCATCTTGTGCAGAACATAGTCAGGGTAGGTTTTAGGAATATCCCAGCCACGCTTATGCGCCACGCCTTGCAAGCCAGAACGTACGCGTGCGATCGTGCCATGGTGGTCACTTCCCTGCACATTAATGACTTTCTCAAAGCCTCGATTCCATTTGCTAGTGTGATACGCAACATCTGGAACAAAGTAGGTAAAGCTACCATCGGACTTGCGCATGACTCGGTCTTTATCGTCACCATCATCCGTTGTCCTTAACCATAAAGCACCCTCAGCTTCGTAGGTTTTTCCAATACTTTGCAAGTCCTGGACAATTTGGGCAACGCTACCATCCGTGTACAAAGAGGATTCGAGGTAATAGCAATCAAATTTCACACCAAAGGTTTTTAAGTCGATGTCTTGCTCATTGCGCAGGTAGGCAACGGCAAATTGTCGGATTGCCTCAAGATCATCCCTGTACTCCGATGAGGCCTTAAAAGCTGTGGCAATCTCGGCAATATACTCGCCGTTATAAGCGCTCTCCGGCCAAGTGGCATCTCCAGGCTTTAAGCCATTTAAGCGAGCTTGAACTGAGAGGGCTAAATTGGCAATCTGTACTCCAGCATCGTTGTAATAGAACTCACGATGCACTTGAATGCCCTGTGTTGCCAGTAAATTTGCCAACGCATCGCCAAGAGCAGCTTGACGACCATGGCCAACATGCAATGGTCCAGTTGGATTGGCCGAAACAAACTCAATCATGGCACTAGCTACCGGGGCGCCACCTTTACTGATTTGGCCAAAATCAGCACCAGCAGAGAGAACTTCTTGAACCACTGCAGTTTTGGCCGCATTACTTAAGCGAAAGTTAATAAATCCAGGGCCTGCAATTTCGCAGGAGGAGATCAAGTCACTGTAACCAGTTTGCTGCTGTAAGCGCTCAACTAAAGCCTGGGCTAATTCCCTCGGGTTAAGCTTCCAAGCCTTTGAGAGTTGAAGGGCAATATTGCATGCGACATCCCCATGATCTACTGCTTTAGGGCGCTCTAAACGTGGCTGAGGCGCCTGCCCGAGATCGTGCTCTTGGGCTAAGCCCTGCAAAGCAGCGCCTAGCATTTCAATTAATCGATTTTTATTAGTAAACAGCATAGATAAGTGAGTTTATCAGGTGGTAAGCTATGGAAATGATCTATCAATTTCGTTCTAAAGCAGGTCCAGATGTCATTATGTTGGCAGATCTTACCCAACGGATATTTGATATTTTGGCTCGCCCTCTAGAGCCCAGGGGAATTTTCACAGTTGAGCAATTGCCAACCCTCATCACAAGCCTGGAGAATGCCATTCTCAAAGACCTAGAGGAGCGTACCAAAAGCAATACTGACGACCAAGAAAACCAGGAAAAGCCAAAATTGGCTGACAGATTAGGGCAGCGTGCCTATCCCTTTCTAGAGCTCATGAAGCAAGCTAAATCTAAAGATGAGCCTGTGATGTGGGGCGTGTGAATCCTTAAACTAGACCGATTGATCAATACGGCTTTAAATTTAGTCGATTGAACTCGAGAGCTGCCGACGTACATCCTCAACTGCCTCACCACGACGCTGGGCAAGATCTTCCACCTGATCAGCTGAAATTTTGCCCACATTAAAGTAACGCGCATCTGGATGGGCTAAATAAAACCCACTGACGCTAGAGGCTGGGTTCATTGCCATAGACTCTGTGAGGGTCATACCAATATCCTCTGAGCCAATAACGCGCAATAAATCCTTTTTCACTTCATGTGCAGGACAAGCTGGGTAGCCAGGTGCTGGGCGAATACCCCGATATTCCTCATTAATCATCTGATCATTCGTCAGAATTTCATCAGTGGCATAGCCCCATAGATCGGTGCGTACACGATGGTGCATGAGCTCTGCAAACGCTTCCGCCAGACGATCAGCTAAAGCCTTCAACATAATGGCACTGTAGTCATCATGCTTAGCCTGAAACTCGGCAACTTTTTTATCAACGCCATGCCCCGTAGTAACGGCAAAGCAACCCAAATAATCTTCTACAGCAGAGTCTTTGGGCGCAACATAATCTGCCAAACAACGATTTGGCCGACGAATACCATCGACTACTGGCCGCTCAGATTGTTGGCGTAAGTTATGCCAAACAAAAAGTGGGTGTTGCCTTGCTTCATCACTATATAAAACGATATCGTCACCCATCGTATTGGCAGGATAGAAAGCAACCACAGCATCGGCCTGTAGCCATTGGCCCTTAATTAACTTATCTAGCAGTGCCTGTGCATCGGCATACACTTTGCGCGCCTCAACCCCCACAACCTCATCATCTAGGATTGCTGGAAACTTGCCAGCCAAATCCCAAGTTTGAAAGAACGGGGTCCAGTCGATGTACTTAGCAATATCGCTCAACGCAAAATTTTTAAACACCCGGCGGCCAATGAACTTTGGCTTTTCAGGGACATAATTTGCCCAATCAATTAACTCGCGATTCTTACGCGCAGCTTCTAATGATATTGTTGGAGCTGCTTTCTTATTCGCATGTTGTTCACGAATACGCACATAATCATCGCGCAAGTCTTGAATGAATTTCTTAGCGCTCTCGTCAGAAAGCAGACTGGATGCTACTGATACAGAGCGAGAGGCATCAGGCACGTAAACCACAGGACCATCATAGTGAGGGGCAATCTTCACTGCAGTATGAACACGTGAAGTGGTGGCTCCGCCAATCATCAAAGGAATTTGGCGCTCACGGAAATAATCATCACGCTGCATTTCTTGCGCAACATAAGTCATTTCCTCAAGCGAAGGGGTAATCAAGCCAGACAGGCCCACAATATCTGCCTTTTCTTCCTTAGCACGCTTTAGGATTTCGGCACAAGGAACCATAACGCCCATATTGGCTACTTCAAAGTTATTACATTGCAGAACTACCGTCACAATGTTCTTGCCAATATCATGAACATCACCCTTGACTGTAGCCATCACAATCTTGCCCTTGGCTTTAGCCTCGCCGCCTGAAGCAATATGAAGACGCTTTTCTTCCTCAATATAAGGAATCAAAATGGCCACAGCCTGCTTCATGACACGAGCACTCTTGACTACTTGCGGCAGAAACATTTTCCCAGCACCAAACAGATCGCCAACAACATTCATGCCGTCCATGAGTGGACCTTCGATCACTTCAATCGGTCTACCACCATCACCCATAATTTGGGCTCGTAACTCTTCAGTATCTTCCTCAATAAACGTCGTGATGCCATGTACCAGAGCATGCGTTAAGCGCTCACGAACGGGGCCTTCGCGCCACACTAAGTTCTCAACCTGCTTAGCGCCACCGCCTTTAAATTGATCTGCAATATCTAGCAAGCGCTCAGTTGGTGTCTTGCCGTCTTTTTCCTGAAAACGATTGAGGACGACATCTTCTACACGTTCGCGCAATTCAGGGTCTAGATCAGCGTAAACGCCGAGCTGACCGGCATTGACAATACCCATATCCATGCCCGCTTGAATAGCGTGATACAAAAATACCGTATGAATAGCTTCTCGAACGCGGTCATTACCACGGAAAGAAAAGCTGACGTTCGATACACCGCCACTGACTTTTGCACCCGGAAGATTTTCTTTAATCCAGCGAGTGGCATTAATAAAATCTACTGCGTAGTTGTCATGCTCTTCAATACCAGTAGCAATCGCGAAGATGTTGGGATCAAAAATAATATCTTCAGCAGGAAAACCAATCTCATTAACCAAGATAGCGTAACAGCGCTGGCAAATTTCTGTCTTGCGCTTAAAGGTATCTGCCTGACCGACTTCGTCAAATGCCATCACTACAGAGGCGGCGCCATAACGACGAATTAAGCGAGCCTGCTTTCTGAAAGACTCTTCACCCTCCTTCAAGGAAATCGAATTCACAATCGGTTTACCTTGAATACACTTTAGCCCCGCTTCAATGACACTCCATTTAGAGGAGTCGATCATGATAGGGACCCGAGCAATATCTGGCTCTGAAGCAATCAGATTTAAGAAGCGCGTCATCGCCGCTTCAGAATCTAACATTGCTTCATCCATATTGATATCGATCACTTGAGCGCCGTTCTCAACCTGCTGCCTTGCTACTGCAAGCGCTTCATCAAATTGGTTATTGAGGATCATGCGAGCAAATGCTTTTGAACCAGTTACATTAGTTCGCTCACCAATGTTCACAAAACCAACGGCACCGGTAACGTTAAACGGTTCTAAACCGGAAAGCTTCATTGCTGGTATCACGTTATTATTTTTTACATTACTCATGTTGCCGCCTCCACACTTTCGCGATAGAAAGCACGGGGTTTACGTTTAGCAACAGCATTCGCAATCGCACGAATGTGATCGGGGGTGGTGCCACAGCAACCACCAACGAGATTGACCAGTCCATCTTTTGCAAAACCATCAACCAAGCTAGAAGTAATTTCTGGGGTCTCATCAAATCCGGTATCACTCATCGGATTTGGTAAACCAGCATTTGGGTAACACGAAACCGCTGCATCACAAATACGCGCTAGCTCTGCAATATAAGGGCGCATTAGTGCCGCACCAAGAGCGCAGTTCAAGCCGAAAGTCAGTGGCTTGATATGACGCAGGCTATTCCAAAACGCTTCGACAGTTTGCCCAGATAAAATACGACCAGAAGCATCCGTTACCGTTCCTGAAATCATGACCGGTAAACGCTCTCCCGTCTCTTCAAAGAATTCATCCAAAGCAAAGAGTGCTGCTTTGGCATTAAGAGTATCGAAAATTGTTTCCACTAAAAATAAATCAACACCACCGGCAAACAACCCTTCAATCTGCTCACGATAAGCAGCGCGCAAAGCATCGAATGTGACATTACGTGCCCCAGGATCATTCACATCCGGGGAAATGCTTGCTGTTTTTGGTGTTGGGCCAATTGCACCTGCAGCAAAGCGAGGCTTATCTGGTGTGCTGTATTTATCGCATGCAGATCGCGCTAATTTTGCTGAGATTTCATTCATCTCATAGGCAAGCTCAGCCATCTTGTAATCTTCTTGAGCTACCGAGGTAGCACCAAAGGTATTGGTCTCAATAATGTCAGCGCCAGCATCAAGATACTGCTCATGAATTTTGCTAATGATTTGTGGCTGAGTCAGGACTAATAATTCATTATTACCCTTGATATCGCCCGGATGATCGGAAAAACGGGTATTGCCAGGCAAGCCGCGGTAATCAGCCTCCGACAGCTTGTACTGCTGAATCATGGTGCCCATGGCGCCGTCCAAAATCAGAATGCGCTGCTTCAGTAGCTCAGGTAAGGCCTGACCGCGAGTGTAAGGCTGGGATAAACCATTAGATTGCATTGCTTAACCGGGATTAATCTCTAGAATCCCTTATTCTATTGGTAAACGCGACTTTTATCTCACTCGGAGCTCTTATGTTTGGAACTATCCCCGAATTCAATCAAAGCCTTGAAATGATGAAAACGATGTGGGGCCAAGCAGCAGCTGGCCAAGCACCAGGTCAATTTCCTTTTACAACCGATGCAAATAAGGCTGCAGGGGGATTTGCCAATGCTTTCCCCGGCCTAGATACCGACGAGCTTGAAAAGCGCATCAAAGACCTCAAAAGCGTTGAAAATTGGCTCAATCTCAACCTGAATATTCTCAAATCGACCATTCAAGGCCTAGAGGTACAACATGCCACCATGATGGCCTTAAAGTCCTTTGGGGATGCGGTGTCGGCTTCAGCGGCAAGCGCTACTGGAGGAGCCTCAGAAGGATCTGACTCTAAGGCTGCTAAACCGCGGAAAACCGCAACACGCCGTCGTCGCAAAGCTGGCGATGCAACTTTCCTCGACGAAGTAGGTAATTCAGATGCGCAATAGCTTCACCCATAGCAAAGGTTAATTGGTGAATATCCAATTCACGCTTAAATAGAACCGGCACTACTTCACGAGCAGTTGCCGGTTTTTTACAGGCCCCGAGCGTCTCAGCTAAACGGGCATCATGATGTGCCACAAGTTGAGCAATCCGAAGCTTCATACCGGTAAAGGGCTTACCGTGCGAAGGCAACACCAAAGTATCATCTGGTAAGGGTAGATATTGCTCTAGTGAGCTCAGATACAAACCCAAAGGATCTGCATCCGGATCCGCATCGTAGACACTCACGTTCGTTGAAATACGCGGCAACAACATATCACCTGAAATTAGCACTCCCAATGCTTCGCAATATAAAGAAGCATGCTCGGGCGCATGCCCAAAGCCCATGATGACTTGCCACTGGTGTCCACCAATCAAAATCATTTCACCATCCATGATGCGACGATATTGGCGCGGTACACCCGGCACCATATTGCTGTAGTAATTAGAACGTGCTCTGATTTTTTCTAAATCTTCTGGTGCAACTAAACCGTGACGCTGAAAATGATCAGCAGACCCTCCACCGCCAGCGCGGGCTCCAATCGCTGCACCACCTTCTTTGTGACTTAACCATTGAGCCGTTAAGTAATCTGTCATAGAAATCCACAAGGGAACTTGCCATTTTTCACATAGCCACTGCGAGAGCCCAACATGGTCAGGATGCATATGGGTAACAATCACCCTAATCACAGGCAAACCTTCTAATTGGGTAGCAAAAACTTGTTCCCATGCTGCTTTGGTTTCATCATTGGCGATACCGCAATCTACAATTGTCCAGCCTTGAGCACCATGCAATTGATCTCGCAAAAGCCACAAATTGATGTGATCCAAAGCAAAGGGCAAGCGCATCCGTAACCAACGCACCCCGGGCGCAAGCTCGACAGACTCACCAACTTCCGGCATATGGTCGGCTAGGGGATAATGGACGGAGCCATCAATACTCGTTTGACTTTTAGTGTTCATTTATTTTTAAGCTTACTTTGACAACTGTTCCATCGCCTTGCATTAATTGGTGTGATATCAATCCTGAGAATGACTACTGCCGTGGTTGTTTTCGTACGCTCACTGAAATTGCAAATTGGTCTGAATTATCCAATCAAGAGAAACTAGTCATTTGGGATAAGCTAGAGACCCGCAAACCCCAAACCTCGCAATAAATATTGATCCGCTTATTGATTGACGTTCACAATTAAACGGCCACGAACGTTTCCTGCCATCAATTCTGCAGCATACTTTATCGAATCCTCTAAGGTGATTTCATGAGAGATCTCGTCTAAAGTTTTGAGATCAACCAATTTACTTAATTGCTCATAAGCAGCGATTCTTTTTGCACGAGGCACAGTAACACTATTGATGCCGTACAAGCTGACACCCCGCAAGATAAATGGTGCAACTGTCGATGGAAAATCCATGCCTTGAGCAAGACCACAAGCTGCCACCGCACCATCACTCTTAGTCTGCGCACAAGCATTCGCAAGCGTATAACTCCCCACACTGTCAACCACTGCAGCCCAACGCTCTTTAGCTAAAGGCTTACCAGGGGCTGATAAGGTGGCACGATCAATCACCTCGGTGGCACCTAATTTTTTCAGATAATCTGCCTCAGACATTCGGCCTGTACTTGCTACTACAGTAAATCCCAACTTGCTTAATAGCGTGATGGCAAAGCTTCCCACACCACCGGCTGCCCCGGTTACTAAAACTTCACCATCGCTAGGCTTTAGACCATGCTTTTGTAAAGCTATCACACACAGCATTGCCGTGTAACCAGCGGTACCAATTGCCAATGCTTGTTTAGCAGTAAATCCTTTAGGTAGAGGAATTAACCAGTCAGCCTTTACTCGAGCCAATTGGGATAAACCGCCCCAGTGACCTTCGCCCACGCCCCAACCATTGAGCAACACCATGTCACCCACCTTAAAGTCAGGGCTTGTGCTTGTGATGACCTCTCCAGCAAGATCGATTCCGGGAACCATTGGAAAGCTGCGCACTACAGGGCCTTTGCCAGTAATAGCCAAGCCATCCTTGTAATTGAGTGTTGAGTACAGCACTTGAACCGTCACATCCCCTTCTGGAAGGCTGGCCTCGTCCACCTGGGAAACTTCAGCGCGATAGCCCTGATCATCTTTATTTACCAAAATCGCTTTAAACATATCTTTTCCTTTTAAAAGCAGCGTCTTCTCCACAGCAAATGCGTAATAGGTTTATCCTAACGAGCATTGGTGATTATGGAGGCTTCCATGAAAAAAATTCTACTCTTAACTGTACTTTCTAGCCTGACTCTTGTCGGTTGCTCGTCAACTCAAATTCATATGTCCATGGGTAATATGCGCTTAATTGACTCTAGCGCACCCCCGCAAGAAGTCATGGATTTTGCTACCGCCACTTGTAAAAACGATTTTTATCAAGGGGCCAGCTTTCTTTCCAAGGCAGGCAAAGAATATCGCTTTAAGTGTGTGAAAGCTGAAGAAAATGAAATTTTGATTCCAATTCCGGGAACCACCATTAATCCCCAAACTCCCGCTACCACCAAATAACCCTCAACTTATGGCCCCATTTAATTCTCAAGAGCTGCGCAAAGGTTTTTCTTCCTTTGCTACCGGGGTCACCGTGATTACCTGCCTTGATGCCACCAATAACGCTCATGGCATCACTATTAGCTCCTTCAACACGGTTTCTTTAGAGCCACCGCTGATTTTGTGGAGCCTGAAAAAACATTCTCACTTAATGCCCAATTTCGAAGTGGGGCAAAAACAATTGATACATGTTCTAGAGCGCTCTCAAGAATCCATCGCAATGCATTTCGCGACCGTGAAAGTGGATCAGTTTGACACTATTGCTCACAAACTTGCAGCTAGCGGTCTGACTCAAATTGAGGGCTGCGCCGCTTACTTTGAGTGCGAAACGATTTGTGTGCACACTGGTGGAGACCACAATATTATTGTTGCCAAAGTACTCAATCTCCAACATGATCCAGAAAAGCAGCCACTCATATTTGCACATAGTAAGTTTGGTGGGCTAGACTTTTCCTAGTCCAGTGATTGATTTAATAAAAGAAAGAATGCCATGATGAAGCTATGGGGAAGAAAATCTTCCATTAACGTACAAAAAATATTGTGGTGTTTTGCCGAACTAGGATTGGTAGAGGGCAAGGATTTTGAGCGCATTGATGCTGGCCTACATTTTGGACAAAATCGCACACCGGAGTTTTTAAAACTCAATCCAAATGGCCTCGTCCCCACTCTCGAAGATGGCGATGTCGTGCTCTGGGAATCCAATACCATCTTGCGCTACCTTGCAAGACAATATGATCACCATAAACGATTTTCGACAGACATTAATATCCAATATCAATCTGAAAAATGGATGGACTGGCAACTAGGAACGATGTGGCCACCCTTGCGCGTAGCGCTGCTTGGACTCACACGCACGCCCGAAGCAGACCGTAACTACCCATTCATTCAAAAATCGTACCAAGAGGCAGATTCATTATTGAAATTGTTTGATCAACAGCTATCGACTCAAAAATATTGTGCGGGCGATCACTTTCAAATCGGCGATATCCCATTAGCACTGTGCGTTAATCGGTGGGTATTGCTAAACCAAACCTTTCCAGAGCAAACCGGGCCTCGCACCCAATTAAGTAATATTGACGCCTGGATGAAGCGTTTAGAAGAAAATACGCAATATAAGCTAGTGGAAGAAAAAGCACTCAATATTGTTAAATAAGCACTGGGTGATTTAATGCACTTTATGAAAAAAGGGTGAACGCAGTTCACCCTTTTTACTTTTCAAGCATCACTGCTTCACTACTGTTGCTTAAATTTCTTCTGTTGGTGATCTGCCCCAATAAATAGATACATGGCAGGAACAACAAACAAAGTAAATAGTGTGCCAATCGATAGTCCAGTAAAGATCACGATTCCCATCGACTGACGACCAGCAGCGCCTGCACCAGAAGCAATCACTAGTGGCACAACGCCCAGCACCATGGCAGCAGTTGTCATTAGAATAGGACGTAAGCGTACGCTACTAGCTTCCACGATGGCATCTAGTTTGCTGCGCCCTGCTTCTTGGAGCTCATTAGCAAATTCCACAATCAAGATACCGTGTTTACTAATTAATCCCATGAGAGTCACCAGTCCAACCTGTGTATAGACATTGAGCGTGGTGAAACCAAGATTAATAAAGATCAGAGCACCAAATAGAGCCAAGGGTACTGAAACCAAAATCACAATCGGATCACGGAAGCTTTCAAACTGGGCTGCCAACACCAAAAATACAATGAGGATTGCGAAGAACATAGTCACTAGGAAGCCCCCGGACTCCGCCATAAACTGACGTGACGGGCCTGCGTAATCCATCGTATAGCCATTTGGCGCAACCTCTTTCAAGGTCTGGCGCATAAACTCTAGAAGATCTGCTTGAGAGATAAATGGCGTGCTGACACCCGATATAGTGGCGGAGTTCAATTGCTGAAAATGATTAATTGATTGTGGCACGACCCTTTGTTTGATTGTGGCAATGGTCCGCGCCTGAATCATTTGCCCACTTGGGGTTCGAATATAGTAATCCAGAATCTGATCCGGATTAAGGCGATCTACTTGCTTCACCTGAGGAATCACTCGGTAAGAACGTCCGGCTACAGAGAAGTAATTTACATACCCACCACCTAATGCGGCAGATAAAGCACTACCAACTTGTTGCTGTGTCATGCCCAAGGCTGCAACTTTCTCGCGATCAATTTCTAGAACGTCTTGTGGTTTATCAATCTTCAAATCAGAGTCTACAAAGAAGAAATTGCCGCTACGGCGCGCCTTATCTAATACAGCCTGTGACACCTCATTGAGTAACTCATATGACTCAGTAGTATTAATGACCACTTGAACAGGCAAACCTTGTGCGCCCGGCAAGGCAGGAAATTGGAATGCTGCTACCCGAGCACCTGCAATCGAATTCCATTTACTCTGCATATCTTCTTGGAACTTAGTTGCATTGCGGCTTCGTTGATCCCAGTCTTTTAGCAATACACCACCAAAACTACTCGTTGGGCTGGTGATCTGAAACATCTGCTCATATTCAGGCTCCGCACTGGCAATCTGGAAAATCTGATCGGCATAAGTCTGCATCTGATTAACAGTGCTATTAGGAGGACCGGAGGCCTGCATCAAAACAATACCTTGATCTTCCGTGGGCGCTAGTTCAGCACGCGCTGTAGCGTAAAGATAAGCTACGCCGCCCAATAAAATAGCCCCCATCACAATAATGACTTGCCAAGTATTTAATAACTCACGCAAAGTTGTTTGATAGCTGTGATGCACTTTCTCAAAAATACGATCGATTTTTTGGACAAATGATGACGCTTCTTGCTCTTCTGTAAAGATGCGTGAACACATCATGGGCGAGAGCGTCAATGCAATCAAGCCAGATACTGCGACAGCGCTAGCCAAGGTAAAGGCAAACTCTGTAAAGAGCGCCCCCGTTAGTCCACCTTGAAAACCAATGGGAATGTATACCGCAATCAACACAATGGTCATCGCCAAGATTGGACCACCCAATTCCCTGGCAGCAATCAATGAAGCCTCTAAAGGTGATTTACCTTCTTTCATATGACGGTCAACGTTCTCCACCACAATAATGGCATCGTCAACGACTAAGCCAATGGCAAGAACCAAAGCGAGCAAGGTTAAAAGGTTAATTGAGTAACCCAGAACTTGCATTAGGAAGAAAGTGCCAATTAGAGACAGTGGCATAGCAATCACTGGCACAGCAACTGCGCGAGCACTACCTAGGAATAAGTAAATGACTGCAGTAACAATGAGGAGTGCCTCTAAGAGGGTGGCAACGACCTCATCAATTGAGGTGGTGATGAACTTAGTAGAGTCATACACAATCTTGCCAGACATGCCTGTGGGAAGCTGCTTTTGAATATCAGGTACTACCGCCCTTACTCGAGCAGCTACGTCCAACAGATTGGCTTGTGGGGCTACTTTAATAGCAATAAATACAGACCTTTTTCCGCTAAAGGCTACATTGGTGTTGTAGTCTTCAGAGCCCATACTCACTGTAGCCACTTGATCTAAATAGACGATATTGATGCCATCTTTTTTAACCACTAAGCGACGGAACTCATCGAGAGTATGCAAATCTGTACCGGCTACTAAGTCGACAGCAACCATATCGCCCTTAGTGCTTCCGACTGCTGAAAGATAATTATTGGCAGATAGGGCGCTATAAACATCATCAGCTCCCACGCCAAGGCCAGCCATCTTTTCGCGGTCAAGCCAAGCGCGTAGAGCAAACTTTCTGCCGCCGGTAATCTCTGCATTCTGCACACCATCTACTGCATCTAGTTTTGGCTTAACAACTCGCAATAGATAATCCGTGATTGCATTATTGGGAATATCGTCACTGTAAAAGCCCATATACATTGCAGCTGTAGATTGACCAATTTGTACCGTCAATACCGGTTGCTGAGCTTGCGGTGGTAATTGGTTCTTCACCGAGCTAATTTGCGTCTGAATCTGCGTTAATGCTGCATTAGAGTCATAGTTCAGCTTGAGGGTGGCAGTAATAGTAGAAAGACCACTCACACTCATGGATGATAAGTAGTCGATACCTTGAGCCTGAGCAATAGCAGTCTCTAAAGGTTGCGTAATAAATCCTGCAATGGTTTCAGGATCAGCGCCATAGTACGCAGTAGTAATGGTGACGATAGCATTTTGGGTTTGTGGATATTGATTAACAGGCAAGGAACCCACTGCCTTTAAACCAAATACCAAAACGAGTGCACTCACTACCAGTGAAAGCACTGGTCTTCTAATAAATAGGTCGGTCCAATTCATCTAGGACTTATTCCTGAGGCTGTGGGTTTGGTGAATTAGCAGGCAACACCTTGTTATTCACAATCAGTGGGGTGCCATTTTTTAGCTTCAATTGGCCACTGGTTACTACCGTAGCGCCTTCCTCAATACCTTTCAAAATCGCCACCTGATCGCCACGAGTTGGCCCCGTAGTGACAAAGACTTGTTGAGCCTCAAGCCCAGGATTGCCTTTTTTATCTTTTTTACCCGTTGGCTTGGCAATAAATACGGTGGAGCCATAAGGGTTATAAGTAACAGCCGTTTGAGGCAAGGTCAATAGCTTCACTTCGTCACCCAACTTGATGTTCACATTGGCAAACATCCCAGGCAGGATCTTCTTATCTGGGTTTGCCAGTTGTGCCTCAATTTGAATATTGCGAGTGTTGGTATCTACCTTAGGGCTGACTGCAGTGATCTTGCCTGTAAAACTCGCATCTTTAAAAGCATCTGTTGTCACCACAATCTCTTGCCCAACCTGAATTTGAGACGCAGTACTTTGCGGTAAATTAAAGTCTACAAAAATAGGGTCAAGTGTTTGCAGCGTTAATAATTTATCTCCGGGATTCACATACTGCCCGGGATTGATCATCACAATCCCCACGCGCCCACTAAAGGGAGCCTTCAAATTCTTCTTGGCAACTAAAGCTGTCTGCTGCTCCACTTGAGCCTGTTTAGATGCAGCATCTGCAAGGCTAGTGTCAAAGACATTTTTACTAATCGCCTGTATTGCTAATTGTTGTCTGTCGCGTTCATTGATCACCTTAGCTAAATCAGCTAGCGCTTTTAGAGATTTCAGTTGGGCGACATCAGAGACATCATTGAGCTTAATCAGTAAATCCCCTTCTTTTACATCCATGCCGGACTTAATCGGAACTGACTGCACCAAACCACCTAGCTCAGTGCTCAACTCAACCCCCCTAAAGGCGCGTATATTGCCGACGCTAGATAACTTAGGCTGCCACTCAGTATTCGCTACAACCATTGTTGATACGGTGGCTGGAGGTAAACCCATGCTCGAGATAAAGTACTTGATCATGAAAATCTTGAGCTGATTAAAACCAAAGATCAAACCTAGCAAAAGAAATACACCACACAACATAATGGTCATACGACGACGCAATGGCGTCATAGCCTGCAATTTGGCATAGAGCTTGGATTTGGTAAAACGCTCACGTAAGCGCGCCCCAAAGGACTTGATCCCTTGCCAGAAGGCAGAGAGTTTCTCGCGCAACTTCCACTTTTCTGCGGTGGCCAGTGACCAAGCCCATACTGCAACTGCAATAGCAGTGACTTTTGCTTTAATTGTTTGCAGGAGTTTCATTTTGATCTTTGTTCGCTATGGCTTTTGGTTGAAAGGCTGGGCCGGTACGATTCCACCAACCACCACCTAATGCTGCAAATAATGCTGCGGTATCAGCAAATCGCGTTGCTTGTGCTGACACAGATTTAACTTTCGCTATTTGATATTGATTCTGATAATAAAGAACTGCTAGGTAACTGGCCGTACCTAATTTATATTGCTGTTGAACCAAATCCAATGTCTCATATGCATAACGCTCTGCATCAGATGCAGACTTGAGTGCTTGGGCTCCAGTTTCTAAAGCACGTAATGCATCTGCAACCTCTTGGAATGCTTTCAGAACAGTAGCTTGGTACTGGAAAACCGCTTGTTCATAATTCGCTATGGCACCACGTCGCTGAGCTAACAACTGACCACCTTGAAATAGGGGCTGAAAAATACCTCCAGCAACTGACCATAAAGCGGCATTAGGACCAAATAAGGCACTACTAGTGAGTGCAGCAGAACCAATAGCACCAGTAATATTCAATTGCGGCAATAAGTTTGCTGTAGCCACTCCAACCAATGCATTCGTCGCTTTGAGCTGCGCTTCTGCAGCGCGCACATCGGGACGCTGTCGCACCAAGCTGGAAGGAACAGAGAGCGGTAGCTTCTCAGGTAAATGCAAAGCCTTCAAATCAAATTGAGTAATAGCCGCATTACTAGGCAACTCCCCAACTAGCACTGCTAATTGATTGCGGGCAAATGAAAGATTGCGTTCGTAATTAAATAAATCCACTTGAGAGTTTGAGACTAAAGTTCGCTGCGAAGTAACGTCCACACGTGAGA
Source organism: Polynucleobacter sp. (assembly GCA_034680725.1). GTDB lineage: Bacteria > Pseudomonadota > Gammaproteobacteria > Burkholderiales > Burkholderiaceae > Polynucleobacter. Next base: position 98,511 of record JAXIUI010000003.1, read on the forward strand.
CAGTGCCAATCGCTAATTGACTTTCTGTCACTTCAGCTAAATTCGTTTGCGCCTTCAAGATTTCTTCCGTGGCCTGCATTTGTGCCCGAAGCGCTGCTTCACGGACTGCGCCAGTAACAATATTGGCCGTTAAAGAAAGATAGGCGCCTTCTAATTGAAACTGAGCAATCTCCGCTTGAGCTCTAGCGCCCTCAACCGCACGACGCGCCCCACCAAAAACATCCAACTTATAAGTCACATTCACAGTAGCGTTATACAAGTTGTAAGTATCGGAGCCGTAAGGCAGGCCATAAATAGCCGAGGGCTGTAACTGACGGGTAGCGCCGCCATTTAGACCAATCGCTGGGAAGTACTGTCCACCAATTTGTGCGCTGACATTTTCTTGGCTGGCACGCAGTGCGGCATCAGCGGCACCTAAATTGGGATTTTGCTGCAGGGCTTTTTTGATCAACACATTTAACTCGGGGGATTTAAATAGTTCCCACCACTGCGCCTCGATCTCTTTTCCCTCTACAAACTCCTGAGCTGAGCCGCCAGGAACTCCAGGCGCAGTAGCTAACTCTTTGCTGAGCTTGGTCTCGGTATAAGCTGAGGTATTAGGGGCGTCGGGTTGCTTGAAGTCTGGACCTACTGCGCACGCAGAAAGCATTCCCGCAAATATAAGCAGGAGCAAGTGCAGGCGCGCAACAAAGAATTCTTTAAAGTCAAACATGAAGAGAGATTAATATCCTTTTCTACAAGAGTTATTTGACCACACTTTTCTCAAGCAGTCTGTGTAACACCTTGATTTAAATGGTGATTTTTTGTACACAGCTTAGCAAAGAAGTCAAATCAAATTTTGATCAATCCATTACTCTTGTTCAGTCAATTCTGCCAAAAGCACCGTTATTAAAGTCTTGGATCGCCTGAGCAATTTCCTCTTTACTGTTCATTACGAAGGGGCCATAACCTACGATAGGCTCATCAATCGGCTGCCCACTGAGTAACAAGGCAATCGAATCTTCCATCACATTCACTTCAATATCTTGACCTTGATTGCTAAACATCAACATCTGCGCATCCTGAGCCGCTCCACCATCACCAGCTTGAATGGCTCCTTTGAAAACTACGAGGGAGGTATTCCAACCATCAGGCGCAGGAATAAGGACAGTACCCCTTTTTAATTTCAGGTCAATGACATTCATTGGTGTAAATGTATGAGC
>JAXIUI010000004.1:0-88023 GCA_034680725.1 Polynucleobacter sp.
GAAAGCCAAGATATTGAGCCACCTAAACCATGTGGGAAAAAGACGTGATAAGCAAAAAATAGGCCAAGGTTGGCAATCACACCGACAACTGCTGCAGAGATGGCAGTAAGAGGCGCAGTAAAGCCCAGCTTTCCATGGGTTGACTCAATTAAGGGTCCGCCAACCAGGACGAGAAAAAAGGAGGGTAAGAAGGTGAACCAGGTGGCGACGCAGGCACCCAGAAACCCAAACCAAAATGGGTCACTGTTACCGATAAGATGTTGAATATGTCCCGCTAAATAACCAACGAATGCCACCACCATAATGAGTGGGCCTGGAGTGGTCTCACCTAAGGCGAGGCCATCCATCATTTGACCAGCGCTAATCCAATGAAATTGATCAACAGCGCCCTGGTAAACATAGGGTAGGACTGCATAGGCGCCACCGAAGGTCAGAAAGGCTGCTTTGGTAAAGAACCAAGCAATTTGAGGATATAAGGTTTTCCAGCCAAATAGCAAGACGAGTGCAGCGAAAGGCAAGGTCCATAAGAGTAGGACTATCGCGCTGTGACGGATCATTTTTTTGCTCGAGAACCTGGCATGTTCTGCCGTGGGCGTATCGTCATCAATCAATGCTGGCCCATAGTCTGATCTTGATTTTTCTGAATGCGCTGCAGATAGTTGGAAATACTGGGGGTAGCGTTTTCCGCCCCACATGCCAATCAATGCAGCAGCAATCACAATCAGTGGAAAGGCAAGATTAAGAACAAAGATGGCTAAAAAAGAACACAGCGCAATAAGACGCAGTGATTGGTTATGTAAGGTACGTTTACCAATCCGCACAGCCGCATGCAAAACAATGGCAGTCACTGCCGGTTTGATGCCAAAAAAAATGGCTGCAATCCAAGGTACCTGTCCATAGCTGATATAGATCCACGAAAGGCCTATCAAAATAAAGAGCGACGGCAGGATAAAAAGAGTGCCAGCCAAAATGCCGCCCCAAGTGCGGTGCATTAACCAGCCAATGTAAGTAACGAGTTGCTGAGCTTCAGGGCCTGGCAGCAGCATGCAGTAGTTCAGTGCATGTAAAAAGCGCCGCTCAGAAATCCAGCGACGCTTTTCAACTAACTCTTGGTGCAGAACCGCAATTTGTCCGGCGGGTCCACCAAAGCTAATAAAACCGAGCTTGGCCCAAAACTTGAGGGCCTCACCAAATGGAATGTTCAAGCTTCTTCCATTCCACCAATGACTTGGCTAAAGCCATTGTCAACATAGATGATTTCTGCAGTGATGCCATTTGCCAAATCAGACAACAAGAATGCAGCAGTATTGCCCACATCATCAATGGTTACATTACGACGCAGAGGGGCAGTTTGCTCGACCGCTTCTAAAATTTTGCCAAAACCTTTAATGCCTGAGGCGGCTAGCGTTTTGATCGGACCCGCTGAGATGCCGTTTGCGCGAATACCCTTCGGTCCCACTGAGCCTGCAAGGTAGCGAACCGAGGCTTCTAGGGACGCCTTGGCCAAACCCATGGTGTTGTAGTTCGGGACATTTTTCATAGAGCCTAAGTAGGTCAATGTGAGTAATGACGATTTATCCCGCAGCATGGGTAGCGCTTCTTTGGCCATTGCAGGGAAGCTATAGGCAGAGATATCGTGTGCAATTTTGAAGCCTTCCCGCGAGAGGCCTTCTAAAAAGTCGCCTGCAATTGCCTCACGGGGCGCAAAGCCAATAGCGTGAACAAAGCCATCAAACTGGGGCCAAGACTTGGCTAAATCTTTAAAAAGAGCAGATATTTGCTCGTCGCTACCGACATCACAGTCAAAAATCAGCTCGGTATTGAATTCTTTTGCAAAATCAACAATTCGACCTTTGAAGCGCTCGCCAACATATGTAAAGGCCAATTCAGCCCCTTCGCGGTGGCAGGCCTTGGCGATTCCATAGGCAATAGAGCGGTTAGAAAGTAAGCCGGTAATGAGTATTTTTTTGCCAGCGAGAAAGCCCATGATGTGTCCTTTGCTTCAAATGTGATTTGCTATCTACAATTGTTGCATATATGTTCATGCAACCCGCCATCCGCAATCTCACTCGCTTTTGCTGTTTAGCCCTCTTGGCTGGAGTCATGAGCCATTCTGCTCAGGCTGCTCAGGGTATCGCTCAGTACGGTAAACCCAAGTATGCCGATGGATTTAGCCATTTTGACTATGTCAATCCAGATGCGCCGCGAGGTGGCACCATCACCCTCCCCAATCCTGACCGCCGTACTAGTTTTGACAAATTCAACCCATTCACTTTGCGAGGGGTAACAGCGCCTGGAGTGGCGCAGCTGATGTTTGAGTCTTTGGCGGTCGGTAGTGCGGATGAAGTATCTAGTGCCTATGGACTCATTGCTGAGGATATTGCAGTGGCGCCAGATAAGATGTCGGTCGTCTTTCGCATTCGAGCTGAGGCCAAGTTTTCTGACGGTAGTGCTATTTTGGCAGGTGATGTGAAGCATAGCTTCGATACTTTGATGAGTTCCTTGGCGAACCCGCAATTTAAAACTGTCTATGCTGATGTGAAGCAAGCGGTAGTGGTCTCTGATCGCGTGATTCGATTTGATTTTAAAAATAGCAATCCAGAGTTGCCGGTAATGGTAGCTACCTTACCAATCTTCTCGCGTCATTGGGGTAAAAAACCCGATGGCACAGTGACTCCATTTGATAAGTTAACGTTTGAGGCACCGTTAGCTAGCGGCCCTTATGTGATTGAGTCTTATAAGGCTGGTAAGACTATGATCTTTAAGCGCAATCCTCATTACTGGGCAGATCAAGGTGGAAAAACCTTGAACGTGCGCGTAGGCTTCTTTAATTTTGATCGCGTGGTTTACAAACTCTACAGCGACGATGCTGTGCGTCTAGAGGCATTTAAGGCTGGTGAATTTGATGCATTGGTGGAGTACCGCGCCAAGAACTGGGCAAAGAGTTATGTTGGTCCAAGATTTAATGATGGCACCTTAGAGAAGAAAGCCTTCTTAAATCACAACGGCGCGGGAATGCAAGGTTTTGCCATGAATGTTCGTAGGCCGATCTTTCAAGATCCACGCGTACGTCAAGCACTCGGCTACGCATTAGATTTTGAGTGGCTGAATCGCCAATTATTTTTTGATCAATACAGCCGAATTAATAGTTACTTTACTAATAGTGATTTAAGTGCCAACTTCGACGGACCGCGTAAGCCAACTGAGGCAGAGTTGAAATTACTTAAACCACTTAAAGCGCAGTATCCCAAATGGGTGCCAGATGCGGTCTTTGGGCCGATGCCTCCCGCACCATCCACAGCTTCCCCAGAGAGTCTGCGCCAGAATCTACGCAAGGCGCGGGACTTGCTAGCCCAGGCAGGTTGGCAATATCGTGATGGTGCTTTGCGCAATATGCGAGGCGAGCCATTTCGTTTTGAGATGGTTGAAGATGGCCCATTTTTCTTGAGGGTGATTTCTTCTTATGTGCGTAATTTAGAAAAGCTGGGCATCCAGGTAGATATCCGCACAAGTGATTTTGCCTTGCATCAGAAGCGTATGGATGAATATGATTTTGATATGACGACGATTCGATTCCCCGATTCTCAAAGCCCTGGCAATGAACTGTGGGATCGTTTTGGCAGTCAGGCTGCTAAAGAAAAGGGATCTGATAATGTGATTGGTGTTCAATCGCCCGTCGTCGATGCCTTAGTCGATGCAGTGGTCAAAGCGCAGACCCGCCAGGAACTCCAAGCGGCAACCAGAGCTTTAGATAGAGTCCTTTGGAATAGTTACTACGTAGTTCCGCAGTGGTACAACCCGACGCACAGAATCGCGTATCGTCAAGAAATGCGCTATCCAGAACCTCCTTTGTATTACACCGCTGAATCTTGGATCTTGCTCAATTGGTGGAAAGCGGGGGCGCGCTAATGCAAGGGCAAATGTGGTCATACATTCTCAAGCGTGTGCTCTTGATGATTCCTACCTTGCTTGGAGTGTTGACTCTGACTTTTGCGGTGGTGCAATTTGTGCCTGGTGGCCCGGTTGAGCAGTTAATGCTGGAATTAAAAGGCAAAGGTGATGCTGCTGTGAGTGGTGCGGAATCTTCCGGTGGAGGTAGCAATTACCGCGGCAGACAAGGGGTGGATGCAGAGCGCTTGGCCCAAGTCAAAGCGCTTTATGGTTTTGATAAGCCACCACTTGAGCGGTACTTCATGATGCTGAAACGGTTTGCCCAATTTGATTTGGGACAGAGCTACTATCAACATCAAAGCGTCTGGCAGTTGGTTGTCTCTAAGCTACCAGTCTCTATCAGTATTGGGCTATGGACTTTTTTCTTAACCTACTTAGTCTCAATTCCTTTGGGAATTGCCAAGGCAGTGCGGGATGGCTCACGATTTGATGCCGTTACGAGCACGATGATTTTGGTTGGCTATGCTATCCCTGGATTTGTATTGGGCGTGCTGCTCTTAGTCATTTTCGGGGGCGGTAGTTTTTTACAAATCTTTCCCTTGCGCGGCTTAACTTCAGACAATTGGAGTGAGCTGAGCATGATGGGTAAGGTCATGGATTATTTATGGCATTTAGTCCTGCCCATTACCGCTTCGGTATTAGGGAGCTTTGCGGTAATAACGATGCTGACAAAGAATTCTTTTTTAGAGGAAATTCGCAAGCAATATGTTTTAACTGCTAGAGCAAAAGGCCTTACTGAAAAGCAAGTTCTCTGGAAGCATGTCTTTCGTAATGCTTTATTGCCACTGGTGACTGGTTTTCCTGCAGCCTTTATAGGCGCTTTCTTTACGGGTTCATTGCTCATTGAAACCCTGTTCTCGCTTGATGGTCTTGGCTTACTATCCTATGAGTCAGTCATGCGGCGCGATTACCCAGTCGTTTTTGGCACGCTTTATCTCTTTACTCTGATTGGCCTATTTACGAAGCTCATCTCTGACCTTTGTTATGTCTATATTGATCCGCGCATTCAGTTTGGTGCTGGAGGTGGATCATGAACCGTTGGCAACGTTTTAAAAATAGTCGCATGGGCTATGCCAGCCTCTGGATTTTTATGGTTCTGTTTGGCCTTTCGATGTGTGCCGAGTTGATTGCCAATGACAAACCCTTGGTGGTGCGATATCAAGGGAAGTTTTATTTTCCAATTATCAAATCACAACCTGAAAGAGTCTTCGGTGGAGATTTTGCGACACCAACGGATTTTTTGGATCCTGATATTCGTCACAACATTACGAGTAATGGCAATTGGGCTATTTACCCACCTATCCCTTATAGCTATGAGACCCTGAACTATTTTGCCAAAGTACCGAATCCAGCGCCGCCTTCACTCGAGAACTGGTTGGGTACGGATGATCGTGGGCGCGATGTATTGGCGCGTCTCATTTATGGATTTCGTCTGTCGATCCTCTTTGGTTTAGCGCTCACCATTGTTGGTGTCAGCGTTGGAATCATTACGGGATCTGTAATGGGATTTTTTGGCGGCAAGTTCGATCTGGTTTCACAGCGCCTGATTGAGATTTGGTCGGCTATGCCAGAGCTATATCTACTGATTATCTTTGCCTCTATTTTTAATCCAAGCATTTCATTGTTGATTATCTTATTGGCTGCTTTTGGTTGGATGGGGCTATCAGATTATGTCCGGGCTGAATTCTTTCGTAATCGGGCCTTGGAGTATGTCCGTGCTGCACGAGCATTGGGTTTGACCAATTTACAAATTATGTGGCGACATATTCTGCCAAATAGTTTGACTCCAGTGATTACTTTTCTTCCGTTTCGAATGAGCGCAGCTATTTTGTCCTTGACGAGTTTGGATTTCTTGGGTCTAGGGGTACCACCGGGAACACCGAGCCTGGGTGAACTTTTATCACAAGGGAAAAGTAATTTAGATGCCTGGTGGATTTCACTATCTACATTCGTAGTATTGGTTGCTACCTTACTTTTACTTACCTTTATGGGTGAGGCTCTGCGCGATGCATTTGATTCTCGTAAGGCTAGTGCGATGAATCGGGGGCGCTCATGAGTACACTTAACTCGGCTGAATTGAATCCCCCTTTGTTGCGCTATGAAGATTTTTCAATTTCCTTTGGTTCAGGACGTCGTGAGAAATTTGCCGTTCACCATCTCGATTTAGAAATCGCAATTGGTGAGCGTGTTGCCTTGGTTGGTGAATCTGGTTCAGGTAAGACGCTGACTGCTTTAGCGCCTTTACGTCTTGAGCCTGAGGGTGCCCAAGTTTCTGGTCGTATTTTGTGGAATGGTCAGCAGGGCGCTCAATCACCGGTAGACCTCTTGTCTTTGCCCATCGCCGATATTAGGCAGATCCGCGGACGTGAAATCGCCATGGTTTTTCAGGAGCCGATGACCGCGTTAAATCCATTATTTACCGTAGGCAATCAAATTGTTGAGGCGGTGCAGGTCTATCAACCGTTGATCTCGAAAGCGGATTGTATGTCCGCTGCCATTGATTTACTGAGGAAGACTGGCATTGCAGAGCCTGATAAACGTTTTCATGCTTATCCGCATCAACTCTCAGGTGGTCAGCGTCAGCGCGCCATGATTGCAATGGCATTGGCCTGTAAACCACGATTACTGATTGCAGATGAACCCACTACGGCACTGGATGTGAGTTTGCGTTTGCAGATATTGGATTTACTGAAAGAGCTGCAAGAGGAGTCCAAAGACCATGGTGGGATGGCTATTCTATTAATTACGCACGATCTCAATTTAGTAAAGCATTTTGCCCAGCGTGTTGCCGTGCTCAATCAAGGTAAGCTCATGGAGGTAGGGTCTACTAAACAGGTCTTTAATCATCCTACTGATCCCTACACCAAGTCCTTGGTGAACAGTGAGCCTGTGCGCAATATAGTGCCAGTGATGCCGCTGGCCCCAGTGTTACTGAAGACCGAAGGGCTATCGGTTTCTTATCCTGGAACAGAATCCTCTACCTGGTTTAAAAAACCACCTCGCCATCAAGTACTGCGTAAAGTGGGTTTTGAGCTTAAGCAAGGGCAAACTATTGGCGTCATTGGTGAGTCGGGTTCGGGTAAAACGACTTTGGGTATGGCGGTACTGGGCTTGCTTGGGGACTCTGCTGCGCAGATTACTGGTGAGGTAGATGTGTTGGGCGATGACTGGCAAGCACTTAAGCCGGCAGAGCGACGTGCTATGCGCTCAAGCTTACAGGTGATCTTTCAGGACCCTTTCGGATCTTTATCACCACGTATGAACATCATGCAAATCATTTCTGAAGGGCTTGATATTCATTGCCCCAATTTATCCGCTGCTGAGCGAGAGTCTCGCGTTCAAGATATTTTGCGTGAGGTGGGTATTGATCGTTCGGCGCTCACGCGTTATCCCCATGAGTTCTCGGGTGGACAGCGGCAGCGAATTGCGATTGCACGAGCCTTAATCTTGAAGCCACAGATTTTGGTGCTCGATGAGCCAACCTCTGCATTAGATGTATCGATTCAGAAGCAGGTGCTCGCTTTACTGACTGAGTTGCAAAAGAAATATAACCTTGCATATTTGATGATTAGCCATGACTTAGCAGTCATTCGGGCTATGTCCCATGAAATCATGGTTCTCAAGGGGGGTCGGGTGGTGGAGTATGGGGATACTGAAACCCTGATTAAGCGCCCCCGTCAGACCTATACAAAAGAACTTTTTGCAGCTGCAGAACTGACTTAAGGGCCTGAAAAATCCTCTACGCTATGCGCTGTTAAGGTGCATATCTTCTCAATAATAGTAATTAATTCATTGAAAACAATGGCTTAGCTCTTAAGCTAGGGTTTGGCGAATCTGAACTTCTTTGATAGAATGAATTGATGTCACTTCAAAAAAAGCTCTTGCAGTCATCACTCAAGTGTTCGCCTGGTGCGTTCCTTGTTGCGCTAGCTTTGTCTGCTCAGCCGGTCATGGCTGCAGATGCTGGAGCCGATTCGGCGAAAGTAGCTCCTGTAGAAAATGCAGCAGAAGCGAATAGGGATGACGCAAAACAAAGCATGTTCCAAGCAGGTAAGTCTTACTTTTATCGGGTTTCCGATCGTTTGGCTGATTCAGTAAACGTCAAATCTGATGAGCTTATCAATCGTGCCATGGAAGTGATTGGGGTGCGTTATCGCTGGGATACAGAATTACCGCAGTCTGGTTTAGATGGCAGTAGTTTTGTGGGATATGTTTTTAAAGATAAGTTGGGTTTCTTATTGCCACGGAAGTCTACTCAAATGAGCCGGGTTGGTAAGCCAGTTACTCGTGACGAATTACAGCCTGGCGATTTAGTATTTTTTAATACAATGCGCCTGACGTTTTCTCATGTAGGCATCTATGTGGGTGACAATAAATTTATTCATTCGCCATCCAAAGGCACGAGTGTGCGTGTAGATGATCTAAATAGTCTCTATTGGGACAAGCGCTTTGATGGTGCACGACGCCTAGATGGCAGTGATAGCTTAGGTGAAGCTGAGCGCAAAGAATTATTGAAAGAAGTTAATAAGCTCAAGCGTAATTCACGCAGTCTGTAGCAATCTATTTCACAACTAGCCCTGATTGGTGTTAGTGAATCAACTCCCTGAGTCTATAGTTTTAACTTTTCTTTAATGAGGGCAATTTGCTCTTGTGTGGCAACTTCACCGGCCAAAATAGCCGCATTTCTAGAGCGAAAATCGCTACCACCCATTTGCTTCAGATGAGGTGTAATCACGATATCAGCACTTTTGAGTTCAAATTGATTGATGCTGCGTTGCATGATGGAGATGGTTTGCTGCATCACTCCAAAGGTGCCACTAGCATCTTGGTGCAAAGGTTCGGAAGAGATATTCACAGCAATGACGATGGTTGCTCCCATTTGTCTGGCGTAGCTAGCGGGTACTGGTGCAACGAGGCCGCCGTCAACATAATCCTTACCACTAATGACTGCAGGCTGAAAGACGCCGGGGACGCTACAAGAGGCGCGAACTGCCAGACCAGTATTGCCCGAGCGAAATAACACCCCTTTACCCGACTGCAGCTCGGTAGCCACAATGCCCAAGGGGATGCGCATCTGCTCAATAGCCCGATTTTGTACTTCGCGATTGATCATGTTTTGAAGGGCATCGCCTTTGATGAGGCCCCCAAATCTTCCGGAAAATGGCAGACCCCAATCTGCAATCGTGGCCTCATCTAAGTTCAAGGCAAGTCGATTGAGTTCATTGCCGGTGGCGCCCGAAGCAACAAGTGCGGCGATGACGCTTCCCGCACTACTACCCACAATAATGTCTGGCCTAATACCTTGTGCCTCTAACGCTTTGATTACCCCGACATGAGCAAACCCCCTGGCAGCACCAGCACCCAGCGCTAGACCAAGAACTGGTTTTTGCTTGGGGGTCGTGGAGCACCCGGTGATGGCTAAAGCCCCAAAACCCAGGCTTAAGCCAAGAAAACGGCGTCTTTCTTCTGTCTCTGACCACCGGAAAGGAGTTTGGGCTGAATTTTCATGCATATGGCTATTGTATTGAGCCTCCCTTATAATGGTTGCACGGTGAGCGAAAAGAACTTCGTTTCAGCGCGGGTAGCTCTCTCAAAGCTAATTTTTTGAGGTCAATTGCCCGTAGTAGCTAAAAGAACACCACCAACCCATTACTAAAATACATTTTTAAAGTCTCATCAGGTTACTACCTGATAGCCCGAATTTTATGGACGATCACAATAAACGCGTCATTGAAACAGCTCTCTTGTGCGCGCAAGAGCCTCTTACCGTTGCCGACCTCACGCGCTTATTTGCCGAGGATGTTGCAGCCACTGAAATTAATGATGCTCTTGTTGAGTTACAAAAAGCTTGGGAAGACAAGGGTATGGAGTTGGTGCATATTGCTACCGGCTGGCGTTTTCAGAGTCGCTTATCGATGCGCGAATATCTTGATCGCTTAACCCCAGAAAAGCCGCCTAAGTATTCTCGTGCTGTGATGGAGACCTTGGCAATTATTGCCTATCGTCAACCAGTAACGCGTGGTGAGATTGAGGAAATCCGTGGCGTTGCTGTCAGTAGTAACGTAATGAAGCAGCTTGAAGATCGGGGTTGGGTTGAGGTAATTGGTCATAAAGAAACTATTGGCCGCCCTGGTTTATATGCGACTACTAAACAATTTTTAGATGATTTAAGTCTGACAAATTTACAAAGCTTGCCAATGCTTGAAGATGCTGCCCCGATGGCTGCCGCCGAGCATTTGGGTCAAGCAGTCATGGAGTTTGATCCATCTGCAACCGTTGAGACGGTCGTCATTGCAGAAGAAGTTCTGGAGATGGATGAGCAAGATGTGATTGAACCCAATACTGATGAAGTATCAAACGAGACAAGCGAAGCAGTAATCCCACAGTCCGATCAATCGGACGAACAAAAATAATTATTAATGACAAGTTCTAACGAAAACGATTCATCTCCGATAGCTCCCGCTTCGGATAACTCTCCAAATGCTGATGGTGTAAAGACCGAAGGTCGTGAGGGTGGACAACGCCGCCCACGCCGCCAAGGTCCTGGTGGGAATAAGCATCCCTTTAATAAGAAGCGCCCCTTTAATAAAGATCGACCTCCTAGGGAGGGCGCCCAAGCCAATGGCCCCCGTGAGGGTGGCAGTGCAAAGCTGGCTCCTAACCCTGCTGAGAGTGAAGCGCTCTTTGCTTCGGTTGTATCGGGAGAGTTTGATGCTGCCTTAGATGCACCTGAGCCAGAAGAGGTAAAAAATCCGGATGGCGTGGATGTGAACGAGATCTCTCATCAAACTGGTGCTGAACGTCGTGCCCAACGTGTGCGCCATGACGACGATGCCGATGTTCCTAGTGAAGATGAGATGAGCAGTTTGCAGTTTGCAAACGTCGATGATTTGCCGCTGAGCTTACGTGATGAAGTCTGGTCAGATTTAGATGGCTTAGATGACGATGCTGATGACGAAGATACGGTGAAATTACACAAGGTCTTAGCTGATGTTGGGATGGGTTCGCGCCGTGATATGGAGGACTTGATTATTCAAGGTCGCGTCTCAGTGAACGGCTTACCTGCACATATTGGCCAGCGTATTGGCCCTACAGATCAAGTGCGCATTAATGGCAAGCAAGTTCATCGCAAGATCCAGACTAAGCCACCACGCGTGATCATGTATCACAAGCCTTCTGGCGAAATCGTAAGTCAATCCGATCCAGAAGGTCGTCCAACGGTCTTTGATCGTTTGCCAAAGCCACGCCAAGGGCGATGGATTGCAGTGGGGCGTTTAGACTTTAATACTGAAGGCCTCCTGCTGTTTACCACTTCTGGGGAATTGGCGAATCGTTTAATGCATCCCCGCTACGGCGTTGAGCGTGAATACGCTGTTCGTATTTTGGGTGAGTTGAGCCAAGAAAATATGGCGCAATTAAAAAGTGGCATCACTCTCGATGACGGCCAAGCGAAGTTCTTGCGACTGGCGATGGGCGGCGGTGATGGTGCAAATCGCTGGTATCACGTTGCCTTAACTGAGGGACGTAATCGCGAAGTACGTCGGATGTTTGAAGCGGTTGGTCATACGGTATCGCGCTTGATCCGGACTCGTTATGGCATCTTCTTATTGCCTCCTCGCTTACGACGGGGAAAATGGGAAGAGATTGAGGCAGGCGGTATCTACAACTTAATGAAGTTTGCTGGTTTAAAAATGCCGCAACCGCAAGACAAGGGCCGTAATCCGAATGCGCAAGGTCGGGATCGCCGCTCTCCTGATGCGGAAGACTTTCAACCTGATCCTATGCAAACCTCAGTTTCTTATTGGGGTTCCCGTGATGCATTAACGCTGGCTAGTGGCCATAATGGCCTAACTCATCAGGGGAGAGGTGCTAAACCTGCTGGTAGTGGATCGGGAGACGGGCGCGGACCTTTCCGCGGTCGCACGCAGGGTGGTCGTCCTGGACAGGGCGGCCAAGGCGGTCAAGGTGGACAGGGTCAGAATCGGAATAAGGGTAAAAAAGTCCATCATGGACAATCTGCATTTGTGACGGCAAGCCCTCAAACTCCGGGAAATGGCCCTAAGCGTAATGCACCAAAAGGGCGCAAACCCTTCAATAAAGGCCCTAGGAAACCCCGAAATCCGAACGAAAGCTTCTGATTTTGAACAGTTTTCCACTAAATCAGCTATAATATTGGACTTACAGCAGTTTGTTGCTGTTTTAGGTTGTTACCGACTGATGTTGCGATCAACGTAAGTCGGCCTGTTCTGAATTTCGAGAATATGGGCTTTGAAGCCCATTTTTTTTTGCCGTTTTGTATTGAAGGGTTGTCGTGAAAGATCAGCGGATTATTTCTGCCGAAGTGGAGAACTTGGGTTACACGCTCGTCGATATCGAGCGTGAGGCTGGAGGTTTGCTGCGTGTCACGATTGAGAATCCAGATTATGAGCGTTTGATTACTGTATTAGATTGCGAAAAAGTAAGTCATCAACTGAGCTACACATTGCCAGTTGAGAACATTCCTTTTGAGCGTTTAGAGATTTCTTCTCCAGGATTAGATCGCCCGGTTAAAACAGCCGCTGATTTTGAGCGGTTTTCAGGTATGGAAGTAGATTTGAAATTACGTGTTGCCGTGGGAAATCGGAAGAATTTTCGTGGTGTGTTGCAAGGTTTGCTGAGCGGTGAATTGGATTCACCGGATGCGAAATTTGGTTTGTTGTTTGAAGGTGCCGATGGCGCCGAGTCTCAATTGGAGTTTTCTTTAGCCGAGGTCGATAAGACTCGGTTGGTCCCTGTTATTGATTTCAAAGGAAGAAAGTCATGAGTCGAGAAGTTCTCATGTTGGCAGACGCCTTAGCGCGTGAAAAAAACGTTGATCAAGCGATTGTGTTCGAGGCGCTAGAAATGGCGCTGGCATCCGCTACCAAAAAGCGTTATGCAACAGAAGACGTTGATATTCGTGTATCGATTGATCGTGAATCTGGTGAGTATGAAACCTTCCGTCGCTGGCTAGTTGTGCCTGACGAAGCAGGTCTTCAAGAACCAGATAAAGAGATTTTGCACTTTGAAGCACTTGAGCAATTTCCAGACATGGAAGTTGGTGAATACATTGAAGAGCAAATCGAATCTTTAGCCTTTGGCCGTATCGGCGCACAAGCTGCCAAGCAAGTCATTTTGCAGCGTATTCGTGATGCGGAGCGTGAGCAGATTCTGAATGACTACCTTGAGCGTGGCGAAAAAGTCATGACGGGTACTGTCAAGCGTGCTGACAAAAATGGTTTGATTATTGAATCTGGCCGTGTTGAAGCATTACTCCGTCGCGATCAAATGATTCCAAAAGAGAACTTGCGTTCTGGTGACCGTGTTCGCGCATATATCCTCAAGGTGGATCGTGAAGCACGTGGTCCACAAATTGAACTCTCCCGTACTTGCCCAGACTTCTTAATCAAGTTGTTTGAGAATGAAGTTCCAGAAATGGAGCAGGGCTTACTCGAGATTAAGGGTGCTGCTCGTGACCCCGGTATCCGCGCCAAGATTGCAGTCATTACTTACGACAAGCGCATTGATCCAATTGGAACTTGTGTAGGCGTACGTGGTACACGCGTTACTGCGGTGCGTAACGAAGTTGCTGGCGAAGCAGTGGATATCGTGTTGTGGTCTGAGGATCCAGCACAGTTTGTGATTGGTGCTTTGGCACCAGCACAAGTTTCTTCTATTGTGGTTGATGAAGAGCGTCATGCCATGGATGTGGTGGTTGATGAGGAAAACTTAGCAATCGCCATTGGTCGTAGTGGGCAAAATGTCCGCTTGGCTAGCGAGTTAACTGGTTGGCAGATCAACATCATGACTCCAGAAGAGTCTGCAGAGAAGACAGAAAAAGAAGCGGCTTCTGTACGTCAATTGTTTATGGATAAATTAGACGTTGACCAAGAGGTTGCTGATATCTTGATTGAAGAAGGCTTTAATACATTGGAAGAGGTTGCTTATGTACCTCTGTCTGAAATGTTAGAAATTGATTCTTTCGATGAAGATACCGTAAACGAATTGCGTACTCGTGCACGTGACTCTTTATTGACTATGGAATTAGCTAAAGAAGAGCGTGTTGGCGAAGTTTCACAAGATTTACGTTCCCTAGAGGGAATGACTACTGAGTTGATTGCCAAGCTTGCTGACAATCAAGTTCATACCCGTGACGACTTAGCTGAACTGGCTGTTGATGAGCTGGTTGAGGCGACACAAATTGACGAAGAAACCGCGAAAACGCTCATCATGAAAGCGCGCGAACATTGGTTTACTTCATGAGAGGAAGTAGTACATGGCAACAACAGTAAAAGTACTCGCTAAAGAACTTAAGCGTACCGCGCCCGACCTTTTAGAGCAGTTAAAGGCGGCCGGTATTGATAAGGGTTCTGAGGACGATAGCATTACCGAAAAGGACAAAACAGTCTTACTCGAGCATTTGCAAAAAGCGCATGGCAATACTGATACAGGTAATCGCAAAAAGATCACCTTGATCAAGCGCGAAAACTCTGAAATTCGTCAGGCTGACTCCGCAGGTCGCACTCGCACAGTACAGGTAGAGGTTCGCAAAAAACGCGTGCTAGTTAAAGCGGGCGACAAGGCGCCTGAAGAGGCTCCAGCTGAAGTGGCTAAAGAAGTTGCGCCTGCCGCACCAGCAAAACCCATTTTATCGGCTGAAGAGCTCGAAAAACGTGCTGCTGAAGCAACACGTCAAGCTGAATTACTTGCTCGTCAAGAAGCTGAAATGAAGGCGGCAGAAGTAGCCCGGCAAAAAGAAGCAGATGCTGTAGCAGCTGCAAGTGCTAAAGAGCCAGAAGCTAAAGTCGATACTAAATCTGAAGTGGATGTTGCAGCGACTGCAGCAAAAGCGGCCGATAAAAAGGCGCAGGCAGATAAGGTTGCTAAAGAAGTAGCAGATGCGAGTAAGGCTCAGTTAGCCGATATTACTAAGCGCCGCGCAGCAGCAGAAGCTGAGGCATTAGCGATTCGTGACATGATGAGTACGCCTGCGCGCGTACTGAAGGCTCCTAGTGAGGTGGCAGCAGAAGAGGCCAAAAAAGGCACTTTGCATAAGCCTGCAAAAGCTGAAGGTGCAGATGATAAGAAAAAAGCCCCAGCCAAGGTTGGCGGCAAGACTATTAAATCTGCTGAAACATCATCCACTTGGCAAGAAGAAGGCGCCAAGAAATCAGGTGGTCTTAAGACCCGTGGTGATAGTTCTGGTGGTGTAGGTGGTTGGCGTTCAGGCGGCGGCAGAAGAAAGCAGCGTCAAATTGCTGAGGCCAATGTCGACACTAATTTCCAGGTACCAACAGAACCGGTTGTACGTGATGTACATGTTCCGGAAACGATTACGGTTGCAGAATTAGCGCATGCCATGGCTGTTAAGAGTGCTGAAGTCATTAAGCTTCTAATGGGCATGGGTCAAATGGTGACCATTAACCAAATCTTGGATCAAGATACGGCGATGATCATTGTGGAAGAGATGGGTCATACAGCCCATGCTGCCAAATTAGATGATCCCGATTTAGACCTTGGCACTTCTGGTCATGATGCTGAATTGGTATCTCGTCCACCAGTTGTTACAGTGATGGGTCACGTTGACCACGGTAAGACTTCATTGCTCGATAAGATTCGTGCGGCTAAGGTAGCTACTGGCGAAGCTGGCGGTATTACTCAGCATATTGGCGCCTACCATGTGGAAACTCCGCGCGGCATGATTACGTTCTTAGATACTCCAGGTCATGAAGCTTTTACAGCAATGCGTGCACGTGGTGCTAAGGCAACGGATATTGTGATCTTGGTGGTGGCGGCTGATGACGGTGTGATGCCACAGACTAAAGAAGCGATTGCACATGCAATCGCTGGTGGGGTTCCAATCGTTGTTGCTATTAACAAGATTGATAAGCCTGAAGCCAATACTGAACGCGTTAAGACTGAGTTAGTTGCCGAACAGGTAGTTCCTGAAGAGTATGGCGGTGATGTGCCATTTATTGGTGTGTCTGCAAAAACGGGTGAGGGTATTGATGCCTTACTTGAAAACGTGCTGTTGCAAGCAGAAATCTTAGAACTCAAGGCGCCGAAAGATGCTCCGGCACAAGGTCTAGTGATTGAAGCGCGCCTAGATAAAGGTCGTGGACCAGTGGCTACGGTGCTTGTTCAGTCCGGCACACTGAAGCGTGGTGATATGTTGTTGGCTGGCTCGACCTATGGTCGTGTGCGTGCAATGTTGGATGAGAACGGCAAGCCCTGTAATGAAGCTGGCCCATCTATTCCGGTTGAGATCCAAGGTTTATCCGAAGTTCCAGCTGCCGGTGAGTCGGTTCAAGTGGTGCCTGATGAACGTAAAGCACGCGAGATCGCACTTTTCCGTCAAGGTAAATTCCGTGATGTGAAGTTGGCGAAGCAGCAAGCAGTCAAGCTCGAGACCATGATGGAAAACATGGGTGAGGGCGCGATTGAAGCCAAGCTATTGCCATTGATCATCAAGGCAGATGTACAAGGTTCTCAGGAGGCTTTGTCACAGTCCTTACAGAAGCTATCTACCCCAGAAGTTAAAGTTCAAATTGTTCATGCTGCAGTAGGCGGCATTACTGAAACGGATGTGAACTTAGCAGTCGCTTCTAAAGCGGTCATCATCGGTTTTAATTCTCGTGCGGATGCTGCAGCTCGTAAATTAGCTGAGAATAATGGCGTGGATATTCGTTATCACAACATTATTTATGACGCGGTAGATGAAGTGAAAGCGGCCTTGAGTGGTATGTTGACGCCAGATAAGAAAGAAGAGATCACCGGTATGGTGGAGATTCGTCAAGTCTTCTTGGTATCCAAGGTCGGCGCAATTGCAGGTTGTTTGGTGACAGATGGCGTCGTTAAACGTACCTCAAGTGTTCGTCTCTTGCGTGACAACGTTGTTGTTTGGTCTGGCGAATTGGACTCGCTCAAGCGCTTTAAAGATGATGCTAAAGAAGTGCGCGCTGGTGTTGAGTGCGGCTTGTCATTAAAAGGCTATAACGACATTAAAGAAGGTGACCAATTGGAAGTGTTCGAAGTTACTGAAGTTGCCCGTTCACTCTAATAGTTTCTTAAATAATGCATAAAACCAGTCCTCATCGTAACCAGCGTCTCGCCGATCAGATTCAGCGAGACCTGGCCGAGCTTATTCCTCGTGAATTGCGTAGCCCTAGTCTGGGTTTAATTACTTTGCAAAGTATTGAGCTCACGCCGGATTTGGCGCATGCAAAAGTGTTTTTTACCGTATTAGGCGCAGAGCCTGAGGTTGCACAAAAAGCCTTGCAGGATAAAGCGGGTTATTTACACTCTCTATTGTTTAAGCGTTTGCATATTCATACTGTGCCCACCTTGCATTTTCACTATGACAGCTCAGTTGAGCATGGCATTGAAATGTCCAAGCTGATTGATCAAGCGGTAGATAGTGACCGCAGTGATCGTAAAGACGAGAACGCATAATTTCATGTCAGTACGTATCGATGGCGTTGTGTTGCTTGATAAACCAGCTGGCATGAGCTCGCAAGGCGCAGTCACTGCGGTTAAGCGTGCGTTTAATGCGGATAAAGCGGGACATACTGGCACACTAGATCCCATGGCTACTGGTTTGTTACCTATTTGTTTAGGTGAAGCTACTAAGTACTCACAAGATTTGCTCGAGGCTGATAAAACTTATGTGGCGCAAGTTAAATTTGGTCAGTGTACCGATACGGGGGATGCTGAGGGCTTAGTCATCGAAGAACTTCCTTTACCGGTCTTTGCAGATGATGCAGCATTGACATTGGCATTAGATTCACTATTACCCACATTTACTGGCCCTATTAGTCAGATTCCCCCAATGTACTCTGCGCTCAAGCGCGATGGTAAGCCTTTGTATGAGTATGCTCGTGCAGGCGTTGAGCTCGAGCGTGCTCCAAGAGAAATTAAAATTCATGCAATTCGCTGGACTAAGGTGAATTGGCCAGAAGCCTCTCTAGAAGTAAGTTGTAGCAAGGGAACCTATATTCGCGTGCTAGCCGAAGATATTGGCAAGGCTTTGGGGTGTGGTGCCCATTTAGTTGGTTTACGCCGCACAGAAGTGGGTCATCTCACTTTGGAACAAGCATTCACGATTGAGTCGATTCAAAAGGGATTGCAAGATAGCTCTTCTTATATCTTGCCAGTGGATGCCTTGTTGCAAACCTTGCCCCACTTAACGGTTGATGAGCAGCAGGCTAAACGTCTTGAGATGGGGCAACGTGTCCCGCTCAATTTGCCATCAATTGAAGCATTAGTGCGCATATATCGTGCAACGGCTGCGCCACATAACTTTATTGGTACCGGCGATTGGCGCTCTGGAGTACTTCACCCAAAGCGCTTAATTTCCCAAGCCCATTAACCATTTTGACTTATTGATTTATTAACCTTAACTAAGCCGAATTCTTATTTTTAACCCCATTTTTAACTTTAGAAGCTTCACATGACTAAACGCGCACTTCGTAATATCGCCATCATCGCCCACGTTGACCACGGCAAAACTACTTTGGTTGACCAACTCTTACGCCAATCTGGCACATTCCGCTCCAATGAAAAAATGACTGAACGTGTCATGGATTCCAATGATTTGGAAAAAGAGCGCGGCATTACTATTTTGTCCAAGAACTGTGCAGTGGAATATGACGGCACTCACATCAATATCGTGGATACACCGGGACATGCTGACTTTGGTGGTGAGGTAGAGCGTGTGCTCTCCATGGTTGATGGTGTATTGCTTTTGGTGGATGCAGTTGAGGGTCCGATGCCGCAAACCCGCTTTGTAACCAAAAAGGCCCTAGCTCTTGGTTTAAAGCCAATTGTCGTGATTAACAAGGTTGACCGTCCGGGTGCACGTACAGATTATGTGATCAATGCCACTTTTGAGTTATTTGATAAGTTGGGCGCTACGGAAGAGCAGTTAGATTTCCCAGTTGTCTACGCATCTGGTTTAAATGGCTATGCCGGTTTAACAGACGATGTGCGCGCAGGCGATATGCGTCCATTGTTTGACACGGTTCTCAAGCATGTGCCAGTTCGTGATGACAATCCAGAAGGTCCTTTGCAGTTACAGATTACCTCTATTGAGTACAGCACCTACGTTGGTAAGATCGGCGTAGGCCGGGTTAACCGCGGAACAGTTAAGCCATTGATGGACGTTGTCTTTATGGATGGCCCTGATGGTGTTCAACGCAAAGGTCGTATTAACCAGGTATTGAAATTCCGTGGCCTTGAGCGCGAGATCGTAGATGAAGCGCAAGCAGGTGACATCGTATTGGTAAACGGTATCGAAGATTTGGCTATCGGTACCACCATTTGTGCACCAGATGTTCCTGAAGCCTTGCCAATGCTCAAAATTGATGAGCCTACGTTGACCATGAACTTTATGGTGAACACTAGCCCACTGGCTGGCCGTGAAGGTAAGTTCGTCACTAGCCGTCAAATTCGTGAGCGTTTAGATCGCGAATTGAAGTCCAATATGGCTTTGCGTGTTAAGGAAACGGATGACGACACTGTATTTGAAGTGTCTGGTCGTGGTGAATTACACCTCACCATCTTGGTTGAAACCATGCGTCGGGAAGGTTATGAATTGGCCGTTTCTCGTCCACGCGTGGTATTCCATGAAGAAGATGGCGTGAAGATGGAGCCGTACGAGAACTTAACGGTTGACTTAGAAGATACTACTCAAGGCGCCGTGATGGAAGATTTGGGTAAGCGTAAGGGTGAATTGCTTGATATGGTCAGTGATGGCAAAGGCCGTACCCGTCTTGAGTACCGTATTCCTGCGCGTGGTTTGATTGGTTTCCAAGGCGATTTCATGACGATGACTCGCGGTAATGGCTTGATGAGTCATACATTTGACTCTTATGCACCAGCAAAAGACGGTATCTTGGGTGAGCGTCATAACGGCGTATTGATTAGTCAAGACGATGGCGAGGCAGTTGCATATGCTTTATGGAAATTACAAGATCGTGGCCGTATGTTTGTGAGCCCTGGCGATCCTTTGTATGAAGGTATGGTGATCGGTATTCATAGCCGTGACAATGACTTGGTTGTGAACCCAATCAAAGGCAAGCAATTAACCAACGTTCGCGCCTCTGGTACTGACGAAGCAGTGCGCTTGGTGACTCCAATTGCAATGAACTTGGAATACGCAGTAGAGTTTATCGATGATGATGAATTGGTAGAGGTAACGCCAAAGAGTATTCGTATTCGTAAGCGCTATTTGAAAGAGCATGAGCGTAAGAAGGCTTCACGCGAATAAGTTCGCCAAGTTAGACAACAAAAGTCACCTGCGGGTGGCTTTTGTTCTTCAATCAATACAAATATTCTAAAAATAGAAACTCATTACAGTAAGAAAACTAAATACATGTTGCCATCGATTGAACAGCGTCTTGCCCAAGAGTTATCCGCTAAACCAGCCCAAGTAGCTGCAGCTATTGCATTAATGGATGAGGGCGCTACGGTGCCTTTTATTGCTCGTTATCGTAAAGAGGCTACTGGCGGCCTAGATGATGCGCAATTGAGACTCTTGGAAGAGCGTCTGAGTTATTTGCGCGAGTTAGAAGATCGTCGCAAGGCCATTGTTGCTTCCATTGAAGAGCAGGGCAAGATGACACCAGAATTACTCAAGGCCATCATGCTGGCAGAGGATAAGACGCGCCTAGAGGATCTGTATCTTCCCTATAAACCGAAACGTCGTACCAAGGCTCAAATAGCCTTGGAAGCAGGTTTAGAGCCTTTGGCAAATGATCTGTTAAATAATCCGAAGCTCGATCCCGAAGTAGAGGCTCTTAAATATCTTAAAGAAGCCTTTCAGGTCGATGGCACCGATAACCCTGGAGTGCCTGATGCTAAAGCTGCGCTAGAGGGGGCTCGCCAGATTTTGATGGAACGCTTTGCTGAAGATGCAGCTTTGGTGCAGTCCCTTAGAGTCTATTTGCAAGATCATGGTGTTGTCGAGTCCAAGGTCATTGCAGGCAAGGAGCAAGAAGGTGAGAAGTTTGCAGATTACTTTGATTATTCCGAGCCAATTAAGGCTATTCCATCACATCGTGCTTTAGCTTTATTTAGAGGTCGTCGTGAGCAGATCTTGATGGTGAATTTGCGTCTAGATTCTGAGGAAGAAAAACCCAAATGGGATGCCCCACATAATCCTTGTGAATCCCGTATTGCTAATCAATTCAAGATTAAGAATGACGGCCGCCCAGCCGATCAATGGTTATCAGAAACTGTGCGCTGGACTTGGCGCATTAAGTGCTCTATGCATTTAGAGTCTGAGCTGATGAGTGCTCTGCGAGAGCGCTCGGAAACCGAAGCAATTAATGTATTTGCCCGTAATCTGAAGGATTTATTGCTTGCTGCTCCTGCAGGGCCAAAGGTCACCATTGGTTTAGATCCCGGCATGCGAACTGGTGTAAAAGTGGCGGTAGTCGATGCCACCGGCAAGGTGGTCGATACCGATGTCATCTACCCACACCAACCTAAAAATGATTGGGATGGTTCGCTTCGTACGCTTGCCAAATTAGCCCAGAAGCATCAAGCGACTTTGATCTCGATTGGTAATGGCACTGCATCACGTGAGACCGATAAATTAGCGCAAGACTTAATTAAAGCCAAACCAGATCTCAAGTTGACAAAGATCGTGGTGTCTGAGGCAGGGGCTTCAGTATATTCAGCATCAGAGTATGCATCAAAAGAATTGCCGGGCATGGATGTCTCATTGCGCGGTGCCGTATCGATTGCTCGACGTTTACAAGATCCATTGGCTGAACTCGTAAAAATTGATCCGAAGTCTATTGGTGTGGGTCAATATCAGCATGATGTCATGCAAACCCAGTTGGCTAAATCTCTAGTAGCGGTTGTAGAGGACTGCGTAAATGCAGTGGGTGTTGATGTGAATACGGCCTCAGCACCATTATTGGCCAGAGTCTCCGGCCTATCAAATACTGTGGCCGAAGGTATTGTTGCCTATCGTGACAGTAAGGGCGCATTCAAATCGAGAGCAGATCTTAAGAGTGTTCCGCGGCTCGGAGACAAAACCTATGAGCAAGCTGCTGGATTTTTGCGCATTATGAATGGCATCGATCCTTTGGATGCCTCCGCCGTCCATCCTGAATCCTATCCCTTGGTGGAAAAGATTCTGAAAGATATTCAGAAGGGGGTTAAGGAAGTGATCGGTGACGTATCGATTCTGAAGAACCTTCGTCCAGAAAAGTATGCGGACGAGCAGTTTGGTGTACCCACAGTCACCGACATTATTAAGGAATTAGAGAAACCCGGTCGTGATCCTCGCCCAGAGTTCACGACGGCAACATTTAAAGATGGCGTAGAAAAAATCAGCGACCTCAAAGCGGATATGATTTTGGAGGGTGTTGTCACCAACGTGGCAGCTTTTGGGGCTTTTGTGGATATTGGTGTTCACCAGGATGGTCTTGTACATATTTCAGCGTTAGCCAATACCTTTGTTAAAGACCCGCATGCAGTTGTGAAGGCAGGGCAAGTGGTGAAAGTAAAGGTATTAGAAGTAGACGAGAAACGTAAACGCATCGCCCTCACCATGCGGCTTTCAGATGAGGCTCCAAAAGCAAGTGCTGGGGCTCAGACCGAACAAAGAAGCAATAAATCAAATTCTCAAAAATCCCAAGACAGAAGACCTTCCGAAGATCGCCGCAGTGCTCCTCCCATGAATAATGCGATGGCAGAAGCCTTGCGTAAATTAAAGGGTTGATTTATCGCTACAGGCTATTTTGAGCTTGTGATAAATATGTAGTAACATTGCTACATTAGTTCACATCTCATGGGAGTTCTGATGATTACTACTTTTTCAAGTCGTCAATTCAATCAAGACACTGGTCGAGTAAAGAAGGCCGCAGAGGCGGGCCCAGTTTTTATTACCGATCGCGGTAGGCCCGCTCATGTGCTGATGACATTTACTGAATTTCAGCGCGTTACTGGAAAAAAGAAAAACATCTTAGATCTAGTGGGTATGAAGGGTGCGGGTGAGATTGATTTTGAGCCTGCGAAAATAGGGAGTCTTACCAAGCCAATATCGGGCCTCTTTTAATGTACCTGTTGGATACAAATGTAGTTTCAGAATTTAGAAAACTTGGCGGCAGTCTGATTAATCCAAATGTGAGGTCATGGGCTGAGAAAATTGAACCTGAGTTAATGTTTCTTTCCGCCATATCTATCCTTGAATTAGAAATTGGTGTTTTGCAAGTTGAAAGAAGAGACAAGAAACAGGGCTTAGTTCTCAGAAAGTGGTTAAGCAAGCACGTTTTGCCTGTTTTCTCTGAAAGGATATTGCCTGTAGATGTAACCGTTGCTCAGAGATGTGCAAGTCTTCACGTCCCAAATCCAAAGTCTGATAGAGATGCATTAATTGCCGCTACTGCCATTGAGCATCGCATGACTATTGTCACTAGAAATATTGTCGATTTCAGGAAATCTGGCGCAAAAATGTTTGATCCTTGGGCCTAATCATCCATTCGAAGTGCTGGATGTCATGAATCTGTCATATATTTCTATATAATTGGAAATATGAAAAATACAGACGCTGTTTCTGCCTTCCTGGCCTTAGGTCAGGAGTCGCGACTCAATATCTTTCGCCTGATTGTGCAAAAGGGTGACCTAGGCTTAACACCTACGCAAATTATTGAGAAGTTGGGCATTCCCAACGCGACACTCAGTTTCCATTTAAAAGAGTTGGTTCAGGCGAACTTGTTGTTAGTAGAGCGCCAAAGTCGCAATCTGATTTATCGCCCTAATGCAGCACTTGTCCAAGATTTAAGCGCGTTCCTGTTGGATAACTGCTGCGGAGGTCAATCCTGCATTCCCTCAAAAATATCCAAAAAGATGAAATCCTCATGAAAACTTACAACATCCTCTTTTTATGTACCCATAATTCAGCTCGCTCAGTCTTAGGTGAGGCTTTGGCTTCAACCCATCCAAGTGGCAAGTTTGTAGGGTATTCAGCAGGCTCTACACCAGGCACTCAGGTTAACCCCATTGCAGCAGATCTCGCTGCTGAGATGGGTGTGGATAGAACATTACTGAAGTCTAAGAGCTGGGATGTTTTTGGTATGCCCGATGCGCCTAAGATGGATTTCATTATTACGGTTTGTGATAACGCAGCTGGCGAGCAGTGCCCATTCTGGCCGGGTCAGCCAGCTACAGCACATTGGGGCTTCCCAGACCCGTCCCAAGTGCAGGGTAGCGATATTGAGAAGAAGGCTGCGTTTATTGAGGTGATGAATGGTTTGAAAAAGCGCCTCGATATTTTGGCAGCCATGCCATTAGAAAAGTTAGATTCTATGAGTCTTAAAGAGATTCACCAAAAAGCATGAGCGGACTTACAAAGAGACTCTCTTTTCTAGACCGTTATCTCACAGTCTGGATTTTTGTAGCAATGGCTGCTGGTATTGGTCTGGGGTATTTTGTCCCGAGTATGGAAGAATGGATTAATTCTTTTCAGGTAGGCGCAACCAATATCCCGATTGCTATTGGTCTGATGTTGATGATGTACCCGCCATTTGCGAAGGTGCGTTATGAAGATCTTCCAGATGTTTTTAAAGATAAAAAAATATTTGCCATAACCATTTTGATGAACTGGATAGTGGCTCCAGCATTAATGTTTTTTCTGGCAATTATCTTTGTGCCAAACGAGCCCCAGTATATGGCTGGTCTTATTTTGATTGGTATTGCACCATGTATTGCCATGGTAATTGTTTGGAATGATTTGGCTAAAGGTTCGGCTGAGTATGCAGCTGGCTTAGTAGCCTTTAATGCAATCTTTCAGGTACTATTTTTTAGTGTGTACGCGTACTTCTTTTTGACAGTATTGCCGCCGTATTTTGGCTTAGCCGGTGCTAATGTCAGCGTGAGCATGGCTCAAATTGCAGAGAGTGTTTTCATTTACTTGGGCGTTCCTTGTATTGCCGGCCTACTTACCCGTTTTATTATGTTGAAGTTTGTTTCGAAAGAGTGGTATCACGAGCATTTTGTACCACCCATTGGCAAGCTGACCTTAATGGCCCTTTTATTCACGATTGTCGTGATGTTTAGTCTTAAAGGAAATTTAATTCTGACTCTGCCAATGGATGTTGTGACGATTGCCGTACCGCTATTGGTTTTCTTTGTAGTGATGTTTTTGCTTACCTTCTTTGTCACTGGTAAGTTGGGATTTGGCTATAAGCGTTGCTGTACTTTATCTTTTACTGCCTCGAGTAATAATTTTGAACTAGCCATTGCTGTTGCAATTGCAGTATTTGGAATTAATTCTGGGGCAGCATTTGCAGCAGTGATTGGCCCTTTGGTTGAGGTTCCTATTATGATTGGTTTGGTCACTGTGGCTCTGTGGTTTAAAGAAAAGTATTTTCAAACGGCGGAATCATAAATGCCTGAGTTTGACGATACCTTCCCGGCCTTGGTTGAATCTTTATTTCAAATTCCAGATATTGGGAAACTCAGTATTTCTCAGCAATCCCATCCCCCGAGATTCTTGATGCTGTATGGCTCTCTTCGCGAGAGATCCTACAGCCACTTATTGACGCTTGAGGCGGCTAGCTTATTGAGAGCAATGGGTGGGGAGGTGAAGATTTTCGACCCTACTGGCTTGCCATTGGTTGATAGCGTGCCTGATAGCCACCCCAAGGTTCAAGAGCTTAGAGAGCTCGCTCGGTGGTCGGAGGGCATGGTATGGACTTCACCAGAGCGCCATGGCGCAATGACCGGACTCTTAAAAACCCAAATTGATTGGATTCCATTATCTGAAGGTGCGGTGCGACCTACTCAGGGCAAGACATTGGCAGTGATGCAGGTTTGTGGTGGATCGCAGTCGTTTAATGCGGTAAACCAAATGCGTATTTTGGGAAGATGGATGCGCATGATCACCATCCCAAATCAATCATCGGTAGCCAAGGCATTTACGGAATTTGAAGAAGATGGCCGGATGAAGCCATCTGCATTTTACGATCGCGTTGTCGATGTGATGGAGGAGCTGTACAAGTTTACGCTCCTAACTCGCAGCGTTAATACGTATCTCACTGACCGCTACAGTGAGCGCAAAGAATCTGCACAAGAGTTATCTAAACGAGTCAATCAGCGCACCATTTAGTTTGGCCAATGCTATGCACGATAGGGGCGAATGAGGGCCTCCAGGGCAAAAGCGTCATTTTTTTGTCTCAAGCCATCAATTGAACTGCGAAGTATCCTAATTTCCTTGCAGCTGAGCTTGCGCAGTTTCTTGCGATCCATTCCATAGGTATCCACTAGATAGCGAACTCTAGAGAGGCAAAGTTGTAATTTAATCAGCCAGAAGAGGGCAAATATTGCTGGCGCTAGTAAGAGAAGCAAAATACTCATTTAGTCACCTATAAAAAAGGCCGTCTTGAAGACGGCCTGGTAAAGCATATTGGACATCAATTACTTTACTAACAAAACAGCCTGTTTAGCAGAATTACTGACTTTTTGAGCTACTGAGCCCATGAGTGTATCCAGAATGCCACTCCGTCCCTTTGAGCCCATCACAATTAAATCAAATTTTTCTTTATTAGCTAGCGCAATGATTTCTCCAGCAACATTACCGCGTTTTATCACCATGCTGTGCTTAACGCCAGCTGCATCTAAGGCCTTTTGTGCAGCCTTTAGGTCTTTCTCACTCATTTCTCTGAGATAGTCATCAATCACGCTATTGGCAACAAACTGCTTAACATGAGCAAGGCCTACGTCATCATGAACACTGATGAGTGTCACTGAGCATTTGCTACGTAAATCTTTAGCTAGTTTGCTGACATACTTAGCTGCATTGAGAGAGGATTTAGAGCCGTCAACTGGTAATAATATTTTCATTTTTTTCTCCTTATTTTTTATAGTGAATAAACCGTAACTCCATGTCTTAATTTACTATGAAAAGCAGCATAAATCCATGAAAAGCCGACTAATTCAATGGCCTATTTCAGGAAGGCATCATAGAAGGTTTTGATAATCAAAATACTGACCAGCATAAAGAAACCCTTGCGAATAAAGGTATTGCCATGGGTTATGGCAATCTTGGTACCTATTTGACCGCCAATGAGGTTGGCTATAGCCATCAATATTCCTAACTTCCAGTCAATAAATCCCATGTATAGAAATACACATAAGGCACCTAAGTTAGAGGAGATATTGAGGAACTTTGCTGGAGCGGCTGCGCGCAAGAAATCAAAACCCATGATGCGGGTATACAAAAGCTTATAAAACGCACCAGCACCGGGCCCTAAAAAACCATCATAAAAGCCAATGATGCCTGCGCCAGTAGACGCAACCGCTTTTTGTTTTCTGGGTTGATGTTTAGGTGCATGCACCAGGCCAGCATTGGACTTAATATTGAAAATGAGTAGCGCTATTAATAAAAAGGGTAATGCACCTCTTAGCCATTGTGTTGGTACTTGGGTTACGAGATAGGCTCCGCCGATGGATGCCAGAAAAGCTACGGTTGATGAGATGATCACCAAACGCCAAGGACTTCTATTGGCCCTCGCATACTGAATGGCTGAGCCGATCGTGCCTACGCTAGAGGCAAACTTATTGACTGAGAGTAAAGTCGCCGGCGGAAAGGTGGGTAAAAAAGCAAAGAGGGCTGGTACCTGAATCATTCCACCACCACCAATAATAGAGTCGACCAGTCCAGCAACGAAGGCACAGGCAAATAGTAGACTCAGATCAAATACGGAAAGTTCAAGCATTTTTATTGTTTTAAATGGTATGCAGAGATATTTTAGAGGTGTTTAAGGTCTTGCGTGCTAAGGAGGATAATTGGCATTCCATCCACCGTCTATCAATGAATTGCTTATGAAAGTGAACTCAGAAGGGGTGTCTTCATCGCGGGTATTTCTACCGCAGGACAATCATTATGAAAGCCTGCTTGAGTTCTTTATTCAGCAGTTTCCCCATGTTGACTCTGGGGAATGGGCAGCGCGTTTTGCAGCGGGCTTGATAATGATGCCTGAGGGGGTGCCGGTAGCAGCAAACGATCCTTATCGCCCTGGCGCGCATCTGCTGTATTTCAGGCGCCTAGAGCGCGAGCCAGAGATACCTTTTGAGCTCAATATTGTGTTTCAGGATGAACATATTGTGGTGGCCGATAAGCCGCATTTCCTGCCAGTGACCCCAAGCGGTCTCTATCTTCAACAAACGGCCTTGAATCGCCTAAAGAGACAGACCGGATTGCAGACTTTAAGTCCAATACATCGGATCGATCGTGATACTGCAGGACTAGTAATTTTTTCAGTCAATCCTCATGAGCGCGCACAGTATCAAAATCTATTTAGAGATCGCGTAGTGAAAAAAGTATACGAAGCGATTGCCCCTTACTCAGAAGCATTGGCACAAAGATTGCCTTTAACTTATCGCAGCCGATTACAAGAATCTGAGCACTTCTTGCAAATGGAAGAGGTTGAAGGAGAGTGCAATGCTGATACTTATCTGGAGATCATTGAAGTCATGAAGCCCTGGGCAAAGTATCGCCTTACACCTGGCAGTGGGAAGAAGCATCAGTTGCGTTGTCATCTGAATGCTTTAGGAGTTCCGATAAAGAACGATCAAATTTATCCTACTCTTACCCCTTACCAAGAATATGAGCTCGATTTTTCTAAGCCCTTGCAGTTGCTGGCTAAGGAAATTGCATTTATTGATCCCATTACGGGCAATCAAAGGCATTTTTTCAGTCAACAGATGCTCAATCTCAATATGTAGTGGTTTGCCAATGTGAATTAGTACACTATTGCTTTGGCAATATTCTTTTGAAGGCATCGAGTGAGATTTAACTATTTCCCCAAATTTTCTTTAGGATTGCTTCTCCTGGTTTACGCTACGATCTCCTTTGGACAGATTGCATCCGTAGCGGTTGCTGCCAATATGAAGGATGCTTTTACAGAAATTCAGGCGGCATTTTCAGCAACTACTAAGTCTGAGATCAGGGTGGTATATGGATCATCGGGTAACTTTACAACCCAGATCATGAATGGCGCACCCTTTAATCTATTGATATCTGCAGATGAAAAATTTCCGCTTGAGCTCTTTAAGAAGGGTAAAACAGTGGATACTGGAAAAGTCTATGCTATTGGAAAAATAGTATTTATCGCTAAGACTTCCTCGGGAATAGAGTTAGGTAAAGACAAGGCTCAGCTAGCTAGTGCAATTACCAAAGCAAATAAGATTGCCATTGCAAAGCCCCAATTGGCTCCTTATGGCAAGGCTGCAATTGAATTTATGAAAGCAGAAGGCTTATGGGATTTGGCTAAAGATAAATTGGTCTATGGCGATAACATTGGTGCAGCCACGATGTTTGTAGCCACTGGCGCTGCAGATATTGGATTTACCGCTTTATCACTCGCTCAATCCCCAGAGATAGCCAAACAAACCAATTACGTTTTGATAAACGACAAGTTGTATGAGCCCATCATGCAAAGAATGGTGCTTATTAAGGGGGCGCCACAGGGAGCAATTGATCTTTATCAGTTTATGCAAACCGCTACAGCAAAAGCAATTCTGACTAAGTATGGATATGGTGTTCCCAAGTAACTTCTTTTGGATTGAGTTTATCGAATATCTCTAAAGGTTAAATTGATTCTTGGTAATACGGGTAGTCTTGTTTTGAGAAGGCTATGTTGCCAAAACGCTTGAGTGGGAGGGTACATTAACAGCACGCTACCATTTCCTAGCAAGATGGAGCTAGAAACTTTTTCTGCCTTGTGTCTAAAAGCGAATTTGCGTTCGCCGCCCAAGCTCAGGGATGCGATGGGTGCTAAGGGGTTGAGTTCCACTTCATTGTCGCTATGCCATCCCATTGCCTCATTACCATTGTGATAAAGATTGAGAAGACAGGAGTTAAATTGCCAACTCGCAAGCTTCTCTAGTTTTTCTTTAATCAGCAGCAATGGTGGAGTCCATGCTTGCGGGTATTTTTTCTGGCCTGAATAGGTATATGAACAGCCGGCATCCCCAACCCATACTACCTGACGCTTGGTAATAATCTGCTTACCAAACATGGTGATGCAATCAGGCTGCCAATTCAGACCTTCTAGGAGCTCCTCAAAAAGGCTGATGCAGTTTGCTGGACTAAATACCTGATCGAAATAGTGTGCACACCCCTCTTTATTTAATAAGTTGTGAGGGGCTAGAGTGTTGACTGGCTCAAATAAGGAGGTCTGCATATTCATGAATCACCCTTAGGTGGCAGAGATTGCATTAAGTCCCTAAAATAGGATTTCATACTTAATTTCATTGGCTCTAAGGACAACTTTTGAAAGCTCCAAAAAATTTCTGCTGTGGATCAGGCGTTTGTATTATTAATGATGATGGCGAGTGCTGGTGTGGTCAAGTTTGGGATGGGGAGAAGATGGCTCCGCCAGTTCTCAAGCCCCTTACTCCGCGCAGTCATGGGGATAGTTCTGAGGATGAGCAGTCTGCTAAGCCTCAATCTTAGGCTCTGGCTTTAAGCAAGACTTAGCAGCAGCATTTTGGGCTGATTTAAGCCAAGATGGTTTTTTACCTTCGCCTAGAAGCTCGCTAAATTGTGAGGGGCTTAATGAAATTCTCAGCTCTTTCTCTGTACATTCACAAAATGCCCGAAAATCATTGGGC
This sequence comes from Polynucleobacter sp., assembly GCA_034680725.1. Lineage (GTDB taxonomy): Bacteria > Pseudomonadota > Gammaproteobacteria > Burkholderiales > Burkholderiaceae > Polynucleobacter. The sequence goes on from JAXIUI010000004.1 coordinate 30,598, forward strand.
GCAATATTTTTATGCTGCTCATGCAGTTTGATCTGACTTTGGATGCATTTTTCTTGATACGTTTTATCTTGTGCAAGTGCTAGATTTTGACCGGTCAATGCAATACTGACTACGGTAATGATGGGTAAATATCTCATGATGCATTCCTAAGAAGCGGTTCCGTAAACTCTACGGAGTGAGTGGGCGGCTACCCCATCTTTTAAGGCCTGGCGAACGGGTATTGCAATCAGATCAATGCTCTTATTAATGGTGCGCCGTTCAATATCACTTGGTTTAGTGCGGCCAATGAGGGGATGCACCCAATCAGGTAAATTCAGAAAGCCGGCGCGGGTAATCAGTTTTACAAAAGGCTTGGCTGCCAGATTGCTAGGGAAGTTATCCAATAATTGAATAATGGTTTTTGCGCGCTCTCCGTAATGCAGTTCGGGGATATATTGTTCAATGGCCTGATTTGTAGCGGAGTAACTGGCGGGTAAGTTGATGGCCCCCATTCTCTCGCCTAATGTTTTCATTTCTGAAAAGTATTGATCTTTAGCAGCCGAGCTGATTTTTTCTAATCTATGCGATTCAAAGGCGCTCATAAAACTTCGGGTTTCTGTGAGATGAACCCAGGCCAGCAGGTGAGGGTCAGTCGCTGCATATGGCTTGCCAAACTCATCAAACCCCGTAATCTGAGTATGGATGCGATTAACTTTATCAATCATCTGCAGGGCCATTTCTCGTGACCCATAGGTAGTGGCGGCAATAAAGAAAGCCGTTCTGCCCAATCTACCTTTGAGGTCCTGTCGAAAGCTGGAGTGATCCCATACGCCGGCCAGGGCTTGAGGGTGTAGGGCTTGCATAATCAATGAGCTAATGCCACCAATCATCATTGAAATAAAGTCTGCGTGCACTTTCCAGGCAATAGATTCAGGGCCTAGAAGCCCACGGTCTCCTGGCGGCGTCAGAAAGGCTACGGGTGGTCCACCGCCACCAACCATCTCTCGAATGCCCTTGCGAATAAATTCATTGAGCATGGGCTTAGTGAATGGGTGTATTTCGTAACCCGTCGTCCTCAATAAGTTCAGTAATGAGATCAAGACGTATACGGGGATTTTCTTGTGCGAGTAAGTGATTTTTCTGGGCTAAAGATAGGGGGAGTAATTCAGCAAGTCGGTTAGAAACCCAGCCACAGTCATCTAGTTTGTGGGGTTCTTTAAATGGTGCGTCACCTAGGAGGTCTTCGCTGCGGATCACAGAGATGATCTCGTTGAGTAATTTGACGACCTTTTGGTGTTCTTGGGGCACTGGAATGAGCGGGTCATTGTCAAGCAATTCGATTTCGCCTAGCCACAAACCACTCGCATCTTGCTGAGCATGAATGAGTTTGAAGCGCTGAGTACCAAATGATCTTGTCATATATAACGCTGGCTGCACTGGATCGAAATCTTCAATTTTCGCTAAGGTGCCAATACTGGAGAAGGTGGTCTCTAGAGCTTGTTCAGACTGGGTTTCTGATCCTCTAATAATACTAATCACGCCAAATTGAGTATTTTCGCGTAAGCACTGTTTAATCATATCGAGGTAACGAGCTTCAAAAATTTTCAGCGCAATCACGCCATCAGGAAAAAGCACTGTACCTAGAGGAAACAGCGGAATTTGTTTTGTTGGGATGGGTTTATTTGACATTTAATGAATGTAAAGCAATTCAAAATTTCTTGCTTGTCACCTTCAATAGTCCGCTAAGGCTTATCCAATATGAGGCTCTGCAGACTTGGAAATTCTCAGATACATTACTTCCATACTATTTGGAGATTGTCATGATTCAAACGCTTCGTATCAAGCTTGCCCATTGGATTCTAGGTAAGCATTGCCCCTGCTATCAGATGGGTTATCACAATATGGTCGACTTTCAGCAACGTAGCGTTGATCAATTGGCTAAAGCTGAGCAGCGTTGTAAATCTTCATAAAAACTTCGGCCCTAACAGTCTTTTACTAAAACACACTTACTACATCTACTTACTATGGAAATTACGATTGCTGCCAAGGCTGCGCTCAATACGCTAGTAGATATTGCTTGTCACTCAGCCGGTGGTCAGCCAGTACCAGTACCCGAGTTGGCTAAAAGACAGCATTTGTCCATTAGCCGTATTGAGCTCTTATTAAGCGCACTTCGTGCTGCGGGAATTGTTAAAGGAACCAAGGGTCGAAATGGTGGTTACCTTTTGATGAAGGACCCTCAATCACTCATGATTAAGGACATCGTTTTAGCGATGAATCACATCAAAAAGCGCAAAGTGGAGGTCTCTGATCTTGCTAAAGATTTATACCAATCTCTAGAGGTATATATGATCAGCTGTCTTTCGACGGTAACGTTGGCTTCTACTATTCGAGATTACATTCCGACGTTTAGTGAAATCAAAACTGCTCCAGAACGTATCATCTTTACTCCCCCGGTGGAGTCAAAACGAAAAATGTTAAAGGGCGAAGCGCAGAAAGTGGTCAGAGCGCAGTTCAAAAAAATGGAAGAGGTGGCTTTGGGTCCCAACTCTATCTTTAATTTTGCGAGCTATATCAACGGCAAGTCCTCTCAATAAGTCTTCGTCAGTTTGAGCGCCTCATTAGGTATGAGCTTATCCCCATCGATGTATCCTCCCATAGCGTTTATTGATATCGAAACTACGGGCTCCCATTTTGAGCGTGACCGCATTACAGAAGTTGGTATCAAATCCTTGGTAAATGGTGAGATTAGCGTTTGGGAAAGATTGCTTAATCCACAGGTATTCATTCCTCAGAATATTCAACGATTGACGGGGATATACCCCCAGATGGTTGCTGATCAGCCTGTGTTTCAGGATATTGCTAGGCAACTTAAAGAAGAGCTAGAGGGTAAGATTTTTGTAGCCCATAACGCGCGTTTTGATTACGGCTTCATTAAGGCATCCTTTAAACGTCTTGGTATGGATTTCAGGCCCAAAGTGCTATGCACAGTCAAGTTATCAAGACTGCTATTTCCAGACCAGCCAAGACATAATCTGGATACCATCATCGCTACACATGGTCTTAAGGTTAGTGCACGACATCGCGCATTAGGCGACGCAGATTTACTGCTGCAGTTTTGGAATGTTTGTGAAAAAACCCTAGGGCCTGAGCGTTTACTGAAGGCAGTGAACCAGCTCATTGGTAATGCGAGTTTGCCACCCAATATTGATCAATCCTTAATTGATTCTATCCCCGATACTCCTGGCTGCTATATTTTTTATGGAGAAAACAAAACACCGCTTTATATTGGTAAGAGTATTTCCTTGCGTAGTAGGGTTATGGGTCATTTTCAGGGCGCATTAACGCAGCGAAAAGAAATGAAACTTTCTCTACAGATTAGGGACATTGATTGGATTGATACAGCCGGTGAGTTGAGTGCCTTACTTTTGGAGTCTCAATTAATCAAAGAGCGTATGCCGAGTATGAATATCAAGCTGCGCCGCTCAAAGGATTTATGCGCTTGGACTCTATTGGAAGATGGGTTGGGACTTTTAGTGCCAGTCCTAGTTGCTCATAAAGACTTATCTCCTGGGTTGCAAGACAATCTGTATGGTCTGTTCTACAGCAAACGAGAGGCACACGCCTACTTAAAGGCGGTAGCCAAAAAGCATCGACTCTGCGAGGCTTTACTCGGTCTAGAAAAGCGCATTGAGGGTAAATCATGTTTTGGATTTCAGGTAAAGCAGTGTGGTGGTGCTTGCATAGGGTCAAGCCCTATCCATCTGCATAATCTCCAGCTGAAGTCAGTGCTTGAGGCCTATCGTGTGCAGGTATGGCCTTATGAGGGTCCAATAGCCATTAAGGAAGGTAAGGCCATGATCGTCATTGATCAATGGTGTTATCTGGGGACTGCAATAAATGAAGCCGAGCTTGCTGAGCTGGCAGTCTCTGGAGAGGTAGATTTTGATTTAGACATTTATAAGATTCTTAAAAAAGCATTAGCCGGAAGCCACAAAAATCAGATTCGCTTATTAAAGGATGCTCAAGTGCCTGCTTATGAGTAGGGCTTAGCCTGGAGATTGCGGGATAATAGTGCATGAAGATTGATGTTCCCGCAGCATGACTGTGCCATACCTCGAATTTGAATGACAACTGAACAAAATACGTCTGCATCACAAAAAAGACTAGCCGTTGCCCCCATGATGGAGTGGACTGATCGCCATTGCCGCTCCTTTCATCGCACTCTCACTAAAAAGGCAGTCCTCTATACTGAGATGGTGACAACAGGCGCACTCATTCACGGGGATGTGCCACGCCACTTGGACTATTCTCAAGATCAACATCCCGTTGTCTTACAGTTGGGCGGATCTGAGCCATCTGATCTTGCTAAGGCTGCAGAGCTTGCACAGCAATGGGCTTATGACGAGATTGATCTCAATTGTGGCTGCCCGTCGGAGCGTGTTCAGCGCGGCGCATTTGGCGCTTGTTTGATGGCCGAGCCAGAATTAGTAGCAAGTTGCGTTAAGGCAATGAGATCTTGTGTTGATATTCCTATTTCAGTAAAGCATCGCCTTGGCTTGGATAATATGGATGCTGCTAGTTCAGAGAAGGACTATCAATTTGCCCTGAACTTTATCCTTGCTGTTGCTGAAGCTGGGGCTAGTCAAGTGACTATCCATGCGCGTAATGCAGTTCTGAAAGGCTTATCCCCCAAGGAAAATCGTAGCAAGCCCCCCTTGCATTATGCGGTGGCAGCAAAGCTTCGCTTAGATGCTCAAAAGCAATTTCCGCATCTGAAGGTTTTGCTGAACGGAGGCTTAGAAAATAATGAGCAAATTGCTGGCCACTGGAATGACTTTGATGGCTTCATGGTGGGTAGGGCAGCCTATCATTTTCCGGCAATGCTGCTTGGTTGGGATGATTTGCTTGAAAGTGATGGCGAGGCTGCTGGCTATTTATTTAGCGAGACGGAGTGGCACAGGATTCAGATTGCATTGGTTCAGCAAGTCCACGCTTGGTTTGATGAATGTCAAGCAAAGCAAAAACCCTTTTACATAGGCGCATTTACTAGGCATATTTTGGGTCTTGCGCACGGTAGGGCAGGCTCAAGATATTGGCGCCAGCGTCTTTCTGATCACCATGCTTTAGCTAAAGTGCAAAGCAAAGCGGCTATTGCTGATTTTTTCTTGGATGCCAGTCTTACCCTTGGGGACTGGGCTGCATTTGAGTTTGAACCCGCTTAAAGTGCTCTCCCACGGCATTTTTGACAGGGTTTTGCCCCAAAAGCTATAATCTATTTCTTCAGTGGCGGACGTAGCTCAGTTGGTAGAGTCCCAGATTGTGATTCTGGTTGTCGCGGGTTCGAGCCCCGTCGTTCGCCCCACCGAATATTGCATTATCCTAAGGCTCCCATCGTGGAGCCTTTTATTTTGAGACCATTCTGATGAAAAAATTCGATATTCTCCCTATCCTCTTTGGCATTGCGCTTTCGATCATCGCGGGCTACTTTATGTTGAGATCCGCTCCCGCCAATAGCGCACCTACATCAACGATTCCTGTAGTTAAGGTTGGCAGTCTATCTTGGGATCAAACTGAGATGACTATTGCAGATGTGAAGACTTTTGCCAATGCGACTGGTTTTATCAGTCAAGCAGAAAAGAACGGCGGAGGCCTTTCATATGAGGCGGGTTTTGTAAAAAAACCAGGCTGGACTTGGAAGACCCCTTATGGTGTGCCGGCAAAAGATAGTGAGCCGGCAGTGCATTTGAATCAAGCTGAAGCGGGGTCTATCTGTCGTTTCTTTGGCAAGCGCTTGCCTACAGATGCAGAGTGGACATCAGCCGCATTTTTAGAGCAACGAGCCAACCCACCAGTAGGATATGTAAAGGGTGAGCGCTATCCTTTTCCAGGTGGTGCTAATCCCTCGGTATCGCATTGCTTGAATGGCTGTGGTGATTACAAAGGGGTAGCGCCCGCAGGCGCCTTGAACCGCGGAACTGGGCATGTCCCTGCCGGTACTACTAAGCCTGGTGTGAACGGCTTGCTTGACATGGGCGGCAATGTTTGGGAGTGGACATCGACAGAGCGAAATGGTGGCTTTATTACCCGTGGTGCCTCATGGTGGTATGGGCCAGAACGACAAAAAGAATCCGATGTGGAGTCCAAATCAGCCGACATTGGCGTGGTTTATATTGGCTTTCGTTGCATTAGTTGATCCCATGAAACAATAGGGAATGACAACAGCCATTCCTGACTCCAATACAATTGAAATTACCCCTGAATACCAGGAGGTAATTGATGCCATCGAACGTCACGATCCCTATATTTTTGTGAGCGGTAAAGCGGGTACCGGTAAGACCACGCTTATTGGGTATTTGCGTGAGCAGATTCGGGGAAATGTTGTTGTCGTGGCCCCTACGGGAGTTGCAGCCCTACAGGTAAAGGGCGTCACGATTCACTCATTCTTTCGTTTGCCGCCCCGTCTGATCTTTCCGGAAGAGGACATTAAGCCCTTAAAAGACAAGCGTCTTTATAAAGATATTCGTTTGCTCATTATTGATGAAATTTCAATGGTCAGGGCGGATGTCATTGATGCAATCGATTTGTTTTTGCGGGCAAATGGTCCTTATAAAAGTCAGCCATTTGGTGGAATCCAAGTGATGTTTGTGGGGGACTTATTTCAGCTTCCACCAGTTGTATCCAGTGCGGATATGCAAGTGCTTGCAGAGCGTGGTTACGAGGGCCCTTATTTCTTTTACGCAATGGCCTTACATCGTAAAGATGTCACCATGGTAGAGCTATCGAAAATCTTTCGCCAAAAAGATGCTCACTTTGCGGGCCTATTGAATCAAATTCGGATTAATCAAGAAATTGATGAAGCCTTAAGCATTCTTAATGAGCAGTGTTATGAAAATGCTTCACCAGCTGATGAGCAAACCATTACTCTGACAACAACGAATGCACGTGCCGACCAAATTAATAACGCTGGATTAAGGGCATTAAATACTGAAGCCAAGATTTATACTGGTAGCACTACAGGCAAGTTCAATGTAGATGACCGCAATCTGCCATCACCCAATCATCTCACTTTAAAAGTGGGGGCCAAGGTGATGTTTACTGCTACAGATAGTAACTTTCCAAAGCGTTGGGTAAATGGCACTATCGGAGTTGTCCGTGAATTGCTTCCCAATAGCGTGAAGGTGGTAGTGCAAAACGGACCGTATGCCAATACCGTTGAAGTAAAAGGTCATCAGTGGGAATCTTATCGTTATGACCATGACATGATGTCTGGAAAAATTTCGCCCAACATAATTGGTACTTTTGTGCAAATTCCTCTGATGTTGGCTTGGGCAGTAACGATTCATAAAAGCCAAGGTAAGACGCTTGACAAGATAAAGGTAGATCTCTCTTCAGGTGCTTTTGCTTCGGGGCAGGTTTATGTTGCCTTAAGCCGTTGCACTTCAATTGAAGGCATTACTTTAGAGCGCCCAATACAGCCCAAAGATGTGAGTTGTGATCAAGAGGTCAAGCGTTTTTATTTGAATTGCTTACCGGCTTAATGGATCTTTAAAACCCTGCCGCCAAACCATCTCGGCGATGATCGCTACCGGCGATATATGCCTGATTAGTCTCTTCCCCCAGTAAAGCAATTGCTTGCGCACTACCAAAGTCCAGGCTGTTAGCAGGCATCACAATCACGTCATGGCCCATGGCTTTTAAGCCTTCTACAACTGAGGTTGGCATTGAAGACTCGACTGTGAGCTTACCCACATCATCAATTCTCCAGCGAGGTGCATCAGAGCAAGCTTGTGGGTTAAGGTACTCATCAACAAAGCGCATAAGGAACTGCACATGTCCTTGGGGTTGCATATTGCCACCCATGACGCCAAATGCCATGGCCGGCTGATTACCTTTAGTTAAAAATGCAGGAATGATGGTATGAAAGGGTCGTTTGCCTGGAGCAACCTGATTGGGGTGGCCCTCAACTAGGCTAAAACTCATGCCACGATTATGAAAGGCGATGCCTCCCGGAGTAACCACTCCGGAGCCGAAGCCTCTAAAGTTTGATTGAATATAAGAAATCATCAGGCCCGAGCTATCAGCAGCGCAAAGATAGACTGTGCCTCCAGAGTGTGGATCTCCAGGGCCGTAACTTCCAGCTTGCTGGTGATTAATTAAGGCGGCGCGACTGGCTAAATAATCACGATCCAATAATGCGCTGGTTGGTACTTTCATGGTGCTCTCATCTGATACATAAGCATAAGCATCAGCAAAAGCAATACGCATCGCCTCAACTTGTAAATGAATACGCTGCGCAGAGTTAGCGGGGTATTGTTTTACATGAGCTGCTTCTAAGATCCCCAAAGTCATTTGCGCCACAATGCCTGAACCATTTGGTGGAATTTCATGCAAAGTGTAGTCCCCGTATTCAAACGCTAAAGGCTCTACCCAATCGGTTTTGTTGGCAGCAAAGTCAGCCATCGTAAAACACCCCCCGGTGTTTTGGGAAAACTCCACCATGCTCTTTGCTAGTGCGCCAGTGTAAAAAGATTCACCTTCAGTATTGGCGATCTCACGTAATGTATTTGCTTGTGCAAGATTTCGCCAAATTTGTCCGGCACTCGGTGCTTTTCCATCGATTAAAAAGTTTTGGGCAAAACCAGGTTGATTTTTGAGAATAGGTACTGCTTCACGCCACTGACGTGCGACTACTGGTGAGACAGGAAAGCCATTTTCCGCATAGTCGATGGCGCGTTTAAAAAGTTGTGCAAAAGGCAACTTGCCCAATTTTCGGGAAAGCGTAATCCATCCAGAAACGACACCTGGTACCGTTACGGTATTCCAGCCAATGGGGTCCATGACTGATTTCCCTGAAAAGTATTCGGGTGTCCATGCGGCTGGAGCTCTACCAGAAGCATTCATACCATGGAGTTTTTTGCCATCCCAAATCAATGCAAAGCCATCACCTCCAAGCCCATTCATAGTGGGCTCAACCACGGTAAGTGTGATTGCAGTTGCTAGCGCAGCATCCACTGCATTGCCGCCACTTTGCAGAGCTTCAATGCCTGCCTGAGTAGCAAGAGGTTGTGAGCTGGCAACGATATTTTTTGCCAATACTGGTGCGCGGCCACCGCCATAGGGAGGAGAGATCAACATAGATTTAGTCCGACTTAGTTAAAGAGGTGATAGAGAATAGGGATGGCAACTGCGCTGATAACACCATTCATGCCCATGGCAAGACTGGCGTAAGTGCCTGCTTCAGGATGGATGCTAAAGGCGCGTGAGGTACCGATGCCATGGGCGCCGATACCAATAGCAAAACCACGTTGCCACCAAGCTTTTATGCCAAGAGCGTTCAGAATAAAGGGGGCTAAGATAGCGCCCAATATGCCAGTAGTCACGGCAAAGATTGCGGTTAGGGTTGGCGAGACGCTGATACGCTCTGCAATACCCATGGCAATCGGAGCGGTAACTGATTTAGGATACATTGCACCAGTAATGCTGGCATCAGCCCCAAATAATTTGGCGATATTGACCGCACTGACAATCGATACTAGTGCGCCCGCTAATAAAGAGGCCAACAAAGGAAGAGACCGACCTTTTAAGCTGCTTAAGCCTCTATAAATTGGAATGGCTAGAGATACTGTGGCCGAGCCTAATAAAAAGTGAATAAATTGGGCGCCCTCAAAGTAGGTGGCATAGGGCATATCAAGTAACTGAATAATGCTAGCAACCAAAATAATGGCGATCGCTACTGGATTGGCTAGTGGATTTTGCTTACTGTTTTTATAAATCCATAAGCCAATTTGATAGGCGGCTAAAGTAATAAATAGGGCAAATAAAGGACTTCCTGAAAGATAAACCCAAATTTCTACGATAGAGTGCTTTTCGGACATCAAATCTCCCCACCCGATTTAGGACCTAAAAAGCGTGCAATGAGTGCCGTTGTGGCAATAGTCAGTATGACGCTGCCAACCAATGCGCTCACAATTGCCAATGCATTTTCTTTCAGCTGAGGAAGAAACAATACAACTCCCACCGCAGCGGGCACAAATAGCAAGCCTAGATACTGGCTAAAACCATCGGCCACCATGGCCAATTCCGCATTAATACCTTTACGCAGGACAAGCCAAATAATGAGCAAGACTAGTCCAATCACTGGACCTGGAAGAGTTGGTAAAGCAAACTTGGATACTATTTCACCTAGACTTTGAAACAGCAGAATTTGAACGAGGCCAGAGATCATAGAAAGCAAGCCTCGTGATGATGTTTAGTCTGAGAAAACAACCGAAGTTGCGCCATTAATGAGTACGCGATCATGCAAGTAGTAGCGGAGTGCACGAGATAGCACGGTACGCTCTAAATCACGACCTTTACGGACTAAATCATCTGGGGTATCGCCATGAGTAACACGGGTGACATCTTGCTCAATGATAGGTCCCTCATCTAGGTCGCTGGTGACAAAGTGGGCAGTTGCACCGATTAACTTAATTCCGCGGGCATGAGCTTGATGGTAGGGCTTGGCGCCCTTAAAGCTTGGCAAGAAAGAGTGATGGACGTTGATGCAACGTCCAGATAATTGAGTGGATAGATGATCGGAAAGAATTTGCATGTAGCGCGCCAATATCACCATATCCACTTTCGATTCATCAATGATTTCCAACAACTTAGCTTCCTGAGCGGCTTTGGTATCTGGGGTTACGGGTAGGTGATAGAACGGAATATCAGCAAAGTCAATGCTCGCATACACATCGCGAGGATGATTGGATACGATGCCGCAGATAATCATTGGTAGCTCACCAATACGCCAGCGATAGAGGAGGTCAACGAGGCAGTGGTCTAATTTTGAGGCCATGATGAGTACGCGCTTTAGCTCTTTCACTGCCCGTAAATTCCAGGTGAGATCAAAGCGTGTGGCGATATCAACAAAACCATCACGCAGAGTTTTTGCATCTGCAGAGCAACTAAAACTAACGCGCATAAAAAACCGTTTTGATGCTTTGTCATCAAATTGTTGCGCCTCTTCGATGTCGCCACCTAATTCAAATATATAAGTAGAGACAGCGGCAACAATGCCGGGACGATTGGGGCAGGTGAGCGTGAGGTAGTAGTTTTCAGTAGTCATTGCTTCATTTCTTAATGAAATAGGGTATTGACCAATTTTAGACTGCTTATGGCGATATCCGTAAAACTGGTGTTGCTAGCCAATTCGCTATTTTTATTTAACGGAGGGGAGGTCGGCGGGTCCGGGGTAAGGTTCGCTCTTGTCCTGGACTTGAGGGACGGGGATGTCAGTGCAAATGGGCTTAGATCCTAGAGCATTGAGAAAATTGCAATCTTGTTTAGTTGCTGCTGAAGCAGCATGCTCTAAAGGGGATTTTCCGGTGGTGACAGTGGAAACCGCGCTCACGGCAGTACTAGGGTTCGCGACTGCTACGGTAGCCGCAGCAGTTCCCGCTGAGCTAGCTACTGCTGTCGAGCTGCTGCCAAGCGCCATTAATGGTGCTGCACAGCCAGTAATGCTGAGTAAAACACCCATGATTAAACCAGGCAATAAAAAAGCAGATCCAAGCAAGGCTTGTGATCTGCCTAAATCTACGAAATGCAGTAGTTTACTTACGTTGACAAACAACGTTAAATACTCCAGCAGCCCAAGACTCATTCACAATAGGTTCGAACTCGCTATTTGGAGTTTTGTTATCTGAGACGACATCCCCAGTTCCCTGCTTGCCGGAAAATTCTTTGTACTCGATAGGGCGGTAGCTCACTGCAGGGCAGTTGTATTCATTAATGCCAATAATGGAGTTCACGGCTTGCTTAGTTTTTGGGTTCACACCAGGTTTTTTAAAGTCCAGCATAGACATGATTTGAGCCTTTTCACCAACAGCGCTCACCGTATCCAAATCAACATAGACCACCATCAACGCGTTAGATCCTAACTCTTTCCAGGCGGCAGAGCTATGAGCAACTGGGAGGGTACACAAAGCAGTAAATAAGATGCAGGAGTAGATTTTTTTCATGGGTTTTACGGAGTCAATTAATTGAAGTCCATTTTAAACTGATCAGGCGGATTTATTTCACATTTAGCTCAAGTTGGCGCAGGGTAGCAGCTGGTTTCATTTGTAAAGGCAAATATTCATTCTTCGCCCACAATGGACTCATGTTTCGATACAGTTTGCTTTGCACCCAACCAGATTGACCGGACTGGTAAATAAAGAGTGATTGCTCTAAATCTGCAAGGTCATATAGCGCTCTCAGGCTTGGTGCTTGCTTTGTTTCAAATGGATTGTCTGCCCTCAAGAGCTCAAGGCGACCTACGTTAACGCTAAAGCTGTCACCTGGAAAGGGTTGTTTTAAGTTGAAAAAGTCCCCTAGTACAGGAATCTTGCTTAAAGGGCGATGCTCAGAGACGGCAATGTGTGCATTGCCCCAAGCCCATGTTAGAGGATTGCTGCCAAATTGTTTACTCAGTTGCTCTAAGGCTTTATCCAGTGAAAGATTGGCTGCATCAGCACAAGTTTCTAGATGATTGGTTGTGGGATCATCACACCAGGGGCTATTGGGATTTTGAAGTTGCAAGATCAGGGCTTGCCTAAAGTGACGCGCGCCGTAGTTTTCAGTAAAAAGATATCCTAAGCGTGAAAAAAGATGGCGGGTGAGTTGGTCCGCCCAAGCATTAAAGATCAGTGCGCCAGCACTATCCACCGTCATATTGCCATCAAAGTTTTTGCTCAGTTCCGATGTTTGTTTGGCTAAGGCATGTTTTGATTGTGAAGACTTAAAAAGAGCAAGCAGCGGTGTGGCACCTAGGGATACGGTATCTGCTTGCATTGCTTTCATGGAAGTAAAGTCGTGGACTGACTTGCCTTGAATCAGTTGAACAATTCTGTCGTAGCGAGTAGGTAGATCCCAATCTGCGGTTAGGGGATTGGGATTGTTATGAGAAACCACTTTTTGGTTTGCGGTAGCTAGCCAATGTGCTTCAGGATTATTGCTGCTGGGTAGTTGATCAAAGGGAATGTAGCCAGGCCAGTCATATTGCTTTTCCCAGCCCAGAGCGGGGGCGATTCCATAAAGTCCTTGATGCAGAGTGCGCTTAGGGGCAACACCTGCTGCCTGAAATGCAATATTGCCATCGACATCGGCCATGACGACATTTTGCATTGGCGCATAATTTTTGCGTAATGCTTGTTTAAAGCCATCCAAATCTTTTGCGTGATTCATTTCTAGCAATCCAACGACGGATTGATTTTCTATATCCAAGGCTGTCCAACGCAGTGCTAATGCAAATCGTTCTGTATCAATAACGCGCTTAGCGCGGGCATAGGATTCGGAAATAATCGGCCCATGACGAGATTCCTTCACTAAAAATCGCAGAGGAGACTCACCCTTGATGTCAATAATTTCTTGGCGTACCTTAAAACTTAGTGGCCCATCTGGCCCACGATAGGTGCCCGGATTTTTGGGGTCCAGTTGTTCGATATAGAGATCTTGAACATCAGGTCCAGTATTTGTAAAGCTCCAAGCGTATTTATCAGTTCTCCCCAAGACGACTCCTGGTATGCCGGGGAGGGTTCCTCCAATGACATTGAGGCCGGGGGCATCGAGGTGTGCAAAGTACCAGATAGCGGGAGCCGATAAACCAAGGTGGGGATCATTGGCAAGTAATGGCTTTCCAGAGGCGCTTAGTTTTCCAGCCAGCGCCCAATTATTGGAGCCAACACCATCTTTTCCTCCAGGCACTTCAATATGGGTTAATTCAGTAGCAGGTAATTTTTTGGACTTTTGTTCTCGACTGTAAGGAAGGGGATTAAAAACCCGTAAATCGCGATACATTTTTGCAAAATCCAAATTGCTGACTAGATCTCCAGGGGCATAGGGCGGCATTACTTCCCATACTTCCTTAGTTGACAAGAATTGCGATAACTCCAGGCGCTGTAATTCTTTTTGCCAATTGCCACCCAGATCGAGCGCCATCATGAGCATCCATGCAACACTATCACTAGGAGACCAGTGGCCTGGTTTTGAGCCTGTTAAAAAATACTCCACAGGTAAAGCCCAACCCAAATGAGCATTGCCAGCATTAACGCCATCAGCATAAGATTGCAGCAATCGTTTTGTGGCTATAGGGTAACGATCAAACTGTTTTTCAGCGGCATGCTTAACACCCAAGCTTCGGATGAAGCGATCAATCGAAAGCGTTTCTTTACCTAAGATTTCTGAGAGGCGCCCGCTGGCAAGGCGTCGATTAATCTCCATCTGCCAAGAGCGCTCGCTTGCGTGTAAATAGCCCAGAGCAAAAAGAGCATCCGTTGAAGTCTTAGCTTGTATATGTGGGATATCACTGGCATCAAACGTGATTACTACACCATCCCCTAAGCCTTTTATCACTCTTTTGCCAGACGGACTTGTCTTTGCTGACAGTAAATAAGTGATCACGGCTATTCCAAGGCAGAGAAGTAGTGCTAAACCAATCCAGAGAATCCCTTTTAAGAGGCTTCTGAGGCTTGAGTTGGGAGGAAGGATTCTCATGGGGATAGTTTAGTGGGTTTGACCTCTGAATCGAGCGAGCCTGCCCAAGTCGGTCTTGAGACCCTTCAGAGTCCGTACATGCTAAAATTTTGTTTGTCTTGATTTATTTAGTGCGTCCTTATTATTAGCGCAAGCCCGAGTGGTGAAATCGGTAGACACAGCAGATTTAAAATCTGCCGACTCAAAAAAGTCGTGCCGGTTCGATTCCGGCCTCGGGCACCAGTGATTGTTTTACTTATTCAAGATTCCATGAGATTAATTGCATTTCTCCTTCTAGGCATATTTTCTGCACAATGCTTGGCTGTAGACGCGCTTTTTTTTAATTGTGAGCGCAGTGAGCGTCACTACGTAGAAACTTACGAATTAAAAATTTACTCAGCTTCAAAATCCCAGAAGGCTAAAGTTTTTGTAGATGAGCGTGATTTAGATCGCTCGGATGAAATGGGGCGCCAGTCCATTAAAAATGTATTGATTAATGATGCTTCCGTGCTGATTTCCATGGAGGCCCATTTTCCACCTGAGATATTTGATGGCAAGCAATACGGACCAGGCTCAGTAGTCACGATGATGAATATCAACCGTCATAGTGGTCAACTTCGTAAAACAGAAACTATTAAAGGTGGCATTCTGTCTGCCAGTGTAGGCGAGGGCACCAAATTGTATGAAGAGAAATGCGTCGCTGCGATTCCGACCAATGAAAAAAGAAACTAATTGGGTTCGGTAACAAAGCCTAATTTAGTTAATCCAGCACGCCGCGATGCTGCAAGTACTTGGGCGACATATTCATATTTGACTGATTTATCAGCCCGTAGATTAATTTCTGGCTGGGGCTCTTTCTGCGCAGCTTTCTCGGCGTAGCCATTGAAAGTCTGCAAATCAATTGCAGTGCTGTTCCAGAAAATCTTGCCATTCGCATCAATCGTCAGTTGTACAGACTCCGGTTTGACTTCATTACGCA
Source organism: Polynucleobacter sp. (assembly GCA_034680725.1). Taxonomy (GTDB): domain Bacteria; phylum Pseudomonadota; class Gammaproteobacteria; order Burkholderiales; family Burkholderiaceae; genus Polynucleobacter. The sequence continues at coordinate 46,049 of JAXIUI010000004.1, forward strand.
CGCTATTTGCCTTTGGGAGCTCAACTTTGACAGCTTGCTGAATCACCGGCAGAGTGATGATGAAAATAATTAACAGTACCAACATGACGTCCACCATTGGAGTCATGTTGATTTCTGCCATGATGGCATCGTCACCCTGATTGTCTTGTAAATTAAAAGACATCTTTATTCTCCAGACTTCACTCGAGCACCGGTAACAAAGTACGCCAGTAAGTCGTTACCAAAACGATTGAGATCTGCAACAAATAATTTATTGGCTCTGTTTAGTGCATTAAAGCCAAGAACTGCTGGTATCGCTACTGCTAAGCCGAGCGCAGTCATGATAAGTGCCTCACCAATAGGGCCGGCTACCTGATCAATTTGGGCACTTCCAGAGCTGCTGATGGCGATAAGGGCATGGTAGATCCCCCAGACGGTTCCAAATAGGCCAATAAATGGAGTGGTGGCACCAGTTGACCCAAGAAAGGTCAGACCCTTTTGCAATCCTGCTGCAACGCTGTCGATGCTATTTTTGATACTTCTTGCCATCCATTCGGAGTAGTTCAAAGTTTGCAAGAGTTCACGGTGATTACTGGACTGGCTCTGGTGGTGAGTAGAAGCAGTACTAGCAGATTTCGCAATTTGATAAAACGGGTTGCTGGCTTGATTGGTAAAGGCATTCAAGCCTTGGTCATAGGAGGTCGCCCGCCAAAATTGATCGAGTTCCGTTGTGAGTTTGCGTAGTCTTCTCAAGTCCCAAATGCGGGATAGCAAGATTACCCAGGTCACGATAGAGCAAGCTAGAAGCGCTAGCGCAACAAAGCGAGTCACTGCATCGCCCTCAAGCCATAAATTCGCTAAGCCAAATGGTGTGTTCATATTGATTAATTCTTTAGATTAAATTTAATTAATAGGTTAGTAGAAATTCGGGTGGGTGCGCCATTTACTAAGTACGGTTTAAAGCGATAACGTTTGCCAATTTCGGTTGCTGCTCGATCAAGGCGTGGAAAGGAGCTTGATCGCATTAGCGCGACATCTTCAACACTTCCGCCCTCATCAATAATGAGTTTTACAACTACTTCGCCTTGCTCTCCGGAGCGCTTAGAAAAAGACGGATAGTATGCGTCTGCATCGGGCTGGTATACGACTACGAGTTTACCAATATCGGTCTGAATGGGTGTGCCACTGGTTCCTGAGTTGCTAGAGGGGGCAACCGCAGCGCTAGATGTTTGGGCTTCGCTGCTAGATTGTTGAGGTGTTGGCGGGCTTGCTGGTGCTTGTTGAGGCGTAGCAGGCGCTGGTGTCGGTGCTACTTTTTCTTTTACAGCCTTCTTTTGTTCTGGCTTTGGTTTTGGGGGTGGTGCTGCTGGAGGTGCTGCGGGAGGTGTTTGGGTTGCTTCTGGGCTGACGAGATTAGCCATGACTCGGGTTTCATCTAGATTGTTATCGTGATCTGGTTTCATGCTGCTTTGAAAGCCAATCAAAAAGAGAAGATGTAAGCCGATAACAACAGCAAAGATGATGCGCTCGGTATTATTCAATGGCAGAAGCGAATTGATGCGTGACAGAGGCTTACTCATTTAAAACCCTGCTCCAGTTGGCATTCAAGAGCATGTTGACTCAAATCGGATTGCATTAATTCTTGCGACATGTTGAGTAAAGCTTGTGCATCTTTACTGCTAATAAACTTGATGCTGCCATAACAATCTTCATCAGCTTCTAGATGCAGACTTTCTAATTTACGCTTTAGTTGCCGAACGACGGCATCACTGGTATCAATGAGGTTAATGGAGTCGCCGAGTAACTTTCTGATAGATCTCCTTAAGAAGGGATAGTGAGTGCAGCCCAGAACTAGGGTATCTGCTCCAGCATCTTGAATCGGCTCTAAATGCTTAGCCAAGAGCTCAAGCGTCTTGGCGCTATTGGCTTGTCCTGACTCGATAAGCGGTACTAAGCCGGCACCAGCTTGTTTAATAAATTGACAACTGCTCGGAAGTGTTTCCAGTAAGGCATTGAATTTATCGCTCTTCAATGTTGCTTCAGTAGCCAGAACGCCAACGATCCCTTTTGAGGATTGCAGTGCGGCAGGCTTTATACCGGGCTCCACACCAATAATAGGGGTGTTACACAGTTCTGAGCGAATGCGGGCAATTGCCTGAGCAGTTGCAGTATTGCAGGCAACAACAATGGCATCGCAACCTTGCGAGGCTAAAAATCGACATAGCTCCATGCTGCGAGTAGCAATCCACTCACTCGTTTTTTCACCATAAGGTGCGTGCATGGAGTCGGCTAAATAGATGTAGTCATGTTGGGGTAGCTGGCGCAGGGCCTCATCCAAAATGGATAAGCCGCCAACGCCAGAATCAAATACCCCGATGAGTGCCAAGTAGATGGTCGCTTAACAAAAATTGTTGCTGATAGATTTAAGCAACCGTGACTGGAATCTTGCCAATTTTCATTTGCCATTCTTTGGGCCCAATGTCGTGCATAGACGTGCCATCCGAGCTAACAGCAACAGTCACAGGCATATCTTTCACATCAAACTCATAAATGGCTTCCATGCCTAAGTCGGCGAAACCAACAACCTTGGCTGTCTGAATAGCTTTTGATACAAGATAAGCAGCGCCACCAACAGCCATAAGATAAGCCGATTTGTGTTTCTTAATGGCTTCAATTGCAGTGGGACCACGTTCTGCCTTGCCGATCATCGAGATTAAGCCTGTTTTGGCTAACATCATCTCAGTGAATTTATCCATACGGGTTGATGTAGTGGGGCCTGCGGGACCTACTGCTTCGTTCCCGACAGGGTCAACGGGGCCGACGTAATAGATCACGCGATTTTTAAAGCTCACCGGCAGTTCTTCGCCCTTAGCAAGCATGTCTTGAATGCGCTTATGGGCAGCATCACGACCAGTCAAAATTTTTCCATTGAGCAGGAGTGTTTCACCTTCTTTCCAGCTGGCGACCTCCTCTGCAGTGAGCGTATTCAAATTCACGCGTTTGGATTTTTTAGTATCAGGAGTCCAAGTGACATCTGGCCAATCCGATAATGACGGGATATCCAGTTTTGCCGGTCCATCACCATGTAGATGGAAATGCACGTGACGAGTCGCGGCGCAGTTAGGGATCATTGCTACCGGCAGCGAGGCTGCATGGGTTGGATAGTCCATGATCTTGACATCCAGGACGGTAGCCAAGCCACCCAAACCTTGAGCGCCAATACCCAGTTGGTTTACTTTCTCGAAAATTTCTAAGCGCAGTTCTTCAATCCGATTTTGTGGGCCACGAGCGATCAACTCTTGAATATCAACAGGTCCCATCAAAGATTCTTTGGCCAAGAGCATGGCTTTTTCTGGAGTACCACCAATACCGATTCCTAGAATACCTGGGGGGCACCAGCCTGCGCCCATCGTTGGCACGGTCTTGAGAACCCAGTCAACAATAGAGTCAGATGGATTAAGCATGACCATTTTGGCTTTGTTCTCTGAGCCACCCCCTTTTGCGGCGCAGATCACCTCAACATCATCCCCCGGGACAATTTCATAATGGATTACTGCTGGGGTGTTGTCCCCAGAGTTTTTGCGTTTTCCTGCTGGATCAGTCAAAACCGAGGCCCGCAATGGATTATCTGGGTTCATATAAGCCCTTCTTACCCCCTCATTTACCATCTCGGAGACGCTCATAGTGGCATCAGACCATTGCACATTCATTCCAATTTTGAGAAATACCACCGCAATACCAGTGTCCTGACACATCGGGCGGTGACCCTCGGCGCACATCCGGCTATTGGTCAAAATTTGCGCTATCGCATCTTTGGCTGCGGCGCCTTGCTCCAGTTCGTACGCCTTTCCCATGGCGGAAATGAAGTCTTTGGGGTGGTAGTAGGAGATGAACTGAAATGCATCAGCTACGCTTTGAATGAGGTCGTTTTGTTTGATATTTGTCATGGTTTGGGGCTTATTTTGTATGGTTTGTTCTATTTTAAGGGTTTGCCATAGAGCAATTACTGCGTGTTTTCACTTATCTTATTAGCTCTTGGGAAGACGTTCCCTGATTCTGCGTTATTTTCGCGGAAAAGATGACTCATTATTCAAAAGAAGGGCTGTAAAGCATGGAACCATTAATGCAAGAAAATCGCGTATTTAACCCGCCAGCAGACTTTGTTAAAGGAGCTGCCATTCCTGGAATGGATGCGTATAACAAGCTTTGTGCTGAAGCTGAGAAGGATTACGATGGTTTTTGGGCACGCCTGGCTAACGAGAATATTTACTGGAAAAAGCCTTTCACTAAGGTTCTTGACGAGTCAAAAGCACCTTTTTATAAATGGTTTGAAGATGGCACGACTAATGCTTCCTATAACTGTTTAGACCGTCAAGTCGAAAATGGCCTTGGTGACAAGACTGCCTTGGTTTTTGAGGCGGATGACGGCACCGTTACTTTGGTAACTTACAAAGAGCTATTAGAGCGTGTTTGCAAAATGGCAAATGCGCTGCGCAAGATGGGCGTCAAATCTGGCGATAGCGTCATTATTTATATGGCAATGACCATCGAAGGCATTGTGGCAATGCAAGCGTGCGCCCGTATTGGCGCAATTCATTCAGTAGTGTTTGGCGGTTTTTCTGCACAAGCTTTGCGTGATCGCATTATGGACGTTGGTGCAGTGGCCGTGATTACGGCTGATGGACAATTCCGCGGTGGCAAAGCTTTGCCACTGAAGGCAATTTGCGATGAAGCCCTCTCTACTGGCGAGTGCCCTAAAGTTAAGCATGTGATCGTCAATAAGCGTACCGGTACAGATGTCACGATGACGCCGGGTCGCGATGTGTGGATGCAAGAAATCGTAGCAAATGAAGCAAGCACATGTGAACCAGAGTGGGTCAGTGCTGAGCATCCTTTATTCATTCTGTATACATCTGGTTCAACCGGCAAACCAAAGGGTGTTCAACATTCAACTGGCGGTTATTTATTGTGGGCAATTCTCACAATGAAGTGGACTTTTGATATTAAGCCGAATGATATTTTCTGGTGTACTGCTGACATTGGTTGGGTCACAGGCCACTCTTATATTACTTATGGCCCCCTAGCAGTTGGCGCTACTGAGATCGTATTTGAGGGCGTGCCAACTTACCCAAATGCGGGTCGTTTCTGGGACATGATCCAAAAACACAAAGCAACTATTTTCTATACAGCGCCAACTGCCATCCGTTCACTGATCAAAGCTTCTAGCAATGATCAAGCAGTGCATCCAAAGAGCTACGATTTATCCTCTTTGCGCCTCTTGGGTTCTGTGGGCGAACCAATTAATCCAGAAGCTTGGATGTGGTATTACGAGAATGTGGGTGGCTCACGTTGCCCAATCGCAGACACTTTCTGGCAGACAGAAACTGGCGGTCATATGATTTCTCCAATGCCTGGTGCCACACCAATGATCCCAGGTTCTTGCACATTGCCTTTGCCAGGCATTATGGCGGCGATTGTGGATGAGGCCGGAGTCGATGTACCCAATGGCAGTGGCGGTATCTTAGTGGTGAAGCGTCCTTGGCCTTCCATGATTCGTACGATTTGGGGTGATCCTGATCGTTTCGTGAAGTCCTATTTCCCAGAAGAGTTGGGTGGCACCTTGTATCTGGCAGGTGATGGTGCAATCCGTAATAAAGAGACTGGTTACTTCACCATTACTGGTCGTATTGATGACGTCTTGAACGTTTCCGGTCACCGCATGGGCACTATGGAGATTGAGTCTTGCTTGGTTGCTAACCCATTAGTTGCAGAAGCTGCAGTGGTAGGGCGTCCAGATGAACTCACTGGCGAGGCTATTTGCGTATTCGTAGTTCTCAAAGGTGGTCGCCCAACCGGCGAAGAGGCCAAGAAGCTTGCTACTGAATTGCGTAACTGGGTTGGCAAAGAGATTGGCCCGATTGCCAAGCCTAAGGATGTGCGCTTTGGTGATAATTTACCTAAGACCCGCTCTGGCAAGATCATGCGTCGCTTGCTTCGTGTGATTGCCAAAGGCGAAGAAATTACTCAAGACACATCCACTCTTGAAAATCCAGCGATTTTGGAGCAGCTCAAGGAGTCTGTTTAAGTAGCTAAATAGGCTTTTAGGGGTGAACCCTTTCGGCAAACGTATAATCGACGGCTGTACGGAAGGGTGGATGAGCGGTTTAAGTCACACGCCTGGAAAGCGTGCGTAGGTTAATAGCCTACCGCGGGTTCGAATCCCGCCCCTTCCGCCAGTAATACAAAAGCCACCTTCGGGTGGCTTTTTTAATGGTTGATACATTTCCCTGGCCGCCCCCTCTAAGCAGGGCTTGTTCAGGCTAAAGGTAAGGTACCCATCAATGATGGGATTGATGGCGCATGGTAAACATCTTTAAATTGGTTTTTGGCTAATTTAATAAGCAAGCACTCATTCCATATCTGCCAGTCTGAGCCATATTGCGGCTAGTCAATTGATGGTAGTTATGCATCCATTTAGTGCAACTTCAGCGTTAACCCTAGTCCGCCTTCGGGTCGACTTTCTGGTGGAAAAGCGGGGATTTAAAAATATATTTTTCGTTCACAATTTATGTGTAATATGTCCTTTCTGAAGTAAAAAAAGTACAAGCACATTTTACAAACCAACAGGAGCGAGTTATGTCTGATCAAGGTTCGGTAGCACCAAAGGAAAGAATTAATATCACCTTTAAGCCAGCTACTGGCGGTGCACAAGAAGAAGTTGAATTGCCGTTAAAGGTTTTGGTAGTCGGAGACTTTAATCAACGTAAAGACACTCGACCAGTTGAGGATCGTGAACCAATTACTTTGGATGCCGATACATTTGGCCAGGTGATGAAGTCTCAGAATTTAGAGTTGAGCCTAACAGTCCCAAACAAATTAGATGCAAGCAATCCCGATGCTAATCTTGCTGTGAATTTGAAATTCAATTCATTGCATGACTTCGCGCCAGACAATATTGTTGCAGCAGTCCCAGAGTTGGCAAAGTTGCTTGAGCTGAGGGGTGCATTAAAAGCATTAAAAGGCCCGCTCGGTAACGTACCGGATTTCCGCAATAAGTTACAGACCATTATTCAAGACCCAGCTAATCGTGCAAAGCTACTTGCCGAATTAGGCTTGGAAACAAAATAATTAATTTATTAGAGACTAAATATCATGGCAGACGAACAAAATACACCAGCACCAGCAGCAGCACCAGCAGCAGCTCCAGCAGCAGCTCCAGCTGCAGCAGCAAGCGGCGCTTCTTTAATAGATCAACTCTTAGCAACATCAAACGTAAAGCCAGGCGACTCTGCTTACGACATCACCAAGGAAGGCTTGCAAACTTTCATTACTAATTTGCTTGAGCCTAACAAGACGGTTGATCGCATCACTGCTTTATTGGCAGATGAGATGATTGCTGATTTAGACAAAAAACTAGGTTTGCAAGTAGACCAAATTTTGCATCATCCAGAATTTCAGTCACTCGAGTCCGCTTGGCGTTCACTGATGTATTTGGTTGAGAAAACCAACTTCCGTGAAAATATCAAGATTGGTTTAATGAATGTCAGTAAAGATGACTTACTGAGTGACTTCCAGGATTCGCCAGATATTACTAAATCAGGTTTATATAAGATTGCCTACACCTCAGAGTATGGCCAGTTTGGTGGCGAGCCTTGGGGTTTAATTCTCTCCAATTATGAATTTGGTCCAGGACAGCAAGATATTGCTTTATTGAAATATTCAGCAAGTATTGCAACCATGGCGCATGCACCTTTCATTGGCGCGGCAAGCTCAAGCTTCTTTGGTTTGGATGATTATTCCAAGCTGCCAGATCTGAAGGACTTGTCCTCAATTTTTGAAATGCCCCAGTATGCTTCTTGGAACGGATTTAGAGAGAGTGAAGACGCTCGCAACGTGGGTTTAGCAATGCCGCACATGTTGCTCCGTACGCCTTATGGTGATAACACTGTGCCATCCAAGACTTTTGTTTATAACGAAGATGTCACATCTGGTACCAAAGCGTACTTGTGGGGTAATGCTTCTTTTGCATTTGCAGCGAACATTACCAATAGCTTTGCCCAATATCGTTGGTGTGCCAATATTATTGGACCTCAAGGTGGTGGAGCAGTGACTGGTTTACCAATCTATAACTACGAGTCTATGGGTGAAGTGCAGACAAAGATTCCTACTGAAGTGCTCGTATCTGAGCGCCGCGAGTTTGAATTATCTGAGCAGGGATTTATGGCTCTTTCTATGCGCAAAAACAGTGATAACGCTGCATTTTTTAGTGCTAACTCTGCGCAAAAACCAAAATTCTTTGGCAATACTAAAGAAGGCAAAGAGGCTGAGACGAACTATAAGCTGGGCACTCAACTCCCATACATGTTCATTGTTGATCGCTTAGCGCACTACATTAAAGTGCTGCAACGTGAAAATATTGGAACATGGAAAGAGAAGTCGGATATTGATGCTGAGTTAAATAAGTGGATTAGTCAGTATGTTGCTGACATGGAAGCTCCTGGACCAGAAGTGCGTAGTCGTAGACCATTGCGTCATGCATCTATTACGGTTGAGGACGTTGATGGTAATCCTGGTTGGTATCGCTGCACATTGCAGGTGAGACCACACTTTAAGTACATGGGTTCTTCATTCACCTTGTCCTTAACAGGAAAACTCGAGAAGAAGTAATTTAACTTCTAACGTCAAACTTTTAATTTACCAATTCACATAATTCGAGGTTATTTACATGTCTATTAATGCATACATGACTGCAACCGGTAAGGTTCAAGGACCGATTTCTGGTAGCTGTCAGATTCAAGGTCATCAAAATCAGATGATCGTTTACAAGTATGAGCACGAAATCAATATCCCTACCAATATTCAGACTGGTCAGCCAACTGGTGCACGTCATCATGGTCCAGTGAAGGTAACTAAGATCGTTGATGAGGCATCACCATTGCTAGCGCAAGCTTTGTGTACAGGTGAGGTTTTGACTCAAGTTCAAATCATGTTCATGATCATTAATGCCAACGGCAAGCCGCAAAACTACTACACAGTCCAGCTGAAGAATGCAATCGTGACATCGATTGCATTTGATAATCCTATGACTCTATTGCCAGTAAATGGGCCGCTTGAGTTTATGGAAACCATTATGTTTGTTTATGAAAGCTACACGGCAACTGATGAGATTAAATCTAAGCAGATGACTGATAGCTGGTTAAATGGTGGTGGAGGCTAAGCACCCCATAGTTTTTTGGTGTAAGTCACTTAAGTTCTGATACGCGATGCCGATTAGATTATTAGAGCGCATCGCGTATTGCGAAATTCCGTCTATTGGTAGCCGGTCCTCTAGTTACGAGGCCAAGCTAAAGCTTTCCATCTTGGGTTATTTAGATGGATTGCTTAATACTCGTAGAGGCGAAGTCTTTGTCGATAAAAATTATGGCTTGCCCAATATGTCAAATATTGCCGCTACTTTCTATTCAGGGTCGCAGCGTTTAATTGGTGAGACTATCGTGCAGCAGATATTGCTTTATGAGAAGCGTATTCAAAATCCCACGATTCGTGAAAATGATGTGATTGGAAGCGGTATCCTGGGATTTGTTTTAGAGGGAATGGTGAATGTTCTCGAGTCAGGCGAGTTATTCAGAAATTTTGCTATTGAGATCGATATCGGATCTTCAGGGCGTATTACCTTGAAAGAAAAGCGTGGACTTTGAGCAGATTTATTTAGATGAGTTAGAACGTCTCAGAGTGCTGGGGCGGGAATTTGCTGATGACCATCCAACCGTCGCCTCATATTTAGCAGGTGAGAGCGGTGATCCAGATATTGAGCGCCTTTTGCAAGGCTTCGCATTTTTAGCCGCTCTTGTCAGAAGAAAGATGGATGACGAGATACCTGAATTTATTCAGGATGTCATCGATCTGGTAGGGCCTGATATTGCGCTACCTATGCCTGCGCTAACCGTTCTTAAGCTTGGGCTTGATGGTAAGTCATCGGCTGGTATTCCTGTAAAAGCTAAAACAGAATTCGCATCTCAGAAAATAGATGACACGCCTTGCTATTTCTTAACATCATGGCCAATAGTTGTTCAGCCCTTGCGTCTAACGGATGTTATTGTGCGCAAGGATCTTGAGTCTAATGATCGCCTGTCATTGGAGATGCAGTTAGACGGATTATCCTTAGTCCATTGGACTGGCGATACGCTCTCTGTATATTTGTCCGGTTCTTATCCTGAAGCTACTAATTTTGCTTTGGGCCTTAAGGATCACCTTAAGAGTATTTCTATTCGATCTGCAGATGGCAGCAATTCTCACCCTCTCAGTATCCGATTTCCAGGTTTAGATCCTAGCGTCTCACTTTTTGACGTGCCACAAACTATTGTTGAGCATCTCAGGTGGGTAAGACAGTTTCTGGCTTTTCCTGAGAAGGCCTTATTTTTTGAGCTTAGTGGATTTGCTTCATGGCCAAAGCCGCCTGGGCTAGATACTTTTATTGTGGATTTTGATTTTGAAGGCTTTGACGAATTTCCAGTCCAAAAACTTTCTACCACTTCATTTACCTTGAACGCTGTACCTGCTGCAAATCTATTTCACACTGAAGGAACGCCAATTAAGGTGACCCATCTGAGAGAAGGGTACTTAGTGACTCCTTTGAGTTACAACAGGGATCAAGCCCAAGTGTTTGATGTGGTGAGCGTTAAGGGTCGAGTAGCTGGGGGTATGGGTGAACGTGAATTTATCCCGACATCCAAGTTTTATGGCGATGGCACTTCTGAGGCTTATCAGATTGTTACTATGAATGGCATCAGAACCGATACCATTGATCACTATATTCGCCTGCCATTCATCAATGGACGTTTTGATAAGGATAGTATCTTATCGCTCATGCTACGTTGCACAAACGGGCGCTTGGCTGAGCGAATTCGCTTAGGTGAAATTAACCTAAGAACGGCTCTTTCTCCTGAAAAGGTTACGGTTTCAAATGTGACCGTGCCAGTTTCTGCTTCTATTCCCAATATGGGACATGATTTGATGTGGAAAATCGTTTCGCATGCCCGCTTGGGTTTGACTGCGATTACAGATATAGATACCTTAAAAGAATTTTTAAATTTATACATTCCCGCTGGCGGTACAGAGCCTTCACGTTTGTCTGCAATTCGTAGAAGAGTGAATGGTATTGAAAGTGTCAGAATAGAAAAAACATCCACCCTGGTCCGGGGTAGTCTTATTAATGGTTCTGAAATTACCATTCAATTGGCTGGTCAAAATTATGCAGGTACTGGAGATCTCTATATCTTTGGGTGTATGTTGGCTCATTTATTTGCAGGTTTAGTTGAGTTGAATTCTTTCGTCACTGTACGAGTTCAAGATGTCATGAGTGGAGGGCTATACGAATGGCCGAGAATGCTATCACCTCGACAGACAATATAAAGGAGTTTATTCGGGGGAATGAGCATCAGATTGAATTTTTTCAACTGATGAGGATTATTGCGACCCACCTTCGCACCATAAAACCATCAAATCCTTTAGACGATTTTGAGAAGAATGATTGGGACGCGAATTTCCAAAAGTATGTTCGTATTCGCCCAGCTCTTTCTACAGCATTCCCCGATCGTGAGATTTCCTCAGTAGAAATTAATCATCGAAATCAATTTTTGATTGAAACTACATTTTTTGGTTTGTATGGGGTGACATCGCCACTCCCTAATTTTTATACTGAAGAGGTTAATCATCTCTCTAGTGCGGGTTATAACAATGTTCGATTATTTTTAGACATCTTCAATCACGCAGCTTTCCCTTTGTTGTTAAAAGCGGTTACTCGATTTAAAAGTGCTACAGGTTTACAGGAGCACTTAAATACACGACAGAGGTCCAGAAAAGCAAGCTGGATTGGATTGGCATCACCTGCTCTAATGAAGCGCTATGACCAATGGCCCAGGCTCTTGGAGGTGGCGACAGTTTTATCCTCCCCATACCTAACGGCTTCAGGTTTGGGTACGATGCTACAGGGCATAGTTCAAAGTGGTAAGGTCACGATTCATCCATGCTCTGTAGCGAAAACTCCCATTCCAGCACAAAACCGCTGGAGGCTCGGATATCAAGCTAGCACATTGGGTGATGACGCTGTGGTGGGTCAATTCGTAGACGACCGGCGTAATCAAGTTGATATTGAATTTGAGGGCCAGGAACATTCCGATTTACAAGCAATTCTTCCTGGAGGATCGCGTCATGAGCTCATAAAGCAGGCGCTTGACTTACATGTCCCAGGACATCTCAGATTGAGGTTCAGCATCAAAACATTGTCTTGCCCGGCTCCCATCTCAAAATCCTTGCTGGGCTTTGGGGCAACACTAGGCTCAAAGTCAGAGTTGCAGACTTTAATGTATTACGCCTAATCATTTATCTAAAGGCAATCACATGGCAGCAATAGACTTTAAGTCACTCGTAAAGCGCTTAAATCCCACTTGTCGCGCTGCTTTGGAGGCTGCAGCATATACCTGCCTAGATAGAACACAATACGAAATTACTATTGAGCATTTTCTGCTGAGATTATTAGATCAGCCTAATTGCGACATTTTATTGTTGCTGACAGAATTGGGTATTGATCGAGAGGAGATTGCAAAGTATTTCGAGAGCCAGATTGAGGCCATGAAAATTGGTAATTCAGGAAGGCCGCAGTTTTCCCCCTTATTGGCAGACTTCTTCTCTAATGCATGGCTTATTTCGTCTCTGGATTTACACGATGACCAGATTCGCTCGGGAGCATTGTGGGCAGCATTTATTTTGCAGACTTCGCTGACAGAAAGTGCTCAATCTGAGGCGCTTTTTAAGTCTTTAACCAAAGATCGCGTCATTGAGGCATTGCTCAAAGTCATGCCTAATTCTTGCGAGGGAATATCTGGGCAATCTACTGCTATTTCTGATGCTGTTCAAAAAGCTTCTGGTCTAGCTCCAAACTCCAAGCAAGGTGCCATTGATTTGTATTGTGAAGATTTCACAGCCAAAGCAAAAGAAGGAAAGATTGACCCAGTTTTCGGTAGAGATCTGGAAATTCGACAGATGATCGATATCTTGGCTCGCAGAAGAAAGAACAATCCAATCTGTGTTGGAGACCCAGGCGTTGGCAAAACAGCAGTGATCGAAGGCTTGGCATTAAGAATCGTAGAGAATGACGTGCCACAATCTTTGCAGAATGCTCGTATTTTGGGGCTTGATATTGGTGCGCTAGAGGCTGGTGCAAGTGTTAAAGGTGAGTTCGAGAAGCGTCTACGTGGTGTCATTGATGAGATTAAGGCGTCACCATTGCCAATTCTGCTTTTCATAGATGAGGCTCATACTTTAATAGGCTCTGGTGGTAATGCTGGTACGAATGATGCAGCTAACTTGTTAAAGCCTGCCTTGGCTAGAGGCGAGTTGCGCACAATCGCGGCAACTACCTGGCGCGAGTACAAGAAGTATTTTGAAAAAGATCCGGCACTCGCGCGTCGTTTTGAGCTCATCAAGCTAGATGAGCCAAGCGTTGAAGTCACTATACAAATATTGCGTGGGCTTAGGGTCTATTACGAGCGTATTCATCAAGTTGTGATTCGAGATGATGCAATCATCGCTGCTGCCGAGTTATCCCATCGCTATATCACTGGACGACACCTTCCGGATAAAGCAATAGATCTTTTGGATACTGCTTGCGCAAGGATCAAAGTGAATCTGAGTTCGAAGCCGGGGGAGATTGAATTCTTAGAAAGAAGTATTCAGATACTTGACAGAGAGCAAAGAGGGCTTGAACAAGATATTGATAACCGGGTGGTGGTAGATCCCGCTAGGCTAGAGTTAATAGCTCAAAATAAAACAGTACTCGAGCAGGATCTGAAAAAAATACGTGAGCAGTTCGATGCAGAATTATTAGCAGCCCATCGGGTGATTGATCTGCGAAAAAACTTAGCCCAAGAGCGCGATCGTGAGGGTGCTTCCGATCCCCATTCGATCCAGCAGCTGACGGATGAACTTATTGAGGCTGAGTCGGCTTTAGGGGAATTAATTGCAGATGAGAAATTAATTCATATCGAGGTCGGTCCAGATACGATTGCGAAGATTGTTTCGGATCGCACAGGTATTCCATTGGGAAAAATGATGCGTGATCAGGCCTCAGAGGCCCTGAGCTTTGAAGATGACTTAAAGAAAAAAATTAAGGGGCAGGACGAGGCAATGTCTCGCATTGCTCAGATCTTGAAGGGTGTGCGTTCTGGGTTAAACGATCCAAATCAGCCACTCGGCATCTTCTTGTTGATTGGACCTTCGGGTGTTGGTAAAACAGAAACTGCCATTTCAGTGGCCGATATGATGTTTGGTGGTGAAGATTCGATGATCTCTATCAATATGAGCGAATTTCAAGAGAAACATTCTCTCAGTCGTTTGGTAGGTTCTCCACCAGGTTATGTGGGTTTTGGAGAGGGTGGAATCCTGACTGAAGCAGTTCGTAGGCGCCCCTATTCAGTTGTCCTCTTGGATGAGGTTGAAAAAGCAAATCTTGATGTGCTTAACTTGTTTTATCAGGTATTTGATAAAGGAGTGCTCTCTGATGGGGAGGGGCGCGAGATCGATTTTAAAAATACCGTTATTTTCTTAACTTCAAATTTAGGTTTAGAAGAAATCACCCGTTTATGTGCCAGCGGCCAGACTTTGAGTCAAGATATCATTGCTGAAAAAATTAGGCCTATCCTCTCAGCACATTTCAAGCCAGCCTTGCTAGCCCGAATGACGATTGTGCCGTTCTCCACTTTAAGTCCTCAAGTGTTAGAGTCAATTGTGCGCATGAAAATTCAAAAATTACGGGATCGTTTGAGTAATAAGAACAAGGTTAAGCTTGAGGTTACTGAAGGTGCGATTCAAGCCATCGTAGCAAGATGCACCGAGGTTGAAACAGGCGCTAGGAATATTGACTTTATTCTCAAGTCTGTCATTTTGCCCTTGTTATCGGATGCATTGCTAAGAGCACCCTCACAGTCAAATGCTTCGGCGAGTATGACACTTGGCCTCAATAGTAGCGGTCAATTCTCAGTTGGATTTGATTAAACCCTGTTATGACTCAATGGATCGAAGGCGAAGAAGTGAATAAATGCCTCCAGCAAATGGCGGCTGCAGGTGGTATTCACACTCAATATCAATTCCGTAATGCAGATTGTTCTACATTGGCGCTAAAAGGCTTGATGCTCTCCAATTCTGTATTAGAAGGCATTAACTTCTCAAAAGCCCAGTTAGATGGCTCTGTCTTCATGAACTGCAGCATCGCAAACTGCAACTTTAGCCAGGCTGAGATGAATCAAGTGCAGTTACAAACTACGCTGATTAAAAAATGCTTATTGCTCAGTGTTCATGCATCCCGAATTTCTTTCGTTCAAAGCCGTGCATTAGATATTGATGCTAGCGAAAGTAAATTATCTAAGGCAAAGTTCGTCCAAAGTGAGTTAAGTGATATCAATTTTACTAAGGCAGATTTAAGTCATGCGACCTTTGCTACAACTAAGCTTAGTAAAAATAATTTCACTGAAGCTACGCTAAATCAAACAGTGCTTTTTAGGCTAGATCTTCGCTCCTCTACTTTTAAGCAAGCTAAGGCTTCAAAAGTAGTGATGTCTGGAGCCAATTTAGAAGGCGTGGATTTATCGAGCTTAAGTTTAGTGCGGGCTCAATTTACAAGAGCAAAGTTGAGTAAAGCCATTTTCAACGGAAGCAATTTGCTTGGCGCCTGTTTTGTTGGGGCACAGTTAGCTTCTGCTAGTTTGGTACGTTGTAATTTGCAGAATGCTATTTTTTCTGGTTGCGATCTATCTAATGCTATTTTGGATGAGTCCAATATCTCGTCGGCACGCGCTACGCGCTGCAATTTTACGAAGGCTTCTTTGAGCTCTCTCAATGCTGCTCGATCTGTCTGGCATTTTTCAAATCTGCAGTTTTGCAAGTCTAGTAAATCAACCTTTAATTACGCAGATTTGATTGGGGCTGATTTACGAAATGCAGATTTTCATGACTCCACCTTCATTGATACCCGGCTAGATAGTACTTTGCGTGAAGGGGCTAAATTTAATCTTGGCGCGCTTGCACGTGCGAAAGAACCTGATAAAGATTACGCAGCTTACGTGCTTGCAAAGGCATAGAATCACTCTTAAACACGGACTTCAATAGGAAGATTTATGGATATCTCAAATACCGATCACTTATCAGCAGCTGATATTGGCCTTGCCTTTATTCAGACTACCGTGATCAAAGTCCAGCCCTTACAGATTAAGGGCGGTATCCCAGCAATTCTTGCGCCAAGCTGCTTAATGCAAGTGCAGGAGGGAGACACGGTCGCCTGTGCTAAGAGACCAGAAGGACCTGCTTATATTTTAGCGATTCTAGAGCGTTTAGATCCTACTGCCGACATTATCCTTTCATCCAAATCACCCATCTCTGTGCATGCCCCGCAGATTAATCTTGCCGCTGTAAAGATGAATGTAGTTGCTGATGAGCTGGTTGCAAACATTGGGCTACTCAAAAGGCTAATTGATAGGGCAGAAGACGTTGTGGGTAGTTTGATCGCCAGTTTCGATAGCATGTTTATCCGTGCCGCTAGGAGTATTCGCAGGGTAGAGGAGTTAGATGAGTTAAGTGCAGGACATGTCAAGATTGATAGTCCTGCTTTAGTTGAAATTTCTGGGGAAGTGACAACTATTGCTGGCGAAGAGCTTATTAAAATGCAAAGCCAACAAATACATATGGGTTAATCATGAGCGCACCATCTGGAATGGGTTGGTATGTTTTTGATGTAAATACCAGTCAACAATGTGATTTTCAAGTGATTTCAATCAATGGATTTGAATCGCTTGGCAAACCCTATTCCTTTGACATTGAATTGGTTTCAGAATCGTATGATCTAGATTTATCGCAAATTATTGGTTGTCCAGCAACCTTAACAATTCAACCTCCCTGGGGATCAACAGCGACTTTTTACCATGGCATCGTAACGAATATACAAACCTTGAAGGTAACTAACCAGGGAATGATGCATTACAGAGTCCTGATGGAGCCTCGGTATTCACGCTTAAAGCAGACTCAACTAAATTACATTTATACCAACAACATCAAGGGTTATGCTCTCGGTGATTTGATTGCTGATGTCCTAAATCGCCAGGCCCTAAGTTCTGGGACCGATTATCAGGTGGGTTTAGCTTCTCCAATCATGACTCGCGATTTTGTCATGCAATATGAAGAAACGGATTTTAATTTTTTACAGCGCTGGATTGAATATGAGGGTGCTTGCTATTATTTTTCTCAGGAAGCTAGTGTAGAGAAAATCTGTTTTGTTGATGATGTGGATAGTATCCCAGGTAAAACACATAAACTCAGGTATACCCCTCCAGGCATGTTTGGGGTAGACCAATATCAATCCTCTTTATTAAATTTAGATTCGGTACAAAGTCTCGCAATCAAAACGTGGGAGGTCGATGACTATAACTATGAAAAAGCCCAAGACTTAGTTACTGGTACCCAAGTAAATGCTGATGCCTTATGGGGTAATCACTATATTTTTGGAGGCGGCCTCAAAGCAAATGATGTGGCAAAGAAATATGCCAAGTTAAGAGGTGAGGCCTCCATGACCCAATTCTTTACTGCTCATGGCAAGACCTATGTATCGGGTATTGAGCCAGGAGATAAGGTAGAAGTTACAGAGCATCCACGGAAATCTCTGAATGCACGATATCGGGTGGTATCTGTCCGCCACCTCGGGTCCCAAGGTGGTTTTGGGCTATCTACTCCCGAGGCGGATTCGGATCAAAAAGCGTTAGCCAACTACTATTCAGCCGAAATCGAGCTCATTCCGATTCATACACCATTTCGGCTTCAGTTGAGCGCGCCAGTGCCCAAGATTGCGGGGTATATGCCGGCCTTAATTGATTCTGAGGGCGATGGTAAGGTGCCAGAATTAGATAAAGCTGGGCGTTATAAGGTGAAGTTTCCTTTTGGATTTAATAGTTACGATCCAGGCAAAGCATCAGCTTGGGTTCGCTTTGCCTCACCCTTTAATGGTATCGGTCAGTTTGGAAATGCCGGATTTCATTTTCCATTGCTAAAGGGTACTGAAGTATTACTGGTGTTTGAAGATGGTAATCCCGATTTACCAACAATTGCGGGAGCTGTGGCTAACTCATTGGCGCCTAATACGGTTACCGACCATAATCCTACCCTGAATAGAATCGTCTCTTATACCGGTAATCAAATGCATCTTGACGACACTTCGAATACTGGCGGAATACGTCTGCTCTCTAGCAATGGAGCGCTTTTTTCAATTGGTGCCTTTGGTGGAAAAATTGGCACCTCTAGCGATGATTCTTCAGAAAATTAATTAAGCACATGCGATTATGAGTAGCTCTGACGACTCCAACTCCGTGAATCCAGATGATGGATGGCCATATGTCATTCCGAACTACGAAAGTCTTTCGGCAGACATGCAGGCCTTTATTAAAGCGAATATGCAGTCATTGGTGGATGCCGCTCAAGCATGGGCTGCAAAAAATCCTCCTGGAGGATCATCATCTGCGGATCGAACAGAACACAACATCGGCATGGTCACCCCAGGCGTAAGGTTTGACATCACGGGAAGAGATAAGTGGCGTAGTGTTGGTGCGAACTATATTCATACTGTGGGCGGTGCGGTTCAAGAAAATATCACGCTGACCAATCAAAGAACGATAGGAGCAGGACTGAGCTCTTCGCAGCAAAGTACCTTAGCGGCTCAATATGACATGGTCGATGGTCAAAGGGTTGAAGAGGTCCTCTCAAATCATTGGGAAAGTATTGGCGGTACCTACTATTCTCAGATTGGCGCTAATCTGTCGGGCGGTTCCAATGCCATGGTGCAGGCCATCAATGGAAATCGTTATGAGACGGTCAATGGGAACGATGTCACTTGGGCAAAAACAAGTAAGTCCTCCTTTTACGGAAATTCAGAATCCGTTAATTTAGCCAAAGTGGTTTACTCGCAAATCTCTTATGGTGCAAATGCCAAAATTATTCAGGGCCATGAGTTTAAGCAAATCAAGGGTACTGCTTATTACACTTATGGCGGCCAGGCAATCCCGCTCCCGCCGCCAGTTGAAGCACTTACAGGTAGCACGCTCGAGCCTCTTCAAGTGGTCATTCCGCCCGCAACCTCTACAACCATGCCAGCGCAGGATCCTCAATTCTTAGATTGGACAAGTGTTGCTGAGGGTTTTGCTAGTTGGTTGCCATACGCTGGTACAACCTATGCAGGTGAAAATCTAACTCCACCACCATCTGTTGTAAAAGTTGAAGAGGCTGCAGGAAGCGTTATCAATTCTATTTTTGGTTTGGAAAATAAATTTGTGCAGTCTCTTTCAACGACTACAAATTTTGGTGGCACTGAAGACTTTGTCCAGGGCATTCGCTCAGACTCTGTATTGGGAACCTCTAAAGAAGTCATTGTTGGCAGTTCTATGCAAACGGTTGTCGGTTCTCACATGCCAATGGTCTTAACAAGCGCTGGCATAACGGTGATGGGTAGTGACCAGCAGTTAACCCAGGTCACTGAGCATTTGGTGCGAACCATTACTTCTCCATTTATTAGCTTTGCCTCTGGAGATGCTGATGGTGACGTTGATGGGGAAGCAGAAGGAGAAGAGGAGTCTGCTGAGATCGGTGGATTTGCCGGTGAGGACTCCGGGGCCAGCGCTTCCAAGGTCTCAAAAGGCGGTGAGAATAGTGGCGGAGCCCAAAGTTCCTCTAGTAAAGAAGGCAAGGAGGCAGAACAGTTCTCAGGTGCAGAAAATACGCTAGATGCCAGTAATCAGGGGGCTGCTCCAGGCGAGGCTACGAGTAGTGATGACAATACTTCAGGAAGTGACGCAAGCGGTTCTAGTGCCGGAAGCTCCAATGATGCGGATAGCTCAGATCCCTCTTCTAGTCTTATGGATCAAATGAAAGATAAGCTTGAGGAAAAAATCGAAGAATTAATTTCTGGCTTTTTGACAGACAAGCTCGGTTGGTCAGAGCAATCTGCCGATCTCTTTATTGAGGGCGGTAAAGAAGTTATTGGTCAGATTGCGGAGAGTACTAAAAATGACAAATAATCCAGCGGAAAATAGCGACAACGAATCTTTGGCAGGGTCCGTAAAGAATCCAGCCAATCCCTTTGTCATGAAAGTAAAGCCAGAATCACGCTTCGCTTTTTTTGCCAAAATGTCTGAAAAAGAACAAAGGCAATTTATCGCGCGCACGACAGACATGCTGATGCAAAGTCAATTATTTACTGACTTATCACCTAAGCCCATTCCCTCAAGAGACCAGATCATGGCGATGATGCGGGAATATGTGCTCGACAATCTCAATGTCAAATGAGGTATATCAAACCCCAGGCCATTTCCTTAGCTAGCCATCCAATGAAGACGGTTGATGGTATCAACCTGACTATCACTAACCTTGCTGGAATCACCATGCAAGGTGATTTTCCGGAATTGTCTAGTGATCAGAAAATTTGGAAATCATTAAAAGGCGTATTACCCGGCAAGATTACTCCCGATCTATGCTTTTCAAAGCCTAAAGCCGAGTGGTTGGCATTTGGTAGAGCTTATCCCTCCTCGCCAGATGCTAAGGCTACAAGTACGAGCGTCACCATTAAGAGAGCTGGCCAGATCATTTCTGAAAAGAATCTCTATATCAGTGGTGATCGCCATTGGATCAATATGGCTGGCGCAGGAGTG
This sequence comes from Polynucleobacter sp., assembly GCA_034680725.1. Classification (GTDB taxonomy): domain Bacteria; phylum Pseudomonadota; class Gammaproteobacteria; order Burkholderiales; family Burkholderiaceae; genus Polynucleobacter. The sequence continues at coordinate 66,763 of JAXIUI010000004.1, forward strand.
CCAAGTGAGCCCAAACCATTAGGTGGACCACTGCTACTAGATTGGAAATTTGCCTATGGCGGCAAAGGCCATCCAGTCAATCCAAGTGGTGTTGGCTATCAATCTGATGGATGGGCTGGAAAACCGCTGCCAAAAATTGAATATCGCAATGACTTAATCAGTTCTCCGATGAGTCAACCATTCCCCGCGGGTTATGCGCCACTCCCATTGGATGGCTCTGACAGATTTAAGTTGCAAGGTAAGTACGACGAAGAGTGGCGTAAAAATGTTTTTCCTGGTTTTGCAGCAACATCATCACCCGATTTACTGATGATGGGGCCTGAGGATCAGCGTATTGAGGGTTACTTTTTACCCGGTGATGTCATTACTTGTCAGGGTATGAATCCGAATAAATCGGTTTTGCAATGGACTATTCCAGAGTGGCGCGCGCGCTGTTTTATTAGTATGAAGGGGAAAAGCGAATCAATTAATTCCGATTGAGATGAAGCTCGATAGTCTTTGGCTCATTCCGCATGTGGGTGTTCTTGGAATGATGTGGCGAGGGAATATTCAAATTTCTGAATTTGATGCCCATGATGTAAGTTTAATTTTGGGTGCTCTAGATGATGTGAAGTCATCTCGTGACATGCGTTTTTATCAAGAGCAGGTTGAAATCCGCTCGGGCTTTGCAAAAGACAGTGCGTTGATGATTCTCGATGAAACGGCCTTATTACCACTTGGTCAAAATGGCTTCATTTTCCCTGCCATCCCGCCTGATGTAAAAAAGAGGATTCAAAATGCTCTTGATCAATCAAAGGAAAAAACAGATCAATCTAAGCCATTAGCAAAAGCGATCCCAAAGACTGAAGTCAAGCTGCCATCAAGTCCTCTCCCTCAAGGGGTCCCAACACCAGAGTACATCGCAGCACTTTCGAAAGAGTTAGGTGAGATTGCAGTTTCACCAAAACCAAATGTCCCGCGTTTTTATGAAATCACCAAGGAGCTCCAGGCTTTTGGTCACGCCGATCGCAAAGTGCAACTTCAAAAAATTCAGGAGCAAAGTAAGGCTCCAGCACCAAAGGCACCTCAGCCATTAAACCTGGGCCCGCCAACACGTCAATATGCGGCATTAAAGGCCCAACTCAGTAAGGCTAATTCCAGCAATACAGCTAGCGCTGGAGCAAGCCCACAAGATGTAGATCAAGGTCTCGAGAAAGTGTTGCATGCGGCGGTCGCAAGCTATCAAAAATCTGCACACCTCCAACCGTTAGCTGCGCCACTTCTCGAGCCTGTGGCACTTAGTGCGGTGATTGAGCAACATCTTCAACTGAAAGATCAAAAAGCTCAGAATATGGACTGGTTAGGTGCAGTTCTCGATCAAAAAAAATTAGATGGATGCAACTTTGCAGGCGCCTTTTTAGATGGGGCAAGTTTTAAAGCTTGCTCATTGATAGGTGCAAATTTTGAGGGAGCCACTCTATCCAGTGTTGATTTCACAGGCGCCAATTTAACAGGCGCTAATCTGAAAAGCGCTAATCTTGGTAAGGCGAATTTGACGGAGGCTGATTTCACTGGGGCTCAACTGGATAAGGCGATATTGGATATGGCCACCTTTATTGATACCAAACTCATTAACGCCAGCCTTAAAAAGACCTCATTCTTAAGATCCTCCCTCGTAAGCGCTGACTTTACTGGTGCTGATCTCAACAGTGCCAAGTTTTTGGGTATTAAGGTGGGGATGGATGCGATTGCCTTACTGCAAAAACCCCAGATAAACCCTAAGGACTTTATCGACCCCATTGCATTTGACGGGCTTAATTTCACTGGGGCTAATCTCAGCATGGCGACATTGCTGGGTTGTGAAGTCAAGCGTGGTGGGCAGTTTAAGGGGGCTAATTTCTCTAAATCTACCTTGATTAAATGCAAATTTAATCACTCAGAGTTCTCTGCCGCAAACTTTGAGGGCACTAAAGTCGCCCTGGGAGCCCAGCTAGTACGTTGCAATTTTGAGGGGGCTAACTTCAAAGGGGCATATTTCAGGGGGGTAAATTTAAACCACTCTAATTTCAATTTTGCCAACCTGAATTCTGGTCATTTTTCCTTAGCGAATATGACGGGTATTAGTGCCTCCAAAATCAGTGCTGTAAATGCCAGATTTGAACGCACCAAATTGGTGCAATCTACTTTTATTGCCTCCAATCTAATTGGCGCAAGCTTCAGAAATTCTGATCTAATAGGTGCTAAATTTGATGATTCTAAGATGACGCATTGCGATTTATCAATAATAATCACTGATAATAAGAGTAGTTTTATTAATGCCGATTTAAGCCGTGCTTTATTACCAAAACAACATATAAAGAGATAAAAAGTGCCGGGTTTTGTAAATAACGGAAGTGTTATGAATATGGGGACACCAGATGTTTGTATGGTTGGTCCAGCACCTGTTACTTATGTGAATATTTCTGAAACTGCTGAAGCGGAACCTGCGGCTCCCGATATATTAGTTGAGGGTACTCCGGTTCAAAATTTACTTTCTATTATCGATATGTCTGATGGTGATGCGGGAGTGGGTGTTGCATCTGGTATGTGTATGGGACCAACGATTCCAATGATTGGTTCATTTACTGTATTGATGGAGGCCAGCCCTGTGACCACCATGATGGATATGACAATGCAGAATTTGAGTAATTGTGTGGGTATGTTTTCAACGCCAGGGCAAGTTACTTTAACTTGCTTAAGTTCTTAACCAATCAGGATCGGCTCTGCTCCAATGGATTTTTCGAACCCTATATTTTGGCGACAAGGCATATTTCTTCAGCCTCAACATTTTCAGTACGAAGGTCGTTTTCAATCAACTACCTACGAAAAGTTATTTAGCCTAAGTCGGACTCAGGCATACGGGGTAGTCTCATTCGAGCTTTCCAAAGACCGTTTAAATGCGGGTTATTTATCCTCTGGCAACCTTGAGGCTGTAATGCCTGGCGGAACATGGGTTGACATTACTAAGAATGCACGACTACCTGACCGTGATATCAGGCAGCTGCTCAATACTAATGGCGTTCATCCATTGGCCTTGGGTTTGCCAAAGCTCATCCCAGGCGTTCCTAGTGTGGCTAATGAACAGCACGATGGGCGTTATGAGGTTACCGATTACCCAGAAAATTTACCGGATCTTTACGAAGATACGCCGCCAGTTGAGGTAGAGCGCTTATGGTTACGCTGCCGCTATTTGATTGGCGATGAAATAGAAAGCTCCAGCAATCTCACAATTTTGCCCTTGGGTAGATTGATTGTTGAAAGCCAAACAATTTCATTGGACCCAGAATACTCTCCTCCATGTATGCGTATTAGTGCTTACATGGGGCTTCAAGCTTTAACACAAAAAATTAGCGACTCTTTAGAGGTCGCCTTTGCCAGGCTATCGAAGCTTGCCCATCCTTGGCGTTTAGATGGGCGTCCAACTGACCCCGCTTGGTTGCGAGATAGGCTAGTGCAAACAGATCTCTCTCAGACATTAGCTGAATTTCATCATCGTATTCGTTTAAATGTTGAGCCAGCGATCTTATATGAATCGCTCTTGGTCTTAGCAATGCGTTTGTGTTCTACCGGTGGTTTAAGTGTTCCAAACCTACCTTTATGGGAGCATGACGATCCTTATAAGTCTTTTAAGAGAATTGGGGATATCGTTCTAGCACTGCTAGAGCAATTGCGATCTGGTCCAGACAGTATGGCAGTCTTTGAGCAACAGCAAGGTTGGATGGAAGCGCAAATTCCTCACTCTGCACGTGTTGGCAAACATTATGCTTATTTGATTTTGGAGCAGGTAACTGAAGAGGCCTTGCTTCAGGCTGGACCACCAAAGTTGTCTTCAACATCCAAGATTGAGACCATTGTTAGCCGTGCCTTGCCCGGTATTGCGCTTGAGCGCTTGCAGCACATTCCATATGGCTTGGGTGAGGGCTTTGGATCTTTCGTTTGGAGCATCGTTACTCAAGATCCGATGTGGCAGGAGGCCTATGCAAGCGGAACCTTATGTTTGAATTGGTTGGATTTACCGAGAAACGCGCGAGTAACGGTAGTATTTTTCCGAGCGTGATGATCCATTGACATTAATTATTAACTAAAGAGCTCCCATGTTTTTAAGCGAACAACCAAGCTTAATGAGAGTATCTTCTACTTTATTGCTGCTAGCTAGAATGTCGATTTTGATGATTGCGGGGAGTTCTCTGGTCGCTTGTTCTTCTATGAACACTATGGTGGGTGGTAACACCAAAAAAGACGCAGTAAGTAATGCGGTTTATCTGCCCGACCCCAACGGTATTAGCATTCGCTTAAAGGCTGTCAAAAATCTGAATTTTGTAAATCAAGAGCCCCATACCTTAGCAGTTGCAGTGGTTCAGCTTGATTCTGTTAAGGCAGCTATGAAGCTCGCTCAAAATCCAGACTCTTTGGATAAATTATTGGTTGGCGAGTCCACCAATGATTCATCAGTGACTGCATATGATCGTTTTGTTGTTCAACCATCTTCTTCCGATGAGATTGTCTTGGCACGCGCACAAGATACGCAAATTATTATTATTTATGCCGCATACTTTAATGCGCTGATAGAAAATCGGATTCGACTTCAAGAGATTCCTTTACTCGTCTCTTCAAAAGGAGTGGTTGCGCAGACTTATCAGGCAAATGCTGCACCTTTGAACGTTAGCTTGCATCTTGGAGACACGGCCATTAGAGAAATGACGGTGCCCAAGGATGAATTGGGTGCGGATCAGTACGTTTTTAAGAACTCTAATAATCCCACTTTAAACAGTGCAATTCCCATACTGAAGAGCACGGCGCAAGGGGTGATGGGGCTATGATGAGATCATCATCTCGTTATATTATTCGCGCTGAATTTTCACAGCCTTTTTCGGGATTCATGGCGAATACTGCCTTGGCACTTGAGGAGCGTTTCCTTGATGCTCAGCAATTATTTGATTATCTCAGTGCCGGCATTAATGAAGTCACTGCTGAATGCCATCAAAAGCAGTTTGATTCGGCTGCGGTTCAGGCAGCTTTACTGGCAATCTGTGCTTGGGCTGATGAACGCATTATGAATGCGCAATGGGAGGGTGTATCTGAGGTTTGGCCTGACACCTTATTGCAAAAGAAGTTTTTCAATACCAACTTAGGCGGCGAACTTTTTTATGATAAGTTGAAAAATCTCTTTTCTGACACCTTAGTTGCCCATGATGTATTTGCATTGTGTTTAGCTCAGGGGTTTAAAGGCAAGTATGTTCTCAATCTAGATTTGGAAGAGTACGAGCAGAAAAAGAAGGAGGTTATCAATAACTCCTTAATCTATACCGGCCTTTCTTTGCCGGATACCGAGACATTTGCTTCTTTAAATGACTATTCTCAGCAAGAAGAGGGCAGAAGCTCCGAAAATAAGATTCTCCGACCTGTTGCTATTTCATTGGCTTGCTTAATTGGCCTCGGATTATTTTTGTATTTTCTTGTCACCAACGACGTTTCTAATTTGCTCAAGAGTATGAAATAGAAATGTTCAAGAAAATATTACGCATCCTCCTGATCATTTTCGTTTTATTGCTGCTGGCTTTCGTGGGTTGGATTTGCCAACTCCTGTATGACTGGCCATTAGCCACCATTTATCTCTGGCCTCTCTCGGGCATTGCTCTCTGGCTCATTTTTTTCTTTGCTAGAAAAGCATGGATTAAGCATCGCGCTGAGCAACGTCTTAAAACTCAACTGCCACCTGCCGAGCTTGCTCCTGCAGATGCTGACTGGGTTAAGGGAGTTAGGGAGTTATTAGCGCTTAACCGAAATCAAGATAGCTTTGCAGCTGATATCAATTTAACGGATGATTTACCTCATCTCAGAAAGCTGTTGGTTTACATTGATGGGTTAATTTTAGAAGTGCTCAATGGGCAGCGTTTTCAGTTCCTGCTTGACTTTCAATTTATCGAAAGCTTTTTCGCAGGGCGCCACAAAAAAATTGTTGAGCTATTAGAGACTAACCGAGTTGAGCTTTTATCCGATATTCCTTTTGTCAGTAACTTGCTTGACAAGAAGGGCGTTAAGAAATCGGCCTTAGGCACGCATCGCCTGCATTTCATTATGGGTTTGCCGGGATCGGGCAAAAGTACTCTTTTACAAAGAAGTAGCTATGGTTTGCAGGTTGGAGATGCAGATCCGGATGCTCCAGTTTTACCAACCCAGTCTTGTAGGTTTGCCTTTTTAGATGCTGGTATTGCCATTGAAATTGCTGGCAAGCATGTAGATCCATTGCAAGATGCGGCCGAGAGGGATAGTAGCTGGGATTCTTTGTTGGCCAGTATTGAAGTTGATGCTAGCCCACATCAAATGGCTTCAGTCACCATTTGCCTTACCCCCGATAGTCTCTCTCCTGAGAAGATTTCAGAGACCTTGCGCGGAATGCAGATCATTCGTCAACGTCTTAGCGATCTGATGAATATTTCTGGTAGACGTCTACCAGTGTATTTAATGTGCACCCATATTGATGAAATTGGGATGACCCATTTGTTGCGTGTTTTGCCAGATAACTTGCTATCCCATGCTGCAGGCTCTCTCTTACCGATTGACCGCGTTGTCATTCAATCGGATGAGGCAAAACAAGCGGTTTCTGAAATTACTCGTTATATACCATGGCTGGCGCTTCGGTCTGCTGCGCAGGGCATTAGCCCGCAAGACTCAGCATTATTGGCGACAAGGGGTCTCTTTGCGATAGAGGAGCATTTTGATGCAGTTATCTCCACATTATTTGGCGCCTCTAATTATTTAGAGTCACCTATTTACCGCGGTTTATTTTTATCGGGTGACTTGGCTGCTGCAGGTATTGTTAAAGAAGATAAAAAACCAGATAGTCCAAGGCTGGCATTTGGCAGCGGCTTCTTAAATAAGATATTGGTAGAGGATCGTATTTTCCAGCCACTTTCATCTTATGAGAGACGTTTAAAAAATCGTCGTAAGTTAGCTTGGTTTAGTTACTACTCTCTTGTCTCTTTGCTCGCTGTATGGTTATTTTCTGGCTTTGTCTATCGAGTAGAGGAAATTAATGTTTTAAAGGCAAGTCCATTTCCACTTACACCACAAGCGGATAGCTCATCGGCGGTCTATATTCAGGGCGTTACGAAGATGGTGCCCTACATTAATTGGATTCAGAACCGTGATCAAAGCTCCTGGGGTTTTTATTTGCCTTTCTCTGGCCCTGGTGAGGCAATAGAGGAGCGTATTAAAGAGCGTTTCGTAACTAACTATTTGGCGTTTAATGAATTGGTTCTGAAGACTAATTTTGTAAAAATGGCTCCATTTTTGGTGGGGCCAAATAACCAATATTTAGGGGTAGTTTTAGAGGCCCTGATCGATCGCCTAAGAATACTTGAAGCTGCGTCCGCTGGCGATAGCTTGTTGAAACTGAAGTTGCTACGAGAGCCTTCGACGACGGCTATGTTGCAAATCGTTCCGGATGCCTCTCCTAGTGATGCGCGGACGATTAGCACGCTTTTTTATTACTTTGCTTATTGGAGCGATAGAGAATCCGTTAAAAAATATCTAGAAGATATATCGGTTCGTTTAGAGCGTGTGGCACTACAAGACCCGAATTTTTCTTGGGTGATGCCATGGGCAGCTTTGCAGCCTACAGTAAGTGATTTATGGCTAACGGATTTTTGGGCGCCCACCACTGCTCCAAAGGGAATCAAGGTTTATGGTCCTTTTACAAAAGAAGGCCGAATTGTCATACATGATTTTTTAAGGCGCATGGAATCGATTAATCTGCTCGATAAAATTTTTGGTTACAAAATTAATGACTACCTGAAAACCTATGATGTGGAGCGTGAGGCTGAATGGCGACGCTTTGTGATGTCTTTTGATCAAGGCTCGGATTTTTTGCTCAGTCATGGCAGTTGGCTGCAGACTCTAGCTACCTTTAGGGGAAGAGAAAGCCCATACCGCAAGCTAGTAGAGCGCATTTACGAAGAGTATCCCGGAGACGACTCACAGGGCGTTAGGCCTACTTGGGTTTCCGCCTTGAATTTGATTACAGTTACTCGCATGGCTGCAACCAAAGAATCTTTTTTTGGTGCCATTAAATCCAGGATAGAGATCCTCAAGGCTGCTGGCAGGCTGAACGCTACCAATAATGGCGTGCTTTTAGACCGCAAGGCATTTCAGGAGGATGGTAAGGTTTATAACCTCTATGGCGATGCTGTTATCAAGGTTTTGCCTCAGTTGATGGCTTCAAGCGCTACTGCTGGTAATGTGGCGATTCAGTTCAGTGGACTTGGTAGAGAAGCGAGCATTAAAGAGTCGGATCTTAAAAATGCCTGGGAAGCCCTGAGTCGGTATGAGGAGAAAATTAAGCTAGCCTCACAACCATGGAATGAGCCAACTTGGGTCTTATTGCGTGGACCATTAAATACGATGACTAAATATGCGTACAAGCAAGCAGCTTGTACGATGCAGTCTGACTGGAACAATAATGTGATCTACCCCACTAAGTTGGGCGCTACAGAGGTGGAGAACTTTGAGAAAACCTATGGCTCTCAAGGTACTCTATGGAAGTTTATAGATCAAAGTGCTAAACCCTTCATAACGGTTGATGGCTCTGACTTCAAAAATATTGATACCAGTGGATGGTCTCTCCAATGGCAAGAAAATTTTATTAACTTCTTAAATAATGCAGCAGGAAAAAAGCGTGCTCGTGATGCCGCAATTAAAAAAGCCGAGCTAGAGGATAAATTAGCCAATGCAAGAGATAAGGCAAGGCTAGCGGAGATTGAAAGTCTGATTGAGCAGATTAACAAGAGTCAGGATACGTTTAACAGCACCAATTACATCGTAAAACTTGCATCGCAACCTGTGCAAACCATAGGCACTGCTAGCCAATTGCCGTTTGGCGTTGGGCTCACCCTGAATTGCTCTTCAGGCCTGCAAACGATGACTCAGCTTAACTTTAAGACGCTTCAAACGTTTAATTGGAATCCTAATACTTGTGGCGATACAGAGCTGAAAATTTTTGTTGGTAAAGCTGCTTTAACAAAAACATGGCCTGGTAAATATGGATTTGGCAATTTCTTAAACGACTTCAGATCGGGTAAGAAGAGTTTTACTGCCAAGTCCTTCCCAGAGAAGTCTGATTTATTTACTGAACTCAATATTCAAAAAATTGATGTCTCATTTACGATGGTTGGGGCACCTAAGGCAATTGCCGATAGCAAGAAAAGCCAGTCCAATGGGGTTGATTTGGTTGAATTAGTGGCAGAAAAAAATAAGTTAACCAAAGATTTGGCCAATCGCCAATTGAGGCAGATTAATGCTGAGATCGAGGCTTTGTCAGCTAGCAATTCAGGCCTGATGATCCCTGAAAAAATTGCCATGTGCCCATTTTAATGATGGCAATGGACGTCCCCTTATTACTCCAGCCAATCTCCTCCGAGAAGCCATCTGGAGAAGAGAGTAACAACTCTTCAGAATATCAGTTCATCGTTTCACAAATAGATGAGCTTGCGCGTCCTGATTTCACTGGTAAAGTGGATTGGAAGGTAATTGAGACCCAGGCAACCGAGATATTTCAAACACAATCAAAAGATTTTTTAGTGGCAGCTTGGATTGGCGTATCTTGGATTGAGTTGGGGGGATTGCAAGGTGTCAAGGGCGGCTCTGATTTATTGCTAGGCATGTTGACGCAGTATTGGGATAACGGCTTTCCATCCCTTGAGCGCATTCGCGGGCGTCGCAATGCTATTGCTTGGTGGGCTGAGCAGGCTTCTGCTTACATATCAGGTGGCAACCTGCAGGCAATACCTCAAGATCAGTATGACGCTCTACAAGCTTCTGTTAAAGAGTTGGATAAGACATTTGCGGCAAAGGATGCGCAGGCACCTAGTCTGGGTGATTTCATACAACTTGTTCGAAGCCTTGAGGCGATACCTCAAGCAACAAACTCTGAAGCTTCAGCAAGCGATGCTGGAATAGTGGCGCCAACAGCGCCAACATCAGATGCCAGCTCCTCTACTGATGCTGTACCGGGAGAAGTAGCCCCCCCATCAAATGCAAAAGATGCAGTCGCACTCTCACTTCTAGAGCCCATTTCTTCCGAAAGTCCGGCCGGGAGTGATTGCCGTGATGGCGCAAGCTATCAAGCGATTGCATCTCAAATTGAGCAATTAGCTAGACCTGAATTCACTGGTACTTTAAATTGGGGCAACATTCAATCGCAGTCGTCGCAGATTCTTCAAACCCAATCCAAGGATTTTATGGTGGCAGGCTGGGTAGCCTCATCTTGGGTTGAGCTTCAAGGTGTGCCTGGTATTAAAGGTGGCGCCGATTTATTTCTAGGTATGTTGACGCAGTATTGGGATAACGGCTTTCCTGGTTTGGCACGCATCCGTGGTCGCCGTAATGCTATCGCTTGGTGGGTTGATCAAGTTTCGAACTATATCGCGCGAGGTAGTCTTCAACCAATTACTCAAAATCTGTACGATAGCCTGCAGATTGCGGTGAAGGAGTTGGATAGGACTTTTGCTGAGAAGGATGCAGAAGCCCCCAGTTTGGGAGATTTCATTCAGTTAATTCGGGCTTTGGAGGTCAAGCCTGAGTTGGTTACTTTGACCCCTGCAGCTAGCGCTGATACGGTTCAAGCGCAAAACCCCAGCGCACAAGGGGGAGGGCTATCTGGCCCAAGTATTAATTTGAATGCATCTCTAGATTCAATTGACGCTATATCTGCTGCATTAGATTCAGTAAGGCCTTATGTTGGAACGGTGTCACAAGCATTGCTGGCGCTAGATAAATTCAACCCCTTAGCTATTAGTCTGAACCGCTTTTCTGCTCGCTCTTCGATTTTAGAGTTGCCCCCAGCAAATGGCGGTGCAACCTCTTTGCCTGAGCCGCCTTTTTCAGAATTACAAATGTTCAATGCTGTAACCACGTCTGGTGATCCAGATAATATGATTGATTTTTGTGAGGGGCGCATCTCACAGTATCCGTATTGGTTGGATTTGGACTATTTTTCAGCACAAGCGTATGAAATGCTTGGTGAGCCAGCCAAGCTCATGAAGCAGGCTGTGGTTGATGAGGCCTTGAGATTTATTCTGCGTCTTGAAGGCGTTGAGACTTTATCATTCGCTGGCAAAACAACTCCTTTTGCAAGTCCTGCGGCACAAAAGTGGCTTAACGATTGCTTATTACAAAGTTCGGGTGGTGGTGGCGCGCTCGATTCACTTGCACTTGCTAAGGCAAAGGCCTTGGAAAGTGGTCAAGGGGGCAAGAGTGATGAGGTCATTAAGTCGCTTCAAACTTACATTGATTCCACTCGCTCTCCTAGGGAGCAGTTCAGAGCGCGCATTGAGTTGCTAACCTTTCTTTCCGGCGTCAAGAAGGGGGTGGATATCTCTCCTTTGCTCGAATCCTTAGTCGAAGAATGTGAAGTTCGCAAATTAGCTGACTGGGATCCCGATCTTGCATTGGCAGCCTGGAATCTACGTCTACGTTCCTTACAGCAGGCCCTAATGCTTGACGAGGTAAAGAGTGACCCAACTAAAGTTGCCCGCTATCAAGAGGGTCTTTCTGAGGCTTTGGCAAAAATAGCTTATGTCAATTATTCCGAAGCTATTAGGGGCATGTAGCTTCAGGCCTAGAAGCAAATATCAATCTCAGCTATGAAATTTCTCTTCACGCTTATCGGTGCATTCATCACGCTGGGTCTTTCTGGGTGTGCAAGCGACTCTAGCTCATATCAGTACCAAATCAGCGCTTATCAGATGACGAGCAAGCCGGTGCATGTTTGGTATAGGCCAAATATTAATGACTTTTACAGTCGTTTTTCAAAAGGCTATGAAGAGTCAGGAATTGTCGAACTCTCTTTGGTAATTAATCAAAGCGGAATTGTTAAGCAAGTGGATACTCTTAAAAGCTCTGGTTACTCCATGCTAGATTCATCAGCTACGGACTTGGCGTACAGGATGGTATTTGATCCTAGGACGGATGATGGAAAAACACAGGAGAGCGTGAAATTATTTGTCAATTTCCATAAAAAAAGTATTACCCCGCCTGTAAAGGTAATTAATGTAACGAATAAGGTGGAATTATTGACGGGCTTTCAACAGAAAATTATTGTGGGCGCGGTTGCGAGCTCAGATGGATTTATAGAATCCGTATTTCCTCTTCAATCATCTGGTCAATCATTCCTTGACTCAGAAGCCCTTGGCTATGCATCAAGATATGAACCAGAGGTTTTTCCTCAAGATCAGGGCGCTGATCAGCAGCAAATTAAACTGGAAATTACCTTCAATTAGCATTTGAAATTCACTGTTGACTATCGAAATGAGTTGGCAGCATTAAAAATATTGCAAAAATCTGTCACTTTTCACTCTCAGCTTCCCCATTTTTCTTGGCAAAATGCTGGATTTTTTTGTATATCCCCCTATTAAAACCCGTTTTTTTATAATATAAGCTGCTGATTTATATAGATAAAATTTAATTTAGGGGATTTTATTGCGTTGCCGCAAATAAATCTTGCATTGCAACAAAATTCTTTTTAGAATGGTGCATCGCAATAATTTTTTATTCAACTAAATACAAGGAATTCATCATGTTTCAAAATCAATTAAATGACCAATTGGCAACTGCACAAGCTAAAGCCGTAGAAACAGCAAAACATTTGGCTCAAGTTGCCGTTGAAAGTGCAAAAGAATTAGCTGAAATCAACCAAGCTGCTGCTAAAGATGCATTAGTTGTTGCTCAAGACGCTAGCGCACAATTGCTAGCAATTAAAGATGCACAACAGTTGGCTAAATTAGCTCAGCCTGAAGCTGCTCAAGAAGCTGCTAAGTACGCAGCTGCTTACCAAGCTAAAGTAAGCAAAGTAGTGCGTAACGGCAATAAAGAAGTTACTCAACTTGTTGATGCTTCTATCGATGACGCACGCGATGACTTGGTTAAGTTTGTTAAGGAAGCTACTAAAACTGCACCTGCTGGTTCAGAAGCATTTGTTTCTGCATTCAAAACTGCATTTGAAACTTCACTCCAACAGTTTGATCAAGTTCGCGCTTCTGCAACTGATGCATTTGCAAGCTTTGAAAAGAGTGTTGATGCAGCATTTGCAAATATGCAAGGTCAGTACGCTGTTGCTAAGCCAGCAGCTAAAGGCCGTAAAGCAGCTTAATTCGTTTTAACCGCTTTATGAAAAACCACCTTCGGGTGGTTTTTTCTTTTTAGCCTCTTCTAATCGCTCGGCAATTTAAAATGACATGACAGTATTATTCTGTATGAATCAATATTGTTTTGTAGTAGCAATCGTGGAACTTGAGAACTGAAGTGATGCCCAATATGTCTTTACCAAAAGGATTACCGCTGAAGCTTTGGATGCTTTCATTGGCCGGGCTTGTGTCTGTGCTGTTCTTTGCTTCGTGGGCAGCCATCCATCTTTTTCTGCCTAAGTTTATTCAAGGTGAAGTAGATTCCTACGGTAAAAAAATTGGCTATCACATTTCTTACCAGGACTTGCGCATATCACCACTGCGTTTAAGGTTAGAAATTGATGGACTGGTTTTAGCGGATGGTAATAAAGCCAATTTACTGGAATTAAAAAATGCGGTCCTTATGCTTAATTGGTCAAGCCTGGCATTGGGGGAGCTTAGTTTTGCAGAGATCTCGCTAGAGCGACCTAGGCTCTATCTTGTGAAAGATAGCGGTAACCGCAGTCACAATCCGTGGAATTGGCAGGCATTGATTGCAAGCATCAATCAGTCCTTACCGCCAACTCAACCAGAAAAAGTGCAGTCTCCACTCAGAGTTTCAGCGCAGAAATTGAATGTTGTTAACGCTTCATTGGCATTGTCCGATGCAGGATCAAAGATGCAAGAAGAGTTGAAGTCCTTCTCAATTGAGCTGAGCAATCTTGCGAATTACGATAAGTCGGGAGAGGTGAACGGCGTAGTTGGGCAATATGGACTCAATTTAGGAGCAATTCAATTTACCTTGCCCGGTTTAAATAAGCGTATTAGCTTTAAGCAGGTGGTGGTAAAGGGAGCTTTAGATAATTCTGGTTCCGAATCCTTGGGGGCCCAGGTTGATTTTGAGCTAGATGATGGACGCATCTTTACTCATTGGGATTTGCAGGCTGATAAATCGATCTCTGGAAAAATTCAGGTTGAGAATCTTGCGCTGGAGCCATTCATACCTTTGCTTCCAGCAAATCACGAATTAAAGGCTAAGAGTGGCACCTTGCAGTCAGAAGCAGTCATTGAAATCAAGGGTGATGATGTATTCATTACAGGCGATTTGCACCTAAATGATCTCGATATTTGGGAGTCTGGTCAACAGCAAGCTCTCATAACTTGGAAGGCTGGAGATGTGAATCAGTTTACTTTCAAGCACTCTACAGCCTTGGGTTCACGTTTAGGTGTTGAGCAATTGATTCTTAGTAGACCAATGCTTCGCTTTGAGATTGATGAAAAGGGCTTCTCAAACTTTAGAAGATTGTTTACAAAGCCAAGCCCTCCAGAGACCACTCAAAATGAGGGCGCCTTACAAGCTCAGAAAGATTCTTCGTCACCATCACGTTTTCAGATGGACATGAAGGCGATTCAATTGCGTGATGGGGAAGTGCTCTTCGCAGATTTAGCGATGCGCCCACAATTTCATGTTGATATTCGTAGGTTTAATGCTGCTTTAAGGGGGGTCAGCAATACTCCTGGCAAATCTGCAAGCATCGATATCGATGGCGTTGTAGCTAGGTCTGGTTCTATGCGTGCAAAAGGACAAGTCTCTTTTGATGATCCCCGCCGCAATAATGATGTGACTTTGAACTTTAAGGACCTTCCTTTAAATGCATTTAATCCGGCGGCAATGACATTTGCTGGCTATCAAATTGCTAGTGGGCGGCTTGATTTGAATTTGCATTACCAGGCAAAAGATGGTGAACTCAAAGGCAGCAATCAGATTGTCATTAAGAAGGTAGAGCTAGGCGATGAGGTGCCCGATTTTCAAGGCAAGAAACTGCCACTGGGTTTAGCAATTGCCTTGCTGGAGGATTCCGATGACACCATTGATGTCATGATTAATATCGCTGGCAATGTAGATGCCCCAGAATTTAGTGCCAGCGGTTTAGTGTGGCAAGCAATTACCAATGTCTTAAGCAATATTGCTACTGCTCCATTTAGGGCGCTTGGAGCATTATTGGGCATGGGTGGTGATGAGGGTATTTATGCTGTTTTTGGTCAGGCAGTCTATTTGCCAGCCGATCAAGATCGTCTAGAAAAGTTTGGTGGATTTTTGGATAAAAAGCCCCATGCCAGCCTCGAGTTAACGGCGACCTATGATTTGAGTCAAGATCAGCCCGCTTTAGCGCAGGCTAAGGCAGATATGGCTATTTTGAAAGCTGCGGGCATTAGTTTGTCTGTAAATGAATTAGTGCCGGTTCCAGACTTTTCCGACCCCCGTATGCGGGAGGCTTTGAAATCTGCCTACGCCCAATATGTTGGCAGAATTAAATTGACTCAGCGCCTTTTAATCTTGCCAGACGATGCAGCGAGAAATGATCAATTGCGATCTGAGCTTATTGCCAGTATGCCTATGACAGAAAATGACTTGAAGGTGCTCGCTACCCAGCGTGCAAAGCTCGCATTGGAAATCATGACCAAAAATAATCCTGGTTTAAAGGAGCGCATTCATCTGACAGATGTCAAACCATCGAATGCCACAAAAGCAGGGGCCCCTCTCGAAGTTGAAGTCAGAATCAAGTAGACTTGAGGGATGAATTTATCTAAATTGCGCCTGCCCTTATTTCTTTCCTTGATTGTGCTGTGTGGCCTATCTGGCTGCGGCAGTATTGAGTCTGCTGCTCAAGATGACTGCACCTCGATTGGCTGGCAAATTGGCTCCAAGGGGTATGAAGATTGCTTTAGGGCTAGGGTCTATGAGCGCAAGCTGGATTACTCTTTGCCTCCCGGTGATAAGCCATCCCCATCCCTCCTCTAAAATACTAGGGTTTACCCTTATGTAGATTCCCTTGAGCGCCGTCAAGGACTTGGGGGTAGAAATCACTCAAAATCGATTGAGATTTTGGGAATGCTCATTGGTAAGCAAAAAACACTTTTGCCTTATCTCTGGCATTCTCAAGAGAGATTTAGTAAATAAAAACAGCAGTAATTTTTGCGAATAAAAAATTAGAGACTACATACTATGAATCACCCAAAGCCCTCAGGAGAGATCAAGGCAGTTGCGGTTGCAACTGCGGATGATTTAAGGGAAACCATACGGCGCAAAAGTAAGCTTAAAGGCCGTCAAGCTGATGATATTTCTTTGGCAGAGGTGAGACACTTAATTGGTGCTGCACCCCATCGTCGTGACTTGTTAATTGAAAATCTACACAAGCTCAATGATGAGTATCGCGCTTTGCATGATCGCCATTTAGTGGCCCTGGCAAAAGAAATGAACTTACCGATGGCTGAGGTGTATGAGGTCGCTACTTTCTATCATCATTTTGAGGTGGTTCGCGGTAATGATCCAGTCGCTGATATCACTGTCCGTGTTTGTGATGGTGTTGCTTGTGAGCTGGCAGGCGCTCAAGCCTTGCTCGCAAAGCTCCCAAGCATTTTAGGCAATCCCAAGGTTAAAGTAGTTGCTGCTCCCTGCGTAGGTCGTTGTGAGCAAGCCCCTGTCGCTGTAGTGCATCAGTACCCCGTTCTGTTTGCAAATACCGATAAAGTTGCCGCTGCAGTAAAAAATAATCTCACGACCCATCCTATGGCTGTCGATAGCGCCAATTTTGATCCGGCAGCATTGGCAGAAAAAGGGGTATCCCCACAGGGTGACAATCAGTCTGTTTCACCTGCCTATGTAGGATATGAATCCTATTGCGTTCAGGGCGGTTATGCGCTCGCCAAGGAAATTGTGGAAGGCAAGCGCGATGCAGAGAGCATCATCAAGGCGATGGAAAGCTCAGGTCTACGTGGCTTGGGTGGTGCTGGTTTTCCAGCGGGTCGCAAGTGGCGCATTGTTAAAGATCAGATTGCGCCAAAACTGATGGCGGTGAATATTGACGAAGGTGAGCCGGGAACCTTTAAGGATCGCACCTATTTAGAGCGAGATCCCCACCGCTTCTTGGAAGGTCTTTTAATTGCAGCTCATGTAGTTGGTATTGACGCTTGCTATATCTATTTGCGCGATGAATATCACGGTTGTCGTGAATTGTTAGAGCTGGAGCTCGCAAAGTTAAAGGCAAATCCACCATTTAAATTGCCTCTCATTGAATTACGTCGTGGAGCAGGTGCTTATATTTGTGGTGAAGAGTCTGCCATGATTGAGAGTATTGAAGGCAAGCGTGGCGAGCCACGGATGCGTCCTCCGTATATTGCTCAAGTCGGATTATTTGGTCGACCAACCCTAGAGCACAATTTTGAAACCCTGTATTGGGTGCGCGATATTGTGGCTCGTGGTCCTGAATGGTTTAGTTCTTTCGGCCGACATGATCGCAAGGCTTGCGTAGTTACAGCGTGAGCGGGCGCGTTAAAAATCCAGGTGTTAAATTGGCGCCAGCTGGAATCACCATTCAAGAGCTCATTGATGAATATTGTGGCGGCATGCAAGATGGACATCAGTTTTATGGTTACTTGCCTGGAGGCGCTTCGGGTGGAATCTTGCCTGCGACGATGAATGCTATCCCACTGGATTTTGATACCTTGCAACCCTATGGCTGTTTTATTGGTTCTGCTGCAGTCATGGTATTTGGTCATCAAGACAAAGCCCGAGATATGGCTTTGAATGTAATGCATTTCTTTGAGCACGAGAGTTGTGGTCAATGCACGCCATGTCGAGTAGGCACTGGCAAAGCTGCCCAATTAATGCAATCTCAGTCCTGGGATAAAGAGACGCTTGAGGATTTGGCTACAGTGATGGTCGACGCCTCCATCTGTGGCCTGGGCCAAGCTGCACCTAATCCTATTCGTTGCATTACAAAATACTTCCCACAAGAAATTGCTTAATCAGCAATCCAATATTAGCCTAGGGAAAGACGAGACAAAAAATGAACGCACCAGTAAATCCAAAAGAGCTTGAGTTACAAACCGTTGAGTTCAAACTTGATGGGCAAACAATTGTTTCCTATGAAGGGGAGACAATTCTTAAAGCGGCAAAACGGCATGGTATTGATATTCCACACCTCTGCTTTAAGGACGGGTATCGCCCTGATGGAAATTGCCGTGCTTGCGTAGTGGAGATTAACGGTGAGCGTACTTTAGCCCCAAGTTGCTGCAGAAGCGCCACCCCTGGTATGGAAGTTAAGGCCAATAGCGAGCGCGCGATCAAAAGCCAAAAATTGGTTCTCGAGATGTTGCTCTCTGATATGCCCGACGAAGGTTTCAAATGGGTAGGCGATAGCAAGGAAGAGGAGCTTAAAAACCAACATGGTGAGCTCAGCACTTGGGCAACGCGCATGGATGTCACCGTTCGTCCAGAATTGAAAGCACTACGCCGTGAAAAAGTGGCGAGCGATATTTCTCATCCAGCAATGGCGGTCAACCTAGATGCGTGTATTCAATGTAATCGCTGTGTGCGCGCCTGCCGTGAAGAGCAGGTCAATGATGTTATTGGCTATGCGATGCGTGGCGGCCATAGTGAAATCGTCTTTGATTTGAATGATCCAATGGGTGAGAGCACTTGTGTAGCCTGTGGCGAGTGTGTACAAGCATGCCCAACCGGAGCATTGATGCCTAAGGGCTTGATTGGTTCGCAAACAGTAGATCGTAAAGTAGACTCTGTCTGCCCATTCTGTGGCGTGGGTTGCCAAATTACCTATAACGTCAAAGATGAAAAAATTGTAAGCGTTGAGGGTCGCGATGGTCCTGCCAACCATAATCGTCTTTGTGTCAAGGGTCGCTTTGGTATGGATTACATTCATAACCCACAGCGCCTCACTA
Source organism: Polynucleobacter sp. (assembly GCA_034680725.1). Classification (GTDB taxonomy): domain Bacteria; phylum Pseudomonadota; class Gammaproteobacteria; order Burkholderiales; family Burkholderiaceae; genus Polynucleobacter. The sequence goes on from JAXIUI010000004.1 coordinate 85,683, forward strand.
AGCCGTTAATTCGTAGAGCAGGCGTAGCAAAGGATGAAGCTTTGCTTGAGGGTAAACAAGATTGGTCCCATATTTTCCGTGAAGCAAGCTGGGAAGAGGCGCTTGAAGTTGCTGGTGGCGGTCTAAAGAAGTTGAAAGATCAATACGGCAATAAAGTGCTTGCAGGTTTCGGCTCTGCTAAGGGCAGCAATGAAGAGGCCTATTTATTTCAAAAACTGGTACGCACTGGTTTTGGTAGCAATAACGTTGACCATTGCACGCGTCTTTGCCATGCCTCATCAGTTGCCGCTCTTTTAGAGGGCGTTGGATCTGGCGCAGTCAGCAATCAAGTGAATGACGTTGAAAACTCTAGCTTGATTATGCTGATTGGCTCTAACCCAACTGCCAATCACCCAGTTGCAGCTACCTGGTTTAAGAATGCGGCTAAGCGCGGTGCGAAGATTGTATTGTGCGATCCACGTATGACTGATATCGCTAAACATGCTTGGCGCACCATGCAGTTCAAACCAGATACCGATGTGGCGATGCTCAATGCCATGATCTACACCATCATCGAAGAAAATTTAGTTGACGAAAACTTCATTAAGGATCGCGCTAATAATTTTGAAGCGCTGAAAGAAAATATCAAGGGCTATAGTCCTGAAGCGATGTCAGCAATTTGCGGTATTCCTCCAGAGACTCTGCGTGAGGTAGCAAGAGAATTTGCTACTACTAAATCAGCCATGATTTTGTGGGGCATGGGCGTAAGTCAGCACGTGCATGGCACTGATAATGCCCGTTGTCTTATCGCTCTGGTCAGCATTACTGGTCAAATTGGTAAACCTGGCTCTGGTTTGCATCCATTGCGCGGTCAAAATAATGTCCAGGGTGCTAGTGATGCCGGTCTCATTCCGATGATGTTCCCAAACTACCAGCGCGTGGATCATGATGCTGCTCATGCCTGGTTCGAGCATTTCTGGAATGCCAAACTGGATAAGAAGCCTGGATACACAGTTGTTGAGATCATGCATAAGATCACTGCGCCAGACAGTGATCCAGACAAGATTCGTGGCATGTATGTTGAGGGTGAAAATCCTGCCATGAGTGATCCCGATCTAAATCATGCACGACATGCTTTAGCCTCCTTAGATCTTTTGGTGGTTCAGGATATTTTCATGACCGAGACTGCGCTCTTAGCTGACGTTGTGTTACCAGCAAGTGCTTGGCCTGAAAAAGTAGGTACCGCTAGTAATACCGACCGTATGGTGCAGATGGGTCGGAAGGCAATTAATCCCCCGGGCGATGCTAAACCCGATTTGTGGATCATTCAGCAAATTGCAAAACAGATGGGTCTGAATTGGAATTACCAAGGCCCAGATGATGGTGTGGCAGAGGTTTATGAGGAAATGCGTCAAGCGATGCATGGCGCCATTAAGGGTATTACTTGGGACCGTCTCGAAACGCACTCGAGCGTGACCTATCCATGCCTATCCGATGAAGATCCAGGTCGCCCAATCGTATTTGATGACCACTTTCCAACGCCAGATGGTAGGGTGAGGTTAGTGCCTGCCGATATTATCCCGGCCAATGAACGTCCTGATGCAGAGTACCCATTTGTGTTGATTACGGGTCGCCAACTAGAGCATTGGCATACTGGCAGTATGACTCGTCGTGCAACGATCCTAGATGCCATTGAGCCTATGGCTACTGTATCTATGCATGGTGAGGATATGACTCAGCTTGGTGTTTCTGCTGGTGATGTGATTACCGTCCAATCCCGTCGTGGTGAGGTTGGTATACATGTGCGTAGGGATGACGGTACGCCTCGTGGCGTCATCTTTATCCCATTTGCTTACTATGAAGCTGCAGCTAACTTAATTACGAACTCAGCCTTAGATCCATTTGGCAAGATTCCGGAGTTTAAGTACTGCGCAGTAAAGCTTGCTAAGGGTGGTCAAGTATCAGCAGTAATGGGTTACGGTACGAATGATCCAGCAAGACAGGAAGCCAACACCGTTTCTTAAAAGAGTCTTTGATGAGATCGAAAATAGCTGCAGTACAAGGCCTATTTTCGATGAACTTGAAGACTGATGGGTAAACGCTGATTCATTTGCGAGGCAGCAACTTAATGGAATGAAAATAAGTTGCGCTCTTGCTCATCTAATTGCGCTACTAAGCCAGTTTCCCATTCCAGGTATTGTCTTGCCGCCTCTTTATTGCCATCATGGCGATCGTGTACAAAGAAGAGGTAATCAATACAGTCTGCATCTATCGGTATTGTTGGGGTGGAGATGATATCTAAGCCGGCTGGAAAGACATTGTTTTTGCAAAGATAGATGTGGCTTAATCTGCCAATAGTTGC
>JAXIUI010000005.1:0-85534 GCA_034680725.1 Polynucleobacter sp.
ACTTTTGCCAGAACCACTATGACCTACCAAACCAATCATTTCCCCTGGGGCAATATCTAAATCAATCCCCTTGGAGACGGCGCGATTACCATAACGAAAACCAACGCCGCGCAAGGAAATCTGGCCTTTCACATGACCTAATGGGGCTGGATTGATTGGCTCAGGAACGCTAGAAACATGATCCAAGATATCAAAGATGCGCTTAGCTCCCGCAGCCGCTTTTTGAGTGTGGGAAACAATTCGACTCATGGAATCAAGGCGAATATAAAAACGCCCGATATAAGCTAAGAAAGCAATCAATACGCCAACCGTCACTTTTTGATGAGCGACCTGCCAAATACCAAATCCCCAAACAACTAACAGACCCGTTTCAGTTAACAAGGTCACAGTCGGGGAGAACAAACCCCAGACACGATTCACGCGATCATTGATTTGTAAATTGTGTTTGTTGGAATCTACAAAGCGCTTGAGCTCACGATCTTCTTGTGCAAATGCTTTTACAACGCGGATGCCTGGAATAGTGTCGGCCAAAATATTGGTGACCTCTGACCAAACGCGATCAATCTTTTCAAAACCAAAACGCAGTTTGTCCCGCACCACATGGATCATCCACACGATAAAGGGCAATGGCGCTAAAGTGACTAAAGCAAGCAAGGGATCAATAGAGACTAAGATTGCTGCAGTCATCGTGATCATGATGACATCTGTCGCAAAATCGAGTGCATACAGAGAGAGAAACACACAAATGCGATCAGTCTCCGCACCAATACGAGCGATCAAGTCTCCCGTTCTTTTGCCGCCAAAGTATTCCAAAGAGAGCTTGAGTAAATGCTCGAAGGTTGTATTGCGTAAATCTGCGCCGATACGTTCGCTTACTAGTGCCAATAGATAGGTTTTCCACCAACCCAAACCCCAAGCCACGATCGCGGCAGCAAATAAGGCCACTAAATATTTACTAGCCAAAGCAAAATCAATTGGGTTGCCTTTTTCATAAGGGATCAATACATGATCCATCAGCGGCATCGTTAAATAAGGTGGGATTAAAGTGGCACCCGTGGAGAGCAAGGTCAACAAAAAGCCTAATAACAGCTGTTTTTTATACGGCCTTGCAAAACGCCACAGTTTTAATAAAGTCCAAGTGGAAGGCGGGGCATCATCTTCTGGATCACAAGTGGGGCAAATATCTGAGTGCGCTGGTCTTGCGCTCAAGCAAACCGGACATATCTGTTGATCATATTCAGTCAACTCGGGCTGAGATTCGTGCAGGTGCTCAGTCCTGGCAAGCTGTCTAAAAGCGCCTTGTAAACGCAAAATATGTGGGTTTACGGCCAAAGTAAAGTGCCAAGTTCGCAACAAACTTTCGGCAGTTTCTAGTTTCAGGTGCCCCACTCCAGCATGATCGCCATGAGATAAGCTAGCTCCAGGGCTAATAGGCCAAAATTCAAGTTCTTGACCATTGGTCCAAAAAAGTCCCTCGGGAACTAAACCAAGAAGACTTTTCTCAAAGCGCAAATCTCCATCAAGATCCAATTCCACCCAAGCCAGCAAGGGGCCTGGACTTTTCATTAGGCGATTAGGACCCTCTAAGGCGCCTGCCCAAATACTGGGTAGCACAGGGCAAGATGGAGAAAGTTCTAGCTTCATTGATTCCAAAAGTATAGTGGAGCCAGATTTTTTAGATTTTGCTTGCCTGTCAACTTTAATGGCCCGAAAGCCGTTACATTGTCGAAGTAGGCTTTTTTATATATTTTTGCTAATTTTGTGGATTTCTTTAATTATTAGAACCTAAGAGACAGCTTGAGATCTTGCCGCCAAGGCCCATCCTGGCGGCGCTCATTCACCCCTTTTTCCACATATGCCCCAATTACTAGACAAAACCATTGAGATTCTTGGCCACAGACATTTGCGTGGACCCAATATGTGGAGCTATAACCCTGCTCTGGAGGTTTTAATCGACATTGGCGAGCTAGAGGACTACCCGTCTGATCTCATCCCCGGTTTTTATGATCGCCTGAGTCAATGTCTTCCTAGTCTGCATGAGCACCGTTGCAGTTATGGTGAACCTGGTGGTTTTTTAAAACGCGTTGAGGAAGGTACTTGGCCAGGACATATTCTTGAGCACCTCACTATTGAACTCCAAAACTTGGCTGGTATTCCAGGAGGATTTGGTAGAGCACGGGATGGTGGACGCCGCGGAGTTTACAAAGTAATTGTGAGCGCCACCGAAGAAGCGGTCACGCTACAGGCATTTACCCACGCTCGAGACCTCTTGCTAACACTCATTAAAGACAATGGAGATTTCATTGCTCAACGAGAGCAAATTCTTGAAAACCTCCGAGAGCTGAGTGATGACTTGTGCCTTGGCCCAAGCACTGCCTGCATCGTCAATGCAGCAACCTTACGAGAAATTCCCCATATTCGACTCTCCAGCGGTAATTTAGTCCAGTTGGGCTATGGCTCTAAACAACGCCGTATTTGGACAGCTGAAACAGATCACACTAGCGCGATCGCAGAAACGATTTCACGCGATAAAGATCTCACCAAGAGCTTACTGGCTAGCGCTGGCGTCCCTACTCCAGAAGGCAGAACGGTAACGAGTCCAGATGATGCTTGGGAAGCAGCACAAGATATTGGACTACCCGTTGTAGTTAAGCCGATCGATGGCAACCATGGTCGTGGTGTTTTTATTAACCTCTATACCCAACATGAAATCGAAGCAGCTTATGCGGTAGCAATTAATGAGGGTAGCGAAGTATTGGTTGAGCGCCACATCATTGGTGATGAGCATCGTTTATTGGTGGTTGGCAACAAAGTAGTTGCAGCAGCTAAAGGTGAGACTGTTTGGATTACCGGTAATGGCAAACATACTGTGCTCGAACTCATTGAGACTCAAATCAACTCAGATCCTAGGCGTGGCAATACTGAAGAGCACCCCCTCAATCCAGTACGCATTGATTCCGCTGTAGAGTTAGAGTTAGCGCGCCAAAAACTGACTGGCTCTAGCATCCCTGCGGTTGATCAGAAAGTATTGATTCAAAGTAATGGCAACGTTGCTTTTGATGTAACAGACTTAGTGCATCCTGATGTAGCTAGCCAAGTAGCCTTAGCTGCACGCGTTGTGGGTTTAGAAATCGCAGGGGTAGACCTCGTTGCGCAAGATATTAGTAAACCACTCGAAGCGCAGAATGCTGCCATTGTGGAAGTGAATGCAGGCCCTGGATTGCTCATGCACTTAAAACCCGCTAGCGGTAAAGCGCAGCCTGTTGGTGAAGAAATTGCCAATCACTTATTCCCTCCGGGCTTTGATTTCCGCATCCCGATTATTGGGGTCAGTGGCAACAATGGCAGAACCATCGTGGCAGAAATGATTGCACATTTCATCAGACTCACCAATCTGCACGTGGGGCTATCAACAAGCCATGGCCTCTATTTTGGGAGTCGGACGATCAAGCGCAACTCTCCTTCCCATTGGGAGAATGGCAGACGTACCTTACAAAACAGAGCGATTGAAGCCGCCGTCATCGAAAGCGATAATGCATCACTTTTACTAGAGGGCTTGGCTTACGACCAATGCCAAATTGGCATTGTTTTAAATGTTGATCCAGAACAATTGTTTCCAGAACATTACATCAGTGATGAGGATCAGCTCTTTAATGTTGTGCGCACGCAAGTCGACGTTGTTCTGCCAACTGGTGTTTGTGTTCTGAATGCTGATGATCCAATCATTGTCAAAATGACTGAATTAAGTAAAGGTGAGGTGTTGTATTTTTCTAAAGACCCTCACTCACCAATCATTACCGAACATCAAGCAAAAAATGGCCGCTCGATTATTGCAAGCGCCGATTTCATTACTCTCTGGCAAGGGAGTTCTGAAAAGTTAGTCATTCCAATTCCGCCAAGCATCAAACAAGTCACTGCAAAATGGGCGCCAGACCTCAGTCTAGCTGCTGCAGTAGGTGCTGCTTGGGGCTTGGATATTCCATTTAACGTTATCGAGGCCGGCGTGGAAACTTTTGTTTCTGATGCTGGTACTTCACTAGGGGCTTAATTGGAGATCACCCGTATCCGCATGTTGCGCGGTCCAAATTTGTGGAGCCGACATACAGCCTTAGAGGCGATTGTTGCCTGCGAGGAATCTGAACGCTCAATTGATCTTATCCCTCAGTTTGAAATCAAGATTAGAGAGCGCTTTCCTCAGCTGGGTAGCATGCGTCGTGGCGCCCATAATGAAGTCATTTCTTTAGCTCATGCACTTGAACATGCTGCTCTGGGTCTGCAATCCCAAGCTGGTTGCCCGGTAACCTTCAGCCGCACAGTCCAGACAATTGATACCGGGATTTATCAAGTAGTGGTGGAATACACCGAAGAGGTGGTCGGTCGTATGGCATTTGATTTTGCCTTTGGCCTGATTCAAGCAACCTTAGGTGATGTGCCATTTGATCTTTCGGCCGCCCTCTCAGAACTAGAAGCCCTTAATGAAGATGTCCGCCTTGGGCCAAGCACAGGCTCAATTGTTGACGCTGCTCTACAAAGAAATATCCCCTATCGTCGTATGACGGAGGGAAGTATGGTTCAGTTTGGCTGGGGTAGTAAACAAAAGCGTATTCAAGCTGCTGAGACCAGTAATACGAGTGCGATTGCTGAGGCGATTGCCCAAGATAAAGAGTTGACAAAAAATTTGCTGGCTGCCGCAGGTGTTTCTGTACCGATTGGTGAAGTAGTTAGCAATGCCGATGATGCGTGGCGTGTTGCGCAAAAAATTGGTGGGCCAATAGTCCTCAAGCCTAAAGACGGCAATCAAGGTAAAGGGGTTGTTGCTAATCTTCAAACAGAGGCTGAAGTACGTGCAGGCTTTGTTGTCACGCAAGAATTCGGTCGTCAGACTATTGTTGAGCGCTATCTACCTGGTGCAGACTATCGCTTACTTGTCGTTGGGAATCGCCTATCCGCCGCCGCTCGACGCGAACCTGCCCAAGTTGTGGGAGATGGTAAGCATACCGTTGCGCAGCTGGTTGAATTAGAGAATCAAAACCCATTAAGGGGCGATGGCCACGCCACTGCCCTGACCAAGATTCGTTTTGACGATATTGCACTAGCGCATTTAGCCAGCAACAATTTAACGCCACAGTACATACCCAAAACAGGTGAGCGCGTCTTACTGCGCAACAATGCCAATCTTAGTACGGGTGGCACTGCTACTGATGTTACGGATGATGTTCATCCCGATGTTGCCGCTAGCGCAATTGCAGCAGCGCAAATGATTGGCCTTGATATTGCTGGGGTCGATATTCTTTGTGAGGCAATTTATAAGCCTTTAGAAGCTCAAGGTGGTGGCATTGTTGAAGTCAATGCAGCACCAGGCTTGCGGATGCATTTAAAACCCTCCTACGGCAAGAGTCGTGCTGTTGGAGAAGACATCATTAATATGATGTTCCCCCTGGGAGAGGATGGGCGCATTCCGGTAGTGGCAGTGACGGGAACTAATGGCAAAACGACAACTGTTCGCCTGATCTCTCATATCCTCAATCAAACAGGATTACGTGTTGGCATGACCACGACTGATGGCGTCTATATCAACCACCGACTGATTGACTCCGGTGACTGTAGCGGCCCCAAGAGCGCGCGAAATGTCCTCATGCACCCCGATGTTGATGCTGCTGTTTTAGAAACTGCTCGCGGTGGCATGTTACGTGAGGGTCTGGGCTTTGATCGCTGTGAGGTCGCTGTAGTGACTAATATTGGCGAAGGGGATCATCTAGGGCTCAACTATATTGCTAGCGTAGAAGACTTAGCGATTCTCAAGCGAGTCGTGGTTCAAAACGTTGCGCCTAGTGGTGCTGCCGTTCTGAATGCCACCGACCCAATCGTAGTCAAAATGGGTGATGTTTGCACAGGTCGCGTGATCTTCTTTGCCCTCAATCAGCATCATCCCGTGATAGCTGCGCATCGAGCCAAGAATAAAAAAGTAATCTATTTTGATGGCAGCGAGATTATTTGCTCTAAAGGATCTCGAGTGCTGTTTCGCTTTGCTGTAAGTGATATTCCATTGACTAAAAAATGGAGTACTAGGTTTTCAGATTGAGAATGTCATGGCATCGATTGGAGCAGCCTGGGCCTTAGGTTTGGATATCGAAACTATCAAGCAAGGTTTAAGATCTTTTGAAAGCTCAGCCAATGCTGTGCCAGGACGCTTTAATCAATTCCAATTCAAAGGCGCTACCGTGATTGCCGATTATGGGCACAACCCTGATGCAATGCGGGCTCTGGCCTCTGCTATCACTGCCATGAATCCTAAACGCAGTCATGTCGTGATCAGTGGCGCTGGCGATCGTCGTGATGAGGATATTCGTGACCTCACTCGCATCCTAGGCAATAGCTTTGATAATGTAATCCTCTACCAAGATCAATGTCAGCGCGGCCGTGAGGATGGAGAGGTCCTTAAGCTCTTGCAAGAAGGTTTGGTTGGCACTACCAAAGCAAAACAAGTAAAAGAAATCACCGGCGAGTTCTTGGCGATTGATACAGCTCTGAATGATTTATGTGAGGGCGATATCTGTCTGATCCTGATTGATCAAGTAGAAGAATCACTTGCCTATCTTAAACAAAAAGTGCAAGCATAAAAAATTAGTCCTAAAGCAAAAGCCCAATCAGTGATTGGGCTTTTTTCACACTAGCAATCTGAATATCAATCCAGCTTAGACTTGAGAATGGTAGTGTTGCAAACGCTCAATCTCTTCTTTAGAGCCCAGCATCACTGAGACGCGCTCATGCAAATCAGTGGGCACTAAATCCATAATTAATTGATCTCCGTTGGTAGAGGCACCTCCCGCCTGTTCTACCAAGAAGCTCATAGGATTAGCTTCATACATGAGGCGTAACTTTCCTGGCTTATGAGGCTCACGTTGATCCCATGGATACATAAAAATACCGCCACGAGAAAGCACGCGATGGACATCTGCAACCATAGATGCGATCCAGCGCATATTGAAGTCTTTATCACGCTCACCGCTAACGCCAGCCAAACACTCATCAACATAGCGACGCACAGGCTCGGCCCAATGACGCATATTGGACATATTGATGGCAAACTCCTTGGTGGAGTGCGCAATCTCAACCGCATGCTTAATCAGCACAAACTCTCCGGTGACCTTATTTAAGGTAAACATCACCACGCCATCGCCTAAGGTTAAAGCCATCGTCGTTTGGGGGCCATAAACTACATAACCAGCAGCCACCTGATGACGACCTGATAATAAGAAATCAGAATTTTGCAGAGGGGCCAATGGATCTTGTTTTTTGAGTACTGAGAAAATCGTCCCAATCGAAACATTGACATCAATATTAGATGAGCCATCTAGGGGATCAAATAACAAGAGATAGTCACCCGTGCCCTGAACTTTTACTGGCAACTCCATTTCTTCTGAAGCTAAACCCGCTAAGGATTGACAGCCCTGGACACCCTCAATCAATAAATCGTTGGCGATAATGTCGAGCTTTTGCTGAACCTCTCCTTGAACATTGCCTGTTCCAGCGGAACCTAGCAAACCGATCAAGGCGCCCTGAGCAACTTCGTGACTCAAAGTGGAGCAAGTATTTGCCACTGCGAGCAAAAGCTCCTGCAACCCCGCAGGAATTGCAGCGCCCTTCACCTGGGTAGCTTCGAGATATTGCTGAAAATGAATATTGAAATTACTTGAGGCAGTCAAAGGAAGATTCTCCAGATTGGTTTATTTTGTAATTACGCTATTTTGCCCTGTTTGTAGCAGTCTTCACTTGCTAAAGCCTTAGAAACCACCTCTTTAACGTCAGCTGATAGGGTTTCGCATGCTGCAACCTGCTTGAGCGCACTCAGCATATGGCCTTGATAAGGCTGGGCAAAATGACGCCAGCGATCCAATCCCCTCGCTAGGCGAGCAGCTACCTGTGGGTTGATAGGATCTAATGCGAGGACTGATTCCGCCCAAAATGCATAGCCACTGCCATCAGCCTGATGAAAACTCGCAGGATTATTTAGGCAAAAGGTATGAATCACGCTCCGCACCCGATTAGGATTATTCATCTTAAAGGCAGCATGTTCACGCAAGCGCTTCACTTCATTTAAGGTGGGCTCCATATGTGCCACTGGAGGTCTACTAGATTGCAAGGCAAACCACTTATCTACCACGAGAGCCTCTTCAGCAAAACGCTGATGGAAGTCCTCAAGACAGGCGTTTGCCGATTTCGATCCATGAATGACTAATCCCGCTAAAGCAGCATAGCGATCTGTCATATTGTTGGCAGTCTGATATTGATTCACTGCCATTGGGGACCAGATTAAAGGGTCTGCCTCTAAAAGCATGCTGAGCGCTAAGTTCTTTAAGGCACGCTTACCAGCGCTTACTGCATCAGGACTAAATTCTCCAGGTGCTTGCATCTGTTGATAAAGAGCAGCCCATTCAAGCCGCAACCCGCTGGCAATAGCATGACGGAAAGCGCGGCGCGCAGCATAGATCTTTTGGGGATCGACGCTCTTACACTGCTCATACAAATAGGTTTCAGCTGGCAAGGTAAGCGCCAATTCCTTAAAGCTTGGATCTAAATCAGGATCGGTGAGCAGACTGCGGTACGCTTTGAGCAAAGCCTCATCAGGCAAACGATTTTCTAAAATCATTTGCATCGCCAGTTTTTGACCAGCCTCCCAACGATTAAAAGCATCATCATCGCTAGAGAATAAGGTTAATAGATCAGCCTCGCTCTGATCAAAATTCAGATTGATGGGCGCGGAAAAATTCCGATTAATCGATAGTACTGGGCGATTAGCGATATCACTAAACGTCCAAGTCTGATGCTGTTGGGTAAGCTCTAACAAGATTTCTGTTTGATCATTTTGAGCAGTAAGCAAACGCATTCTCAAAGGAATATGGAATAACTGATCACCAGGTTTTGCGGGACTTTGTGTCAATGTAACTTGATACTCTTTTCGATTGGCATCGTAAGTCTCTTCAACCTTGACCCTAGGCGTACCAGCTTGGCTGTACCAATTCTTGAACTGTGTCAGGTCACGACCATTGGCATCAGCCATGGCAGCCAAGAAATCATCGCAAGTCACCGCCTGCCCATCATGCCTCTTGAAATAGAGATCCATTCCCTTGCGGAAGCCCTCAACACCCAATAGGGTTTGATACATCCGCACAACTTCAGCACCCTTCTCATAGACGGTGACGGTGTAGAAATTATTAATCTCTTGATACTCATCCGGACGGATGGGGTGCGCCATCGGACCCGCGTCTTCAGGAAATTGAAGTTGGCGCAAGAGACGGACGTCTTCGATGCGACGAACTGCCCTGCCCGATTCACTACCCATCTGATCGGCCGAGAACTCTTGGTCTCTAAATACAGTAAGACCCTCTTTTAGCGAGAGCTGAAACCAATCTTGGCAGGTCACCCGATTACCAGTCCAGTTATGGAAGTACTCATGCGCCACTACGCTTTCGATATTGGCAAAGTCAGCATCAGTCGCAGTTTCTGCCTGCGCCAACACAAATTTAGTATTGAAAATATTGAGGCCCTTATTCTCCATAGCGCCCATATTGAAATCGCTCACTGCCACGATCATGAAACGCTCTAGGTCTAGCTCAAGGCCGTAGCGCTTCTCATCCCAGCCAATTGAGGCAATCAATGAATTCATGGCATGACGGGTTTTGAGAAGATCGTGCGGCTCAACCCAAATTTGCAATAACTTCTTTGCGCCACTGGTTGTGGTAATAGTCTCTTCAATACATTCCAACTTACCAGCAACTAGAGCAAAGAGATAGCATGGTTTTGGGAATGGATCTTCCCAAACCGTACTGTGCCAGCCATTGGCTAATTTTTCAGTAGCGATCAAATTACCATTTGAGAGTAATACTGGGCACTCTGCTTCACGCGCACGCAGGGTCACGCGATAGCGAGCCATGACATCAGGCCTGTCTAAGAAATAGGTAATCTTTCTAAAACCTTCCGCCTCACACTGAGTAAAAAAGTTGCCATTAGAAACATATAAGCCCATCAGCGAGGTATTCTTTTCTGGAACACAAACACAAATAATCTCGACAATGAAAGCTTTCTTGCCACCTTCTGGCAAAGCATGAATAGTCAGTGTTTCAGGGGTAAGTTCAAATTGACGGTGCGCCTGGCCATTGATACGCAAACTCACAAACTCGAGCTCATGACCCTGTAGCGTCAGGGGCATTCCGAGCTCATGATGGGCTCCTGGCAATACCTCTATACGACTCTTCACAATCGTCCTAGCCGGATCTAGAGCAATATCTAAATCAACCTGTCCGAAGGTGTAATTTGGAGGGCGGTATTCAAGCCTACGAAAGCTTTGTGGAAGATCTGTTTTCATGGACTAATTTTAAGCCCCTCGTAAAACTTTAGCTCAACCCCAGATTAAGGTTGCCACCCCAATTGCAATAAAGGTGATCGCGGCTACACCATGCACCCATTTAATAGGCATACGCTTGGTAAATTTTTGCCCAATCCATACCGCGGGAGCATTAGCCAACATCATCCCTAATGTGGTGCCAATCGTGACTGCCACAACATCTGGATACTTTGCTCCCAATGCAATCGTGGCAATCTGGGTCTTGTCACCCATTTCCGCCAAGAAAAAGAGTCCTACGGTCAGCATGAATACCTGAAAAGCACGATCGGCCACCTTAGATCCTGCGGCGTCATCAATGTGATCTGGCACCAGGAGCCATAATCCAATCCCCAGAAAACTCAAGCCTAGGATCCACTTTAAGATATCGGGACTAACAAAGCTGGTTAACCAATGCCCCAAGAATGCGGCGCAGGCATGATTTGCAATAGTTGCGATCAATATTCCAGCAATAATCGCCAAGGCTTGCTTGGGGTAGCGCGCAGCTAGCATCAATGACAGCAGCTGGGTCTTGTCACCCATCTCGGCCAAAGCCACTACACCAGTAGATAGGGCTAATGCAGAAAAATCCATGAATCCAGTCAGCGAAAGTATTAGGAATGTAAAGAATAAAGCAATCTCCTGCTACCTTTTAATAACTCCGAAATCACAGAGAGAAATGGGTCGACATCACTAAGATATCGACCCTTGGCGACTCACAATTGATCAAGCAAGCAATAATTCATCCGCACAGACAAAATCAACATTCTGAGCCTTGGCCACTGGCTCAGAAGTGAGCTGCCCTTGATGCACACTCAGGCCATTTCGCAAATGACAATCATGCGATAAGGCGGCCATAATGCCTCTATTGGCTAGGGCCTCAACATAAGGGTAGGTAGCATTTGTCAAAGCAAAGGTGGATGTCCGAGCTACAGCACCAGGCATATTGGCAACGCAATAGTGAAGCACTCCATCAACGCTAAAAGTAGGGTCGGCGTGGGTCGTTGGTCGAGAAGTTTCAAAACAACCACCTTGATCAATTGCCACATCGACAATGATTGCTCCTGACTTCATTTTCTTCACCATTTCACGAGTCACTAACTTTGGAGCTGCCGCGCCCGGAAGTAAAACTGCCCCGATTACAACATCGGCCTCACATACTTCAATTTCAACCAAGAGAGGATCAGCGTAATACGTTCTCACTCGATTGCCATATAAAGTATCAATTTGCCTTAAACGATCAATATCACGATCAAAGATGCATACTTCAGCCCCCATACCAACAGCCATTTGTAATGCGTTTTTACCCACTACCCCGGCCCCAAGAATCACCACCTTTGCCGGAGCTACCCCAGGCACACCAGCCATGAGTATTCCAAGTCCGCCATGGGTTTTTTCTAGATGGGTAGCTGCAGCTTGAATTGACATTCTTCCTGCTACCTCACTCATCGGAGCAAGCAAGGGCAATGCACCACTACAAGATGTCACGGTCTCATAAGCAATACAGCTCGCCCCGGAATTCATTAAGGCTTTTGTCTGCTGTGGATCAGGTGCTAAATGCAGGTAGGTAAATAATATTTGGTCTTCGCGCAACATGGCGCACTCCTGTGGCTGTGGCTCTTTTACCTTCACAATCATCTGAGCCTTTGAAAATACTTCAGCAGCACTATTGATTAAAGAGGCTCCGGCTAAACGATAAGACTCATCACTTAAACCAATTTGTTCGCCTGCACCACGCTGCACTAATACAGAATGACCTTGTTTACACAAACCCCTTACATTACCGGGCGTTAAACCAACACGAAATTCGTTATTTTTTACTTCTTGAGGTAAGCCAATAATCATTTTGATCTCCTTATTTAAATTGACGATTGAGTTTTGTTTTGCGATGCAAGCCAACCACATAAAACATGACTAGATACACAATCAACAGGCATGGCCCAAGTACTAGAGCGATGCGCGCATCCTCATGAAATCCCATTAACACCACCACTAAAGCAATGAAGGCCAATGCGAACCATGAGGAATACGGCCACCAAGGAGTTCGATAAGCCAACTCAGATACTTGGTCTTTAGTGAGAGAGCGGCGGAATTGAATTTGCGTACATAAAATGGCAATCCACACCATCAAACCCACAAATGTCACTGCCGCCATGATGTATTGAAAAGCTTTATCAGGCACAAAGTAATTTAAGACCACTCCAGTCATGCAGACTCCAACCGTTGCCATGACAGCCCGATGTGGCACACCATACTTTGATAACTTTGCAAACGGCGATGGCGCATAGCCATTTACTGATAAGGCGTATAAGAGTCGACCGCCACTGAAGATGCCAGCATTGCAGGATGACAGGGCTGCGGTAATAACGACGAAGTTGATAATGCCAGCAGCCTCACGCAATCCAATGCGCTCGAACATCACCACAAAGGGACTGCCCTGCTGTCCAACCTCATTCCATGGAAATATGGCGAGGATTACCAAGATCGCACCCATATAGAAAATCAAGATGCGCCACGCCAAAGAATCAATTGCCATGGGTATTGTCTTACGTGGGTTTTCAGCCTCACCGGCTGATAGCCCAATCATCTCGATACCAACATAGGCAAATAAAACCATTTGCAAAGAAAGTAGCATCCCACTGATGCCATTCGGAAAGAATCCTCCGTGCTGCCAGAGATTACTTAGGCCAATGGGATTCCAGTCATTTGTAAATCCAAACAGAATGACTGAGCCGCCCAATGCAATCATGGAAACAATCGCAACGACCTTAATTAGGGCAAACCAAAACTCAAACTCACCAAATACCTTGACTGCAATGAGATTGATTAACCCCATCATGAGAATGGAAGATAGCGCCCAAATCCACTGAGGCGTATCTGGGAACCAAATACCCATATAAATACCAACAGCAGTTACCTCGGCGATACCAACAACAATCCAGTAGGTCCAATACCCCCAACCCACCATATAGCCTGCCAAAGGCCCTACGTAGGTATTGGCATAAGCGGCAAATGAACCTGCTACTGGCTCATGAACAGCCATCTCTCCTAAAGTCCTTAAAACAATAAAGGCGACAATGCCTGCCAAGAGATAACCTAAGAGTATGGATGGACCAGCAATTTGTATTGCGCTTGCAGAGCCCAAAAATAATCCAACACCAATGGTCGAGCCCAAGGCCATCAAACGAATATGCCGCACTTTCAGATGCCGCTTTAATCCAGTATGTTCAGTCTGCAAAACAGACCTCCTTTCGATTTGTCATTGGCGATTTGCCAACGAAGCAAAGTCTAGGGAGGACGATGCATCTCTACTAGAGCAGAAAAATATCTAAACTAATCAAACGTATAAAAATGTAGTTTGAAAAAGCATCTTTATAGAAATAATCTGGTTAGCAGAGTGAATAATGAATTTGGGATGACAAGAAAATCCGTAATTTCTTACAGGGATTCCCCTTAAGGGTTTTGATGCTTTCACAAAAAGTTTTGTGAAGATCAATTTATTCTTGCGCAGCAATCAAATTTAAAATTTCTGCAGCAGCTGCCAAACCACATGCCGCAGTCACCATCACAGTTGAGCCATATCCAGAGCAGGCTAAGCCGCCACTGGCCACTCCGGCACGGGGCTCATGAGAGTAAATTGCACGAATACCAATTTTCTTTTTTAAGTTTCTAGAAAAACCATGATCCTGTCGTAAGCCCTGGCGCACCTTGGCCAATAAGGCATCTTGCTCAGTGCGAGATAGATCATCACAGCGTACCGAAGTAGGATCAGACTTGCCACCTGCAGCACCACACATGACTAATAAGCGCTGATGTTCAGTAGCCCATACTGCGAGAGCAATTTTGGCCCGCACAGAATCGGTTGCATCCAGTACCAGTGCATTTTGAGGAATGATGGCATCCAGGTTGTCTGGCTCCAAAAATGCATCCCACGGCGTCAAGGTGATATTGGGATTAATTTTTGCAATCCGCTCAGCCATAGCCTGTACTTTTGCTTTGCCATATTCACCTTCTAGCGCATGAAGCTGACGATTGGTGTTGCTTGGTGCAATGTGATCAAAATCCACTAAAACGAGATGGCCTATTGCAGTACGGGCCAAAGCCTCTGCTGCCCAGGAGCCAACACCGCCTAAGCCAGCTACTACTACCGTAGCATTACGAAAGCGCTCATGTAGCTCAGAGCCATAGAGACGAGCCACCCCACCAAAATGACGCTCATCTACGCTTGCTTCAATCTTGTCTTCTGCCATAGCTTCTCTTTATACTGAAAAAATGGACTCCATCGCTCAACTTCGCAAAAACTATACCTTCGGCCAGCTTTCTGAGACTGAGGTCCCTCGTAATCCACTGGACCTGTTCCAGGTATGGTTTGACCAAGCAATACAAGCGCAGTGCCCTGAGCCAAACTCCATGACCTTAGCCACTGCCGATCAAGCAGGCAACCCATCTGCCCGTATTGTCTTACTAAAAGGAGCTGACCAAGCCGGTTTCACCTTCTTTACGAACTACGAAAGTCAAAAAGGTCAAGAATTGGCTATTCGACCGCAAGCAGCGCTGCTATTTCACTGGCATGAGCTAGAACGTCAAGTACGTATCAAAGGCATCGTTGCAAAAGTCGATGCCGCTGAGAGCGACGCGTACTTTCATTCGCGCCCACCTGCCTCACGGATTGGAGCCTGGGCATCCCCACAAAGCACAGCCATTCCCAATCGAGAATTCTTAGAGGAAGCTGAAAAGCAATTTGCACAGCAGTATGGAGATCAACCTCCTCGACCAGAACACTGGGGCGGCTATCGCTTAAAGCCTACAGAAATTGAATTCTGGCAGGGGCGCCCTTCACGACTGCACGACCGTATTCATTACCAATTCAATGATTCTGACTGGAAAATTGCTCGACTAGCTCCTTAACTAAAATCTAGGCTAGCGATAATCCGCCGCAATCATGCTTTGAAACTTGGCTCTAAATTTAGCCAGTTTTGGTGCAACCACTGCCATGCAGTAACCCTGATAGGGATGTTGGCGAAAGAAGTTTTGATGATAGTCTTCAGCTGGGTAGATCACCGGCGCAGGAGCAATTTCTGTCACGATCGGATTGACATAAATCCTCGATTCGCCTAACTCCTTTACTACTTCGTGTGCAGTGTTATTTTGTGCATCACTATGCGTAAAAATCACAGAGCGGTATTGGGTGCCATGATCATTGCCTTGATAGTTCAAAGTTGTTGGATCATGAATCACAAAAAATATTTCTAACAAATCCCGGTAAGAGACGATCTGGGGATCAAAATACACATCCACAATTTCTGCATGCCCCGTCGTGCCCGAGCAAACTGAATCGTAGTCTGGATTCAGCATAGCGCCACCGGCATAACCCGAAACCACCTTCCGTACGCCGGAAATCTGCTGGTAAACCGCCTCAAGACACCAAAAACATCCGCCCCCTAGTGTGGCTCGGTCCAAGCTAGTAGTTGTTTTATCAATATTTTCATTCATGGCTTTATCCTAATACCTTATTCAAACCTTTGCTTGTCGCCATATTGCCCCCATGTCTATAAATCGCTTCACACTCCAGTTAGATGAAATTAAGGCAGCCTATGCCGCAGAACCCAATCCCAGCTTAGAGCTAAGGCTCGAGCGAATTGCTCGCATCGAGAAAATGATTGAGCTCAATGAAGAAAAAATCTGCAAAGTACTAGAAGCAGACTTCGGCGTTCGCAACCCCATTGAAAGCAGGCTGTCTGAGTTTCAGATGATCTACCAAGCCTGTAAGTACACCCGTAAGCATTTGAAGGAGTGGTTAAAGCCTCAATTCGTTGAAACGCCGGGATTTTTAGGCTCTTCCCACGCTTGGACTCAAATGCAATCGATGGGGGTCGTTGGCATTATGAGCCCCTGGAACTATCCCGTTCAATTGGCAATTGTTCCAGCGATTGCGGCTTTTGCAGCCGGTAATCGAGTGTGGCTCAAGCCATCAGAAAGAAGCTCTCGCACATCGGGATTCCTAGCCTCCTTAATCCAAGAGTACTTTCATCCGAGTGAATTTTGCGTAACTACTGGTGGTGTAGAGGTAGCGGAATGTTTTGCCGCACTTCCTTTTGACCACCTCTTTTTTACTGGCTCAGAGCATATTGGCAAAAAAGTGATGCGAGCAGCAGCGGAAAATCTCACACCCATCACGCTGGAGTTAGGCGGAAAATCCCCAGCCATTATTGATTCTGCCGCCAAGCTTAAGGATGCCGCAGCCAGCATTATTTATGGAAAACTCATGAATGGTGGCCAAACCTGCATAGCACCAGACTACGTGCTCATCCAAGAAAATACTGCCAAGCCCTTCATTGAGGAGTTGCAAAAAGCAGCTCAAAAACAGTATGCAAATCCTCAAGAATTGACTGGAGCAATTGATGAACAGCAACTAGCTCGCTGGCATCATCTCGTGCGTGATGCACAAGATCGTGGGGCAACAGTAATCCCCTTGCTGAATCTAGCAGTAAATTCAAATGAGGTGTTCATACCAGTTGCGCTTGAGAATGTCTCAGCCGATTCTCTCATCATGCAAGAAGAAATCTTTGGGCCTATCCTTCCCATTATTGCGATTGCAGACATGAATGCGGCAATTGAATATGTCAATTCTCGTCCAAAACCCCTAGCACTCTATTGGTTCGGAAAGGACCAGAAACGATTGCAACAAGTACTGGATAAGACCCGCTCAGGCGGAGTCACTGTAAACGATACTTTGCTCCATGTTGCAGTCGAAGGCCTACCCTTTGGTGGAGTTGGGGCAAGTGGCATGGGGGCTTACCATGGCAAAACTGGTTTTGAGACCTTTAGTCATCGCAAATCCGTTTTAGAGGTGCGCGGCTGGTTTGGCCTCAATATGCTTCGTGGAACACAGCTAGCAAGACCACCCTATGGAAAAGGGGTTGAACGTTTGTTACGCTGGCTTCGATAAAGCTAAATGAGATAATGGTTCACTACAACAGTAACTTGCTACCAAATACCATCAGCAGAACACCAACAGCAATCCATAGTAGCGAGGCATATCGTGGATGTTTTTGAAAGTACCCCAAAAAGAATTGCCCTGCAAATATCAAACTGGCTAAATAGGCCATGCTAACTACTTGCAAAACAACTGCCAGATATAAGAATGCATAAACAGGATGTTGGCTCTCTGCTTGTATAAATTGCGAGAAAAAAGAAATAAAGAAAAATATTGCCTTAGGATTAGTCAAAGACAAGAACAGGGCTGCAATACTGGGATGTAAGGTACTCACATAATGGAGTTGGTTCTCCTGGCTAGCGGCAATTGCAATCCCGCTCCAGCGCCTCACACCAGAGCGCAAGAAGCCATACCCCAACCAAACTAGGTAAGCCGCTCCGAGCGCACGCATGAGCATAAAAATGGCTGGCGAGGCGCTCAATAAAGATGCTGCCCCTAAAGCCAAGCCCAGCATCAAGATTGCATCGCCAATAAAAATACCGAATGATGCCCATGCACCAGCTCGCCAACCCTTCAGGGTGGCTATTGTTAAAACATACAAGGAATTGGGTCCTGGAAATAAAATAATCAAAATCGTTCCCAGCAAATAAGCAGGAAAATCGACGATGCCAACACTTGAGGGAGTAACAAACAAATTCATGAGCCAATGATAATTAAATTCGGGAAAACCCTTGTAATTGCCTTCTTAAAATGCAATAATGGTGGGCTTTTTAAGCAATTTGATTCATCGCCCCCAGCTATATTTCAGCGCACCGTTTAGAAGTCATAAACATCGAAGTTACAAAAACGCGCTGCCGCCTGTCTGATGGTCGATGCCTTTGACCATCACACTCAATAAAAACAAAGAGTGTATACACGGAGACATCCCTTGAAGGGGATGTGTAATAGCATGACTTTTTCTAAAGAAACCAATCCTGCTGGAAATGATTTCCAGTCTTTCGCCCTTGCGGCGCCACTTCTTAAAAACGTTGCTGAATTGGGTTATACCCAAGCCACTCCAGTGCAAGCTCAGGTTATTCCTGCAGCGCTTGCCGGTGGAGACTTGTTAGTCAGCAGCCAAACCGGTAGCGGTAAAACCGCCGCCTTTTTATTGCCTTTAATTAATCAATTGATTGAAGACAATCCGAATAACTCACCTGTACCAGGTCGCGCCCAACCTAAAGTGTTGGTGCTTTGCCCTACCCGTGAATTAGCACAACAAGTTGCTGCAGATGCTGTGAACCTCGTTCGCGGCATGAAAGGTATTCGCATTGCAACGGTTATGGGTGGCATGCCTTACGGCAAGCAGATTCAAGCCCTCAAAGGCGCATTGTTAGTTGTCGCAACCCCAGGTCGTTTACTCGATCTGAGCGATAGCAAAGCGATTCGCTTAGATGACGTTAAACAATTGGTGATTGATGAAGCTGATCGCATGCTTGACATGGGATTCGCGGACGATCTTGAAGCAATTGATAAGCGTTGCGCAGGCCGCAATCAAACGTTGATGTTCTCTGCAACTTTTGCTCCAAAGATTATGTCTTTGGCTAATGAACTCACTACCAATGCTAAGCGTATTGAGTTAGCTCATGCTGGCGAAAAGCATGCCAACATTGAACAGAAGTTACATTGGGCTGATAGCATGTCACACAAACATAAATTACTTGAGCACATTTTGGCTGATGCCTCTTTGGATCAAGCAGTTGTGTTTGCAAGCACTCAAGTTGAAAGCGAAAAAATTGCTGATACATTACGTGCTAATGGCTATGAAGCAAGCGCATTGCATGGTGCGATGCCTCAAGCTGTTCGCATGCGTCGTCTTGAGTCTCTTCGCAAAGGTCACACCAAGATTTTGGTGGCAACTGATGTGGCCGCTCGCGGTATCGATGTCCCTCGCATTAGTCATGTCATTAACTTTGGCTTACCAATGAAACCTGAGGACTACACACATCGTATTGGTAGAACTGGACGTGCTGGTCGTAATGGCGTAGCAATTACATTGGTAGAACATCGTGATCGCGCCAAGATTCGCAATATCGAGCGCTTTACACAGCAAGATATTGTTGCATCAGTGATCGACGGTTTAGAGCCACAAGCCAAGCCTAGCTTTGGTGGTGGCGGTGGTCGCCCAGGCGGCGGTCGCTCTGGTGGTGGCTTTGGCGGCGGCAATCGTTCTGGTGGTGGCGGTCGTTATGGTTCTGGTGCTCGTTCAGAGTCTCGTTCTGGTGGTGGCGGTGGTGGAAACCGCTCAGGCAATCATTTCGAATCTCGCTCTGGCGATTCCCGCCCAGTCGGCGACTCACGTCCTGCTGGTGCCAATCGTTTTGCTGATTCACGCCCTGCACGTTCTACTGACTCACGTCCTGCACGCTCCGCAGACTCACGTCCTGCACGCTCCGCAGACTCACGTCCTGCGCGTTCAGGGGATTCTCGTCCATCGGCTGGCCCACGTTTTGCTAAACCAAAATCTGGCGGTCAACGTAGAAACTTTAGCGGTAGCTAAACATGGTTCACCGTCGTCGCCTCCGTTCTGCATGGAATCGGATCGATTCCGGTGAACTCCATCAAGCACCACGCCAGTGGCAGCCATGGCTTAGCGACACGGGTTCTTTAACTCAAAAAATTGAACAGGCAATTGGGCAAAAACTAGAAGTCGTCGTTTTGCGTGATTGTCGTCAAAACCTCAATAGCGACGAAAGTCGCTATTTTCATTTCAAGATCAAACGGTGCCGTGTACGCGAAGTACTTCTCTGCGTGAATCAAATTCCACTCGTAATGGCGCACAGCATTATTCCAACAGCGAGCTCAAGTGGGAGTAATCACGCTATCTTACGTTTGGGGAAAAAGCCATTAGGTGCTGTGCTATTTGCTAAAACTCGCATGCACTCCAAGAAGAAGCCTCTGCGTGAAATTACCCGTTTAGACAAGAACAGCCCATTGTGGAAAAAATGTTTTAAGCAATTTCCAACGCTACCAAAAGCAGTCTGGGCTAGAAGAACACTGTATATGCTCAAAGGTCATCCCCTGTTGGTAAATGAAGTTTTTCTACCTGCCCTACTCAATGACCAACAGTAGATTTATCCGCTAAATCAGCAGCCATGCCTGCGAAGCTGCAATCAGCGCTTTATCTCCTGGCGGACAGGTAAACACCTCTCCAAAACCAATCTGCTTCGCAGCATCTGAAATATTATGATGAGGGCAGATTGCCATAGCAGCATCTAAGGGTAAGTTCGCCTGACCTAGATAACGAACAGCTTCTGACGACGTGAGCAACCAAAGGGATTGCGAAAAGTCCATTTCATGAATCGCCTGCCAAGCTAAATCATCGGGATCTAAAGGGACTCGCGCGTATACAGAAATAGGCTCTACTTGGGCCCCAGCATCTCTTAACGTATCGGCTAGCCAATCACGACCGCCCTCTCCTTTAAAGATGATGATCTTCTTGGTTGACCAATTCCAAGCCAAGCTCTGCAACTCATCCCACAAACCTTCAGAATCCCAATGCGCATTATCTGACGGCAAAATAATTTTGCTCAAACTGTCATGAGCGCCAATCCCATAATTCTTGAGTGCTACCGAACTGCTGCCTCCCATTACTCCGACTGGGAGGACTCGCTTAACTAACTCCTGCCAGGGTTGATCTAGCAGACGCATGGTGCATTCCACAGCATTCGGACTGACAAAGATCACCAAATCAGCAGCGCTTAAGCTAGCTTGAATATGCGCACTGAGGGATAAGTCTGATTTGGGAACAATATTGAGTAGTGGCAAAGCAACAATCTGAGGCCAGTTTTCTGGATTGATCCCACCACTCCTCAGACTTGACTGCAGCATTTCTGACAAATGCTGCGCCTGCCCACTTGGTCGGGTAATGACAATAGTCTTGCTACCCATATGCGCTCGATGTGAGACTATTTTGAGCCAGGTAAACCATTTGGTAACAAACTTGCCGCACCTTGTGCAATTAAGTCTTGCGCAACAGTCAGCCCCAATGCTTCCGCCTCTGCCAAACTCCTGACAGCCCCTTGAGCACTTGCTAAGCAATTTGCTTTACCGTCTACGCTCGCCACAAAAGAACGAATACTCATGTGATCTTGACTCCATGTGGCATATGCAGCCAAGGGAACTTCACAAGAGCCGCCCAGCTGGCGAGACACCATACGCTCAGCAGTTACTGCATATAAGGTTGGCAAGTCATTTAAGGGGGCAAGCCATTGCTTGATCTTAGGGTGCTTGGCGAGCGTTTCAATACCCAAAGCTCCCTGCCCTGCCGCTGGCGTATATGGGTCAATCGGCAGTAGCGCTCGTATACGACTTTCTAAACCAAGGCGTTTAAGTCCTGCGGCTGCCAAAATAATTGCCTGATATTCACCACGATCTAACTTGCCCATACGGGTATCCAAATTACCGCGTAAGGGCAAAATTTCTAGATCAGGGAACTTTGCCCTCAGAACAGATTCACGCCGCAGGCTAGAGGTGCCCACTACAGCCCCCTTCGGTAGGGCTTCTAGACTAGTATAGTCATTGGACACAAAGGCATCATGTGCATCTTCTCTGGCCATCACACATGCCAGCTCAAATCCCTCTGGCATGACCATGGGAACGTCCTTTAAGGAGTGAACGGCCAAGTCGGCTCGGCCATCCTCAAGGGCTGTTTCCAGCTCTTTCACAAATAAACCCTTTCCACCTACCTTAGAGAGGGCTTTATCCAATATTTGATCACCTCGGGTAGTCATCCCCAAAATTTGGACGTCACACTCGGGATAGAGCTTTTTAAGGCAATCACGGACATGCTCGGCCTGCCACATGGCTAGGCGGCTCTCGCGAGAGGCGATTACCAGGCGCTGTGGGGGGCTAGAAGCGGTAGAGACTGAGCTGGAATTAGGGATTTGGGACATAACATTTAAAATAATTAAAGACCTACACCAATATACTGCGTTTATGAGCTCATCCAAAAATTCCCTTGCCAACAAAGCCCAAGCTTGGTCGGCCCGTTTTACGGAACCTGTTGACGAACTAGTTCAACGTTATACCGCCTCAATTGGTTTTGATCAACGTTTTGCTATGGTCGATATCGCGGGCTCACTAGCCCATGCGCAGATGCTGGCCACTCAAAAAATTATCAGTCCTCAAGATTTAGCGGATATTCAAAGAGGTATGGCACAAATTCAAGGTGAGATTGAAGCTGGTCAATTGAATTGGCAACTTGCTCTAGAGGATGTGCATCTGAATATTGAGGCTCGCCTCACTGAACTCGTCGGTGATGCTGGTAAACGTCTTCACACCGGACGTTCACGCAATGATCAAGTAGCCACTGACTTACGTCTCTGGTTGCGCGGTAGTGTGGATGACATTGCGCAAACACTCAGGACCTTGCGTATTGCTTTGCTTGATCTTGCCGAAAAACACTCCGCAACCATCATGCCAGGTCATACGCATTTGCAAGTTGCACAGCCCATTACTTTTGGTCATCACCTGATGGCCTATTATGAAATGTTTAGTCGCGATGCCAGTCGCCTAGCTGACCTTCGTGCGCGCTTTAACCGCCTTCCACTAGGCGCTGCTGCATTAGCAGGAACGACCTACCCAATCGATCGCGAACAAGTAGCCAAAATTTTAGGATTTGATGGGATCTGCAATAACTCCCTAGATGCCGTATCTGATCGTGACTTTGCTATTGAGTTTTGCGCCTTTGCTTCGATCTTGATGATGCATGTTTCACGCTTATCAGAAGAGCTAGTGTTATGGCTAAGCCCGCGCTTTGGCTTTATTGATCTTCCTGATCGCTTTTGCACAGGCAGTTCGATCATGCCGCAAAAGAAAAATCCTGACGTACCTGAGTTGGCTCGCGGCAAAACTGGGCGCGTTTATGGTGATTTGATTTCTCTCTTAACTCTTATGAAGAGCCAGCCTTTAGCCTATAACAAAGATAATCAAGAAGATAAAGAACCGCTATTTGATGCAGTGGACACAATACAAGACACCTTGCGCATCTTCGCGGATATGGTGCCTCACATTGAGGTGAAGGCTGATGTGATGAAAGCTGCAGCTGAGGAAGGTTTTGCCACAGCAACCGACCTAGCTGATTACCTCGTGAAGAAGGGCTTAGCCTTCCGCGACGCACACGAGGCAGTAGCTCATGCTGTCAAGGCCTGTGTGGGTCGGAACTGTATGCTTACCGACCTCAGCCTGTCAGAGCTCCGCTTTGCTTGTGGATTAGACAATCGCCCAGAACTGATGGGAGATGATGTATTTGCTCTATTGACGGTAGATGGGTCTGTAAATTCCCGTCAACATGCTGGTGGCACTGCGCCCGCACAAGTTCTTGCGGCAATTGAACGGGCTCGTGCAGACCTGTAAATCAAATGGGTTTGTGGGGAGCACTTTCCAGTGGAATTGATCGACTAAACCAACTGCTTGGCGAGGTAGCAAGCTGGATGATCTTGCTTTCTTGTGTTGTATCGGCAGTAAATGCTTTAATGCGTTACGGCTTAGACATCAGTAATAATTGGCCGCTTGAATTGCAATGGTATCTGTTTGCCGCTGCAGTCATGCTTGCCGCCCCCTACACCCTCAAACGCAATGAGCACGTCAGAGTGGATTTAATTTACTCGCAACTATCTGACCGCGGCCGTATTTATATTGATCTTTTTGGCTTGACCGTATTTTTGATGCCCGCCTGCATCTTATTTGCCTGGCTATCCTGGACAACCCTGTTCTATCCCTCTTGGCTGATCTCCGAACATTCCCTCAATGCGGGGGGCTTAGTTCGTTATCCCATCAAGTTTGTGGTGCCCTTCGGCTTTTTGATGCTAAGTCTTCAAGGCATCTCCGAAATGATCAAACGCATTGGCATGCTCAAGGGCCAGGATCAACTTCCCGCTGCTGATCTCGATTACGAAAAGCCCATGCAATGATTCCATTGGAATGGATGCCCCCTTTAATGTTTGGCGGACTGATCATCTTCATGTTGATCGGCTTTCCAGTTGCCTTTTCTTTGATGGCTGCGGGACTCTTTTTTGCCGGAATTGCAATTAGTGAGAACTTTTTTAGCATGCCTTTTTTGCAAGCTATTCCGCAACGCATTTTTGGGAGCGTGCTTGCCAATGACTTACTCCTTGCTATTCCCTTTTTCACCTTTATGGGGGCGATTCTAGAGCGCTGCGGTCTTGCTGAAGAGATGCTCGACTCTATGGGGCAACTCTTTGGACGTATTCGTGGTGGACTAGGCTACTCCGTGATCATTGTCGGATTTATCTTAGGCGCAATTACTGGCACAGTAGCCGCTCAAGTGATCGCGATGACCATGATCTCGTTGCCGGTAATGATGCGTTACGGTTACAACATGCGCTACGCTACAGGCGTTCTAGCAGCCTCTGGCACCATTACTCAGTTAGTTCCTCCATCCTTAGTGCTCATCGTTTTAGCAGATCAACTCAAAACCCAAAGTGGCAGCGCAGATGTGGGTAGCATGTACTTGGGAGCTTGGGGACCATCCTTATTGCAGATTGGTTTATTTGCCCTCTATACATTTTTCCTATCGCGCTTTAAACCGCATTATTTACCGCCAGCTCCAGAGGATGAATTAACCATTAACGGGTGGCAGCTTTGGAAAAAATGTTTGCTAGGCATTATTCCTTCGGCTGTACTGATTTTCTTGGTGCTTGGCACCATCATGACCGGCATTGCCACACCAACAGAATCAGGCGCAATGGGGGCAATGGGCGCACTACTTTTAGCGTGGATACGACGAGCAAAAATTCCTAATCTCAAGGGTTTAGTAGAAGAAGCCTATCAAAATACCACCCGCATAACGGCAATGGTTGTCTTTATTCTGATTGGCTCCACTTGCTTCTCCGTTGTCTTTCAAGGAGTCAATGGGGGTCATTGGGTTGAGGAATTATTCGCTACTCTGCCAGGTGGTTGGGTCGGATTTCTGATTGTCGTCAATCTCTTTGTCTTTTTCTTGGCGTTCTTTTTAGACTTCTTTGAGATTGCTTTTATCATCGTCCCGCTGCTGGCACCTGTAGCCGTAAAACTCCTAGCGCCTGTCTTACTCGCATCAATGAATGGCAATCCGCAAGCAGCCGCTAGCGCTGCACTGGTATGGTTTGGTGTGATGCTGTGCGTCAATATGCAAACCTCATTTATGCATCCCCCTTTTGGCTTTGCACTTTTCTACTTACGTGGCGTAGCACCTAAAGCAGTCAAGAGTAGCGATATCTATTGGGGTGCATTGCCCTGGGTAGGCCTACAACTCATCATGGTAGGAATGGTCATTGCCTTCCCAGCTTTGGTGACAAGCTTTTTAGACAAACCAGCAGCGCTAGTTCAAAGTGAAGATTTCAACTTTACTACTAGTGAAGAAACAAAATTAGATGCGCCTCAAAGTAAAGTGGATGAAGACGCACCAGTAATCTTTCAATTAGATAAGCCAAGCAAGTAAACCCCTGATCTAATCAGCCTTACTCATAGTGATAGCGGTAACTAATCATCACAATCTGTTCTTTTTCGATGGCGTATACAAGATGATGAACATCATCAATCCCTTACTTGTTCAAGATATTGTACAAGTATTCGTGGAGGCTGATTTGACTACAAATAAAAAATACCCCGTCAAAGCGGGGTATTCAATAAAAATAAAGCAAGCTACAGACTAAAGCGTGATGTCGCGCTCTTGTCTTACACAATCTACGTAGTATTGGCTACGACCATCGATGTCAGCCTTCACCAAACCATGGATATCTGTTTCAAACCCAGGGAAACGTTCATTGAAATCGCGGGCAAAGTAGAGATAGTCAATGATGCGTTTATTAAAGCGCTCGCCAGGAATCAAGAGGGGAATACCTGGTGGATAAGGCGTCACCAACATCGCCGTAATCCGATTCTCAAGCTGATCTAACGGAACACGATCGACCTCCTTATGTGCCATTTTTGCCCACGCCTCTGAAGGCATGATGGCAGGCACCATATCTGAGGTATACATCTCCGTAGTCATACGAGCTACATTGCGGCTCTTATAAAACTCATGAATCTGTTGGCAAATATCTTTTAAGCCAATACGCTCATAGCGTGGGTGCTTAGCGACAAACTCTGGAAGCACCTTCCACAAAGGTGCATTCTTATCAAAGTGATCCTTGAACTGTTGCAACTCGGTCACCAAGGTATTCCAGCGTCCCTTAGTGATGCCGATGGTAAACATAATGAAGAATGAATATAGTCCGCACTTCTCAACAATCACACCATGTTCGGCCAGGTACTTCGTAACAATGCTGGCTGGTATTCCCATCGAACCAAAATTACCCTCAATATCTAAGCCTGGAGTCACTACCGTAGCCTTGATAGGGTCAAGCATGTTGAAATCTTTGGTGACATTACCAAAGTCATGCCAGCTAGCATTAGGCTCGAGAATCCAATCTGAGCGCTCACCAATACCTTCTTCAGCCAAGTGGTCTGGACCCCAGACTTTGAACCACCAGTCGGATCCAAACTTGTCGTCCACTTCACGCATTGCGCGGCGAAAGTCCATGGCCTCAGCAATAGACTCCTCAACCAGGGTGGTGCCACCTGGGGCCTCCATCATGGCTGCCGAGACATCACAGGAAGCAATAATCGCGTACTGTGGGCTAGTCGAAGTGTGCATCAAATAGGCCTCGTTAAAGCAGTCGCGATCGAGCTTTTGCTCTTCCGCATCCTGCACCAAAACCTGCGAAGCTTGTGAAAGACCGGCTAGTAACTTATGGGTTGATTGAGTAGCAAACATCAAACTCTTTTTAGTACGCTTACGGTCCACACCAATAGCATGCATATCTTTGTAGAAAGGATGGAAGGCGGCATGTGGCAACCAGGCCTCATCAAAATGCAAAGAATCCACTTTACCGTCGAGTAACTCTTTAATCATTTCAACGTTGTACACAATACCGTCATAGGTGCTTTGTGTGAGGGTCATTACGCGAGGCACAACATTCTTATCTTTAATAAATGGGTTGGCATCAATTTTCTTCTTGATGTTTTTCCACTCAAATTCTTCTTTGGGTATGGGTCCAATAATGCCCAGGTGATTACGAGTGGGCATTAAAAAGATTGGGATCGCGCCCATCATCGTAATCGAGTGAATCACTGACTTATGGCAATTACGGTCTACTAAAACGACGTCACCAGGTGCAACAGTCGAATGCCAAACAATCTTATTTGAGGTGGATGTGCCATTGGTCACAAAGAACAAATGGTCGGCATTAAAAATGCGGGCTGCATTGCGCTCGCTTTGCAATACTGGCCCAGTGTGATCTAAGAGTTGACCCAACTCCTCTACAGCATTACACACGTCAGCACGCAACATATTCTCACCAAAGAACTGATGGAACATACGGCCTACAGGGCTCTTTAAAAAAGCAACTCCACCTGAGTGACCAGGGCAGTGCCAGGAATACGAGCCCTCAGATGCGTAATTGGTTAAAGCGCGGAAAAATGGTGGCGCTAAAGAATCTAAATAGACCTTTGCTTCGCGAATGATGTGACGCGCTACAAACTCTGGGGTATCTTCATTCATATGAATGAAGCCATGCAACTCACGCAAAATGTCATTAGGCATATGGCGTGAGGTACGGGTCTCTCCGTACAGGAAGATTGGAATATCTTCATTGCGCTTACGTACTTCAGTAATAAAAGCACGTAAGTTATTTAAAGCGGGTAAATCATGATCTTCCGAATCCGAAACAAACTCTTCATCGTCAATGGAAACAATAAAGCTAGAGGCTCGGGAAGCCTGCTGCGCAAAGGAGGTCAGGTCGCCATAGCTTGTCAACCCGATTACTTCCATACCCTCTGTTTCAATAGCCTCAGCTAAATCACGGATACCAGAACCTGAAATATTTTCAGAGCGGAAGTCCTCATCAATAATGATGATTGGGAAACGAAATTTCATGGGTACCCTTTAAATTCGCTATACAGGCGATTAATGAGATTAAGAAATAAAGATAGGAATTGCGTTAGGTCTTAGGCAGGGTAACGCCAACTTGGCCTTGATACTTACCGCCACGGTCTTTGTAAGAGGTACCGCAGACTTCATCGCTTTCAAAAAATAAAACCTGGGCACATCCCTCGCCCGCATAAATCTTGGCGGGTAATGGCGTGGTATTTGAAAACTCTAAAGTGACATAGCCTTCCCACTCAGGCTCAAATGGCGTCACATTCACAATGATTCCACAGCGAGCATACGTACTCTTACCCACGCACACCGTTAGAACACTGCGGGGAATTTTGAAATACTCTACCGTTCTTGCCAAGGCAAAAGAATTGGGCGGAATAATACAAACAGGTCCTTTAAAGTCGACGAAAGACTGCTCATCAAAATTCTTAGGATCAACAATGGTGCTATTGATGTTTGTGAAAATCTTAAATTCATCAGCACAACGAATGTCATAGCCATAGCTTGAGGTGCCATAACTCACAATTTTTTGTCCGGCAGCATCTTGGCGAACCTGACCAGCCTCAAATGGGGTGATCATGCCTTGCTCGCCCATACGGCGGATCCAGTGGTCAGATTTAATAGTCATGTGCGAATTGTAAAACCATCGTGAGCGCTATGCCCATGAATTTACGATGTGGCGACTGGGCTGGTAAAAACGACCCGCTCTGGAGCGTTATAGATCTCAAAATGCTTCCCCGAGCATCGTGATAGCAAGGTGAGATTGGTTTTGCGAGCCAACTCCAGCCCCATTAAGGTCACCCCAGAACGCGTTAACAGAAAAGGAATACCCATCTGAGCACCTTTGATCACCATCTCCGAAGTCAGACGGCCCGTAGTAAAGAAAATGAGATCCTTACCTTGCCGGTCTGCCAACCACATCAAACCAGATATGGAGTCAACTGCATTATGTCGCCCAACATCCTCGATAAAATGCAGCAAACGAACCCCACTATCGCCCTGGCGCTCAAATACAGCACAGGCATGTACAGAGCCTGATTTCTTATAAATGGTGTCGTGAGTGCGTATGTTGTCAATTAAGGCGATGATCGCCTCTTGAGATAAGCGGGGCCCGTCGGGCAGCCGAATCTCTGACATTTCCTCAATAAGACCGCCAAACATGGTGCCCTGACCACAGCCAGTGGTCACAACCCGTTTACTGGTGAGCGCATCTATATCAACCGTACTACGGTGTGTTTTAACTGCAGCTGAATCCGTCTCCCAGTCAACCTGGATGCTAGCAATATCATCTGGAGACTGCACTAAGCGCTGATTACGTAAATAACCCAAAACTAAGGCCTCTGGGGCGCTACCCAAGGTCATCAAAGTCACTACCTCACGCTTATCTAGATAAATGGTGAGGGGGCGCTCTCCCGGTATGTGAGTCGTCTTCAGGCGCCCGGCCTCGTCCATGATTTGCACCTCATGCACCAGAGGCACGGAAGCATTGGACATCTGAATATTGTGCGGGGAAGTCATCAAAAGTATCTTAATTTGGTTTTAAATCGGTGTTTACTTTAACCGCAGACTAAAATTAGCGCTGAAATCGATTTCAAGGCCCATAATCTTGAATTACCCTTTTTGTTGAATTTGTTTCTTTTTAAGACCGTTTTTCATGAGTAAGTCCCATCGCCGTCTCTTAGTTACCTCTGCCTTGCCATACGCCAATGGCCAGATACATATCGGGCATTTAGTTGAATACATCCAAACGGATATTTGGGTACGTTTCCAAAGAATGTGTGGTCATGAGGTGCACTATGTTGGAGCCGATGATACTCATGGCACGCCCATTATGCTGCGCGCCGAAAAGGAAGGCTTGACCCCGCAAGAACTGATTGCCAATGTTTGGAAAGAGCATAAACGGGACTTTGATAATTTCCTCATCTCGTTTGATAACTACTACACCACAGATAGCCCAGAGAATAAGGATTTATCTCAGAGCATTTATCTGAAGCTGCGTGATGCTGGCCTCATTGAAATGCGTTCAATCGAACAGGCTTACGACCCCGTTAAGGAAATGTTTTTGCCAGACCGCTTTATTAAGGGTGAGTGCCCTAAGTGTGGAGCTAAAGACCAATATGGGGACTCTTGTGAAAAATGTGGGGCAACTTACTCTCCTACAGATTTAAAAAATCCTTTTTCCGTAGTGAGCGGCGCGACTCCGATCAGAAAAGTGTCGGATCACTACTTCTTCAAACTCTCCGACCCTCGCTGCGAAACCTTCTTACGCGAATGGACTCAGGTAAAGACGCCCCTTCAACCCGAAGCTCGCAACAAAATGAAGGAGTGGGTAGGGCAGCCTGGCGACAGCAAGCTAGGTGATTGGGACATTTCTCGAGATGCCCCCTACTTTGGCTTTGAAATTCCGGATGCGCCAGGTAAATATTTTTATGTTTGGCTCGATGCTCCGATTGGCTATTACGCCAGCTTCTTAAATTATTGCCAACGTAAAGGGCTTCATTTTGAAGAGTGGGTCAGACCCGACACTACAACCGAACAGTACCATTTCATAGGTAAGGACATCCTGTATTTCCATACCTTATTTTGGCCAGCCACATTGCACTTTGCAGGATATCGCACACCAACCAATGTCTTCGCCCATGGTTTTCTGACGGTTGATGGCGAAAAAATGAGTAAGTCGCGCGGTACGCTGATCTCAGCAAATAGCGTGATTGAAACTGGCTTTAATCCAGAGTGGTTCCGCTATTACTTTGCTACCAAGCTTAATGACAGCATGGAAGACTTGGATCTTAATCTTCAAGACTTTGTAGCTAGGGTCAACAGTGATCTTTTAGGTAAGTACATCAATATTGCCAGCCGGAGCGCTGGCTTCTTAGTGAAACGTTTTGGTGGTGTCGTTGCAGATACGGCAATGACCAATCCCCTACTGACTGAAATAGCATCTGCAAGCGAAAAAATTGCGCAGCTGTATGAAGCGCGAGAATATGCCAAGGCTCTGAGGACAATCATGGAATTGGCTGACAAGGTCAATGCGTTTGTTGATGAAAACAAGCCCTGGGAAATTGCCAAAGATCCAGAGCGCGAAGCTGAGCTACAAAAAGTATGCAGCGTGACCTTGGAGGCATTCCGTCTGCTGAGCCTTTACCTTAAGCCAGTATTGCCATCGGTAGCAGCAGCAGTTGAGGACTTCCTTTCCATCCCACCAATGGGCTGGAATGACGTTAAAACAGCTCTTTCTAGCCAACACCCAATCAAGCCCTATAAACACCTCATGACGCGCGTAGAAGCCCCCCAAATTGAGGCTTTATTGGCAGCAAACCTATAGGCAAATACCGTTTAGGCAGACTTTTTCCCGAAATCAGCCAAAAAGTCATCGGGCTTGTAGGAAAAATCGTTAATAATGATGGGTTAGAGAGCACCTTGTCTCTCATAATATTTTGTAAGTTATTGAATTAATTAAGATTTTAGGAAATGTGATGGCAAGATACCAATCCGAATTCACTCAGTTCTTAAATGAGCTCAAGTCCGAGAAACCGCATCTTGAAGCCGGTCAGCAAGCTGGCCGTGCGCTCCTATGGGATAAAGAACCATTAACCCCAGAAGATCAGCGCCGCGCTAAAGCAGCGAAAGTAAAGCAGCGCGCTTACGTTTATTCGAATGATTGATCCGAGTACGCAGCCAATATCCGATTTACTCGATAGCACTCCGTCAGTGACGGATGGAATGTCTTCGGCTTTTGCAAAGCTATATGGTGAGCCTCTCTTTAAGCTCCCCACAGATCTTTATATTCCACCCGATGCACTAGAAGTGTTCTTGGAGGCGTTTGAAGGCCCCCTTGATCTTTTGCTCTACCTTATTCGCAAGCAAAACTTCAACGTACTTGATATCCCAATGGCTCAAGTTACACAACAGTACCTGAGTTACATCGATCAAATTCGTCATCACAATTTAGAACTTGCTGCCGAGTATTTACTCATGGCAGCCATGTTGATTGAGATTAAATCCCGCATGCTTTTGCCAATGAAAAAAGCGGATAGTGATGAAGAAGTAGAAGATCCACGCGCTGAGTTAGTACGCCGCCTCTTAGAGTATGAGCGCATGAAGCTGGCAGCCCAGGAGCTCGATCAAATTCCACAACAAGGTCGTGATTTCCAAATCGCCCATGGCTATGTAGATACGACTGTTGCCGTTACCTGGCCAGAAGTCAATTTAGATGATTTACAAATGGCTTGGCGCGA
The DNA here is from genome assembly GCA_034680725.1 of Polynucleobacter sp. Lineage (GTDB taxonomy): Bacteria > Pseudomonadota > Gammaproteobacteria > Burkholderiales > Burkholderiaceae > Polynucleobacter. The sequence goes on from JAXIUI010000005.1 coordinate 32,520, forward strand.
TGTCTTGCACCGTGCAAAACTGAATCAACACCACACGATTACACGTGAAGAGTTGTCGGTTCGCGACTTTATGACGCGTATTTTACGTCGCCTACAAAGCACCCGCTTTGTTGAATTCAGTGAATTATTTGAAGAGGCGATCAAATCTGGAAAAGGTGTACCAGTAGTGATTGTGAATTTCATAGCAATGCTCGAACTCTCTCGTGAAGCTTTGGTGGAAATTACTCAAGCGGAGCCTTATGCGCCGATTTACGTTCGCCTTGCATATACCCCTGTTGCATGAAAATTATTAGCGATATACAAGAGTTGCGTGACCACCTTCGTGGACAGAACCGCGCCTCCTTTGTACCAACTATGGGCAACTTACATGAAGGGCATTTATCCCTCATGCGCCTGGCAAGACAACATGGCGACCCTGTCGTTGCCAGTATCTTTGTCAATCGCCTGCAGTTTGGTCCGAATGAGGATTTCGATAGCTATCCACGCACCATGCAGGCTGATATTGAGAAGCTAGAAAAAGAAGGTGTGTACATCTTATTTGCACCGACCGAGCGTGATCTTTACCCGCAGCCACAGGAATATCGTGTTGACCCACCCCAGCAATTAGGCGACATTCTTGAAGGTGAATTCCGCCCTGGCTTCTTCAAAGGTGTGTGCACAGTCGTTCTCAAACTCTTTTCTTGTGTACAACCCAAGGTGGCCGTATTTGGCAAAAAAGATTACCAGCAACTGATGATTATTCGTCAGATGGCTAAGCAATTCGCATTACCTGTAGATATTGTTCCCGGCGAAACGATTCGTGCTGATGATGGCCTAGCCCTCTCCTCTCGCAATGGGTATCTTTCGACAGAAGAGCGAGCAGAGGCGCCTGAGCTTATGAAAGCGCTAAAGGAAGTTCGTCAACGGGTGTTGAATTTAAATGTGCGTGATGCGAAGTCTCTATCCGAAATTGAAAAAGCTGCCGTGACTTCTCTTGCTGGACGCGGCTGGAATCCAGATTACATCGCCATTCGCCAGCAAAGCGACTTAGCACCTGCCTCTAATGAAAGTTTGCAGTCTGGTGAACCACTCGTGATTCTGACAGCAGCCAAGATTGGTAAAACGCGTTTAATTGATAACCTAGAGATCTAATTCCAAGGTTTTTCTTTAACTTACTCGTCCCAAGGAAATCGTTGGCGGGACATTTCTTCCATGATTTCACGCTTACTCGGACTACCTCTCCTAGAGTTATTCACTCGATGCTCGGCAGGACTCGCTTGATCAGAACCAACTGTGACTTGTTCTTTTTCCTCATCCCCAGATTCAGAGGGTTGTAATTGTGGCTTTACCTCAAGCACACGATTCAATGTTGGTTTATCGGTCATCAATAAATTGAATAAGCACTCTAGAAAAGAATCTACAGCGCGAAGAACTGACCTACTTCTAAATTTAATTCTTTAGCCAACTCAGCACCAGTCACTTTTGCTCCGGTAGCTTTGGCCTTTAAGACTTCAATTTGGCCGCCATGACAAGCCACCAAAAATGAATCTAAAGTGATCTGCGTGATTTCACCCGGCTTACCCTTAACAGCGCCAAAAGTGGCGGCCACATGTTTGTGGCAATCGTAAAGCTGAACTTTTTGCTCGCCAAACTTTGTCCATGCACCAGGCGCAGGATTGCAGGCCCGAATGAGATTGTAGATTTGACTAATATGGGTAGCCCAATGAATTTGGGCTGCATCAGCACCAAACCAGCCCTCATAGTTAGCCAGCGATTCATCCTGAACAATTTCTTGATGCTTTCCGGCAACTACTAAGTCAGCAGTTTCTAATAAGGCTTTCACGCCAATCGGAAAAAGATGGTCAAAGTAGATTTTTCCAAGAGTATCGTTAGGTCCAATGGCTACTTCTTTTTGTAGAATCACTTCGCCCTCATCTAAACCATCAGATGGACGGAAGATCGTTAAACCAGTCTTCTCCTCACCTAAGGCAATTGCCCAATTAATCGCGCTTGGACCGCGATATTTTGGCAGGAGTGACGGGTGATACTGAATGGTGCCGTGCTTTGGAATCTTGCAGAGTTCTTGTGGCACAAATTGCAATACGTAAGCCATGACACAAATATCAGCATTTGCATCAATCATGGCTTGAGCAGCCTCTGCCCCCTTGAGGGAGGCGAACTGCAAGGGCGTTAAACCCCTTGCTAGCGCCGCTTCCTTTAAGACTTCAGGCTTACTTGATTTGGGATTATCTGGGGGGCAAAAAACGGCGACTACTTCGTCGCCGCGATCCAAAAAAGCCTCTAAAGCAGCTTTACCAAAATCCGCACTCCCAATCAAGGCAACCCGCATCTTAGATTACCTTGTCGTGACGTAAAGAAATTAAATCATCAGTGGTGTAACCCAACTCATGAAGAATCTCATCAGTATGCTCACCAAGCAATGGTGAACGGGTCACATCAGTTGGACTGTCAGACATCTTAATTGGGTTACCAACAGTCAGATACTTACCACGAATTGGATGATCGACTTCAACCACTGTGCCAGTAGCACGGAGAGCTGGCTCTTCAGCAATCTCTTTCATGGAGAGAATCGGACCGCATGGAACATCGTACTTATTCAAGATATCCATGACCTCAAACTTACTCTTCGTCATAGTCCATTTTTCAATCTCACCAAAGATTTCCATGAGGTGCGGTAAACGTGCCATTGGAGAAGCAAAACGTACATCGGTAATCCAATCTTCATGGCCGATGACTTTGCAAATCGCCTCCCATACCGGCGCTTGAACTACGACATATATGTACGCATTTGGATCCGTTTCCCAGCCTTTACATTTGACAATCCAGCCAGGCTGACCACCACCAGAGGCATTGCCAGCGCGGGGTACAGAGTCACCAAACTCCCCGTTCGGAAACTGGGGATACTCTTGCATGAGGCCATTACGCTCTAAGCGCTGCTGGTCACGCAACTTCACGCGACATAAGTTCAATACAGCATCTTGCATCGCAGCCAATACTTTTTGGCCGCGGCCAGAATGAGTCCGCTGGTAGAGTGCAGTCACAATACCCAAAGCTAAATGAAGGCCTGTTCCACTATCACCAATTTGTGCGCCAGTAACCATGGGAGGACCATCATCAAAACCGGTAGTAGATGCAGAGCCGCCTGCACATTGCGCTACGTTCTCATATACCTTGCAATCCTCGTATGGGCCAGGGCCAAAACCTTTGACCGATGCCATGATCATCATTGGGTTGAGCTCTTGAATACGTTCCCAAGAAAAACCCATGCGATCCAATGCGCCAGGTGCAAAGTTTTCAACCAGCACATCACACTCTTTGATGAGGCGCTCGAGAATTTCTTTACCTTTTGGCGTTTTGGTATTGACCGTAATCGAACGCTTGTTATGGTTCAACATCGTGAAATACAAGCTATCCGCATCTGGAATATCGCGTAACTGACCGCGCGTAGCATCACCTTCGCCTGATTTTTCTACCTTGATCACATCTGCGCCAAACCAAGCTAGTAACTGTGTACAGGTTGGGCCTGATTGAACGTGCGTGAAGTCAAGAATTTTGACCCCTTCTAGTGCTTTTGCCATGATTAAAGTCCTAATAAGTTTGAAATTTTGAATTAATGCGATTTTACCAGCGAGAAATTGAGGTAAAAGATATGCCTTGGAATATGGCTTATTCCAGCCTAATTATGGGGTAAACCCTTATTTTTTGATATCGACTTGGGAATGAGCACCCTCAAGATCGGCAATCCGTTTTTTTAATGCACGCTCTTGGGTAAAACGTTGTGTCTCATCCCGAATCACTGCCACCACACCACAAGCTTGCTGCTTTTCATCAAATAACATGCCAACAGTAAAAGCAATAGACAAAGTGCTGCCATCCTGATGTTTTGCGGGCACCTTTAATAAAGTAGTGCCATAACGCGTTGTACCCGTTTCCATGGACTTAGCAAAGCCAGTGTTGTGCTTGTGACGCTGACGCTCTGGAACAATCAGATCAAGATTTTGCCCAAGTGCCTCCTGCTCTGAGTATCCAAAAACCCGGGTTGCTGCAGGATTCCACAGCACAATCTTTTCGTGGACGTCGGCAACAATCATGGCATCACCCATACATTCAAATAATTGACGAAAGTTGGTATCGATATTCATGCGCGTGGCCTAATAAATTTGTTGGTTGCGATCTTTAGATGCCCCCACAAAAGAAAAAAGGCGCCCACTAGGAGCGCCTTCAAAGTTAATGCAAATATTTATCGTTATTAAACTTAAACTGCTTTTGCTGAATGCAACTTAGCAATATCTTCAGCGTTGTAGCCAAGGTCAGCCAACACTTCATCAGTGTGCTCACCCAAAACTGGTGAAGGTTTGACTTCAATCTCTAAATCAGAGAACTTGATTGGGCTACCGATTGTTAAATATTTACCACGAACTTTGTGGTCAACTTCAACAATAGAACCGCTCTTACGCAAGTCTGGTGAAGCAGCCAATTCTTTCATTGAGAGAACTGGAGCACATGGAATATCGAACTTACGCAAAATGTCCACTGCCTCATACTTGGTCTTGTCTTTGAGCCAATCTTCAATAGTTGCGAAGATGTCAAAAATCTTGTCTTGACGAGCTTCAGCAGTCATATAAGCTGGATCAGTTGCCCACTCAGGCTTACCTAATGCCTTAGTGATTGGCTCCCAAGCATGGCCTTGAATAGTGAAGTAAATGTATGCGTTTGGATCTGTTTCCCCACCCTTACACTTCAACACCCAACCTGGCTGACCGCCACCACCAGCATTACCGCCACGTGGCACTACATCAGTGAATGAGCCATGTGGGTACTGTGGATACTCTTCGAGGTAGCCAACTTTGTCCAAACGTTGTTGATCGCGCAATTTGACACGGCACAAGTTCAATACAGCATCTTGCATTGAGCAAGATACTTTTTGACCTTTGCCAGTTTTCTGACGCTGCATCAATGCAGTCAAAATACCAATTGCCAAGTGCATACCAGTATTGCTATCACCCAAAGCAGCAGCAGAAACTGTAGGAGGACCATCCCAGAAACCAGTTGTAGAAGCTGCACCACCGGCACACTGAGCAACGTTCTCATAGACTTTTAAGTCTTCGTATGAGTGGCCATCACTAAAGCCTTTTACAGAAGCCAAAATCATTTTTGGATTGAGTTCTTGAATACGCTTCCAAGAAAAACCCATACGATCAAGCGCGCCTGGACCAAAGTTCTCCACCATAACGTCAGAAACTTTAATCATCTTCTCCAATACTTCTTTACCTTCTGGAGTCTTGGTATCTAAAGTTAAAGAACGCTTATTACCATTTAGCATAGTGAAGTACAAAGCATCTGCACCAGGAACGTCACGCAATTGGCTACGTGTTACATCGCCAGAACCTGGACGCTCAACCTTGATCACATCAGCGCCATAAAAACCTAACAATTGAGTACATGCAGGACCTGCTTGCACGTGTGTGAAATCGATAATACGGATGCCGTCTAATGGTTTAGTCATGCTTGTTTCTCCTTAAAGTGTTGCTTAGTTATTGCTAAATGTATTTTATAAATCGCTAATTAATGCTTACCTGCAGCAGTCGATGGGTTCAAGCTTGTTAAACGTCCACTTTCTGTACCGGCTGTTTCATCGATTACCGCATTAATCAAGGCTGGCTTACCTTCAGCAATCGCCTTAGTCAATGCAGCTTCCAATTCTGCTGGAGTAGTGACGTAGTAGCCAACGCCACCAAACGCCTCAATCATTTTGTCGTAACGCGCATCTTTGACAAATACTGTTGGAGCAACATCTTCTCCACCCGTTGGATTGATGTCCGTACCGCGATAAACACCGTTGTTGTTAAAGACAACCGTAGTAATCGGCAAGTTATAGCGGCAAATAGTTTCTAATTCCATACCGCTAAAACCAAAGGCGCTATCACCCTCTACTGCAACTGTTGGGAGACCACTGGTAACCGCAGCACCGATGGCATAACCCATACCAATACCCATAATGCCCCATGTGCCGGAGTCAAAACGTTTACGTGGTTTGTACATATCAACAATCGCACGGCAGTAGTCCAGCGTATTTGCGCCTTCGTTCACCAAGTTCACATCTGGATTCTTCTTGATCACATCACGGATAGCACGCAATGCGCCATGGAAGTTCATAGGTGAGGCCTCTTTCGCAAGAGTCTCAGCCATCTTGGCCATGTTCTTATCTTTTTTCTCATTGATGGCGTTGATCCAGTCAGCAGCTGGTTTCGGAACGGATCCAATTCCCTTCAAGAGCTCGCCAACAACAGAGCCAATGTCGCCAATCAATGGTGCATCGATTTGTACGTTGCTATCGACTTCGTTTGCCTGAATATCGATTTGGATAAATTTCTTAGGATCTTTGCCCCATGTTTTACCTTTACCGTGTGCAAGCAACCAGTTCAATCGTGCGCCAACCAACATCACTGCATCAGCCTCAGCCAATACAAATGAACGTGCGGCAGAAGCAGACTGTGGATGGTTATCTGGCAACAAGCCTTTTGCCATAGACATTGGCAGATATGGAATACCAGATTTTTCAATCAAATCACGAATCTCTTTATCGGCTTGAGCATATGCAGCGCCTTTACCCAAGAGAATCAATGGACGCTTTGCACCCTTCAATACGTTTAATGCACGCTCAACTGCATCAGCAGCAGGGATTTGACGTGGAATAGGATCGATCACTTTGAAGATAGATTTCTTAGCTTCTTCAACCGGCATAGTTTGGGCAAGTAACTGAGCAGGTAAATCCAAATACACACCGCCGGGACGACCAGATACCGCAGCACGAATTGCGCGAGCAAAACCAATGCCAATATCTTCAATGTGATTAATGCGGTATGCAGCTTTGCAATATGGCTTAGCTGCATTGAGCTGATCCATCTCTTCGTAGTCACCTTGTTGCAAGTCAACGATTTCACGCTCACTTGAGCCAGAAATCAAAATCATTGGGAAACAGTTCACTGTAGCGTTAGCTAATGCAGTTAAGCCATTCAAGAAACCAGGTGCTGAAACAGTCATGCAGATACCAGGCTTCTGTGTCATGTAACCAGCAATCGCAGCGGCATTACCTGCATGCTGCTCGTGACGGAAGCCAATAAAGCGCATACCTTCAGCTTGTGCCAAACGGCATAGGTCGGTAATTGGAATACCAACTAAACCAAAAATGGTGTCAAGATCATTCGCTTTTAAAGCGTCAATGACGAGATGAAAGCCATCAGTTACTTGTGTATTTTGATTGTCTGTTGTCATAGAAATTTTTTTATAGTTAATTACATTGCCTGAACGTAAAGAATGCTCATGCAACTTAGCTGTCGCTAACTGTCTCCAATTAAGTTATTAGTAGTGCCACGGGTGACTGTAAGGACCCGTTGAGGCTGAGATGAATCTTAGGCTTGGGGGTGGGGATCATCATTGACTTCGGTCAATTTCCCCTAAATTCTAGAAACAACTTTTTTTGTTAGACAAAAAGCTCTTTATGCTTGGTTTTGAGGCGACTTAAAGTCTCAGGGGATAAATTGAGGTATGCGGCGAGCTCTTTTTTAGGCAAAAGCTCAAATAAATCCTCATATTTACGCAAAAAACGCTCTACTCGACCCGGCGCATCAAGCATATGCAAGGTAATCGTATGGGCCATGATTTCACTCATTAGACGCATTACCTCAAACTCAAAGCTTTCTTTTAAGGGCTTGTTTGCATCTAAAAATTCTGCCCACTTCTTCAGTGGCATGCGGGCCACACGGGCCTTGGTGACACAAGCAATACTGTAAGGAGCCGCGGTTTTAAGGCGCCAAGCGGCATAACTGGTTTCGATATCCTTCTCAATCGCAAAACGCAGAATCATCTCTTTGGCGTCTGCACTAGAAACAATGCGCTTCAAAATGCCATCCAAAACAAAATACTGCTCCATCTGATGGTCGCCTTGATGCAACAATATTTCTGATTTTTTGAGGTCTGAGATCTCCAAATGGCGCTCTAATTCAGCCATTGCCGCCGGATCCAAACTTTTAAGCACTGAGTTCTGGGTCAGTTGCAGACGAATCAGGTTTTTTTCGGGGTGCTTATCTAATACTGTCATGAATCCTTAATCCTAGAGCCCTCTATTGTAGGCTTTTTTAGCTTTAATACCGCTTTAGATAAGTCCTTGGGATAGAATGGTCTTGTCGTGGTGCTTTGTTGCATTGCAATAAAGTTAAACGGGAAACACTAAACGTGTGCTGCCCCCGCAACGGTAAGTAAATGCACCCTTACTTTTAAGTCAGAGTGTCAGGAATTTGATCAAGCCACTGTGCGCGTCAATTGCATGGGAAGGCCAAATTCTGAGATTTACTAGCCCGGATACCGGCCAAGACAGGTGGAATTTTGCGGACGGGGACCTTCGCGCGCCGATGAAGCATCCCCTGCCAACTCGGCATGGTGCCCAATTGACGCCTAAGCTCTCAATAAGTGAAATTCTGTTCGACCCAGCTTACGGGGAAGTGAGCTAGGTGAATCGTAGGCAGAAAGTTCATCATGAAACAGCAGTTCAGCAGCAAAGCGTTGGCCGCACTCCTATGTGGCTCAGCAATCTCATTGAGCACGGCAACAATTGCTCAAGGCAATCCAACCGTATCGGTAAGCAATTCTCCGAATCCAACGAATCCCATCATTGTTACGGCTACTAGAAATCCAACCGAATCTAAGGATGTCTTAGCCGACTTCACTTATATTGGTCGAGAAGAAATTGAGCAAGCAGCGCAAACGAGCTTGCCAGAACTCCTGCAGCAGCAACGTGGCATTCAAGTATCCAATACCGGTGGCGCAGGAAATGTATCGAGCGTTTACATTCGAGGAACGAACAATAATCAGAGTTTAGTTTTGGTCGACGGGGTTCGCGTAGAGTCATCTGCTTTAGGTGGTCCGATATGGAATTCGATTCCCCTTTCTTCAATTGATCATATTGAAATTGTCTATGGACCTCAAAGCACGTTTTATGGTGCCGATGCTATGGGCGGGGTCATTCAAATTTTTACCAAAAAGGGTGGTGGGCCCACCACCCTTGAGGCTTCTGCAGGTTATGGCACTTACGGAACTAGCATCACAAATGCAAGTGCATCCGGAACAATAGAGGGGGCAAATAAAACTGCCTTTGCACTAGGGGTTAGTCAAGAAAATTCTCTTGGCTATAACTCTGTCGCATCAAATAATGGTTGCTCACCCCAAAATCCCAATCGAACCTGCACCTTTCCCACTACCAATACTGGATACACAAGACTTGGTGCCAATGGACAAATTTCTCAAGAGTGGGCACAAGGGCAAGAACTTGGGATCAAATTTTTAAGCAGTCGCGTTAACTGGCAATATCCAAGTGATGCTTACTTTGACTCCGCATATTCTGGAGCAAGTGCACCGGTCACCAATAATCAAGTTAATAACTTACTTGTTGCATCAATTTACTCAAAAAACCAAATAAACCAGTTCTGGCAAAGTCTGGTTCAGGTCGCAAACTCTACTAGCAGCGGACAGAATTTGACAGGCTTTAGCAATGACAAGATTGATACGCCTGACAATTCTTACACGTGGCAAAACAATTTTTCAATTGGGCCAGATATTCTTCAGCTCTTGGCTGAAAGACGCGACCAGTATGTCAATGCTTCGAACTCACCAACAGGTACTGGTGGTGGTTGTGGCTATGGGGGAATTAATTGCGCTGTTAATCAATCTAGAACTACAGACTCAGTGGCCGCCTCCTATCAACTGAAAAGAGGGAATAATTTAGCAAACGCCTCAATTCGAAATGACTCCATTACCAACTATGGGTCAAAGGTAACTGGAAGTGTTGCTTATGGCTACTTTTTTACAAAGCAATGGCGGGCAAACATTAATTACGGCACAGGCTTTAGAGCCCCAACTTTTAATGAGCTCTACTATCCTGGCTCAGGAAATCCAACGCTTGCACCAGAGACAAACCGAAATCTTGAAGCTGGCATACACCATGAAAATAATGTCTACGATTTACATCTTGTTGCCTATCAAAATAAGATTGAAAATCTTATTCAGTGGCAGCCAACCTCATCAGATCCCTATGGTCTATGGGCTCCCGCAAACTATGGCCTCGTTCAGATTCAGGGAATATCTTTAGGAGCCAATGCTAGGCTTGGCAAATTTATTGTGAAAGCATCAGCCGACTCATTGACTGCTATTGATCAAAAAACCAATTTAGACCTTCCCAATAGGGCAAGGCAAGTCGGCAATCTAGGGGTTGAATACAATCACAATAAAATTCAAGTGGGCTCTAATATCACACTATCAGGCCAGCGCTATGGAAGCCCAGCTTCGACCAGCAATACACAGTGGATGGCACCTTATGCATTAGTCAATCTGTATTCTAGTTATGAGTTTGATCCCCAATGGACAGTGTTTGCACGCTGGAACAATATGTTTAATAGCAACTACCAATTAGCGTATGGTAGCAATACCCCAGGTTCAAACGTATTTGCTGGCATCCGTTATGCGATGAAGTAATTCATGAAAAATTTTGTGCACTCTTCGACTCGCCTCCATTATTTACTAGTTGGGCTTGCATTGTTTTTTCTTGCATTCTCTTTAGCGGTGTTTGCCAAGCCTGTCACAGTTCAGGATGACCGAGGCGCTGCCCTTACTTTTGAAGTGCCACCACAAAGAATCATTAGCCTATTGCCATCGGTGACTGAGTCAGTTTGTGCATTGGGTAAGTGTGGCAATTTAGTAGGAATCGATCGCTTCTCTAACTGGCCAAAATCTATACAACACTTGCCCAAGCTAGGCGGTATGGGCGATATCAATATTGAGCAAATTATTCAACTCAAGCCAGATGTCGTTTTGCTGGAAAAAGCCTCTCCAGTGATTAATCGCCTCCAAAGCTTAGGAATAAAGACCTTCGCGCTGGATATTAAATCCATGAATGACGAAAAACGCGCCCTTGAAAAATTAGACCTTGTTTTAGGTACCTCCGAGAGTGCTCGGGTATGGAATCAGATTCAACAAGAAATGACTCGCGCAAGTAAGCAACTCAATCTAGATGGCAAGGATTTGCGGGTGTACTTTGAGGTCAATCCAGCGCCCTTCGCCGCCGGAAGAAATTCTTTTATTGGCGAAATTTTGTCGCGCCTAGGCTTAATGAACATCATCCCCGAATCCCTTGGACCTTTTCCTAAAATAAATCCTGAGTTTGTTGTTCAGACTAAACCAGACCTCATTTTCCTTAGTGAATCAACTACTGCCGATATTCAAAAGCGTCCCGGCTGGAATACTATTCCAGCAGTGATCAAGCAACGTATATGCACCTTTAATGCCCAGCAAAATGATGTCTTGGTTCGTCCCGGCCCTCGCATGGGAGAGGCGGCATTAATTATTTCTCAATGTGTTCAAGAGAAGATGTCATCATCTCGCTAATGCAAAACCATTCTTTCCTAGGCAAGTTATTTCTCTTGCTTCTCATTAGCATTATTTTGCTTACTCTCGGCGCTATGCTGGGCAGCACCGGAATAAGCTGGCATTTTTCTCATGCCAATGAAGCTATCTTGTGGGATGTGCGAATCCCGAGATCCTTAGGGGCCTATCTTGCCGGTGCATTATTGGGACTTGCTGGCGGCATTGCGCAAAGCTTATTTCGCAATCCTCTAGCTGACCCCTATCTTCTTGGTAGCGCATCTGGCGCATTGCTGGGAGTGGCGAGCGTACTTTCATTCGCGTATTTAGGAAACTCATGGCTTGAACTGATTGGCCTAAATGGAGGCGCCTTTATTGGAGCCCTACTTGGGGTCATTGCCTCTCTGATATTAGCTGGCGGATACCACAGCTCATTGCGACTTTTATTATCTGGAGTGGTGATTAGCGTCATTCTCGGCGCCGCTAACTCCCTCTTTACTTTTATTCGCCCCGATCTCTTTCAGAGTATTCAATCCTTCATGCTTGGCAATACAACCCTGTTGAGCTGGTCAGCAGTTCAGGTAATGGGTCTTGTTTTTGCTATCTGCTTGCTACCTACGCTACTGATTAGTCCCACGCTAGATGCCCTATCGCTTGGCGAGACTACCGCCCGTTCTCTAGGCCTTCCATTGGATCGCTTGCGCTTAATACTGATTGGTATTCTTGCTCTAGCAACAGGGTGTGCTGTTGCACAAACTGGATTAGTTGCCTTTGTAGGTTTGGCTGCACCACATTTAGTTAGGCGGTTTTCTAGAGGACATCAACGCTTGCAGCTCTTGTTTTCAAGTATTGGCGGTGGCATCTTATTACTAAGCTCTGATCTTTTGGCCCGAACTCTATTTGCACCTATTGAAATTCCTGTTGGAGTGGTAACTGCAGTACTGGGGGGCATCTACCTCTTAGCACTTCTCAGAAAAACTCCTTTTGGAGTGCGCCCATGAAAACTCAGAAGCTAACGGTTTACCGCGACACCTCGCCCATTCTCAGCGACATCAATATAGATATTCCTATCGGCCAATGGACGAGCATTATTGGCCCTAATGGTGCAGGTAAATCCTCTTTACTCGAAGCGATGGCTGGCTTGCTAAAGTATGGCGGTTCAATATCGAGTAATGGGATTTCACTATCTGACCTATCCCGCAAAGAGCTCGCTAAGAAGATTGCATGGTTAGCGCAAAATTCGTCGTCGCCAGATGAGCTCAATAATGGACTGAGTGTTTACGATACTGTCATGCTGGGGCGTCTGCCACATCAAGATTGGCTTTACCTACCGTCCACTAAAGACCACGCTACAGTAGAAAATGTGATGCAACAAACTGGGGTTTGGGAATTGCGCATGCGCTCTCTTGAACACCTATCAGGGGGTGAGCGTCAAAGAGTCTTTTTAGCAAGGCTCCTGGCCGTAGATTCAGAAATCCTACTCATGGATGAGCCATTAGCGAATTTAGACCCTCCTCACCAGGCTGAATTCCTCGACTGGCAAAAAATCTTGCTCTCCCAAGGAAAAACCCTAGTCACCGTCCTCCATGAGATCCATTTTGCCCTCAGGGCTGATTACGTGGTCATGCTCAAAAAAGGAAAACTACACTTTTCTGGATCCTCCCAGGATCCGCAAACCCATCAGGCTTTAATTGAATTGTTCGATGGTCGGATTTATCTCGAAAAGCTCACTGACGGCTGGATTGCCCTCCCCCGCTGAGCTTTGCTGAAGGTGTACCCAAAAGGATTTTCCTACGGCTACAATGACCATATGAATGAGCAGAATTCTCATACCCCAAGCGAATTAGCGCCAATCGATTCCCTCGCGGCATCGGTTGACAGAATATCCGAAAAAATACGCCTGATTAGTGATGCAGTGAAGGCACTTCATCAAGATCGCGCGCAATTGGAATCCAAAATTGAGGATGCTCAGAAACGCATCCAACATATATTGAGTCGCCTACCAGAGCAAAGTGATGGTCGCCAAATGAATCTACTGGGTGAACCTGCAGTGCCGAACAATCCTGAGGATGACAATGAGCCAACAACGCATTGAAGTAAGTCTCGCCGGGCAAAAGATTACTCTGGCAACCAGCACAGAACATGAGCCCTTACTCCGCGCTGCTTGCACTTTAGTGGATGAACAAATTCAACTAGCAATTAATGGTGGCAATCGTAGTATTGAGCGAGCCAGCATGATGGCGGCTATCAAAATCGCAGGCGACCTCATTGCCTTACAAACATCAAGTCAACCAACATCAGCACAAAGCAATTCTGCCAATATCGATTCTGAAGAGATGATCCGATTACAAGACGAGATTCATGCTTTAGAGAATCAAGTGGATGCTTTGATGCAAAACCTTTCCCTGCCTGGTTCGCCAAGGCCAATAGTTCCTTGAACCGATGCGCAAGCATCCGGAACGATCTTTACCTTGTGGGCGTGAGCGTTTCGATCCCTCACAGTGGCAGCTTCGAGCTGTTCACTCCCTGAGATTCTTAATGCACCCGAAGCAGAGTAGCCGTTCCACCTTGAACCTTAGGGTTCAGGATGACGGCCTAGCGGCTAAGGCGGGGAATTCATGTCAATAATCGATATTGCAATGCTGATGCTCTGCGGTGGTATCGCAGGATTTTTAGCGGGCCTACTGGGCATTGGCGGTGGCATGATCTTGGTTCCATTCATGATCATCGTTTTTAATCACCTTGGATTTAGTCAAGAAGTGATTGTCCACATGGCCATTGCGACAGGCATGGCTACGATCTTATTTACGAGCACATCAGCAATTTGGGCGCATCACAAACATGGCTCTATTGACTGGAAATTGGTAGCTGCACTCAGTCCAGGACTGGTTGTCGGTAGCCTAGTAGGCGGTAGTGAAATATTCGAAGCAATCAATACTTCATGGCTGTCCTTATTCTTTGCGATCTTTATCGTTTACACCTCCATCCAAATGATTATCAATAAAAAGCCTTCTGCCGGCAGAGAGCTTCCCGGGACACTGGGGATGTTTTCATTTGGCGCACTTGCTGGCGTGATCTCCAGCCTTCTGGGTGCTGGCGGTGCATTTGTTACCGTACCCTTCATGCTCTGGTGTAACGTCAAACCCCATACGGCGATGGCAAGTTCCTCTGGACTTGGCTTTCCGATTGCTGCAGCTTCCACCATAGGCTATATGTATGGCAGCTGGGGAAATCCTAATCTTCCTACAGGATCGCTTGGATTTGTTTACCTGCCAGCAGTGCTGTGCATAGTGGCAGTGAGCATCTTTACTGCGCCATTAGGCGCCAAAATGGCCAGAAAACTCAATGTCGCTCAATTAAAGCGAATCTTTGGTGTGATGCTCTTCATGCTGGCGGCCTTCATGTTCAATGAAAGCCGCATCGCATTTGGATACTAAATATTTGAGGTTGAGTTCTTAGTTGGTATATTGCTGGCGCAAGATATTCTTTTGCACTTTACCCATTGCATTGCGAGGCAAGTCACTCACAATCTCTAGGCGCTTGGGTATCTTAAAGTTAGCAATTTGAGATTTCAAAGTCACAATCATTGCCTGAGGATCTAGCTTGACCCCGGATTTAGGCACCACAACCGCCATGACTGCCTCACCAAAATCTGGATGTGGAATGCCAATCACGGCGCTTTCCTCAACACCATCCATATCATCAATGAAGCTCTCAATTTCTTTTGGATAAACGTTATATCCGCCTGAAATAATTAAATCCTTGCTTCGGCCAACGATGCATAAGTAATCATTAGGCGCATTACCGCCGTTTGCAGCACCACCCCAACGGCCTACATCACCGGTTTTGAACCAGCCATCCTGCGTAAATTCTTCGGCAGTTTTTTCAGGCATGCGCCAATAACCCTTAAATATATTCGGGCCCTTTACTTGAATGCTGCCAATCTCATTAACACCACAAGGTTTATTTTTTTCATCGACAACGCGCACTTTGACACCAGGCAATGGCAGCCCAACAGAACCCCCTACGCGGCTACCTTTGTATGGATTAGATACAAGCATGACAGTCTCGCTCATTCCGTAACGCTCTAGAATGGGTTGGCCAATAAGCTCTTTAAAGGTATTAAAGGTTTCAGTTAATAAGGGCGCAGAACCAGAAACAAAGAGGCGCATATTACGGGCAACCCGTTTATTGAAAGCCTGATCTGCTAGCAAACGCACGTAAAAAGTAGGTACACCCATCATGACAGTGGAATTGGGCATGTGATGAATTAATTGCGCCGTATCTAAGCGTGGCAACCAAATCATCTTGCTACCATTAATCAATGCACCATGCGCAGCAACAAACAAACCATGCACATGGAAAATAGGTAAGGCATGCAATAACACATCGCCTTTTTTCCAACCCCAGAACTTTTGCAATACTTGCGCGTTGCTTCCCAAGTTCCTATGGGTCAGCATCGCACCTTTACTTCTACCAGTGGTACCAGAGGTATACAAAATAGCAGCCAAGTCATCATCCTTGACGGCAACAGTCTTAAAGCGATCGCTTTGACCTGCAGCACGCTCAAGTAAGGTGCCAGTGCGATTTTCATCTAAGGTAAAGACATGTTTGGTACCTGCCTTAAATGCCACCTTAGAAACCCAGGAAAAATTCTTGCTGCTACAAACCACTACAGCAGGCTCTGCATTTTCTAAGAAATACTGAATCTCAGCAGCTTGGTAGGCTGTATTGAGCGGCAAGTAAACATAGCCCGCCCTAATGGTAGCCAAATACAGAAATAATGCTTCAGGCGACTTTTCAACCTGAACCGCGATGCGGGAACCCGCTGGCAGTTTGAGGCTCTTCAGAAAATTTGCTATCTTGGCAGTTGCGCACTCCAAATCACTCCAGGAGTAATACAGTCCATCGTGTGTTTCTAGTGCACAAGCTTGCTTGTCTTTTGGAAAACCTTTTTCCAAGAGCGAATATAAATTCATTAGAGCCTCAAAAACCAATCAATCAAACAATTACCAATTAATCCAACTGTGCGCCAGATTTCTTAACCACAGTAGACCAACGTGCAACGTCTGCACTAACCTGCTTACCAAAAGCCTCGCCATAGAGATTAGGTGTATCAGACCCGTTCTTCTCCCAAATAGCTTTCAGCTTAGGAGAGTTGAGCGCTTTTTGAACTTCAGCAATCATCTTGTCAACGATCGGTTTTGGAGTGCCTGCAGGAGCAAACATAGAGTACCAAGTCGATACTACGAAGTCAGGTAAACCCGCCTCCTGGAAAGTTGGCACATTTGGAATAGCTGTTGAACGCTTGTTCGAAGCAACCGCAATCGCCACCAATTTACCTGCGTTAATTTGTGGAGCTGATGTAGCAAGACCATCAAACTCTAAATCCACCTGACCAGCCAATAAGTCATTCATAGCAGGGCCAGCACCACGGTACGGAATATGAGTAATAAAGGTACCTGTTTGGATTTTGTAGAGCTCGCCAGCCAAGTGGTGAACTGTTCCACTACCTGCACTTGCAAAGTTGTACTTACCTGGGTTCTTCTTCATGAGTTCTACGAACTCTTTTGCATTACGAGCGCTAACGCGTTGTGGATTGACCACTAATACTTGTGGCACGTTGGCCAACATTGCAACAGGAATAAAACTCTTCTCGATGTCGTAATCTAAGTTCTTATACATCGATGGTGCGATGGTGTGATGTGTTGCACCAATAAACCAGGTGTAGCCATCAGGGGCTGCTTTTGCAGCCAAAGATGCACCAACAGTTCCGCCTGCACCACCGCGGTTATCAATCACAAATTGCTTGCCAAGTTGCTCGGTCAATTGCGCAGCCAATGGTCTCGCAAAAGCGTCTGTGCCTCCACCAGCAGGGAAGGGATTTAAAAAAGTCACTGGTTTATTTGGCCACTCTTGAGCAGCAACAGCTAATGGAGCAGCACAAACAAGGAACAAGGCCTTTTTTAATGTGCTCATCGAGAAAACAGCTAACTTACCTTTTTGATTAAACATCTTTGTCTCCTTTAATCAGTCAACCTAATAATTAACTTCGTTTTTATAAATGCTCAACTATTCTAAGGGTACTTATGGTTTGCTGCAAAAGTCACACCAAGGGAAAACACTAAGGCGCCATCAATTTCCCAACCGCTCTGGAATAGACGATCTCACCGTTAGCAAAACGCTCATGATTATCTTCAACGCTACCTAAGTCATACAGGTAGTTCACCATTAAACCGGCTGACTGGCGCAAGCCTTTACGGGATAAATCACCCGCCCAGTTCACAAGATGCAACTTGGCGCCATTGCCCAGATGGAATTTAGCCACCGGATTGCCATCTCGACCCGTCGAAGCAAGCCCCAAATAAATACTCGCCAGACAAAGTAAAGCGCTCTTTTGAGCATCAGAAGCAATATCAGGATGCCAGCCGCTAGCAATCCGCTCAGCCCAAGATTGGGTTTGTAAACTCAGTGTTACTAAAGCAGTGTCACGCG
This sequence comes from Polynucleobacter sp., assembly GCA_034680725.1. GTDB lineage: Bacteria > Pseudomonadota > Gammaproteobacteria > Burkholderiales > Burkholderiaceae > Polynucleobacter. Next base: position 50,427 of record JAXIUI010000005.1, read on the forward strand.
CCGCTTTCACATTGGGCTTTAGTCGCTCAGCAGGCACGCCCTCTCCCAAATGAGCACCTGCTGATACCCAATCCATAAAGCCTGGAATTGGCGACAGAGTGACAAAGGTTTTGATGCCAGGGAACTCCGCATGTAATTGCTCAGCAACACGCTTAATTAAAAAATTTCCCATTGAAACGCCACGTAAACCAGACTCGCAGTTACTAATAGAGTAAAAAACGGCAACCTTATATTGAGAGACCTGCTCCACTGTTTCTGCTTTTTTATCCACCAAGGGTGCAATCACCGTCGGAATCTCAGGCAAGAGCGCAACTTCAACAAAGATGAGGGGTTCGCTAGGCAACTGCGGATGGAAAAAAGCAAAGCAGCGACGATCAGGCTGAAGGCGGCGACGCAAATCATCCCAGCCATCAATAGCATGTACCGCTTCATGCTGAATTAACTTCTCTAGCACTTCTGCGGGAGACTTCCAGTCGACTCGGTGCATCTTTAAAAAGCCTGGATTAAACCAAGAAGAAAGCAAATGGCGCATATCAAAATCTACGGCAGCAAGCTCAGGCTTTTTATCCAATAACTGCAGTAAATCGCGTCGCATCTGAACCACTGCAGCCGTACCTTGGCTAGCACGATTTAGACGACGAAAAAATTCTTGGCGAGGTGATTCAGAAACTTTTTGCAAGGTAATGTAATTACGCGCACTTGAATCAGCAACAAAATTTTGCGCCGCTTTCAAAACCGCATCAGCTTGTGGATTTAGCTTTTCAAATAAGAAGGTAAAAAATGAAACGTGCTGATCCTTGCTTAATTTGCGATAGTTATTCACCACATCATCTGCCATGCTCAGCGCGTTTGATTCACCCCGCTCAGAAATCAAGCGTTTGATTGCATTATTGGCTTTAGATAAATTACGAGCCTTAGTCAACTTCTCCAGCATGACTCTCTTTCAAATGAATTTAAGTGGTATTAGATAGAAAATGCATCAGATTAAGGTCTTATGCACTCGGGATAAAGAAAATCATTTATTAACCACTCATGGCACAGTTTTCTGATTTACCCTCACTATAAGATAAATTCCCAAAACAATCATTGGAATAGACAGCCACTGCCCCATTGAAAGACCCAAGCCCAAAAGACCTAAGAAGGCGTCAGGCTCGCGGGCAAATTCTGCTAAGAAGCGACATACCCCATAACCCAACAAAAAGAGTCCAGAAACTTGTCCAACCTTGCGGGGCTTGCTAGAGTAAATCCACAGCACAATCCCTAAACACAAGCCCTCACCAAATAACTGGTAGAGCTGCGATGGATGCCGTGGAATAGAGTCCACCAAAGGAAATACCATGGCCCATGGTAAGTCGGTCGGTCTACCCCATAGCTCACCATTAATAAAGTTGCCTAAACGCCCAAAAGCTAAGCCAAAAGGCACTAAAGGCGCAACTAAATCACTCACAACAAAAAATGACACTTTGCGACGGTGGGCAAACCAGAGTAAGGCCAGCAAAACTCCGAGAAGACCTCCATGAAAAGACATGCCCCCTTCCCAGATTTTAAAAATACTCAAGGGATTAGAAAGGTAATAGCCAGGCATATAAAACAAGGTGTAGCCAAGGCGACCACCCAACACAACTCCCAACACACCCACAAACAATAGATCTTCTAAATCTTTATAGGACCAACCCAAAGCTTGGTAGCGTGGCGCACGAATACGCAGTCGTCCAAGCAATAAAAATTGAGCAAAAGCCAAGAGGTACATCAGTCCATACCAATGAATGGCAAATGAACCAATGCGCAAAACTTCAGGATCAAACTGGGGATGGATAAGCATAAAAGAGAGGTGCCCTAGCCTGCCTTGGATTGATCAAAATTATGCAGTTCATGCCCCAATTCACGGTAGGCCTTATAACGCTCTCTACCCGCTAGACGCTCAGATTCATTCACAGTGACCACTTCGATAATTCTGGGAAAACGTTCTGCTAAGGCTGCCACATCCTTTGGCATACGCATACCCAAATGAATCAGAACATCAGCATGAGGCAAGCTTAACAACGCAGGTGCAGAAAAATCCTCACTCAAAATAATCGGTGACTCTATTGCCGCCTCATCATCAACGAAAGCATGAGGCAGAAAATCTGTAGCACTAAAAGTCCAAAGAAGCTCATCTAATTTTTGGAGATCCGATTTCTCACCCACCATGACAATGTGGCGCACTGGCTGACCAGCAGGCGTAGCACTCCAAATCTTGCGGGTTAAGCGGCAAGCATATTGCAACTTATCGGATACATTGCTATGAAAGTCGATGCGCGCCATCAGCTATTCTTTACGCTTATTTTTGCTCAAGTAAGTAATTGACTAGCAGCGGCACAGGACGACCTGTTGCGCCTTTTGCCGCCCCACTCTTCCATGCAGTACCGGCAATATCCAAATGTGCCCATTTGTATTTTTCTGTAAAACGGGAAAGGAAACAGGCTGCTGTAACGCTTCCGGCAGGACGCCCACCAATATTGGCAACGTCCGCAAAATTAGATTTCAACTGCTCATGGTATGCAGCATCCAAAGGCAAGCGCCAGACGGTGTCAAGCGAAGCATGGCCAGCTTTCGTTAAGGCATTTACCAAAGTCTCATCATCAGAAAATAATCCACTATGCACATGCCCAAGAGCAATGATGCAAGCACCCGTGAGGGTTGCCACATCAATAACGGCCTTTGGCTTAAAACGCTCAACATAAGTGAGGGCATCACACAGGATTAAACGACCTTCTGCATCGGTATTGAGAATCTCAATAGTCTGGCCAGACATGCTTTTAACAATGTCACCTGGACGGGTAGCTTGACCAGAGGGCATATTCTCACAAGTGGGGACAACGCCAATCACGTTCTTTTTCAGCCCCATCAAGGCAGTTGCATACATCGTACCAATGACCGATGCTGCGCCACACATGTCATACTTCATTTCATCCATTGCTTCACCAGGTTTTAGGGAGATTCCCCCGGTGTCAAAAGTAATTCCTTTGCCGACTAAAACGATTGGCGCTTCACCCGCCTTACCACCCTGGTGACGCATCACAATAAATTGTGGTGGCGTACTTGAGCCCTGAGCAACAGACAAGAATGACCCCATACCTAAGGCTTCAATTTGCTTACGCCCCATCACCTCTACTTTTAGGGCAGTTTTTTTACTCAAACCCTGCGCTGCTTTACCTAAATAAGTGGGAGTACAAATATTCGGCGGCAAATTACCAAGATCTTTTGCCAGATTCATGCCTTCAACCATCGCAACACCTTCTGCTACAGCAGCTTTCAGCTCCTTGGCGCAGGCCTCATTGCCGGCAAATATCAGATGATTAAATGTATCCGCTTTATCTTTGGCCTTAAATTTCATAGTGGGTTGACGCACGCCAAATCGATAGGCCTGGTCTCCCGCGTATTGAATAGTTAAGCGCACTTCTTCGGCAATAAAATCTGCACGATGACCCAAAGCAAAGCTCGGAATAAACCACACTGCATTTTGAATAGATCCGCCACTTAAATGCTTCAAGGCTGCGCGAGCAATTTTAGAAAAGGCATGCAAGCTTCTAGCATCAGCTTTGCTGATATCCCCCAGACACACCAAGAGCACACGCTTTGTTTTTACGCCCGCAGCAGCCCAAGATTTTTCTGCGCGCAAAGTACATACCGAGGCTTGCTGAGTATCGATATCTCCCACGACATTTGCATGGGTTACCGAGCCCCCAAGTAAACGATCTAATTCTGTTAATAATCCAGCTTGTTTTACTTTTGTACCCGCCAGAGCATCTACATCTGCTTTGGTATAAGCCAAAACTAGGCAATCTGAGGCATGGGCTAGCAAAGCCAAGAGGCTTGGTTTGAGCGACTTGGGGTTATTGATGTCAGCTTGGGAGAAAATCTTGGTACTAAATTGCATGGTAATCATCTCTTGCGTTATTTTTAATTAAATTCGAGGGAGAAACAGATATTTATCCATTATCCTCCGAGATAAGGGCTCACACCTTGAGTGGGTCGCTTAGGTCACCTTTATTATCTACCCATGATTTTTCACCAAGCCCTTCGCCGCGAACTCAGTTTTACTACTGGCGGGGTTTTTTTGGTCTTGGTGACCATCATGATTACGACCCTGGTGATCCGAATATTAGGATTTGCAGCCAATGGGGCAGTAAATCCTGAAGATGCCATCGTTTTAATTGCCCTTGCTACTCTGGGGTATATGGCGGTTTTACTCACCGTATCCCTCTTTGTAGCAGTGTTAATTGTGCTCGTTCGTTGGTACAAAGATTCGGAAATGATTGTCTGGTTTGCCAGTGGCTTAAGCATTTCTAGCTTAATTCGACCTATCCTGCGCTTTGCCTTCCCCCTAGTGATCATCATCGCCTTACTGGCACTATTCGTCTGGCCCTGGGCAAACCGTGAATCAACCCTCATCAGTCAGCGCTTCCAACAAAGAAGCGATGTTTCCATGGTTGCCGCAGGTCAGTTTAAGGAATCGGCCAAAGCGGAGCGGGTCTTTTTTATTGAGGAGTTAGATCTCGATAAAGGTGAAGTCAAAAATATCTTTGCGGCTGAAAATAAAAATGGTCGCGTCAGTGTTGCAGTTGCTGCGACTGGTTACATTGAGAATGCTCCTGGTGGAGAAAAATCGATTGTCCTCAATAACGGACGTCGTTACGAAGGTTTACCAGCTCAAGCGGATTTCCGCATTCTAGAGTTTGCGGAATACACCACTAAAATCCAAAATAAGAGTGTTTTAGATCCAGCACCACGCGATCGAGAAAAAACGGTTTCAGAATTACTCAACGATCCGAATCCGAATGCAGTTAACCCGAATCGCGCAGAATTGCTTTGGCGAATTGGCTTACCATTCATGGCGCTAGGGCTTGTATTGATTGCCATTCCTCTTGCTTATGTGAATCCTCGACTGGGCAACTACACTGCCATGTTCTATGCAGTGTTGATTTATTTAATCTACAGCAATCTACTCAACCTGACACAAAACTTTGTTGCTCAAGGCAAAGCAAATGTATTTATGGCTGCATGGCCAATCCACCTATTTGCTTTTGGCATGGCTTACCTACTGATTCGCAATCGCATTAACCCCTCATTGAAATGGTGGCGCCGTCAATTGCCCGCCTTCCTCGGCAATAAATGAAATACCTATTCCCCTTTATCTTCGAAAGGTATTTAGCTAGGCAGATATATGCGGCCTTTGGTTTTATCTTATTTGCCTTAGTTGCACTATTTTTATTCTTTGACATTTTGAGTGAGCTTGGCTCGGTCAAAGGGCAATACACACTCCCGCTAGCCTTACTTCATGTTGCATTGAAAGCGCCAAGCCGTATTTCTGAAATCATTCCTATTGCGGGATTAATTGGCAGTATTTATGTCTTTGCGATGCTTGCCAGCCAATCAGAATTCACCATCCTCAGAATTGCTGGTCTTGATGTTCAGCGGGGCTTAAAGACCCTTGCAAAAATCTCCCTACCCCTCATGATTCTCACACTCGTCATGAGTGAATGGCTTGGACCTTATACAGAAAGCCTTTCTGATCAAATTCGCATGAAAGCTTTAGGCTCCTCGTATAACTCCCAATTTAAAACCGGCGTATGGGTCAAAGATCGCTTGAGGGATGAAGACGGTAGCGGCCCGGTAAGACCTGGCGTGCGATATGTGAATGTGGGCAAGATCGAACAAGATAATGAAATCAAAAATATACGCATGTACGAGTTCGATGATCGCTATCGCCTCCTATCTATTCGAAGCGCAGTATCAGGCCGCTTTGACGAACTGGGTACATGGGTGCTCGATGATGTTACGGAAACTCGCTTCAAAGAGACCAAGCAATCTGACCCGCTAAATCCCGTGTACTCTGCTCAGACAAGCACTTCCCCCATTGTCAGCCTTCATTCGGAAGTCACGCCACAAATCTTGAGCGTTCTGCTGGTTAGCCCAGAAAAAATGTCGATTTTGAGTTTAGGTCGCTTCATCTCACATCTCAGAGATAACAAGCAAGATGCACACCGCCACTCAATCGCTTTTTGGAAAAAAGTAATTTATCCATTTACGATTTTTGTCATGCTAACTTTAGCCCTGCCCTTTGCCTATTTGAAGGTTCGTGCTGGAAGTGTTGGCATTAAAGTATTTGGCGGCATCATGCTGGGAATGAGTTTTCAGCTCTTTAACTCCCTGTTCTCCAACGTCGGCTTATTGGGCTCATGGCCCTCCTTACTAACAGCACTGACTCCGCCTTTGGTCTACTTTATTTTGGCGATTATTGGACTACGCTGGGTCTCTAGGGCTTAATATTCAAAAAATCATATAGAATTTCATTCATATATCCTTTTTGATATAAAGATTGGAATTGATATGAATTTGCACCAATTTCGTTTTGTTCGTGAAGCAGTAAGACAAAACTTCAACCTCACGTCCGCTGCTAAGGCGCTCTTTACCTCACAGCCTGGAGTCTCTAAAGCAATTATTGAATTAGAGGATGAGTTAGGGGTTGAAATCTTCCGCCGCCATGGCAAAAGGATTCGCTCACTAACAGAACCTGGTAAGCGCATTCTCACCTCAATAGAGCGGATCCTAGATGAGGTAGAAACTTTAAAACGCGTTGGCAAAGATTATGCAAGTCAAGATCAGGGTAGTTTTGTGATCGCCACTACGCATACTCAAGCACGCTACGCCTTACCCAAGATTCTCACTGAATTTACCAAACGCTTTCCAAAAGTGCGGGTCAGCATCCAGCAAGGCAACCCCGCCCAAATTGCCGAACTCTTAGCCCATGACCGCGCCGATATTGCTATTGCTACAGAAGGCATTGCCAATACTCCTGGCATCCTTGCGCTACCAGGGTATCAATGGCAACACGTCGTCATCGTTCCATTGAGTCACCCCCTGCTAAATCAAGCCAATATCACCCTTGAAGAGATTGCTAAGTACCCCCTAATCACCTATGACCGAGCTTTCGCAGGGCGCAATAAGATTGATGCCGCATTTGCACAACGCAACCTTACTCCCGATATTATTTTGGAGGCCATAGATGCCGACGTCATCAAAACCTACGTGGAAACTGGCATGGGGATTGGCATCGTCGCTGGCCTAGCGTATGACCTCGAGCGCGATAGAAACCTTCGCGTGATTCCTGTTGGTCACTTGTTTGGCAACAACATTACGCATCTGGGTGTAAAGCAAGGGGCGTATCTGCGCTCATTTGTGTATACCTTCATAGAACTGTTCTCGCCCACACTGACACGCAAGATCGTAGAACAAGCAATGAATAATGAATCAGAAACTTATGAGATTTAAGATTTGCGCCATCTCTTGTGTTGATAAAGATGGTGCCCCGGGGCGGACTCGAACCGCCACGCCTTGCGGCACCGGATTTTGAGTCCGGCACGTCTACCAATTCCATCACCGGGGCAGGTGTTTGCAGAGGAAAAACTGCATTGAAGCGAACTAAGAGGTGAGAGTGTAACAAAAAAATGATAAGCAGAGCTATTCTGACCCCAAGAAGCCCTTAAAATAGGAGCTTCAAGCCAAATTATTAAAAGGACTTACCCGTATGGCCGGCCATTCGAAATGGGCCAATATTCAGCACCGCAAAGGACGTCAGGACGAAAAACGCGGGAAGATTTGGACCAAGCTTATTAAAGAAATCACTGTTGCCGCCAAATTAGGCGGTGGAGATATCGCTACAAACCCCCGCTTACGCTTGGCAATTGATAAAGCCAAAGATGCCAATATGCCTAATGACAACGTACAACGGGCTGTTGCCCGTGGTACCGGCTCACTAGAGGGGGTTAACTATGAAGAGATTCGTTACGAGGGATACGGCATTAATGGGGCAGCGATTATTGTTGATTGCCTAACTGACAATCGGACTCGGACGGTTGCCGAAGTGCGTCATGCATTTGCAAAAAATGGTGGCAACATGGGCGCCGAAGGTTCCGTTGCCTTCATGTTTAAGCACTGCGGCCAAATGCTATTTGCTCCAGGAACCAATGAGGATCAACTCATGGAAGTAGCCTTGGATGCTGGCGCTGATGATGTGATTACCCATGACGACGGCTCACTTGAGGTGCTTACTCCCGTGCCCGACTTTTCCAAAGTACAAGATGCATTAATGCAGGCAGGCCTCAAAGCAGAGCTGACTACTGTGACGATGCGCCCAGAAAATGAAACTGCCTTAGAAGGGGATCAGGCTGACAGCATGCAAAAGCTCTTAGATGCGCTTGAGAACTTAGACGACGTACAAGAAGTTTTTACCAACGCATCACTCTAATTACTGCTCATTTTTATTTACATCCTTATTGAACTAGCTCGCTATGAAAATTCTTTTAATCGGATCCGGTGGTCGTGAACATGCTCTTGCCTGGAAACTAGCTCAATCCCCACAAGTACAAAAGGTTTATGTGGCGCCAGGTAATGGTGGCACTGCTACTGCAAAACAAACTGACGCTGGTATTGAAAATCTTCCGATTGCTGATATTCAAGGCCTAGCAGACTTTGCTAAAAGAGAAAAAATTCATCTCACTGTCGTTGGACCAGAAGCACCACTTGCGGCCGGCATTGTCGATGTATTTCGTGCCAATGGTTTACGTATTTTTGGCCCCACCCAACTTGCTGCCCAATTGGAATCCTCCAAAGATTTCTCTAAGGCCTTCATGAAGCGTCACGGCATCCCAACAGCCGATTACCAAACCTTCTCCAACACATTAGAAGCTCATGCTTATATCGATGCTAAGGGTGCGCCGATTGTGATCAAAGCTGATGGTCTTGCCGCAGGTAAAGGTGTTGTTGTAGCAATGAGTCTGGAAGAGGCTCATGGTGCAGTAGACATGATGCTTGCGGACAATAAATTGGGCAATGCTGGTGCCCGCGTAGTGATTGAAGAATTTCTCACGGGTGAAGAGGCGAGCTTTATTGTTTTAGTGGATGGCAAGAATGTTTTAGCATTAGCCACCAGTCAAGATCACAAACGTTTACTCGATGCAGACCAAGGTCCCAATACTGGCGGTATGGGGGCTTACTCACCCGCACCAGTAGTCACCCCAGAGATTCATGCTCGCGCCCTACGTGAAGTGATCATGCCAACTGTAAAAGGGATGAGTTCAGATGGGATTCCTTACACCGGCTTCCTCTATGCAGGACTCATGATCAGCCCAGATGGCAAGATCAAGACACTTGAATTTAACTGTCGCATGGGTGATCCAGAAACCCAGCCCATCATGGCACGCCTAAGGAGTGATTTGGTGAAGGCGCTTGATCACGCTGTAGATGGAAAGCTCAATGAGCTAGAGTTAGAGTGGGATCGTCGCACTGCTCTAGGCGTTGTTCTGGCGGCCCACAATTATCCAGATACCCCGCGTAATGGTGATGTCATTACCGGAATTGCCCAAGATACTGAGGATCAATTAACGTTTCATGCTGGCACCAAACTAGAGAATGGCGAGCTTATGACCTCTGGTGGAAGAGTACTGTGCGTGGTTGGCTTAGCAGATAGCGTTCGCGGCGCACAACAAAAAGCATATGAAGCAATCTCGAAAATTCAGTTTGATGGCATGCAATATCGAAAAGATATTGGTTATCGCGCAGTTAAATAAATTCTCACAAAGACTTTTCAATCTTGACTAATACTCCAAATAACTCTCAAACCCAGATAGATATTGTCGCCCTGAAAGAATATTTTTTAGGCTTGCAAAATCGGATTACTACTGCCATGAGTGCACTTGATGGCCGCGCATTTAGTATCGATGCCTGGGAAAAACCAGAAGATAGCAAACTCAAAGGTTACGGTCGCACCTGTACCTTAGATGGTGGCAATATTCTTGAAAAAGGTGGGGTTGGTTTCTCGCATGTGCGTGGCGATCAAATGCCACCCTCTGCATCCCATCATCGTCCAGAGCTTGCAGGCCGTCATTTTGAGGCGATGGGGGTCTCACTGGTCTTCCACCCTCATAACCCGAAAGTACCAACCACTCACATGAATGTGCGCTGTTTTATTGCGCAAGCTCCTGACAAGGATCCAATCTGGTGGTTTGGCGGAGGCTTTGATCTCACACCCTATTACGGCGTTGACGAAGACTGCAAACACTTTCATCAAACTGCTAAAGATGCTTTAGATCCGTTTGGTAAAGATTTTTATCCTCAGTTTAAAAAATGGTGTGATGAGTACTTCTATTTAAAGCATCGTGATGAGCCTCGTGGTATTGGGGGTGTTTTCTTTGACGACTTCAATAGTCTTGGCTTTGAACAGAGTTTTGCGATGACTCGTGCAGTTGGTGATGCGTTTATTGACGCTTATCTACCCATTGTGGAGCGCCGCTATAAAGACCCTTTTACTGCTGAAGAAAAGGCATTTCAAGAATATCGTCGCGGGCGTTATGTTGAATACAACCTCATCTTCGATCGCGGCACTATTTTTGGCCTGCACTCTGGCGGTCGCACAGAATCGATTTTGATGTCCATGCCTCCAGTAGTGCAATGGTGGTACAACTGGCAACCTCAACCAGGAACGCCTGAAGCTAAGCTCTATGACTATTATCTCAAGCCACGTGATTGGCTAGCTTAACTTGGCCTCACAAGACCTCAATTCCTCAAAGAAAATTGGCATTCTGGGCGGGACGTTTGATCCCCCTCACCTAGGTCACCTTAAACTGGCTACCCATTTTGCAAAAGTATTGCACCTTGATGCTTTGCTGATGATTCCATCTGGTGAGCCTTGGCAAAAAGGCTCCCTCATTACCTCAGCAGAAATGCGCTTCCGCTTGACAGAGGCAGCAGGTATTGATTTGGCTAGAGCTTTTTTATACTTAAATATCCCTACCCAAATTGGTATTGACCGCATTGAGCTTGACCGTACGGGCCCCAGCTATGCGATTGATACTGCCAAGGCCCTCAGAGAGCGTTTTGGCCCAAAAGCAAACCTCATCTGGCTTATGGGTGCAGATTCCCTATTCAACCTTCCAACATGGAAGTCTTGGGATCAGTTACTCAGTTATGTGAATTTTGCTGTGGCAAGCAGGCCTCAATTTGATCTATCCTCTGGGTTAACTACAGAAGTTGCTGATTTGCTGCATAAACATGAATGCATTGAGCTAGGCGCCCTTGAAAACAGCCCATTTGGCCACATATACCTTGATAAGAGCCTTGCAGTTGACATTTCTTCAAGTAAGTTACGCGATCAACTCAGAGGCCTAGATCGCCAAACCATTGCCTCCGAACAAATTCCTTCACACGCTTTAGAAATCATCACCAATCTGGGCTTATACAAGTAATCAAGCTAAGATCAACCCTAAATCTGAAATACATAAAAAATAGCAAAGAACCTATGGACTTAAAAAAATTACAGCGCGTGGTCATCGATGCCCTCGAGGATGTTAAGGCGCAAGATATTCGTGTGTATGACACCACCAAACTGAGTGAGTTATTTGATCGTGTCGTTATTGCAACTGGGTCAAGTAATCGCCAAACTCGCTCATTGGCTATGTCTGTCAAAGAAGCAGTTAACGCCAAAGGTGGCGAGGTAATCTCTGTTGAGGGACTTGAAACAGGTGAATGGGTGCTGGTAGATTGCGGCGACATAGTCGTTCATATTCTTCAACCTGCTCTGCGTGCTTACTATCAATTAGAGGGCATGTGGGGGGCTAAGCCAGTGCGCGTTAAATTGGCAGCCGATAAGGGCTTGGTAAAAGCGAGTGAGCCTGAGGACGACGAAGACTAATCGCTTAGCATGCGCTTAACCATTGTTTCTGTTGGGCATAAGATGCCTGATTGGGTAGCTACTGCAACCCATGATTACGTAAAACGTATGCCGGCAGATTGCAGTATCGATATTAAAGAAATCAAACCCGATTTAACGCCAGCAAAAGAGGCTATCAAAATCGCTGCTGCCATTCCCAAGGGATCACGGGTAATAGCACTTGATGAACGCGGCAAGGATCAAACTACTCAAAATCTTGCTACCCAGCTAGCAAACTGGCGTCAGGAGGGTTTTGACATCACCTTCCTAATTGGTGGTGCCGATGGCCTTGATGCAAGCTTAAAAGATAATGCTCAAGCAATGTGGCGCTTATCTAGCCTTACCCTTCCCCATGCCATGGCAAGAGTGCTCTTGGTAGAGCAACTCTATCGAGCCTGGACTATTTTGCAAGGTCACCCCTACCATCGCGAGTAAACATCTCATGTTTTCTTATATTTATCTTGCCTCACAAAGCCCCCGCCGCCAAGAGTTACTCAAGCAAATTGGGGTTTCTTTTGAAATGCTACTTGCGCCAGCGGGTGAAGATACTGAAAGTATCGAGAGACCACTTCCCAATGAAAAAGCATGCACCTATGTAGAGCGCGTTGCCTTGGCGAAAAGTGCGATTGCCTTACAGCGTTGGCATTCTATCGAGAAGCCTTGGGCACCGATTTTATGCGCCGATACTACCGTCAGTCTACCCAACCATCTGGATGGCGAAATCCTGGGAAAACCTGCTGATGCTGCAGATGCACGGAAAATACTGACAATGCTCAGTGGCAAGACTCATGAGGTTTTAACTGCGGTGGCTTTGACCACTGACCCTCAAGCAGATCCGCTTTGCTTGGTGCAGATATCGCACGTAGAATTCGCCTATCTCACACCAGAGCAAATTGCCGGCTATATTGCCAGCGGTGAACCATTTGGTAAAGCGGGTGCCTATGGGATTCAAGGATTAGGGGGTGCATTCATTCCCTCAATAAAGGGCAGCTATAGCGGTATCATGGGACTACCTATTTTTGAAGTAAGCCAATTATTGGATTTCGCTAAAGTTGCCCGCATATGAATGAAGAAATTCTGATTAATATCACCCCGCAAGAAACGCGGGTGGCACTGATTCAACAGGGTGCCGTTCAAGAACTACAAATTGAGCGCACTCGTCAACGCGGCATCGTTGGAAACATCTATTTAGCAAAAGTCGTGCGAGTTCTTCCTGGAATGCAGTCCGCTTTTATAGAAATTGGTCTTGAGCGCACTGCCTTCATGCATGTGGCGGATATTACTCAAAATAATCCGCAAGCCCAAATTGAAAAACTGCTCTTTGAGGGGCAGAATGTTTTAGTGCAAGTCCTCAAAGATCCCCTGGGGACCAAGGGTGCGCGCCTTACCACCCAACTGAGTATTGCCGGACGCAATTTGGTTTATTTGCCCCCAGCGGGTACCGACACAGCCACTGAAAAATATATCGGTGTATCCCAAAGAATTGATCAACCCGACGAGCGTGAAGCAATGAAAGCGCGCTTGGCCAGCCTCATGCCTGCAGACGAAAAAGGGGGGATTATTGTTCGCACCAGCGCTCAAGATGCTAGCGATACTGAGCTAGAGCATGATATGCACTATTTACGCACTACCTGGGAAAGAATTCGAGAGGCCGTTAATCACAAGCCGGCACCCAGCTTACTCTATCAGGATTTAAGCCTAGCGGAGCGCGTATTACGCGATGTTGCTGGTGAAGCAACTACCCAGATTAGGATTGACTCGGCAGAGAATTTTGAAAAGCTAAAACACTTTGCCACACTCTATATGCCCAACCTCATCGACAAGCTCACATTGCATCGCGGAGAGCGGGCACTATTTGACTTATTCGATGTAGACGCTGAGATCAACAAAGCATTAGGCAGAAGAGTCGATCTCAAATCCGGTGGCTACTTGATGATTGATCAAACCGAATCCATGACTACGATTGATGTCAATACCGGAAGCTATGTTGGCGCCCGCAATTTAGATGACACTGTATTTAAGACAAATTTAGAAGCAGCGCAATCGATTGCGCGTCAACTACGCCTGCGCAATCTTGGTGGCATCATCATCATCGATTTTATTGATATGTTGAGCAAAGATCATCAGGAGTCTGTCTTAAATGAACTCAAGCGTAATTTGGATCGTGATCACGCCCGCACTTCTGTTAGTGAATTCTCATCGTTAGGATTGGTGGAGATGACTCGCAAGCGTACCCGTGAATCTCTTGCCCATATTACTTGCGAGCCCTGCTCAACCTGCCAAGGCAAGGGAGAAGTGAAAACCGCACAAACTATTTGCTATGAGATTTTGCGAGAAATTGTGCGTGAGCACCGCCAATTTAACCCCCGTGAATTTAGGATTGTCGCAGCGCCAGATGTGATTGACCTCTTTCTAGAGGAAGAGAATCAATTCTTGGCGCAACTTGGTGATTTCGTGAATAAGCCGATCAAACTTCAAGCAGAAAGTAGCTTTCGCCAAGAGCAATACGATATTGTGCTGAGCTAATTACCGATACAGCTGTTATGCATTCGAGAATTGAATGCGATGTAGATTAGCATAAAGACCATCTTTGACTATCAACTCCTCATGTGAGCCATTTTCGATCACATGGCCATGCTCTAGAACCACAATGCGATCTGCATGCTCAATAGTTGATAAACGGTGCGCAATCACCAAAGTCGTTCTACCAACCATTAGGCGCTCAAGCGCATCTTGCACCTGACGCTCTGATTCAGAATCGAGCGCTGATGTAGCCTCATCTAAAATCAAAATCGGCGCATCTTTATAGATTGCACGAGCAATTGCTAGGCGTTGACGCTGCCCACCAGATAAACGATTGCCATTGTCTCCAATTTGCGTATCAATTCCTTCAGGAAGCTCTTTCATGAGGGCGGATAAATTGGCCGCCTCAAGCGCCTCCAGAACGCGACCACGGTCGATGCCTTCTGGACCTACAGCACCATATGCTACGTTGGCTGCAATACTGTCATTAAATAAAATTACGTCCTGGCTCACAAAGGCAATTTGCTTACGTAAATCTGCAAGGACAATTTCTTCAAGCGGAATATCATCAAGATAAATATGTCCGCTTGTCGGCTGAAAGAACCGAGGGAGCAAATTCACGAGGGTCGATTTACCGCCGCCAGATGGACCCACAAAAGCAACAACTTCGCCTGGTTTAATAGCCAGATTGATGTTCGCCAGTGCATCCTTGCGTCCCACTTCTTGTTGATACGAAAAGCTGACGTTTTCAAAGCGTATACCGCCCCGGACTTTTTCAAGAGACTTCATATTCTCTTTGCGAGAATCATCTTCTTCAAAAGGCTGATCCATCAAAGCAAAAACCATTTCTGCCGCAGTCAGGCCACGCTGCAAGGGCTGATTAATATCAGCCAAATGCTTAATCGGGGAGATTACCAACATCATGGCAGTAATAAAAGCAGCAAATCCGCCCACCGTTGTTCCTTCTGATGCTGACTGCATCAAGGCAATTACCAACACGATTGAGAGAGCCATAGAGGCAATCAGTTGCGTAATTGGCTGATTTAATCCCCCAGCAACTGCAGCTTTGAGTGCGAATTGACGTAAGCGATCAGCCTTTTCCATAAAGCGGCGCATCTCATACCCTTCAGCACCATGCACCTTAACAATCTTATAACCTGCAGCAGATTCCTCAACAATATAAGCCAGCTCACTAGTCATCGTTTGCTGTTCTCGATTGAGCGAACGTAAGCGCTTATTAATTTTTCCAATGATGAAGGCAATAATTGGGAAAATCATCAGCACCACCAAGGTAAGTTGCCAATTGAGATAAATTAGATAACCAATCAAACCAACTACTGTCAATGAGTCACGCACCAAACTGATCAGCATGCTACCCATAATTGATAGAGCATTGTTGACCTCAAAGACCACTGCATTAATGAGACTTGATGCTGAGTTTTTCTGAAAAAAGGTGGTGCTTGAATGCAATAAGGCTTTGAACATTTGCTCGCGCATTTTTAGCAATACTGAATTAATGACGCGATTCAATAGATAATTTGATAAAAATTGTGCCATTCCACGCACAAAAGCAAGGCCAACTAAGAAAACTGGAACTTGCCATAATTTGTCATTCATTTGACCAGTAAAACCTCGATCCAACAGCGGCTTCATCAAGGCTGGAATGGAGGTTTCAGCTGCAGCCACCAAGGCCATGGCCAATAAAGACCCAATAATCAGGCGAATATGGGGCTTAAGATACTGAATTAATCGATTTAAGGCGGTACGGTCTTGAGCATTCATATAATGAATTATGCCCACCTTATCCGTCATACTCATCACTCGCAACGAAGAGGCCAATTTGGCCGACTGTTTAGCCTCCCTGGACGGGATTGCCCAGCAGATTGTGGTGGTAGATACCCAAAGCACCGATCAGACCCTAGAAATCGCTAAAAATCATGGGGCATTGATCTCCCAACCCCCAGATTGGCCTGGTTTTGGCCCCCAAAAGAATCGCGCCCTAGACCTGGCAACGGGTGAGTGGGTACTCTCCTTGGATGCCGATGAAAGACTCACTCCAGCATTAAGAAGCGAGATTTTGACAGCCATTCATCACTCCGCCCAGGTCAATTGCTTTGCCATTCCAAGACTGTCTTGGTATTGCGGTCGTTTTATTCGCCACTCTGGCTGGAATCCTGACTTCGTAGACCGTCTTTTTAAGCGAGGAACTGCCCGCTTCTCAGATGACCTGGTCCATGAGCGACTCATTCCTCAGGGGTCAGTAGCGAAGCTGGAAAATCCCATGCTGCATTACAGCTTTATGAATTACTCGCAGGTCTTACAAAAAATTGATCGATATTCCTCTGCATCTGCTGAGCAGGCTTTTGCCAAAGGCAAAACTAGTAGTCCTTTAAAAGCCGTTCTTCATGGCTTTTGGTCCTTCTTTCGCACCTACGTACTTCGCGCCGGCTTCCTAGATGGAGCGCAAGGCTTTGCCTTAGCCATCTCTAATGGGCAAGGAACCTACTATCGTTATATCAAGTTATGGCAGCTTCACCAAGATGCCCAAACATTACATCGACCGCATTCAAAATGATTTCCATTCTTCTGGCTACCTATAACTGGCCACAAGCCCTAAAGCTGTCGCTTGAGTCGCTCGCAACTCAAACAGATCGTGATTTTGAAATCATCATTGCAGATGATGGCTCAAGCAGTGAAACTCGAGATCTCATTCAAGAGATGAAACCTCAAGTTCCAGTATCCATTACGCATCTCTGGCAAGAGGATTTAGGCTTTCGTAAAACAACTATCCTGAATCAGGCTATTACCGCAGCTCAGGGTGACTATCTCATTTTTCTAGATGGTGACTGTATAGTTCAGCCTGATTTTGTGTCACAGCATCGCGCCCTGTCAGAGCCCGGATACTTAGTCACGGGTAGTCGTGTTTTATTAAGCGATAGGCTAACTAAAGAGTTGCTTGCGTGGCCCCAATGGAACTACTCCTATTTCTGGAAAAATCTCCTCAATTTCCGGGCATCTGGTGGAATCAATAAGTACTGGCCGCTCAAAATAAAATTGGGCAATGGTTTTTGGCGCAACTATAGAAAGTTTGTCTGGCGCCGCATTAAGGGTTGCAATATGGCCTGCTGGAAAGCCGATGCTATGGCTATAGGGGGCTTTGATGAGAGTATGACTGGCTGGGGACATGAGGATGCAGATTTTGTTTTTAGACTGCAGAGCACTGGGCTCACTCGTAAGTCTGGCTCATGGTCGACTGAGGTTCTTCATTTACACCACCACATCAATGATCAATCGCATGCAGCGGAGAACGCACGTCATGTACGTGAAAAGATTCTGGCTAAAGCCAATAAATAATCAGATTGTTCATAAAAATCCTTATGCCATCTTTTTCACACCTCAAGCCAAAGAAAGTGTTATTTATTGCTACCCGACAAATCGGTGATGTACTAGTAACTACCCCTTTAATAGAAAAAGCGCGTGAACTTTGGCCAGATGCCACGTTTCATTTTTTGGGCTATCGCGGCAAACTCGATATGCTCAAGGGAAATCCTAATATTAGCGAAGTGATTGAAACTTCAGATCGTCCCAGCTTGACTGAATACCTCTCCCTGATTGGGCGACTCTTTCAACGCTATGATTTAGCCATAGTGACTCAGCCCAGTGATCGCGCTTATCTCTATGGCTTGGTAGCGGCACACCACAGAGTCGGAGTTTTAGGAGGTCACCCCCAAGGCCTTACAGAGCAAGATAAAACCAAGCGTAGTAAAAGTGAAAAGCAAAATGCCTGGAAAAAATTTATCTCCTTGCATACAGTCGATGTAGATTATTTTGCACAACATGTGATTGCTGAAAAACTGCGCCTGCTTGAGGTGTTTTATCAAAATCCCCATGATGTATTTAAAAAGCCCATTTCAGTCATCCCTCCTGCTGGAGAAGCGCTGACACCCGGAGTAGCCAATCAACTCCGCGCACCTTATGTACTTGTTCACCCAGGCCCTTTAACAGCTTATAAACGCTGGCCTTTAGCTTATTGGCAAACTCTCATCACTTGGATTGTGCAGCAAGGTTGGCAAGTCGTCCTCAGCGCTTCGCCTGCCAAGCAAGATTTACAGCTGAATCACGATATTTTGTCCTTGCTCGATCCACAGACTCGCCAACACGTAGTCAATACTCTGGGCGAACTTTCTATACCCCAAGCTGGCACACTGATTCGTGGAGCCCTTGCTTATGTTGGCGTGGATACTTCAATTACCCATTTAGCAGCAGCTTGCAATACCCCAACTATTGCCCTCTTTGGACCGACCCCACCAACCAACTTTGGTCCATGGCCAAATGGCTTTATTGGCCCGCAGCCATATCAGTTACGGGCACGTACACAAACGGTTGGGAATATCACCATTTTGCAAGGTCCTGGAGAATGTGTACCGTGTCGCAAAGCCGGTTGCGAGGATAAAGCGAGTAGCAATAGCGAATGCCTGGATCATCTAGAGCCCGCACACGTGATTGCAGCACTGCAAAGCGCTACTCAGCAATAAAAAAACGCATTTTTAGTGGTACTGAACTTGCACTGAATTACTCTGCTTGGCTGCCAAGATTTGATTCAGACTATGTAAGCAAGCATCATCAGGATAAATACGCAATTCTTCCGGAAACTGCATTAAGCAAGCGCCCCCAGTGGTAGTAACCGCTGCCGTCAACATCAGACCTTTCATGCCCTCATTACCGCCTGCCATAGAAACAACAGCAGGGCCTAGTTTTGGATCACGCACGCGATTACTCATCAGATAAGGTCCGAGCTGACTTCGTAAAGATTTCAAATCAATACCGGCCTCGATATTAAGATGCACATTGCGTGCAAAGCGCATCCGCGCACCAGTAATATCCATGACTGCCTCTGAAACAATTCTCATGCCACCTGAAAACTTATCTGGCGTGACATTCACCTTGGCAACCAATAATTCATCTTCTTTAAGCCAAGAGCGATTGGGCTCATAGACTTCGCTGTACAAGGTTACCTCAATGGCGGCAGTACCATCATCAATTGTGGCAATCATCATGCGACCACGCTGGCCAGTCAGCATCCGGGCAGAAGTAATGATGCCAGCAATCAGTTGGTCTTTGCCTTCCGTTACTTTTGCCAGTGGTTGACGAATAAAGTGTGATGTTTCTTCTCGATATGCATCAAACATATGCCCTGTTAAACAAAGACCTAGAGCTGTTTTTTCTTCTTGCAAACGCTTCTTTTCTGACCATACTGGTTCCCGTACCAATTCTGGTAAATGGCGGTCAGCTTCACCAGCAACTTCAAACAAACTGACTTGATGAATAGAAGCTTCAGCCTGCTCAGCAGCCTCAATAGCCCGCGCTAAGGAGGCTAATAATGTAGAGCGAATATCATACAAATGACCGCCTGCAGGAACTGCGTCTTTATACAGACTATCAAAAGCACCCGCACGCATTAATGCTTCAATTGCACGGCGATTGACTTGTCTGCGATCAACGCGTGCGCAAAAGTCAAACAAGTCCTTAAATGGTCCGCCGCTCTCACGCGCTTTGACAATTGCCTCGATTGCAGCTTCACCAGTTCCCCTTACTGCACCCAATCCATAGCGAATATGGCTAATAGGGGCATCAGGAGCGGCATCCGGTGCTCGTAGTGGTGTAAATACATACACGCCTGTATTGATGTCTGGTGAAAACACCCGGATCTGGTTTACTAAACAATCGTCATACAGAATCTTCACCTTATCAGTGTCATCCATAGCAAGCGATAAGTTGGCTGCCATAAATTCTGCGGGATAGTAGGCTTTTAACCAGGCCGTTTGATAAGCAAGAAGGGCATACGCTGCGGCATGCGATTTATTAAATCCATAACCCGCAAAACGTTCCATCAAATCATAGATTTCGTTTGCCTTGCCCTCGCTAATACCACCAGCTTTAGCACCATCACTAAAGATCTTGCGATGCTGCGCCATCTCTTCTGGCTTTTTCTTACCCATCGCACGACGCAACATATCGGCACCACCCAATGAGTAGCCGCCAATCATCTGCGCCATCTGCATCACCTGCTCTTGATACACCATGATGCCGTAGGTTTCTTGCAAAACAGGTTCGATACGAGGGTCTGGATACTCTACTTTTTGACGTCCATGCTTACGCTCAATAAAGTCTGGAATGAGGTCCATTGGGCCTGGGCGATACAGTGCAACGAGCGCAATAATATCTTCAAAGCGGTCCGGCTTAGCTTCCCGCAGCATGCCTTGCATGCCACGACTTTCCAGCTGGAAGACCGCTACTGTATTGGCGTTTTTCAGTACTTCAAAAGCCTTTTGATCATCTAAGGCAATCTCGCCAATATTCCAATCCCGTCGATCGGCATGAAGTGTCTTAATCCATTTCTCGGCAGCGGCCAAAATCGTCAGCGTCGTCAATCCCAAGAAGTCAAACTTCACTAGGCCAATCGCTTCAACATCATCCTTATCAAACTGACTAATGACAGAGCTACTATCTTGATCTTTAGTCTCTTGGGTGTAGAGCGGACAAAAATCGGTCAAACGTCCCGGTGCAATTAAGACCCCACCGGCGTGCATGCCGACGTTACGGGTCATACCCTCTAGCTGCTGCGCTAAGGACAGGAGTTGACGCACCTCATCTTCATTTTTTTCTCGCTCGGCTAATTGCTTCTCTTCCTTCTTCGCCATCTCAATAGTCATATATTGACCGGGCTTGTTGGGAATGAGTTTCGCAATGCCATCAACAAAGTTATAGCCCTGCTCGAGCACACGTCCTACGTCACGAATCGCTGCACGTGCTGCCATTGTTCCAAATGTAGCAATCTGACTAACTGCCTCTTTGCCATACTTATCCTTGACATACTGAATAACACGATCACGCCCATGCTGACAAAAGTCGATATCAAAGTCGGGCATCGATACCCGCTCTGGATTGAGGAAGCGCTCAAAGAGTAGGTTGTAGCGCAAGGGATCAAGATCAGTAATACCCAGTGAATAGGCCACCAAAGAACCCGCACCAGATCCACGGCCTGGTCCTACAGGTACGCCATTATTTTTCGCCCAGTTAATAAAATCCGCAACAATCAAAAAGTAGCCTGGAAAACCCATCTGTGAAATCGTTTTCACTTCAAAGACAAGGCGTTCGTGATAACGCACTTCCTCTTTAGCGCGCACTTCTGCGTCTGGGAAATTGCGCTCCATATGGCGCTTTAGACCTAGCTCAGATTGGGCTAGTAAATATTCATCTAAGGTAATACCGGGCGGCGTCGGAAAATCTGGCAGACGTGGTTGACCTAATATTAAGGAAAGATTGCAACGTTTGGCGATCTCCACCGAGTTTGCCAATGCAACTGGTAAATCAGCAAAGCGCTTTTCCATCTCCTCTTGAGATAAAAAGTATTGCTCTTCATTAAATTTCTTTTGGCGGCGTGGGTTACCCAACAACTCACCTTCAGCAATGCACACACGCGCCTCATGCGCTGTGAAGTCACTCTTTTGCATAAACT
Organism: Polynucleobacter sp.; assembly: GCA_034680725.1. Lineage (GTDB taxonomy): Bacteria > Pseudomonadota > Gammaproteobacteria > Burkholderiales > Burkholderiaceae > Polynucleobacter. The sequence goes on from JAXIUI010000005.1 coordinate 72,218, forward strand.
GCACAGGGTGTGTGGCAACAATCGGTAAATCCAGATCGCTTGCAAGATGGCAAGCTAATTGCAAATGCTTTTCATCTTGCGGATGGCCACCACGCTGGACCTCGATATAAAAAGCATTTGGGAATAACCTCTCCCAACGTTTTGCCGCTTGCTTAGCCTGCTCTTCTTGGCCTGCCAAGAGCGCTACCCCTACATCACCCCAGCGACCAGCAGATAAAGCAATCAAACCATCCGATAAGGTTTTCTTTGCCGCCTTATCCTCAGATTTAGCGGCTGGCTCACTAAACCACTGGGGATCAATTTCAGCACGCCCTCGTGACTGATTATCTAAAGAGGCTCTACTAAGCAGCTGGCATAAATTGAGGTAGCCAGAATGGTTTTGAACAAGCAACAACAAGCGGTATGGTTGATCTGGATCTTGAGGATTGCTAATCCAGACATCTGTTCCTGCAATAGGCTTAATGCCATTTGATCGAGCGGCAGTATAAAAACGCACTAAGCCAAACAAATTACTGAGATCGGTGAGGGCAAGGGCCCCCATATCGTCTTTTTGGGCTGCAGCAACCGCATCGTCAATACGAACGACACCATCCGTAATTGAAAACTCGGAATGGATGCGTAGATGAACAAAACGGGGTGAAGCCATGAGATCATTTTAGCTGTGCCGAACCTGAAAAACTCCCCACCCCCGCCCAAGGGCTATCGCGGGCGATTTGCCCCCTCGCCCACTGGCCCATTGCATGCAGGATCCCTGGTTTCCGCCCTAGGAAGCTGGCTAGATGCCCGATCTCACAATGGCAAATGGCTGCTTCGGATAGAGGATATTGATAGTCCCCGCAGCCTGCCCGGAATGGATCAAGAAATCATGCGTCAATTGCTGGCCTATGGCCTGAGCTGGGATGAGGAGGTCACTTGGCAGTCTCAGCGCCTAGAACACTATCAAAACGCTCTAGAACGCTTAAATGCGCTGCATGTAACCTATCCCTGCATCTGCTCTCGTCAGACCATTTTGGAAACGTTAGCAGCAAAAGGACTCACCCCAGAGCGCAATCAAGAAATTGTCTATCCTGGCACATGTAAGCCCTCCGAACTGATGGCAACCAAGAAAAGTGGGGGGCCCATCCCCAATGCCGCCTGGAGGCTTGCTCTGCCGATCAATCTAGAGATTGCATTTAATGATTTGATACTGGGTCATCACAGTCAAAACCTGACTCACGAAGTGGGGGATTTTGTCTTGCGTCGCCGGGACGGGCTATTTACCTACCAACTGGCCGTAGTGGTGGATGATGAACAGCAAGGCATTACTCATGTAGTGCGTGGTCAAGATCTACTGAGTAATACTGCGCGCCAAATACATTTACAAAATATTTTGGGGTACAAGCAACCCCAATATCTTCACTTACCGCTTGTGCTTGATGTCAATGGCGAAAAACTGAGCAAGCAAACCTTAGCAAGTGCTCTTCCCTCGGAAAATTCAACCGTGGTTTTAGCGCAATTACGTATAGCAGCGTCTCACTTGGGATTGCGAAACCTACCAGATGGAGAAAATATCTCGATTGCACAGTGGCTTCTCGCAGCGACTAAAGCCTGGAAAAGTTCGTCTATTTTTTCTTAAAACCACCAAGCAAAGCCCCTACAGCCGGTCTTGCAGGAGTGATACCAACTTTTTTCTCTTCAGGTTTTGTGCTGCTTGCATCGACACTAGTCTTTGGGGCGCTACCTGACTCATATGGCTTGTAAAAAAATGGGTCGGAAGTTTGTCCTGGCTCAGTTTTCACAGACGGTAGCGGCGCTACCTCCAACTTGCGCTTCATTAATTTCTCGATGTCATCTAGCAAACGCTTTTCACTATCGTCAACTAAAGCAATAGCATCGCCCTTGCTACCAGCTCGACCAGTTCGTCCAATACGGTGAATAAAGTCTTCTGCATTAAATGGCAGTTCGTGATTAATCACGCATGGCATTGAAGGAATATCCAAACCTCGCGCAGCAACATCAGTTGCCACCAAGGCTTCAATTGCGCCAGACTTAAATGCATCCAAAGTAAGAGTGCGCTCACCCTGGCTCTTATCACCATGAATTGCACCTGCTTTAATACCATCGCGCTCCAAGGCGCGAGCTAAGCGCGCACAACCCAAACGACTATTGGTAAAGATGATGCATTGGCGAGATAAGCCTTGGCGTGTTCGCGCCTCTAAGACCTTCACAATGGCACGCTGTTTATCAGCACTTGAAACCATGTGTACAACCTGTTTCACAGTATCTGCAGCAGCATTTTGCCGCGCCACCTCAACAGTGACTGGAGTACGTAGATAGCTTTGCGCTAACTTTTTAATTTCAGGAGAAAAGGTTGCTGAAAATAATAGTGTTTGGCGTTGGGCAGGAATTAAATCGATGATGCGCTGAAGATCAGGCAAGAAACCCATGTCCAACATGCGATCTGCTTCATCTAGCACCAATATTTCTACCTGGGAGAGATTGGCCACCTTTGAACCAATGTGATCTAACAAACGCCCTGGGGTCGCAATCAAAATCTCGACGCCATTGCGTAGCGTAGCAACCTGCTCTTTCATGTCCACGCCACCATAAACCACGGCAGCACGCAGATCAGTATGTTTAGAGTAAGCAGCCGCATTCTCGGCTACCTGAACAGCTAATTCTCTGGTGGGAGTGAGCACTAGAGCACGAATTGGATGACGTGCAGGTGAAGCACTGCTGCTGGCATGCCGCAAAATCTGCTGAATAATTGGCAAAACAAAAGCGGCAGTCTTACCAGTGCCAGTTTGTGCAGCACCCATCAAGTCGCGCCCCGCTAATACATGCGGGATAGATTGCGCTTGAATCGGGGTCGGGGTGTTGTAGCCCTGCTCAGATACCGCTTTTTGAATCTTCGGATCTAAACCAAAATCAGCAAAAGTGATTGCTGCTGGGGGGGCGCTACCTTCGGTAGCGCCGGTCGGGGAATTTATTTCAGGAACAGTATTTGTCAAGGTAACTTACAGGATGGCCGCAATGCCAGCTTTTGCAGTATCAGCATCCTCGGTCGATTTAACGCCGGAAACGCCGACTGCGCCGATGGTAAACCCATTTACCTCGATGTTGACACCACCTTCTAGCATGCCCGATACATGGGGGGCAGATAAAAAAGCATGGCGGCCATTATTAATAATTTCTTCGTAGACACGTGTCTCACGTTTACCCATTGCAGCAGTACGCGCTTTTTCTTGGGCAATGTAAGCGGACAAAGGAGCACAACCGTCGCGGCGAATTAAACCCAACATATGACCGCCATCATCACAAACAGCAATCGTCACCGCCAAATTATGTTTAGCAGCGTGCTGATCAGCTGCATTCAAAATCTTTTGAACATCAGCTTGAGTTAAATAAGGTTTAGTAGCCAACATGTTTAATCCTTCTGTCTCGAATTTGTTTTGTTTGATAAAAGTGCTATCTATATAAGTACTTGAATTATAAAGGGTGTAGACAGACTTATCTTCGTAAATCTGACTACACCCTGTCTCCACCCAACTTACTGATTATTTGAGGAATTCTTGAGCAGCAACTACCCCGCTAGCCTTCGGTTTGTAGCCCATAGCCCCTAAACTCATCTCTACTCCAGAAAGAGCAGCCATCAAACTGAGTTCATTACAGTCGCCCAAATGACCGATACGGAAGGCTTTGCCTTTGATCTTTCCTAGTCCAGTACCCAAGGAAAGATTGAATTTTTCCAGCGCATGTTTGCGCAACTTATCAGCATCCATGCCTTCTGGGACAGCGATACAAGTGAGCACCGGTGAGTAGCAATCCTTATCTTGGCACTGGATCTCTAAGCCCCAAGCGTTGACCGCCTCACGGCAAGCACCTGCTAGACGCTGGTGACGAGCAAAGATATTGTCCAAGCCCTCAGCCATCATCATGTCCAAAGCCTCGTGTAAGCCATACATTAAATTCGTACTTGGCGTGGTTGGCCAATAGCCTGTTTTATTGGACTCTAAAATCTCATCCCAAGCCCAATATGCCTTTGGCATTTTATTTGTCTTATTAGCCTCAATCGCCCTAGCTGATAAGGCATTAAATCCAATGCCCGGTGGCAACATTAAGCCTTTTTGTGAACCAGAGATCGTTACGTCAGCACCCCACTTGTCATGCTCATAATCTGCAGAACCCAAGCCGGATACGCTATCAACCAATAGCAAAGCAGGATGCTTTAAGGAGTCGATGGCTTTACGAACTGCTGCGATATTGGAAGTAACGCCCGTAGACGTTTCGTTATGCACCACGCACACCGCTTTAATTTCATGACCAGTGTCTTTGCGAAGACGCTCTTCGATAACCGATGCATCCACACCCCAACGCCAAGAATCTTGACCAGCCTTACCAACCACCTCGACCTCTAAACCTAAACGCTTACCTAAAGCGCGCCATAAATTGGCAAACTGACCGGTTTCATAGAACAGCACCTTGTCACCAGGGTTGAGAACATTCACTAAAGCACCCTCCCACGAACCTGTACCAGATGCCGAGTAAATAATCACAGGCTGCTCAGTTTTGAAGATCTTCTTAATGCCATCTAGCACCTGTAGGCCGAATTGGCCAAACTCAGGACCGCGATGATCAATTGTCTGATAGCTAATGGCACGCAAAAGGCGTGAAGGCACTGGGCTTGGGCCTGGAATATGCAGGAAATGGCGTCCAGAGAGGTGATTATCAAGTTTTAGCATGCTTAGTCTCGCTCGGTTTTTGTAGTTAATCTTGCGGATGAGTGTAAGACACTTTTTTAAATTTTACAATTTTGTATGCAAAATAATTTCCCATAAGGTGAAAAATACCTAATTTAAAGGGTTATTTTTGCTTATTCATCAGTTATAGTCATAATGTATACAAAATTTAGACTTTTGCCATGATGCTTACTACCCTACCAAATACCCAAAATTTGCACGAGGCTACCTTTCAAAAGCTGCGAGCCTTATTGGTGGAGGGCGCCATCACACCGGGTAGCAAATTAAACGAGCGAGAACTTGCTGAGCAACTCAATGTCTCCCGGACACCAATTCGAGAAGCTATTCGCCGTTTAGCAGCAGATGGCTTGGTTGAACTTATCGCCAATCGGGGCGCCATTGCAGTACAACTCACTCGCGAAGACATCATTCATACCTTTGATGTGATCGCCAATTTAGAGGGCTACTCGGGAGAATTGGCAGCAAAAAATATTAGCGACCAAGCATTAGTAGAGTTAGAGGCACTGCAATATGAAATGATGGCCTCCTATGCTCGCAGAGACTTATCGAGCTACTACCGCCTAAATATTCAAATTCATAACGCCATCAACCAAGCGGCCAATAATCCGGTTCTACGGCAACTCTTTTCTCAAGTCAATGCACGCATTGAAGCGCTGCGCTTTCGCTCCAATCAAAATGGCGTGAAATGGGAAAAGGCTGTTAGCGAACATCAAGAAATGCTAGATGCTCTCAAAGCACATGACAGCGCTCGCATGCGCAAGGTCATGATGCAGCACGTGATGAATAAACGTGACGTTGTTATCCAATTAATCGACCAAGAAAAATCTCAATAAATTACGCGTATGAATAAGCCACTTGATTTACCTCTTCCAGAATTTGTTGCCAATAAAGCAGAGTTGGCCAAACGCTTAAGAAAAGAAACTTCGGGCGAAGTCATGACGGATATGGCTAGTCGCGGTCGTTACGCTACAGATGCCTCAATTTATCAAGCTATGCCAGTGGCTGTATTTGTGCCAAAAACTGCGCAGGATATTGCTACTGCCATTCAGATTGCTGCTGAACTTCGCATCCCTGTATTGCCTCGTGGTGGTGGCACTAGCCAATGCGGACAAACTACTGGTACTGCACTCGTGATTGATAACACCAAATACTTTCGCAAGTTACTGCATGCCGATCCAGAAAAAGCAATAGCAATTGTTGAACCAGGCATGGTGTTAGATCACCTCAATAGCGCACTCAAACCCCATGGGCTTTGGTTCCCAGTCGATGTGTCAACAGCAGCCCAAGCGACGATTGGTGGCATGGCAGGTAATAATTCTTGCGGTAGTCGCTCAATTGCATACGGCAATATGGTGCACAACGTCCTTGGTATTGAAGCTTGGCTTGCGAATGGTCAAGTGGCTAATTTTGGAAATTATGTACAAAGCTCTGGTGCTGCAAAACAACTGGGTGATTTAGTAAAAAACCTAGCCAACACCCTTGCACCAGAAATCGAAGCACACTTTCCAAAGGTGTTGCGTCGCGTTGCAGGCTATAACTTAGATGTCTTTCACCCGCAAAGTGAGCGCCCCTACACAACTGACGGTAGTGTCAATTTGGCGCACTTGTTGGTTGGTAGTGAAGGCACCTTGGCTTATTTCAAATCTTTAGAGCTCAAACTGGCACCGCTGCCTAAACATAAAGTGCTGGGCGTAGTGAACTTTGCTAGCTTCTTTAAGGCTATGGATAGTGCGCAACACATCGTCAAGCTAGGGCCTACTGCTGTAGAGCTAGTAGACCGCACCATGATTGATTTAGCACGCCATAACCCCAGCTTTAAAAAGACCATCGAAACTGCTTTGATTGACGCCAGCGCCCCTACTCCGGAAGCTATTTTGTTAGTGGAGTTCTCTGGCGAAGCACATGCACCCCTATTAGAAAAGCTGACATCCTTACAAAGCCTGATGGGTGATCTTGGTTTGCCTGGGTCAGTTGTGCCGATGCCTGATGCAAGCTTGCAAAAGAACTTATGGGAAGTCCGTAAGGCTGGACTCAACATCATGATGAGCTTGAAGGGTGATGGAAAGCCGGTGAGCTTCATTGAAGATTGCGCCGTTCCCCTAGAAAGTCTTGCCGAATACACCCAAGCTCTCACAGATGTGTTTTCTAAATATGGCTCACGTGGCACTTGGTATGCCCATGCTTCTGTTGGCACTTTACATGTACGCCCGATTTTAGATATGCGTCGCGATGGCGCACAAAAGATGCGCGCTGTTGCAGAAGAGGCTTCAGCTCTGGTACGCAAATACAAAGGTGCTTATAGCGGTGAACATGGGGATGGACTGTGCCGTGGCGAATGGATCTCTTGGCAATTTGGGCCCAAGATTACCGAAGCCCTTGGTGAAATCAAGCATGCCTTTGATCCCAAGGGTCTATTTAATCCCGGCAAGATCGTCGATCCACCCAAGATGGATGATGCAAGTAATTTCCGCTTTCCGCCAAGTTATAAAGTGATTCCATTGCAACCTGCGCTAGATTGGTCGGCCTGGAATGTACAGAACAATCCAGTCACTGAAGAGACTAGTGCGCCAGGCACTGGTGGCGATCCTGCCATGGGCTTAGCCAAAGCAGTAGAAATGTGTAACAACAATGGTCACTGTCGTAAATTTGATGCCGAAGTCATGTGCCCAAGCTATCGTGTCACTCGGGATGAGAAACACCTCACGCGTGGTCGCGCAAATACGCTACGCCTTGCACTATCCAATCAGCTTGACATTAAAGATGAAAGTTCTCCACTGGGAAGTGATGCCATCAAGGAAGTGATGGAGTTGTGTGTAAGTTGCAAGGCCTGTCGACGGGAATGCCCTACTGGCGTTGACATGGCGAAAATGAAAATTGAATTTCTGTCGGCATATAAAAAGCGGGTTGGCCACTCACTGCGTGATTTAGCAGTTGCCTACCTACCCAAATATGCCCCCATGATCAGCAGCATTCCAGGTCTACCTGCTTTACTAAACCTGCGAAATCACATCAGCCTCATTGCACAGTTGCAAGAAAAGTTCATGGGCATTTCTGCGCAAAGAAGTTTGCCAATCTGGAAGTCCAGTCATTTTTGGTCCCATAAAAAACACAATGCGCCCTATCAATTTACCCCCACAGAATTAGCCCAAGCAGACCAGAACGGCAACAAAGGTGTTGTGCTTTTAGCGGATACCTTTAATGCCTATTTTGAAGATGAGAACTTACGCGCTGCTTTAGATGTTTTGAAAGCAGCAGGTTATCGCGTACATATTCCGCAAAAAACCAAATCCACTAGCAATAATGCGAATACTTGCTCTAAAGAGTTTTGCTGTGGACGCACTTACTTGGCAGCGGGTATGGTTGATAAAGCAAAAGCCAGTCTTGATGAACTAGTAGACCATCTTGCACCTTTTGCCGAAAAAGGGGTTCCCATCATTGGTCTTGAGCCTTCTTGCCTTTTTACACTGAAAGATGAGGCGCTCGTCATGGGATTTGGTGAGCGTGCAGTGACGGTGAGTAAGCATGCACAACTCTTGGAAGAATTTCTAGCCAGTGAAGCTAAAGCAGGCAAACTCCAGTTGAATCTTAAAGCGGCAACGCGCCCTGTTTTATTTCATGGGCACTGCCATCAAAAATCATTCGCGGCAGTCACACCCGCATTAGAGCTTCTCAAGCTCATCCCGAATGCCGAGCCTAAATTAATTGAGTCTTCTTGCTGCGGAATGGCGGGAAGTTTTGGTTATGAAGCCGAGCATATTGAAGTCTCTAAGCAAATGGCTGAGGCGAGTCTATTACCCACCATTCGTAAATCACCCGATAGCTGGGTGGTGGCAGATGGCACTAGCTGTCGCCATCAAATTGCTGACGGGACGCAAAGAGATGCGGTGCACATTGCCAAAATACTGGCAGCCCATCTTTAAGCACTTCAATACTCAACGAATAATTCCGTAACCTACCATGAATAAGGTCCCAGTCAGCAAGGCTGGGACTAGTCTTTTGGCAGGATTAGATACCATCACGCCAATCGCTAAAAGACAAATCAGAATACGTACCCATAAAGGAACGGTTGCCATCAAACCCAGTGGCATCACGATCAAGCGTATTGTGAGCGCAGCTACCATGGCGTAAGTTACGGCAGCTAGCCAGCGAAAAATCTCACTCTCTTGATTGATGCTCTGCGAGAGAAATACGCCGATCGCACGACAGAAATAAGTGCCCAGACAAGCTCCAATCAAGGCGATCCAGAGACCCCAGCCAGACAGGGAATTGCTCATCTGATTTAAGGCTTCCATTAACCCAGCACTCCCGCTTTTTTGCGCAAGAACTTACGATCAATTAAGTAGGCAATAGTTCCAGCTACTAAACCAGAGCTCAATAAGCTCGTATCACGATCAATCATAAAAAAGATTGGGCCGAAGATACAGCCCATCAATAGGGCAATTCGATTGATCCAGGGCTTGACCTCAGTAAAGGTCAGTAAAAAGAAGAGTGGATTAATAAAAATGAGCCCTAAAGTCAGTGCTGCCGGCACCATCCCTGCCAAGTAATAACCTAAGATTGTTCCAGGAACGGAGATCAACCAGCAGAGCAAACCTAGACCAACAAAGTAACTTAAGCGATGTCGGGTTTCAATAGCACGAAACTCTCGCATCGAGATCGCCCAAGCAGTCATAGCCAGCAAGTGCACCGAAGCATAGAGACTACGATTGCGATTACTTTGATGAAGCTGCGGAAAGAGTGTCACCGTCATGGTGATAAAGCGTGTGGCAGTTAAGGTTACCGCCAAGACAATTGCCAGTACCGACGAACCAGTGATCGCCATCTCGAGCAAAACAACCTGCCCTGGTAAGGCGAACATAAAAAATGAAGTGGATGTGGTAAACCACACATCAAAGCCATTGGTTTTACCCATTGCTCCAAAACCCACCATACCTGCAAAGAGAACAGCCGCAGGTGCACCAGCTGCATCCCGAATTCCGGACCAGAATGCATCACGCGGATTTTTAAAACGCTGTACCGCAGCCTCTTCTAGCGAAATTTCGCTAGGATTTAAGTCAGGCTGGTTAGAAGATGACATAGCTAGATTGTAAGGCTTATAGTTCTCTGTGGAGAAGGCGCAATGGACTCAATGCTGACCTAAAGCCCACTGAATATGCTCTGCCACCAAGGGGTCTGCATTATCCAGCGCTGCGCTTAAGGCATGACGAATCGCGCCCTGCTCTTCTCCGTTAGCTAAGGCGTTACCTAAGGCTACGGCTAGATTGCGACGCCAGCGGCGATAGCCAATACGCCGGATGGCGCTACCCTCATGACGCTTTTCAAAATCCGCCTCAGTCCAAGACCATAGCTCCAAAAGACTAGCATTACCCAAGCCATGTCGCTGCGCAAAATCAGGCAGGGCCGTGCGCTTTGCAAATTTATTCCATGGACAGATTAATTGGCAGTCATCACAGCCGTACACGCGATTACCCATTGCCCTCCGAAATTCTAGCGGGATCACATCTGGATTCTCAATCGTCAAATACGAGATGCATCTACGAGCATCTAACTGATAGGGGGCAGTAATTGCCCGCGTTGGACATATCTCAATACATGACTCACAAGTGCCACAATGAGATTCCTGCTCCTGATCCATTGGCAGCGGAATATCCACCAATATTTCTCCCAGGAAAAATGTGGATCCTGACTCTCGATTGAGCAATAGCGTGTGTTTTCCTCTCCAACCCAAACCTGCCTTTTTGGCAAGCTCCACCTCCATCAGTGGCGCTGAATCCGTGAAGACGCGATACCCAAATGGGCCAATCTGCGCTTCAATTAATTTGGCTAGATCTTGTAGGCGATTGCGCATGACCTTGTGATAGTCCCGGCCACGTGCATAGATGGAGACCACTGCTTGACTTGGCTGAGCCAAACGCTCCCATTCAGTATCAAAGTTGATCTGGGGAGACAAGTAATTCATCGTGACGCAAATCACCCGAACCGTACCGGGCACTAACAAATTCGGGTCAGAGCGCAACTGCGCATGGCGTTCCATATACTCCATTTGGCCGTGTCGCCCTTGCGCCAACCATTCTTTTAAGCGCTCTGTTGCCTCTCCAAGTTGAGTATCAGTAACCCGCAAGCTATCAAAGCCCAGTTGCTTGGACTGCTCATCGAGCCATTGGCGAAGATCGGCTAGATTAAATTGGCTAGTAGATAGGTTAGATGGCATCAGGAATACAGAATGTATCTCAATAATTGAATAAACTAGGCAAATGGCTCAAGATTCATATACTCAACATTGTAGGCAGGAAGCAGAGACCGCAGCTTTTGCCAAAAAACTGGCCTTGAGCCTGCAAAAGTTCTTTCTCTTGCATCCCCAAGCTCACCTTAACATCTCCCTCGAAGGTGATCTAGGCGCTGGTAAGACTACTTTTGCCCGCTACCTCATTCAAGCGCTAGGCTTCGAAGGACGAGTGAAAAGCCCTACCTACACATTATGCGAACCCTATTCACTCTGGGTTAGCGGTAAGAGTCATGATGGGCAGTTAAATATCACAGCCCACCACTTTGATCTTTATCGTATGCGCGACCCTCTTGAATGGCAAGAAGCTGGTTTTGCTGAACATTTTGATGAAGCAGGATTTTGCTTGGTTGAGTGGCCAGAAAAAGCAGCAGGTACCCTGCCTAGTTTTGACATCACTATTGAACTGACTAGCGGGCTTGATGAGCACTCCAGACAGATCACTATCAATACTTGGTCTACTGAAGGCACCAATATCCTAAAGTCGCTATTCTCTGGGGCAGATGAGTAAGAGTCCAGCCAACCCCTCAAGAAGAAAGCATCTTCAGGCATCTGCCAAGATGATGGGCTTTGTTTTATTGCTGACGGAAATCGATATTGCGTGGGGCGCCAAGATATTAGGGGTACGTATTTGGCCGGCAGAAGACTACACCCGCATCACCATTGAGTCAGATAAAGCACTGCCCATTACTCAACAACTACTGACTAACCCCGATCGCTTAGTAGTAGATGTACAAGGCATGGAACTGAATGCCACCCTCAAAGACTTAGTGGCTAAAGTAAAACCAAATGACCCTTATGTCTCACAAATCCGGGTGGGTCAATTTCAGCCGGGCTTAGTCCGTTTGGTATTTGATCTTAAAGAGCCCATTAAGCCTCAGCTATTTACTTTAGATCCAGTTGCAGAATATCAATACCGGATGGTGCTCGATCTTTATCCTGCCACCCCACCTGATCCACTCATGGAGTTAGTGAAAAGTAGTGCGCGTAAGGAGAGTGCGCTAGAAAAAGCAAACGAGGAGATTGATCTGATTGCGCAGTTTGCTAGTAAAAAAGAGCCTCCACAGGCGCCCGTTGCCCAAGCGATTCCGGATGTGAAAGAGACCCCTCAACCCGCAAAATATCGCCGTCTTATCACCATAGCCATTGACCCTGGTCATGGTGGCGAAGACCCTGGTGCCATCGGTGCAATGGGCTCAAAGGAAAAGAACGTAGTACTTTCTATTGCAAAACGCCTGCGTGACAAAATTGAAGAAGATCCCTATATGCGCCCCTTCTTAACCAGAGATGGCGACTACTTTGTGCCCTTGCATGCACGAGTGCAAAAAGCACGACGGGTGGAAGCAGATTTATTTATATCCATTCATGCAGATGCTTTTATTGAACCGAGAGCTAAAGGAGCATCCGTATTTGCACTTTCGCAATTAGGCGCTAGCAGCACCACAGCACGCTGGATGGCCAATAAAGAAAATGCTTCCGACCTCATTGGTGGAATTAATATCAAGACTCAAGATAGGCAGCTTGCCAATCTACTACTGGACATGTCAACGACCGCTCAAATCAAAGATTCGTTACAGGTAGGTAATTCCATTTTGAAACAAATTGGTGGTTTTGCTGCCCTACACAAACCTAGGGTTGAGCAAGCAAGTTTTGCGGTTCTGAAAGCGCCAGATATTCCCTCGATATTGGTTGAGACAGCCTTTATCAGTAACCCCCAAGAGGAGGCCCGCTTAAATGACGAGGTCTATCAAGATCGCATTGCGGAGGCCATTTTGAAGGGAATTCGGGAATATTTCGCCAAAAATCCCCCGGTGGCAAGACGCAAAAATACATAAGCTGCTTGTAAGTACAAGGCATAGAGGGCTAGACCTTAGCAAGCCGAGGAGCTCAACAAACTTCTTGCTATAATTTACGTCTTTACTGGGTCGGTAGCTCAGTCGGTAGAGCAGCGGACTTTTAATCCGTTGGTCGCGAGTTCGAATCTCGCCCGACCCACCAAAAATAAAGCCCTTGAATGCATATTCAGGGGCTTTTTCATTACAGAAACTGATAATTCTGAGCATCGGACCAACGATCCGTTGATTTTTTAATGTCGGTATCGAACCATAGCATTCTTTGGAGGCGTCTTTCTCCGTCAAAAGACAGGCAATCGTCGCAAATTAATTCCCTTTTGCAACCTTCGCATCTTTGAGAAGTGCATTAATCGCTTCTTGGCGACGTTGCTGTGCCAGCTCTTGAGCAAGATTATTTTTTACTTGATCAAACGCAGGCATTACAAATGGACGTACATCATCT
>JAXIUI010000006.1:0-79410 GCA_034680725.1 Polynucleobacter sp.
ATCTTTTCCGCCCCCGCCTTCTACAGTTAAATAACGGATACTTTGACCACAATTAATAAGGAATCGGTCATCTCCGACGAAGCAAAACACGTAAGACCCAATTCCAAATGAATAACCAACCGAAATCAGATAACTAAATTACGTACCGCGCCAAGGTTGAGTGATGTCATGAACTAAATTAACGTAACCATTTTCACACTGCCTGTACTGGAAGCTGATTTTTTCAAATTTGAAAAGGTATTTAACACCATACCCACCCAATGCATATGTCAAGCGATCTCGCACTACAAAAATAGATTCAGGCTTATCGGCATCATTTGCGTATCGTTCAACGATTTCATTTATTACAGCACGATGTTCATTATTTTGATCACTTAACTCACTGTAGGCAATCTTATCGATATCGAAGCGGGACCGATAGCTTTGCATAGAGACGGTTTCAACCCCATCGCCACCATCTACAATATCAAAGCCCTGCTTCAGGCTTGCGCCAAAATTTCCGGCTCCCAAGAAAAGAATGTCATCCCCGTTACCAGTATTAACGTATATGCTATTTGCGCCAGCAAAACTACTTTGCTCTAGGTCTATTCGGTCACCAAAGTTGGTGCCTTCAATATTGATATTTCTTTGACCGCTATAGGTGCTGTCATGAATATATGGCGTTGTGTTTATCGTAGTATTACTAAACTGAATTTTTTCAATGTTGATGAGTGTGTCAACGCCAAGGCCCCCGAGGCTATCGCTTAATTTATCCTCTACGGTGATGGAGTCATCATCATTGCGGGTAATGATGAAACGAGATGAGGGTCCATCGTAAACTGCCGTATCAACCCGATCCCAAAAATTGAGGGATGGATCACCATCAGCGCCACCATCAATGTAGTCATTACCCTGGCCACCGGTAATGTAATCTGATCCAGCTAAAGCATATATAGCGTCATCCCCAAGGCCTCCATCAATCCAGTCTCGAATAAAGGTACTTGAGCCTTCAACTGAATTGGCATGACCTTGTATCTCATCGCCATAAATTGAACCGGTAATCTTCCACTGAGTTCCAGAGATATAACCTTCAGATCCAAAGTTATATGACCAGGTTTCTTTTTGGGATGCAGTCTTTAAGAATAGAGTTTGACCGTCCGTAAATTGAACTACCTCAATATCAACAAGAGTATCTTCTCCGTCTCCATTCAGTTTTGTGTCTCTAACTGTATAGTAAGTATTATTGACTACACCAGTCTTCGTGCCTTGAGAATCATCAGTATTGCGTGTGATGATGTAACGCTCTTTTAATCCAGAATACTGCGCTACGTCGGCTGATCCATAGCCACCACTACTCCAATTTAAATCTCGGGTAGCAGAACTGCGGATCTCATTACCTCCATCGAGGTAATCATTTCCGGCACCCCCTCTAAGGGTATCGGTGCCAGCACCAGCATAAATTCGGTCATCGCCCTGACCACCATCTATATTATCGTCACCGGCAAAAAAGTCAGTGAGTTCTGCACTAGATCCAGCGGGAGCGCCAATAACATCCTTAAAAATAGAACCGTTAGTGCTTACGCCAGAATTTACCTGAGTACCAGTAGAACCATTCCAATTCCATGCCGAAGACTGCCAGTAATTTACCTTAGCATTCAGGTTGCGATCTGAAAAATTAATGCTATCGATATTAACCAGATAATCAGTTCCAGTTCCACCCTTATCTGCAGCTAATATATCAACGACTTTTATATAGTCAACATTTGCAACACCTGTTTTACTTCCCTCGGCATCATCAACCTCCTGAGTAACCAGGTAACGTTTATATGCCCCATCAAAATTTACATTGATATTTTCTTGCCAAGAATTATTTCCACCTACTGTCGGCAGAGCGTTTCTGGCTTGACCAATGACGACATCATTGCCAGCCCCAGTATTGATGCCACCGCCTAAGCCCTCAACATCAAATTCAAAACGGTCATCGCCAGAGCCTAACTGCCCCCAAAAATTACTGACTAACTCGGTTTTAAGAAAAAATCTTGGGCCAAAAACCGCACTGTAATAGGGCGTTCCCACATCGGATTGCCAGATAGCCAGGTCGGGGCTGATGAGATTTCTAGATCCATCCAGTGTTGGTGTTCCCGTATTTTTTAAATCCCAATCCGATCCATAAAAGCGATTGGTAGTGATATCAAAATACTTACTTAATCTAATGTCATCTCTAAAAATAGATCCCTGTACATTCATGCTGGCACTAGGATCATTTGATGATGAAGTGTTCACATAAAAGGATGCTGTATCAACTAAATTGACACTAGTCCCAGTATTTTCGCCTTCTGAGAACCACAATCTCTCTGTATTAATATAAGTATCAGTTCCCTGTTTTATTTTTTCATCAGTCTCATTATCAGTTACTGTGAAGTAGGTTTTATTGGCTATACCAGTCTTCGTACCTGAAGAATCATCGGTAAATCTTTGAATGGTAAATTGCGATCGGGGGCCATCATACTCACCTTGGTCTACCCGGTTCCAGTCATTGAGTGATCGGCCATTATTTCCACCATCAATAAAATCATTACCAAGACCGCCATAAATCGAATCTTTTCCCGAGCCCGCAAAAATTCGATCGTCACCATTTCCCCCATCGATCCAGTTGGAGCGATCCAAAATATGTCTCGCTGCTGCTTGCGCCTCAGATCCTCTCGCAGGATCAATTGTTAACGCTAAAGATTCTTCATTGATGACATCATTAATAAATGAACCCTTGATGTAATAGAGGTGCCCCCCTCCATCGCTCAACCCAACATCAATTTTGAGGTCAACCGCCTCCATATAGCGGTACTCATTATCATTCTCTTGGGCAGGCCTTAGCTGATCAGACTTAAAGACAATCAAGTCAATATCCTTAAGCGTATCGGTACCTAAGTTGACCGAGCCTGTACGAGTATCACGAACTGTAAATTCACCATTTGGTTTTTGGGTAATCTCAAAATTACTTCGGTCAGCGTTGTAAAAAACAATATCCCTAGCTCTTCCATCGCCATCAGATGGAGTTAATACTCCATTTGCAAAAGAAAATAGAGGATTTCTCCCGCCACCCTCTATTCGATCGTTACCTTTTCCACCCTCAAAAAAATCTGCCTGGTTGCCACCAACTAGGGTATCTGACGCATCTGAGCCTATAGCTATAAAAAAGTCCAGATTTCCTGAGTTATTAACAGCCTTAGAAGCTGTTGTAGCAATGCCACCTACGATAGTAATTCTGTCGCTGACTGTATTAGTGAATGTTTGATTCTGAAATAAATTTGTTGGCAATGTCACTTGATATGAGCCTGGCAATGGCAGCATATAAGCCACTGGATTTTTAATCACTAAATGATTTTGATTGCTCAGAAAAACATTACCCGTCTCGTTTTCATTTGTATTTGGTAGTAATGTATATTCCTTATTGGCTGTGCCTGAGTTGCCAGGAGCCCACCATTTAATCTTAATAGCCGTATTTTGCGTTACAGAGAAATAGATCGTATCTGCGCCCGAAAACTCCATCTCTAATAAGGATGGATAGAATGAAATTGGAGATATCGGACTAGCAAAAATATTGCTAATGGTAAGCGCCATATTAATTAGGCCTTATCTGTCGAATTTAATACACCAGAACCAGCATTCGAGCTCTCAGTCTTTGATTTACCAATTACGCCTTGTTTTACCAATTCTTCCATTACCTTAGACATTTGTTCATGCATTCGAATGAATCCCGGTAAGGTTGTAGCTATCGATCCAACCTCTCTCATTGGAATTTTCTTATCCTCACCTACTGGCGCTCCAAGGGTAACCAGTTCAAATCGAACTACTCCTTCAGCCATACTGATATTGACTATTGAATCGGCAAAAATAGATTGCTTCATGACTGATCTTTCTTACTGGGCTTTACCCTTAAATAATCTGTTAATTATGAATTCTAGAACTTTTTACGTAATTTAGGGATGGGATATTCAATATTTAAACAGGGAAAGCTATCAGTTAAGGCATTAATAATAGTAAGTACTCACTTACTATTATTGGTCACAATAACGCCCAATCACTTCCTAGAAAAGTACTGGGTCACTTTTAAGAAATCACCCATTTCCAATATGCCTCCTAATTGGTGAAGTCTCAGATATGCAGTCAGATAGTTGTACTGGCTTTGCGCCAAGTCTCGACTGGTTAAAAACAAGCTTTTCTGAGCAACGAGTACATCGAGGTTGATCTTCTCCCCCCTACTAACACCCTTATTCATGGCATCAACTAGCATCGTTGAATACTCTTTTGCAGCTGTCAAAGCACGAATTTTAATGGTTCCCGAACGAACGAGGTCATATTGCTTTCTTAAATCAGTGATCACTCGATCTCGAGCCACGGAATAATCTACTTTAGCCTTTTCATAGTTCGCATAAGCTTGAGCGCTTCTGCTTACAGTCTCTCCCCCACTGTAAATAGGCAGACTCACTTGAAGGCCGAGATAATTCTGATTAGTTGTTTGATTAATACTGGTAACAGTATTAGATGATTGGTTAGTCATTGCCGCAACAAAATTAACTACTGGATAATGGCCAGCATTTAACTTTTGATATTCCTGATTCGCAATCTCGATTTGATCTTGCATTGCCTTCAGTTCTGCATTATTAGCAAGTGCTTTTTCTTTCCATGCAGAAAAATCTACTGGATTTAAAGCGATTGGTATAAATTTATTTTTCAATGGGGCAAGATTTGCAGTTCGATCTAAATTGCCGCCGATCAAGGCCTCCAATTTAAGATTGGCATTTTCCAAAAAATCAATGGCATCAACCACTTTTGCTTCTGACATCTGGAATGAGGCTTGGGCCTCTAAAGCCCCCGTTTTATCTCCTTCACCACGCTCAAAAGTTCGCTGAGCTACTTTAGACTGCTCTAAAAAAGCATCGCGTTCTACTTTTTGGAATTGCAATTGATCATGCGCAAATAGAACATCGACATAAGCTTGAGAGACTCGAATTAACAGATCCTGAGAGCTGAGGAGAAACTTGGATTTACTCAGATCAGCCTGAGCAGAACCTTGTTTGGCCCTAGCTATCGCATCCAGACTGAAAAGTGGCTGAATTAATTGAAGTGCTGCATAGTCGCTAGGATAGCTCCAATTATTAGTCACATCAGGCCCACCAGAATAAGCCTGACCCCACTGGGTTGCCTTATTTGTTGCATTGTTATAGGTTCCCGTTAATTTTGGGAGCAATGCTGCGCGGCCAATACTTTTATTTTGTAATCCAGCCTCATATTCCAAAGTCGCAGAACGAAAAACAGGATCATTGACTAATGCCAACTCATAGGTACGCAACAGATCAATAGCAAAAACGCTGTTTGAGTAAGTCGCTACTAAGAAAAGTCCTAAAGATAAAACCAACCTCATGATTAATACTCTCGCATCGAGGAATGCATACGATCAAAGACAGGTTTTAGCAAATAGGTCATTAAAGTCTGCTCACCAATCTTGATAAAAATCTCTACCGGCATACCAGGGCGTACTTTTAAATTACCCAACATTTTTGCACCCTCGGGTGTAGTTTCCACCTGGATTTTGTAGAAAGGCATACCCGTTTTTTCCTCAACTATTCGATCAGCGCCAACGGAAATAATCACCCCGGGGATGTGCGGAGTTCTATTGGTATTAAATGCTGTAAACATTAATTCGACTGGTAATTTTGGATGAACTCGATCAACCAAATGAACTGGTAGTTGCGCCTCGATGATGAGGGACTCTTCCAGGGGAATGACTTCCATCAATCTTGACCCGGCACTCACAAAACCGCCATTAGTAAAAATGGTTAGGTTCACAACCTGACCATCCACAGGAGATCTCAATTCTGTATTAGCTAAATCAAAATCGAAGGGATTTAATTTTTCTCTTGATTCATTAATCTGTCTTCGGGCCTTTAGCAGATTTCCCTCGTCCTCCAAGATGCTCGAATTTAATTGCAAGTAGGAACGCTCTAGCTCTAGCATTCTATTCTTTGCCAAATATCCTTCGCCGACCAAATCTTTGTATGATCTTAACTGCTCCTGCATTGATTTTTGTTGTTGCTTTTTTTGTGCGATTGATTGCTCCAAGGCTATTACTTGAGCCTCCAAACCTTGTATCGACTCGCGAGTCGCATTCGATTGTGCTTGAGCATTAATGGGATTGAGTCTGACCAAGACTTCTCCAGCCTTCACCTGCTGACCTTCTCGCACCAAGATAGCATCAACGATGCCATTCATTGCCGGCTGAATAGCCTTGCGATTGGAATCAGTAATCACATACCCTGGGGCGGAAACTCCCTTATCTAATGGCGCAAAACAGGCCCATAGCAATAAAGAGCCAAATCCCCAGATGAGGATCTGCAATCCTAACCAAGCAAAATAACTCTCATCTCTACCAATCAAGAAATGATCAGTGAATCTTACATAGCTATTGCCAATTTTTTGAAGCCACTCTTTAATCATCCGCATATCGACAATCTCTTAACTCTTCTTATGATCAACAAGCGCATTTGAAGCTTTAGCCTGCTCTGCCGCCTTAACGGCCTCTTGCTGCAATGCTTGCAATACTTGCTGGGT
This sequence comes from Polynucleobacter sp., assembly GCA_034680725.1. Taxonomy (GTDB): domain Bacteria; phylum Pseudomonadota; class Gammaproteobacteria; order Burkholderiales; family Burkholderiaceae; genus Polynucleobacter. Next base: position 6,589 of record JAXIUI010000006.1, read on the forward strand.
TGGACCAAAGGCCTTCATGGATCCATCTTGTAAAAAAAGGAGTTTGTTAGTTACCTTCAGCAAATTAGTGCGGTGCGTGATAATAATGACGATCGCACCTCTAGTGCGTAATTCAATAATTGCATTAGCTAATGCAAGCTCTCCACTTTCATCTAAATTTGAATTTGGCTCATCCAAAACGACAATACTTGGCTTTCCAAAAACAGCTCTTGCCAAAGCAATCCTCTGTTTTTGGCCTCCAGATAAAACCATTCCCCCGTCACCGATCAAAGTGTCATAGCCCTGTGGAAACTGAAGGACCATATGATGAACACCAGCTGTAGTCGCAGCGGCAATCACATCCTCAGAGTTATATTCTGTAAAACGAGCAATATTCTCACTTATCGTGCCGGGAAGCATTTCGATATCTTGAGGCACATAACCTAAGGCCCCTCCAAGCTCCTCTTTATTCCACATATATGCGTCGGCACCATCAATCCTCACGCAGTTTGGGGAGGCCTTCCATAAGCCAACCAGTATCTTTGCTAAGGTTGACTTACCTGAAGCGCTGGGCCCAATAACGCCGATCACATCTCCAGGCACGCCTTTAAAGCTAATATCTTTCAAAATATGCTTCTGGCCACCAGGAGCCGAGGCATATACATGCTCTAACGCAATATGACCCTCTGGTCTTGGCAGCGACATCCCCACTTTGCGTACTGGATTTTGAGATAGTAATTTTTGCAAACGTTCGTATGAACTAACAACACCCCGCCACTGCCTCCATACTCCAATTACAGCCTCAACGGGAGCCAAAGTCTTACCCAAAAGAATTGTTGCGGCAATCATCACGCCCGGTGAAATTTGATTAATCAAGACTAAGTAAGCAGCAAGACCAAGCATTAATGACTGCGTAGTGATTCTCAAAAACTTAGTAATTGCCCCTAATGTCGCAGCCCGCTGACTTGCTAATGATTGAATGGCCATAAATTTCTGATGGAGCTCAAACCAGCGAGCTCGAATACCCGGCAACATGCCCATCACCTCCAGCACCTCGGCATTGCGTAAGTTATTGGATGCTAAGTTTGATGACTGCACGGCCAAATTATTAGCCTCTGATAAAGGGCTATGCGTTACGGCCTCATTAATAAATGCCAAAGCCACTAAGATGAGGGTAAAAATGGTAGCAAAGACCCCCAACCAAAAATTAAAAAGAAATATCACAAACAAATAGAATGGGAACCAAGGGGCATCAAAAAATGCGTACAACGAAGGACCGGTAATAAATTGCCTTAGGGTTGTTAAATCATTTAAGGCTTGACCAGCATTTGCACCACGGGTTTTCAAGTTTTGCTCAAATGCTGCCGTGTATGTTCTTTGATTTAAATGAGCATCTATTTTCTTACTCATTTCAATTACCGTATGACTGCGGACAGCATCTAAAGCGGCATATACAAAATAAATTAACATTACGATTAGCGTCAGCATCAATAATGTGAATTCATTTCGGCTGGTTAACACACGATCGTAGACTTCAAGCATGTATAGCGAAGGTGCAAGAAGCATAATATTCATTGCTGCAGTAAATATTGCAACAGCACGAAAGATTCGCTTATAACCATTTAAGGCTACTAAGATTTCATCGCCATCATTTGGCTTTTGAAAAATTTCCTTAAACCCCATTATTAGTTCTTTCTAAAATTTCAGCTGTATTGTGCTTCACTACTCAGAATTCAGTAAAGCCGAACAAACTCGCTATAAAGTAATCTCATACTAATCGAACATGTCATAAAAATACAAAATCGACAGTAATTTGCTTATAAAGTTAATGCCTATAAACCTCATGCATCCAATCGACAAACTTGCTCTTAGATCTTTGTAATAAATACGGAATCCATCCATTGGGAAGCGGTCATCAACCACGCCTGAGAGATTGTTGGATATCCACTTCTCGCCTTTTCATAGTGAGAAATAAATACTAAAACTGCACTCCACCCGGATATGGTTTTAGATTCTTCTATTATTCAGTATTATTTTAACTGGCACGACTTCGTATCCAGCTCAAGTACTTGATAAATATAGGCTTACTGAGCGATTGGGGTGTCAGCAAGCAAGAAAAGGCGAAAGCCATCCTTTAGTTCTGCAAACCTGAAGAAATCGGTAGCCCTTCCCGCTCTAAGTAGACCCAGTCAACAATTTCATCACTAGGGGCATACCCAGACACGAGCTCTAACATCATTAGGCGAATAGCACTAACGTCGTTCAAATTTAAGGCTTGATTTAGCGACTTGAGCTTGCTCTCAAGCTCAGCCCAAGGAATAAATTCCTCATGCGCTCTCATAATGAGAGGGTGTGGCGTTGATTTCGGGTTATTGCCAATGAGAAGTTCCTCATACAATTTTTCACCTGGGCGTAAACCTGTGATCTCTATTTCAATATCGCCATCAGGATATTCTTCGTCTCTTACCGTAAGGCCAGAAAGCTCAATCATACGGCGGGCTAAATCCATAATTTTTACTGGCTGACCCATATCCAGTACAAACACATCACCCCCTTTGGCCATGGCTCCAGCCTGAATCACTAGTTGCGCAGCTTCTGGAATAGTCATAAAGTAGCGCGTAACTTCAGGATGGGTTAAGGTCACCCGACTACCATCACGAATCTGCTGTCGAAATTTAGGAACAACCGAGCCAGATGAGTCCAGCACATTACCAAAACGCACCATGCTGAATTTTGTACTATCGCTCTTTTCCGTAAGAGCCTGCAGTACCATTTCCGCCAAACGCTTACTAGCCCCCATGACATTGGTGGGGCGCACTGCTTTATCAGTGCTAACCAAGACAAAATCAGACACGCCATTATCAGCCGCAGCTAGAGCAGTAGATAGGGTTCCCAAAACATTATTGTTAACTCCGGCTACAGGGTTATGCTCTACCAGAGGAACATGCTTATAAGCAGCAGCATGATAGACCGTATTGGGGCGCCAAGTGGACATGATTTCATGCATTCGATTGCCATCCTGCACTGAAGCCAATAAAGGGATTAGCAATATCTCCTGATCTTCTAATCTTGCCTGTAGCTCACTATGAATCATATAAAGCGCATATTCACTTTGCTCAAGAAGCAATAATTTAGCGGGGCCAACAGATGCAATTTGCCGACATAACTCACTACCAATAGAGCCGCCAGCCCCAGTAACCATCACAACTTTGTCTCGAATGTTCATGGCTAGTTGGGTTTGATCCGGAGCAACCGGATCCCGCCCAAGTAGATCGTCAATATCCAATTCACGAATATCAGAAAAATTGACTTTGCCTTGCGCAAGGTCCGTCATGCTCGGTAGCGTACGGACTGATACGTGTGCCGAACGGATAAGACCCAAGATTTCGTTACGACGCTTGCGACTAATGCTGGGCATAGCAAGCAATACACTATCAATAGATAAAGTGCCCACTAAACTGTCTAGGTCGGCAGGATTGTAAATGGGGAGTTCATTGATGACGTGACCCTGTAAACGGATGTCATCATCCAAAAATCCAATGACTGCCATCTGATGGCTATTCGCCATTGCTGCGACCAATTGGCGACCATTCATTCCAGCACCATAGACAAGAACTTTTGACCGAGCAGATCGCTTCAAAATGGTACTGTATTGATCACCCAACCAAATCCGCACAAATGCCCTTGAGGCACCAACAAACAATAAAAGCAATATCGGCTGAATTATCCCAACGGTCCTTGGCACATCTCGAATACCGATCGCAGTAAATATCGATGCATAAAGTAAGCCATAGACAGCCGTTGCGCGCGCAACAGCCAGAAGTGCTGGCCAGCCACTATATCGAAAAATTGCACGATATAAACCAAACATAGTAAAGATTGGTATTGCCAATACAACTGAAACTCCGATTGCAAGTAAGGCGTTACCAGACAAGATAACAAATTCACCGAGTCTTAGATAGTAAGCAAGCCAAACCGTTAATACGCAAAGACTGACGTCAAGCAAAATAGCAATCAAGCGCTTTGCTAATCGCGGCAATGAAAGTACTGGAATACCCAGCTTGAGTAGAGAATTTTTCATCGGATTAAATGCCTTGTCGGTCTTGCATTAATGCAGTTTAATCCTCAATGCGTGATGCCATCCCGAATAAGAACCTTGAGAGCAGTCATCCTAAGTATTTTTAAGTCAAATGAAAATGATTGGAGCCTCATGTAGTCGGCATCTAGAGCCACCTTTTGGGGTATCGGCAATTCATCTCTTCCATTGACTTGAGCCCAACCCGTCAGACCTGGCACCAACAGATGTACCCCGTTTGCGGTACGTAATGCAATTAAGTCATCTTGATTAAAAAGTGCTGGCCGCGGCCCCACAAAACTCATATCCCCCTTCAAAATACACCAAAGCTGTGGCAATTCATCCAAGCTTGATCTGCGCAAAAATGATCCAATAGGCGTGAGCCATTGATCTGGATTTTGCAATAGGTGGGTCGCTACTGATGGGGTATCAATTCGCATACTACGAAATTTGGGCATTTGAAAGATGCGATTATTGCGTCCCACACGATCACTCCAAAAAAGTATGGGGCCAGGGGAACTAATACGAACAGCTAGAGCAGTAATCAACAGGGGAATTGCAAAAATGAATATTGCTATGAGTGACCCAAAAAAATCAAATGTACGTTTCATGCATCACCCTTAGCCGCAAGCCTTAAGCCTTCATCAACGGAGAGTGGCGGCTTCCAGCCTAATAATTTCTGCGTCTTTGTTATATCAATTTGCAACGACCCACATAATCTCTGATAGACCGATTCTCGTCTCAGTAGTTTCGCTGCAAATTTGAGAAGGATTGGTGGTATGGGAAATAATCTCACCTTTACTCCAAGGGCTACCGAAGTTCTCCGCAATAAACTAGCCGTTGATAATGACTCTTCATCGCTTACCAAGAATGTTTGATTCGCAGCTGCAGGATGATTTATACAAACGATAATCAGATCCACTAAATTACCCAGCGCAACCATGCTACGTCGATTATCTGTAATAGCGCCTAATGGCAGAGGAATACCGCGTTTCAACCACTGCATCATAGACTCAAAATTGGCTTTAACCCCAGGGCCATAAACGAGGGGTGGACGGATGATGACTACCTCCATACCAGTCTCGCGGGCAATCTGAGTCAGCGCCTTCTCAGCCTCATACTTAGAAATTCCATAGGGGTCATCCGGTGCTGGTGCAGCATCTGCAGTGAAAGCTTTACCCATTTCAGTGAATTCGCCATTCACCTTAATTGAGCTTAAAAAAATGAATCGTTTTACTCCAGCAGAAGCTGCCTGCCTAGCTAAATTGATCGTAGCGGCGACATTCATTAGAAGGAACTCCGCAAGTGGATCGGCACTTTTTTCATTCATGACATGCACGCGTGCAGCTAAATGCACAATTTGGTGCACATCTTCCAGGGTGCGCCCCCAATCAGTCTCAGAGGAGATATCACCAATCGCAACTCGATCCTGATTTGCTTTTTGATCTATATTGCGCACTACAGCTCGAACTTTGCATCCCAAATCTTGCAAACTTGAACATAGTGCATGACCAACGAAACCAGATGCTCCTGTTACCAAAATCATTGGTCACGCACCTCATCATTAGCTTCCACTACACATAATTCATCTAACCATAATAATAGTTTTTTTATGAGATTTGTACGATTAAACTCGCTCTCACTAAAAACCAATCCAGCTTTACCCATTCTTAACCGCGCTTCAGCATCCATATTCACCATTTTCATGACTGAAACTGATAATGCCATTCCATCTCCAGCAGGACTTGCTATACCAGCGCCTGAACTACAGATTACATCCGCACCTTCACCATTCAACATTGCGAGCACCGGGATCCCTGAGGCTAAATAAGTTTGGAGCTTCCCAGGTATAGTCATTGAAAAAATTGATTTGGCCCTTAGTGATACCAAAAGTGCATCAGCATGCTTAAAAAAAGAGGGTATTCGATCCACTGGGTAGCTACCATATAATAGAAAGCAGTGCTCAAGACCACGCTTTGTTACTTCTGATCTAACCCACTCACTTACCCTACCATCACCAATAATTACCCAACGTATCCCGTTATTGCCCTTCAATGCTTCAGCAGCATCAAGTATCGAAGGAAAGTCTTGTGCATCCCCAATATTCCCAGCAAACATGATGGTAAAAACCTCATCGGATGCGGGAACCTCTCTAGCCAACTCAGCCACAGAAAAATCAAACGTAACATCTGACCAACTTGGGAAGTATTTAACTTTTTTTTCTTTGTCACAATATTGGCGAATATGTGGAATAAAACTTTTTGACTGCGCTAATATTAAATCGCACCGGTCATAAATAAAGGATACCAATAGACCGGCTGCCCTCAAGATAGTCCGTGATCGAACTGCGCCAATCGCCTCAAGGGTATCTGGCCAAAGATCTAAAATCCAAATCGCAAGTGGGGTACGTTTAATGAATCTTAGAAAGATTGCCGGCAACGCAACAGTAATAGGCGAAGGCTCAAAAACAAAAATTACATCAAACTTCTGCCCTCGTAATTGCCAAGCCCCAAAGACTATTCCCGAGATGACAAAGCTCGCGTAATTTAATGCCAATCTCAACCTACCTTTACCGCGCGTAAGCAAGGGAACCCTTATGACATTGGCACCCGAAAAATGTGAGAAGGCCTCTGGATTTGACTTAAATTCTGGAAATACTGCGCCGGAGGGATAATTTGGCTGCCCAGTGAGAATAGTTACCTCATGGTTAAGACTACATAGCTCCGATACCAAGTCATTAATGCGAAAATTCTCTGGCCAGAAATACTGGGAAACAACAAGAATGCGCACTTAGATTAATACCTCTTCCAAACTACACGGTTCACATAATCTGTGTAGCTATGCAAGATCCGGATCACCTTGTCGCTCACGTTGGGTGTGCTGTAATCGGCCACTAGACTTAGGGAGCGCTCAGTACCGCGAGCTTGAGCACTTAAAATGGCCAGACCCTGACGAACGCGTTCAACCTCAAGACCAACCATCATCACCGCAGCCTCCTCCATACCTTCGGGCCGCTCATGCGCTTCACGTAGATTGAGCGCGGGAAAATTGAGGATGGAAGACTCCTCATTAATAGTGCCGCTATCCGACAGCACCGCTTTAGCATGTATTTGCAAGTTCACATAGTCATGGAAACCCATTGGCTTCATCAATCGGACCAACGAATGGAACTTCACATCTGAGGTATCAACGCGCTTTTGAGTCCGAGGGTGGGTCGAAACCACCACAGGCAAGCCATAATCTTCAGCTAGAGTATTTAGAACTTTCACAAGCTTACTAAATGATTTTTCTGGCTCAATGTTTTCTTCGCGGTGGGCGCTGACTACAAAGTATTGTCCTGCAGTCAAATCCAATCTCGCTAAAACATTCGACGCCTGGATTTGGGGAAGATAGTATTGCAGAATCTCGTACATAGGACTGCCAGTCTTAATAATCTGATCGGGCGGTAGGCCCTCACGCAATAGATATTCACGAGCAATGCTACTGTAAGTCAAATTGATATCAGCCGTATGATCAACAATTCGACGATTTATCTCCTCCGGCACACGCTGGTCAAAGCAGCGATTCCCCGCCTCCATGTGGAAGATAGGAATCTTCCGCCGTTTGGCAGGGATTACCGAAAGGCAGCTATTGGTGTCGCCGAGCACCAGCATCGCGTCAGGCTGCACCTGAGCGAGGACCTCATCTACAGCAGTAATGAGATTCCCAATGGTGTTAGCCGCCCCAGAACTTCCATCAGCACTGTTTAAAAAGAAATCCGGCTTGCGCACACCTAAGTCATCGAAAAAAACTTGATTTAATTCGTAGTCATAATTCTGACCGGTATGGACTAACACATGATCACAGCACGCATCCAGTGCAGCCAGAACTCGCGATAGACGAATAATCTCAGGCCGCGTTCCTACGACTGACATCACTTTAAGTTTCTTCATTTTTTAGACCTTACTGGCTACTGTATCTGGATTTTGTTTATCGAAGTTCTCATTGGCCCACAGCATTACAACCATCTCATCATCACCCACATTGGTAATATCATGCGACCATCCCGGGATGGTATCCACCACCTGAGGATTGGCACCACTAATGCGCAAGTTTACAGTTTCATTGGTAAGGATGTGCCGAAAGCGAAATAATGCTTCACCCTTGATGACCAAAAACTTCTCGGTTTTAGTATGGTGATAATGACCCCCCCGAGTAATGCCGGGATGAGCCGTGAAATAGCTAAACTGGCCACTATCCGGTGTTTTGAGCATTTCGACGAATAAGCCGCGCGCATCGGAATATTGCGGCACTGCGTATGAAAACTTATCGACAGGTTGGTAGCTCACATAAGTTGCATATAAGGCCCTAACCAATCCGGCCCCCACACGCTCACTCATCAAGTTAGTGCGGCAGTTACTAAATGCATCGATCTGCTCAGCAAGTTCGCCCAAGGAAATGACGTACTCTGGCTCAACGGTAGCCTGCACATACCCCGGAGCGATCTTATCTAAGATACTCAAAAAGGCAGAAACAACATCGTCGATATAAACCAATCGCACAACGGCAGATGGATCATTAATCTGAATTGGTAAGCCATTCGCCAATTTATAACAAAAGGTTGCAACTACTGAGTTGTAATTGGGCTTGCACCATTTGCCAAAGACCCCTGGCAGTCGGAACACTGCGCAAGGATTCCCTGTGGTCTGCGCTAGCGTCAGCACCAATTGCTCCGCCGCTAGCTTGCTACGGCCATAGGAATTATCTTGCTCAACTTGAGTGGATGAAGTAAAAACCAATGGCACATGTCGACCGTTGGCAATAAATTCACCTTCAATAGCAGCGCAAAGCATGGCTGTCAAACCAGCATTCACCTGCGCAAAAGCAGCCTCATCAACTGGGCGGTTTTCACCAGCTAGATGAATAACTGCGTCGGCTTCTGCAACCAAACCAGCCAAGCTAGACACATCATCATCACGCATAAAGGTGCTGATAGTGATATTCGGATGCTCACTCAATCGGACAAGTAGATTTTTACCAATAAATCCATTAGCACCAGTTATAAGAATGCGGTGGTTGGCTAGCATCATTGAATTATTCCTCGGCCTCCACCAACTCGCCACGCAAAGTAGCTTGTATGAAACGCAACTTCATAAGCAAATCCTGCATGCCGTTTACATCCAACCTAGTTGTATTGTGAGAGTTATATTCCGCTGCCTCAGAGATCATGACTTCGCCCTGATCCACAAATTTGCCATAGTTTAGGTCGCGCAAATCTGGGGGTACACGGTAATAACCGCCGAGGTCATAGGCAGCTACCATTTCTTCTCGACTAAGCAACACCTCAAACAGTTTTTCTCCGTGACGGGTGCCGATGATGTTCATGGGGTGTTCAGGCACACCAAGGATGCTTGCGAGAGATTTGGCTAACACCTCAATAGTTGCGGCCGGTGCCTTTTGCACAAAAATCTCACCTGACTGACCATGTTCGAAGGCATACATCACCAGATCCACCGCATCATCCAATGTCATCATGAAACGGGTCATAGATGGGTCGGTGATCGTAATGGGCTGTCCAGCACGGATTTGGCTGGCAAAGAGCGGGATCACTGAACCACGTGAGCACATAACATTCCCATAACGAGTGATATTAATCACCGTATTATTGCTACTACGAGATTTGGCTACAGCTACTTTTTCCATCATGGCCTTGCTTATACCCATAGCATTAATTGGATACACTGCCTTGTCAGTACTAAGCACCACTACACGACTTACTCCACAGCTAATAGCTGCCTCTAGAACATTTTCAGTGCCGAGCACATTAGTCTTTACCGCCTCAAGGGGATGAAATTCACAAGAGGGCACTTGCTTTAGCGCAGCGGCATGAAAGATAAAATCTGCACCGCGCACAACATTTAATACTGACTGGTAGTCACGCACATCCCCTATGTAGAATTTCAACTTGGGATTGTTGTACTTCTTGCGCATATCGTCCTGTTTTTTCTCATCCCGACTGAAGATACGAATTTCCTGGAGATCTGAATCCAAAAAACGGCGAAGTACCGCATTACCGAAAGAACCTGTGCCGCCGGATATAAGTAAAATTTTATTTTTAAACATGGTGCGCATTCAAAAAGGAAAAAAGTAAAAAGGGTTCTGCTGCTTAAGTTAATGCATTACGGATAATTTTTAGATATTGGCCAGCGCGCTCCATCGGGCCTGGATAGCGCTGCACATGAGCATATGCTATTTCACAAAGACGCTGCTGCTCAACTAAAGATCGGCAGAAGTAAGCATCAATCGATCGCGCAATATCGGCAACATTCAATGGATCAAAATACTGACAGTACTCACCACAGACATCTTTAATAAAAGATAAGTTTGAAGCAAATAGTGGGCGTCTTAACATTAAAGTTTCAATCGGAACCGCTGAGAAACACTCAAGAAGGCTAGGAAATATCACGCCGTCCATCCCAGCATAAAAAGTTGGGCACTGACTAAGACTAAGTTCACCGACATTAATAATGTTATTGCGAAAATGCGGATCGCAAGCTGCCCACTCTTCCGGTCGGAATGTCACAAAAATATCAACATCACGTCCATAATTCAGGAGTAAGTGTTGCTTCACGTCCGCCAAAATCGCTAAATTCTTATGAGGATAATTACGGGAAATCACACCCAGTCGCAACCGTCCTGACTCCTCAGGCAAAGCCAATGGTGCCCAACGACTCAACTCACTAAATATTGAATGCACAGAACTATAGACGACATGAATAGGCTTTTTAAAGAACATGCTACGACGCATCAATCCAGCTTTTACGTGCTCCAACTCAACAACTAGCTCATCGGCTCTTGAAAAAAACCAGGCTTGTAGCTCAAACTTTGCCAGGGTAAAAAAACGCTCCAAAAAACCTAACTGAGCAGCCAGTAGATTATTTGGGTATAAGATATTTGGTTGCGCAAATCCAAATATATGTCGAGCATGCCGACGCACGAAATAAGCCGGGCCAAACACCGTAAAGACTAAGTCAAATCCTTTAAAGTGACGATCCAATCCGTGCCATAAAGCTCCGATCCCATAGAAGTTGTGCGTATGGCAACTTTTAAACGCACTTAAGTTTGTACCTAGCTCCCGCAGGTTTTTCTCCACCGGGGTAGATAAAATCACAGAAAGCGCTAGCCCCTCATGATCCATCCGACTGAGGCAGTCTATAACGGATGTGGCAACTGCTACCGCGCCCCCATTATGCAAGTTCGAGCAGTTGATTAAGATACGTGACTTCATGGCCTACCCCCAGCTTTAGCATCATAGTAGCGTTCAGCCACTAACGGCACATAGCGCTCAAGAACTTTACGCCAATACTCGGGATCAAATAGTGGATCATCGGGCGACAGTATGCTCCGCAAGAAGGAATTGTTAATTGATTGACTATAGCCCTCGTCCACTATCTCTGTAGCGACACAATGAGAAAGTATCTGCGAGATCTCATTCACAATATCAATCACAGGCACTTGTCCAACAGATGCAATATTCTGAGGCTTTCCAGCACCTATATTGTAGCGAACTAGCAATGAAGCCACACGTACAAAATCGCATACATCAAGCAAGTTGCGTGTTGCATACCCCTGCACTTTCAACGGACAGCCGCTTAGAATCGCATCCACAAAATAGCTTACCAAAGTTCGATTTTGCACTAACCCCACAACCTGGGGCAGACGAAAGATATGGCAAGAAAAGGCTGCTGCAAGAACGCGCCTCTCAATATCCAACTTATGTCTTGTGTATGGCGTTTCTATCCCACTGTCAATACTGCAAGTGGAGCAGTAAACAACATGCAGATCGGGATAAGCGGCAATTTTTTGTTGTACTAGCGCTACTTCGCGCTGAAATGCCTCATCACGAATCTCCTGCGAGTCGGAAACTCCTGAGGCGAGCACCAATGTTGGGCGACCAAAATCAACACCTGCAAAACTTCTAGCAATGAGGCCGTTGCCGACGATCACATTTTCGATATTTCTATTCAGCTTATCGGAATTTAAACTTAAAGTCATCTCAGTTTTTCCGGGCTCAATTGAAACGGATGGATTTTAGAAAATAACGGCTTATAGAAAGATCTATATACGAATGGGGGCAAGGCAATGAAAAGATCTAGAAGGCGACTAATTGCCAAGACAGTAATAATCAAATATGGCGCTTGATAGAAAAAAAATATTTTCATATGTCTTTAAAGTTTTTAAGATTTATGAGGGCAACATTCTCAAAGTTAATATAAAGAGGCAAACTTGAGCCGCTATGATAAACAGTGACCACATCAAAAATCCTGCTTGCAATCATTACAAGCAACTCGGCCGGTAATGATCTCGGGGCAACAAGAATGTCATCTCTCAAGACTCGAGTCTGGCAGTGAGGATGCAATTTTAGAACTCTGACACCATTTTTTGGAAATAATTCTTCCAGGTCTAACTCTTTAAAATTCCAACTCGACAAATATATTGTGCAGACACTACTACTACTTTCTTCAAGAGATTTAATCAGATCTCGCGCCGAGAAAATGGAGATAAGCTGAGCTTCCCGCGCCTCTATAAAACTTGCTAATGATGGCTCAATCTGTTTGACAAATCGCGGGCGAACAAGCGCGCTGGAAACATATTTTTTTTTATCATAGACATAGATGTCATCAACATATTTACTGCCACCAATATTGACAGGCAGCCCAATAAGTCTAAAGATTAGCTTCTTGATTGCAGGATAAATATCTTGCCTATAGGTTCCAACACCCTCTTCGAACAGAGATATCCTGCTTCCCTTATTTTGCCGATGCAAACGCTTGAGCCTCCTTTGCGTCCCAAACCCTACATCCCAATGTATAAAGAGATGTGCTGGCAACTCTGCTGCAGCGATATCGATTGCTTCTCCATAGGTTGCAACTAATCTAAAACTCACCCGTGACTCATATTCAGAGAATCTTATAACAACTGATGAAGCATCGGCAAAGCAATCGGCAACAAGGATCTGAACGTCTCCACTTAACCCCAAGTCTTCGATCAAGGCAAGTGCAGTAAGAATTTGCGTTGGCCGTTCAGCAATGAATATAGTATTCACTTAATTTTATCCAAAGTAACCGGTGAGTTGGCCGGAATAAAATCACTGACAAACTTACCAATAATGCTTGCAAAGTATTTTGGTGGCAACCCAAACCCTGGCCTGACACTGCGAATGCAGTCCTTGGTAATAACATCCCCCGCCTTCATGTCTCGCACAAAATATAGGGAGCGGCGAAACTTCTCGTTACCCTGCTCGCTTGACTTGAGACCATAGTCCACTCTTCCCAAAGCTTGCCAAGCAGTTTTGGCTCCATGGCAAAGTGCGGCCATTTCCATTGGCTCCAAACTAAAGCTGTCATCTGGGCCGCCGCCACTGCGGTCTAGCGTGAAATGTTTTTCAATGATACTGGCGCCTAAGGCCACGCTGGTTATTGCCGTTGTGTTATCGAGCGTATGATCAGATAAGCCGACAACTAAGCCAAAGCGCTCAATCATGTCGGGGATAGTGCGCAAGTTGTAGTCCTCTGAAGGCGCAGGGTAGCCGCTGACGCAATGCAGGATAGCAAGCTCATTGCAGCCACCTTCTCGCGCAGCATCAATGGCCTCCTGAATCTCATCGGCATCAGCCATGCCAGTAGAGATGATCATGGGTTTGCCAGTACTAGCGACATACTTAATGAGGGGAAGGTCCACAGCCTCAAAAGAAGCTATTTTATAAGCCGGCGCATTCAGATCCTCTAGCAGATCAACGGCAGTACTATCAAACGGCGAGCTGAACAGAGTAATATCCACCTTACGTGCATGCTCAAACAATGGTTTATGCCACTCCCAAGGCATATGCGCTTCTTCATACAGATCGTATAGCGTGCGTCCATCCCAAAGGCCGCCCCGGATCTTGAAGTCTTCGCTATCGCAATTGAGAGTGATAGTATCTGGCTTGTAGGTTTGTAGCTTGGCCGCGTTGGCGCCAGCCTTTTTGGCCGCCTCGATGATGCGCATCGCGGTTTCAAGCTTACCATTGTGGTTGGCTGATAGCTCGGCAATCACATAAGGAGGTTGGCCCGGTCCGATAAGATGGTTGGAAATTTGAATTTGTTTCACGGGTTCCTCCTTTTTATATGCTTACTTGCCATTCACCGGCAAGAAGCCCGAAACTAATCAACGTATGGTACTCATTGTTAATACGCTTTTGATCACGCAGCTCAGCTTCGCGCTTGAATCCCAGTCGCTCATGAAAATCGATCGAAGCTTGGTTACTGGCAATAGCCTGGCCACAAACTTTGTGCAGCTTCAAAAATTTAAATGCATACTCAAGAGCTAAAGTGCCGAGTGTTTGGCCCGTGCCCTTTGCTGCATTGGGGCGGACATAAAACCCCCAATCAGCAATGCCTGCAAGCTCAACGCTGGTAAATTGCACATAGCCAATTGGAACATCCCCTTCTTGCACGATGAGCAAACGGCGCGAATTGTCCAGAATCGCACGCTTGAACCACTGACTATGCTCTGCGAGGCTGATTTCATGCTGAGTGAACATAAAACGACGCACGTCAGGATGGTTGCGCCAGGACAGCACAATGGGCAAATCGTCCTCGCTCATACTGCGAATTTGACAGTCTTTAAGCATGCAGCCTCTCCGAGAGCATTGAAGCAATAATACGGTCCACTCCCTGACCATCCGCTACAGTTGCTGACACTTTATACATACTTTTAAGTTGTACTATGCCTGAGTGCGATAGGAAGGTTTCAAAGATTTGGGGTATGTCATTCACATCTTTAAGGATTAGGGTTGATCCTATTGCCTCTAATGCCATGGCACCAGACTTTTGATTATCCGCAAGTACCACCAAAAGTGTTGGCAAACCCAGACAGCAGCGCTCCCAAGAAGTGCTGCCTGCAGCCCCTATGCACAAATCGCTACTGGTCATGAGTTGCGCCATATTATTCACACTCACCAACACTTGCGTTGGCCATGGCATCAGCGAAGCTTGCGCTTTTACATCAGTCAAGAAGGGGGCATGCGAACCCATAACCACCGTGACATGAAAATCTTCGGGTAAACAGCATGTGCTAAGAGCTTGCAATGCTTGGGCGGTGAGATTGCCTTTATCTACCCCACCCATCGTAATCAGCAAGTGCTTCAAGTGCGGCTCAACCCTTTTTGCCAGGCTTTGACTGCGCAGTTGGGCAAATTCAGGACGCAGTAGAGCGTATTTCGGACCGATGAACTTGACGGTCGTAGTATTTAGCAAACCATCATAATCATTGTCACTTCGACCTAGATTTTGATCCAACAGTAGGTCACAGCAGTGCACTCGGTCTGCCAAGTCATCAATAACCATCAGTTGCCCACAGTACTGTGTCAGCAAAGCCTCCCAACGAATATCCAGTGCGTAGTGATCCACCACTAGCCAGTTGGGTTGCAAATTGGTCAAGATGGGGGCGCAACTTTGAGCATCCTCCTCCTGCGTTGCGCCTAACCATGCACTGTGAGCGAGATCAACATCTTTATTTTTTCTCGATGACAAGACATGAACGATATAACCCTTACTTCGAATATGCCCGATCAGATTGCCCGAGTGTTCTCGGCAAATAAATTCGCATTGCACACCCTTTTCCCTAAGCGCATCAGCCAGTGTCAGGCAGCGCATCACATGACCAGTGCCGATCTGAATTGAAGCATCAGTACGAAAGGCGACTTTCATATTTAAATCCTGGCTACTTGTAATTGCATAGCTCTAAATAACCACTCAGCACGCTCCCAGTCTTCGAGTGTGTCAATATCCTGCACGCGATATCGCGGTAGCGGAACGGGGGCCGCATCACGACTAAAAAGTGATTTACCTTGCAGCCAAGCCTGCGCATTACCCCAATAAAACTGACCTGCATCGTGCCAAGTCTCTTCTAAATCTTGTGAACGTGCAGAAAAATATTCGGGCTGAAACATTTCTATACGCTGATCTGCCGTGATGCGAATGGATCGCTGAATTGGGAAAGCGTAGCTGGTTACAGAAAAAGCATATTCCGCACCAGTGCGCTGCAAAATATCTAAACCACGCTGCAGGTCAGTCGCCTGTATAAACGGGGCTGTAGCATAAATACAGCACACCTCTGCTACTGATCCGCCGTGCTGATTTTGCCAGTCTATGGCATGCGTTATAACGGGGATAGTGCCCGCATGATCATCAGCTAGCTCGACTGGTCGCATGAATGGTACTTCAGCCCCAAAGGCTTGCGCCACCTGGGCAATTTCATCATCATCGGTACTAACAATAATCCGGTCAAAGCATTCGCTTTGTAGCGCAGCTTTGATGGACCAGGCGATCATTGGCAAGCCACCAAAAAGCTTGATGTTTTTTCGGGGAATGCGTTTACTGCCACCACGGGCAGGGATAACAGCGAGTTTCATAATGTCAATGCTGCGCGAATAACCTGCACTACAGTCATCTGCTCTTCATCCGTCAGTGTTGGGTACATGGGAATGCTAATTGCTTCGCTATAGTATTTTTCAGCCTCAGGGTAGTCGCCCACCTTAAATCCCATACGCTGATAGTAAGGCTGGGTATGCACCGGTATGTAGTGCAGATTGACCATGATGTCCTTAGCGCGCAGAGCCTCAAATACTTTCAAATGTGTAGTTTTAACTCGATCAAGTTGCAGACGTATCACGTAAAGATGGTATGCACTGTAACTATCGGGATGTTGCCAAGGTAAGGTGATGGGTAAGTCAGCAAGAAGCCGATTGTAGTTTGCAGCGATATCATGCCGGCGTGCGACATAGTATTCCAGTCGCGTCATCTGACTAACGCCAAGTGCAGCCTGGATATCAGTCATCCGGTAGTTATAACCAAGGGCCACTTGCTGATAGTACCAAGGGCCGTCCATAGGCTGCGTCATTAATGCTGGATCTCGAGTAATGCCGTGACTACGAAGCAGGCCTAGGCGAGTAGCTATCTCGTAATTATTGGTAAGCGCCATCCCACCTTCGGCGGTGGTAATGATCTTCACGGGGTGAAAACTGAAGACAGTTATATCGCTATATCGGCCGTTACCAATAGGCTCATCTCGGTATTTTCCGCCTATGGCATGCGAAGCGTCTTCAATAATTTTGAATCCGTACTTTTGACTCAAAGCGTGAATCGCGGCCATGTCACATGGCTGGCCAGTGAGGTGGACGGGCACAACAATTTTCGGGAGCCTCCCAACCTTAGCTGCCTCAACCAGCTTAAGTTCAAGCAGTTTGGGGCAGAGGTTGTAGGTGTGCGGATCAATATCCACAAAATCTACTTGCGCACCACAGTACAAGGCGCAATTGGCAGATGCAACAAAAGTATTAGGAGTCGTCCAAAGCAAGTCTCCAGGACCAAGCTCAAGCGCCAGGCATGCAATATGCAAGGCTGAGGTTGCACTATTGACCGCAATCGCATATTGCGCACCAGTATGAGACATAACGCTTTGCTCGAACTGGGTGATACTAGGGCCTTGAGTAAGGTTTACTGATTTCAATACGTTAACCACAGCGTCAATATCTGCTTGGGTAATGTCTTGTTGACCGTAGCGAATCATAAATAATCCCAGCTTGAGTTCAGGTTTGTAAGGAATTGGATTTGAGAAAGCTTGCTTTCGAAATCAAAAGCCAATAAGCAATAGTCTTACTAATAAGAATGGAAATAAAGGCGGCATTAAGTCCAATGGGGATGGCCAAGGCCCCATATGTATAACCAAGAATCCACGTGACCATGCAGAAACCAAAAAATCCAGACAAGTTACTATATATGATTGGCTTATCTGCATCTAGCGCATAAAGAGCGAAGTGAGGCACTAAGCCAACGGCATTGATTACCACAGCAGATAAAAGCCATGGATACCAAGATATGTTCTTTTGGTAAATGGGATTACCAATCCAAGTCAAAAAATACGGCAACAGTAACCAACTGACCAGCCCGAATAGCGCCGATATCAGAATAGTTTGAAACAGCATCGACTTGACTTTTTTGCGCACCTCTTGATATTCGCCTCTGTGATTAAGTTTTATCAGTGCAGGGTAAGCAAATGAAAATATGGCTGCATCCAAAAACGTTAATAAGCTACCGGCCACGCCTAGCAGCAAGACGTAGGCGCCAACCATTTCAATGCCCCCAAGATCCTCTAACCAATAGCGGTCGAAAGTTTGAAAACCTCGCAATGCGAGTGTAGCCACTAAAAAGCCGATGCTAACTGTCGCCCCTTTTTTTACCCATACCCAGTCGATGGGTAAAAGCCACCCCATAGTTTTGAGCTTCACAAGCTTGCACAAGCCAACAGCAGCAGCAGCCAGGCCAGATATGAACCAAAGAGCCATGACCCAATCTAGATTTCGAGTATTTTCAGTCGAAACCATGAGTCCAATAATAGCCAAAGCCCAACAGCCTTGCCGAATAAATAGAATGAAGCTAGCTGCGAGTTGCTCTGATAGAGCAATTAATAGCCGGGAAATTTCTTGGTTGAAATGCTCTAACACCAAAATGGGGAGAAACCACCACAACAAATGTCCCGGCCAGCCAGCATGAGAAATCAACCAAACCCCAAATGGAAGTAACGCGAGATAAAGCAGTCCTGACAACGCAGCTTGACCTTTAAGTAATTTTCCTCTTTGATCTGCTGAAGTTTTGACAATCTCACGGGAGGCATAGGTATAAAAATCCAATCCAACAAAATAAAGTGCGTATCCGATAGTGGCTGTAAAAATGCCGTAATAACCTACTGAGGCAGGATCAAGGAATTTGGCCAGAAAAAAAATGAATAAGAAGCGCGCACTAAGAGTAGCGCTACGCAAAAATACGTTAAAAAAACGGGTTGAATTAGTGGCCAAAGATGCTCTCTAATGTGCGCCCAACGGGCTTGCCACGCACCTCGGCTTGTAGCGCCTCAATCTCCACCTTCAGCACCTCATACTCATATATCTTGCGCTTAAGGAATAGGCTGGTCAAAGCCATTTTTCCAGCAATCCCCTGGGGCGTAAGTAGGTAGACATACTTAAACTTATTTCTGCTCTTTTGGAAGCTATCCATCTTCACAAATCCCTTGTCAATAAGGGCTCTGAGACAGTAGTTAAGCGCTCCCACGCTCATGCCAAGCATCTCAGCCAGCTTGCGTTGGGTCAAGTCTGGGTGCTCTTGCAAAATACACATAATCTTAAAATGAGCTTCCTCATCAATTTTTGATTGTGGATTAGTCATATTCTTTTAAAGTCTTTTGATACATTGAGGAGAGAAAAACTTAGGATAAGTCACCGCTTACATTCAAAAATAAAACTACATAAATATAGTAAGACAATTTTACTGTTTGTTCAAACTTTGAACAAACCTTCACTGAAAATATAGCAAGGCAAGGGTCTAAAATTTTTAATCAAGTACTTAAAGCATTAATCTCGCAAGCAAAAACTAAGGAAAATTAGTGATAAGCTATTGTTTCTAAAGAGTTAATTTGGTTTATTTGGGTAGCGTTTGCCGGTAAGATTGCCGCAAACTGCACCAGCTATGACCAGCAATGCTGGATCCACCAATACCGGGAAAAGCATAGCGATAATGCATCACGTGACCCAGAACCATAATTAAGGAATCCACAGCAGTTTGTGAATCAGTTTCAGCAGCCATTGCTTAAACTTGCACTTTATCGCTCAAAGCCAGAGTGCAAGCACCAGCAGCTGACAAAATCATAACTTCGCTCTAAAGCGCTATAACTAGAAGCAGAGTTAGGCTAAAAAATAAATCAGCAAGATCAAAAGGGCTAAACGCCCCAGAATGAATAGGCTCCAAGGAGCGCGATCCATACCCCCACCATAAAAAGAGCAGCAGGGAGTCTGATAACCTACTCCGCCGCCATCCAGCATATATTTCAGGATCATACAGACTCCCTGCACCTATCTTCCACTGAAGGTGTGGACAAAGTCGGTATACGCTGAACTAATTCCTAAAGAAAAGGGAATTTTTGACCTCCACCCCAGTCGGTTTAATTTACTCGAATCCATCAACTTCCTAGGTGCACCATCAGGCTTGCTGGTATCAAAAGTTATGCGGCCTTGATAGTCGGTTACTTTAGCAACCTCAGCAGCTAATTCCGCAATCGTGATATCGCTCCCAAAACCCACATTGATATGAGTTTCCATTTCAGATGTGTGAAGTTCATAAATACTTTTATCCAGATTCATCACAAATACGGATGCATCTGCCATGTCATCCACATACAAAAACTCTCGTCTTGGCGTACCCGTGCCCCAGATAACTACTTCAGGTGCGTTACTGACTTTTGCCTCATGAAATCTTCTGATTAAAGCCGGGATCACATGGCTATTTTCAGGATGGTAATTATCTCCAGGTCCATACAGATTGGTTGGCATCACAGAACGATAGTCCACTCCATGTGAGGCACCATATTGACGGTTATAGCTTTCGCACATTTTAATGCCCGCAATCTTGGCGATGGCGTAAGGCTCATTAGTAGGCTCAAGCTTTCCAGTAAGTAATGCACCCTCATCCATAGGCTGCATGGCAAGCTTAGGATAAATACAGCTTGAACCTAAAAAAAGTAGTTTTTTGACACTACTTAGAAATGCCTGATGTATGACATTATTTTGCACCATCAAGTTTTCATAGATGAACTCTGCTGGATAAGTATTATTCGCATGTATACCCCCAACTCTTGCTGCAGCAAGATAGACTTGATCGGGCTTTTCTTGCTCAAAAAAGACTTTTACAGCCTCTTGATTTGTTAAGTCTAACTCCGCGTGAGTTCTCGTAACAATATTACGGAAGCCCTTAGATTGTAGGTTACGGACTATCGCGGAACCCACCATGCCACGGTGCCCAGCTACATAAATCTTTTGACTAGGATCTAGAGTCATGGACATTTTTTCAGCAACAATTACTTTTCAGTACCAACAGCTACAGAGTAGCCATGTTTTTGCAAGAGAGCATGCTGCTTAGCCTGATCTAAGTCATTGGCCACCATTTCTACAATCATTTGATCTAAAGTGATTTCAGGAACCCAGCCTAATTTGGCTTTAGCTTTTGCTGGATCACCCAAAAGAGTTTCCACTTCAGTAGGACGGTAGTAGCGCGGATCAATCTGCACAATTACATCACCGACTTTTAAGGCTGGGGCTTTATCACCTTCAATTGCAGCAACAATCGCTTTTTCATTTTCGGCGACACCTTCAAACTTGAGAGTAATGCCCAGCTGTTTTGCGCTACGGGTAATAAATTCACGAACCGTAAATTGCACTCCAGTGGCAATCACATAATCTTCAGGAACTTCTTGTTGCAACATTAACCATTGCATGCGAACATAGTCTTTGGCATGACCCCAATCCCTCAGAGCATCGATATTACCCATGTATAAACACTTCTCTAAACCTTGGGCAATATTAGCTAAACCACGAGTCACTTTACGAGTAACAAAGGTTTCGCCGCGGCGCTTAGACTCATGATTGAACAAAATGCCGTTGCAGGCATAAATACCATAAGCCTCTCGATAGTTCACCGTAATCCAGTAGGCATACATCTTGGCTACCGCATAAGGGCTTCTTGGATAAAAAGGAGTGGTTTCTTTTTGTGGAATCTCTTGCACTAGGCCATAAAGCTCAGAAGTAGACGCCTGGTAAAAACGAGTCTTTTTCTCTAAACCCAAAATGCGGATAGCCTCCAACATACGCAAAGGACCAATAGCATCGACATCAGCAGTGTACTCAGGAGATTCGAAAGAAACTGCTACATGAGACTGAGCACCTAAGTTGTAAATCTCATCGGGCTGACATTCTTGAATAATACGCACCAAATTACTGGTATCGGTTAAATCGCCGTAATGCAAAATTAAATCGCGGTGATCAATGTGAGGGTCTTGATAAATATGGTCAATGCGATCAGTATTAAATGAAGATGCGCGACGTTTAATGCCATGAACGATATAACCTTTTTCCAAGAGGAACTCTGCAAGGTAAGAACCATCCTGCCCTGTGACTCCAGTAATAAGGGCGACTTTTTGTTTTTTGTTAGATTGACTCGTCATATTCATTAACTTCTTCCGTATGCATCTTCAAAGCGCACAATATCATCTTCGCCCAAATAACTGCCTGACTGCACTTCAATAATCTCCAGCGGTTCTGTGCCACGATTTGCAAGGCGATGAGGCTGACCTTGAGGGATGTAGGTGCTCTGATTTTCTTTCAAGGAAAGTACTTGGTCACCGTTGGTGATTTCAGCCTCGCCCTTCACCACAATCCAGTGCTCGGCGCGATGATGATGCATCTGCAATGAAAGGCTGGCGCCCGGCTTAACTTGTATACGCTTCACTTTAAAGCACTCACCCTCATCAACGCTGTCGTACCACCCCCAAGGTCTTGCAACTTTTCGGTGTAAATTTTTCTCTTCCCGCTTTTGCGACTCTAACTGGGTAACGATATTTTTAACATCTTGGCTATTTTTGCGATCGGCAACTAATACAGCATCGGCAGTTTCAATGATGATGAGATTCTCAACTCCCACAGTACTTACCAAGCGGCTACTTGCATGCACTAATGAGTTTTTTGAGTTCGTTAGTAAGGTATCGCCACTGGTAACGTTGCCATCTTGATCTTGCTGACCCACTTGCCAAACGGCATCCCATGCACCCAAATCATTCCACCCAGCATCAAGTTCAATCATCTTGATGTTGTAATGACTATTGGGACATTTTTCGATCACGGCATAGTCAATCGATTCACTTGGAATCGCTTTAAACTCTTCTTTGCCCGGACGAATAAAAATAAACCCATCAGCAGCATCTTCAGACTTGGTTTGCCAAGCCTTTTGTGAAGCTTCAAAAATATCGCCACGAAATTCTTGTAAGGCAGCTAACCAAGTACTTGCCCTCAAAACAAACATGCCGCTATTCCAAAGATAGCTGCCATCTGCCAAATAAGATTTAGCGGTTTTAGTGTCAGGCTTTTCAACAAAGCGATCTACAACATATGCATTGTTTTGATCTTTGCTGCCAGTACGCTGAATATAGCCATAACCAGTCTCAGGCGCAGTTGGCGTAATACCTAAAATTGCAATAGCATTTTTTGTTGCCTCTACCGCCTGAATGCAATCTTGCAGTGCCTTAGTAAATGAAGCAGGATTTTGAATAGTTTGATCCGCAGGTGTAATTACCAAAATAGGATCATGCGCGGTATTTTTATCTTGCCCAAATTGCTGCGCGCAAAAAGCAGCCATGCTTAATGCAGGGGCTGTATTTCGGCCTGTGGGCTCCAATAATAAAGTGGCACTCAAGCCCTTTGTTTGTTTGCAAAGTTCACGCAGTTGATCAACAACTAAAAACCGATGGTCTTCATTGGTAACTACCAAGGTATTACTGAGTTTGATGTTGTTATTAGCAACCGAGTTAATACGAATAACTGCTTGCTGAAAAAGACTCAATGAAGAGTCATCACCTGAAAGGACCAAAAATTGCTTTGGGAAGCCCGAACGAGACAATGGCCAAAGCCTAGTTCCGGAGCCACCACAGAGAATTACAGGAATTACTATAGACATTCAGGTATAGGTCAGCTTTTATGCTTTTTAACAGTAAAGCCTGATTTTAAAGGGTTTATTGAATCTCTTTGGCAAAGTCGTAGAATTTATTAGAATTACTTTGGGCGCACAATAGCGCTGCATCAATCTAAAAATAAAAAACCATTCATTCTTAATAGGAGCTGAATATGAGCAATATCCCTAAAATCAACCTACGCAATTCTTTAACAGAGTGCGGACAATCCATTCGCAAAGAAAATGCGGGTAAATATCAAAATTACGCAATTATGGACTGCAAGGCCTCTATTGCGGCGGGCAAAATCAAATAAGATTGGGGGGTACCCCCCCTCATTTGTCTTTCTAGAGGCTATTAAGGCTGATTAGGATATTTTTTACCTGTCAAATTGCTATACAACGCACCAACCATTACCAGCAAAATTGAATCCACCATTACCGGGAAAAACGCATAGCGGTAATTCACAACTTCGCCCAATACTGCGATGAGCGCTACTGCAGCAGCAGGTGGATGCAAGCAACGCAATATAAACATACCCAAAATCGATAGGCTGGCAGCAAGTGGCAGAGCTATTAATGGCTCGCCCACCATTTGCACTACTGAAATCCCCACCAAGGCAGATAAGGTATTGCCAGCAATCACAGCCCAAGGTTGAGCCATCGGACTTTGAGGCAAAGCAAATACTAGCAATGCACTGGCACCCAAGGAGGCCATGATCCACTCATCAAGACCACTGAGCTCTCGCAAGAATTTAGCCGTCAAAAGCACCAATCCCAGGCCAATAAAGGCTCCAAATACTGATCTCAGACGTTCCACCCAAGCCACCTGTGGCTGATCACCACCCAAATAGAAGCTGTAGCGCTTAAGGTAATACCGCAGGGTATGTTTCATAAGGTAGAGCAAGGATTAATGATTGGCATGAAGCTATCTTAAAGCTAGCAAAAAAGGCTGCCGGAGCAGCCTTTGTGGATTAAAGCTAACTAAGTTAGGCTTTTTTAGCGTAAGCAGAACACCAGCCTGGGCCAGCAACCTGCTTAGCACCAAACAAAGAGCAACCACCAGCAGCTGAACCAGGTTTACCTTGGTACAAAGCACAGTTATCGCACTTTTGACCAGCAGCATATTTTGGAAACTTGGCTTTATCCACCTTAGAGGCATCAGCCTTGTAACCCAAAGCCGCAGCTTGAGGATCAGTTTCAGCAACCATTGCTTGAGCTTGAACCTTGCCATTGAGGGCTAAGGTGCATGCGCCAGCAGCAGACAAAATCATAAATTGGCGACGACTATTTTTCATAAAGACTCCAGATGGTGAGATAGAACAAAATTGATGCTTAGATCCATCATAGAGTAGAGCAATTTACTCCAGTATTGAGAATCTAAGTTACTGATATATATAGCTATTTACTTGAGAATTGTTCTCAAAGAATAAATGCATCTTCCAGATTACAGTTTTTGCCTGCGATTAGCGCCAACCCTTGAGCTTCATACAATTAATGCGTTGATGGACATGGGCCCCAGACGCAGCCTCCGGGTAAGCCTGAGCGCACTCAATCGCATCGCGTTCAAAAATGGCTTTCGTGTTTTTAGCAGGGTCAATATTTTTGTCTGGGTAAGTAGAACATGCTGTCAAAGCGCCCATGATTAAAGCGCTATTGATGCGAGATATAAACCGCCCTCTTAATATGATATTCAATATCGCCACCCAGGTTCTAGCGCTTATCTAGTAATGATAAAAACTCTCTACGCAAATTAGAGTCTTTTAAGAAAGCCCCGCGCATCACGCTGTTGACCATTTTTGAATCCCGATCTTTAACGCCTCGCCATTGCATACAAAAGTGATCAGCGTCCATCACGATGGCCACACCGATTGGCTTAATTTTTTTCTCCAACATGTCAGCCAACTCTACAACTGCCTCTTCCTGAATTTGCGGGCGACACATGACCCACTCCGTTAAGCGCGAATACTTTGAGAGACCAATTAATGCAGATTCTTTACTAGGCAATACACCAATCCAAATGCGACCCATGATGGGACACAGATGATGAGAGCATGCGCTGCGAACTGTAATAGGCCCGATGATCATAAGCTCATTAAGGCGACTGACATTGGGAAATTTTGTCAAAGTGGGTTGCTCAACGTAGCGCCCATTAAATACTTCTTTAACAAACATCTTGGCAACGCGTTGACTGGTATTTTTGGTGTTGTGATCACTCTTGGTATCAATGACCAAGCTCTCGAGCACCGCTTGCATTTTTTCTGCCACTTCATCAACGAGAGCCTCTAATTCACCCGGCTCAATAAAAGCAGAAATATTGTCATTGGCATGAAAGCGTGCTTTCTGAGCTTCAATGCGACGACGGATAACAACTGATAAAGGAGTGCCCGCGTCATCTTTATTCACGCTCGTCTTTTTCACTGCTGGCTTCTTACTTACTGCCTTAGCAAGCTGCTGTGTGCCTTTTGTAATGGCAGCCTTCTTTCCTGCAGTTTTTTTAGTTGGAGTCTTTTGAGTTGCCATGAATAATTATCTCGTATTTTCTAGAACATCAGTTTGTAGCTAGGGTTTAAATGCATGCAAGCTTTTCAGAGTGTTTTGCTTAAATTTGAAAAAAGATAGCCACTACACAAGCTAAGCCCGCTAACCAAACAATCGATCTGCTAGTTGGCCAATCAGCCACATAGCAAACCAAGTAAGCAATTCTCATCAAAACAAATCCCACTGCCAAGAGATCAACTCTTTCTTGTGGGGCATTTGCCAGGGATGCAATGATCACAGCAGCAAAGAAAAAGGGTAGTGATTCAAATAGATTGGCTTGCGCTGCATTGGCGCGCGCCCGAAAGCCCGTCTGCTGGGCTAACCATTGACGTGGCATACCGTTGTCATAACCCTCAAAGCCTTTTTTAGCGATACCAGTGGCAATGTAAGGAAATAGCCCCATAAAAAGCACACACCAATAAGCAATGGTCATGATTGTCCCTTTTTCTTAGAGCCAATACGACTCTCTGTACCGTTCATCAAATTACGGATATTGCTGCGATGACGCCAGATTAATAAACAGCACACCACCAGCAGAGCAATTCCCATGGGCTGAAAACCAAACAAAAATACAAAATAGATTGGTCCAAATATGGCAGCAGCTAATGCAGCCAAAGAAGAGTAGCGCATAAATGTCGCCACAATAATCCATGTACTTAAGGTAGCCAATCCTAAAATCCAGTTGATCCCAAACAAAATGCCACAAGCTGTTGCTACCCCTTTACCGCCCTTAAAGCCATGAAATATCGGAAAGAGATGGCCTAAGAAAACTGCTAACACTACGCCACACAATAACCAAGAATTAAGTGTGGAAGTTAAAGATTCATCGCCAAGTAAGACACGAGCCAGCATGACCGCGAAGTAACCTTTGAGGGCATCACCAATTAAAGTCAACACGGCCGCTAACTTATTGCCAGTCCTCAAAACATTCGTAGCACCAGGATTGCCTGAACCATAAGAATGGGGGTCAGGTAAGCGCATGCACTTACTCACCACCACTGCAAAGGAAATCGAGCCGATCAAATAAGCCAGTGGAATCAACAACAGATCTAATGTGAAATTCATACTGATATCTTAAACACTTATAGGCGAGAATATTTTTTGCGGGCCCAAAAGCACCTTAGGCCCACTGGAATGAATCTATTCAGGCGCCCCTAGGATGGTGTTGCTGATGAATCGACTTAAGTCTCTCCCTAGCCACATGGGTATAGATTTGGGTAGTAGAAATATCGGCATGACCCAAAAGTAATTGCACCACCCTCAAATCAGCTCCATGATTGAGTAAATGGGTAGCAAAAGCATGGCGTAGCGTGTGTGGAGATAAGGCAACTGGGATATTGGCCAGTGTGGCGTAACGCTTAATCAGAGCCCAAAATGCCTGTCGTGTTAATCCAGTGCCTGTATGACGCCCCACGAACAATGCCTCTGAAGTCTTACCTTCAAGTAAGGGGGTTCTAGCATCAGCCAAATAGCGCCGCAACCACTGCCCTGCTTCACCACCAAAGGGCACCAAGCGCTCCTTACCGCCTTTGCCGTTCACAACCCTGATAACGCCCTCATTCAGACCTAAGGCAACTGTCTTCAAAGAAACGATTTCAGAGACGCGCAAACCACTGGCGTACATTAACTCGAGCATCGTGCGATCGCGCAAACCCAGTGCAGTGTCAACGTCTGGCGCATTGAGCAAAGCAGCTACTTGGTCCTCGCTTAAGGTCTTCGGAAAACGCAATGCTTGCTTGGCTGCACGTAGACCAATACAAGGGTCACTGTTGACTAAATTCATCCGCAGCGCATGGCGATAAAAACGCTTAAATACGGTCAGTCTACGATTGGCTGTAGTGGCTTTATCGGCACGTCGATGCGCAATGTAAGCCGTGAGATCTTTTTCAGTGACGCCGAACAGATCAGTTCCAGATTCCTTGTAAAGCCATTGCGCTAGGAGTAATAAATCTCGCCGATAAGCAGACAAGCTATTTTGCGCTAAACCGTCTTCTAGCCAACAAGCATCACAAAAACGTTCGATCGCCTCTTGGCTTGTTGATGGGATGGAAGTGCTAGCTCTAGGGCCAGCAACATTAGTCACGGAAGTTATTAAAGCCTAATGGTGCCTCTGTTACCTCTTTCTTGAGCAATGCCATAGTGTCCTGAAGATCATCACGCTTAGCCCCTGTGACGCGGACTGCATCCCCCTGGATACTGGCTTGTACCTTCAGCTTGCTGTCCTTAATAATGCGTACGACCTTTTTGGACAGCTCAGAGGTAATCCCTTTTTGAATCTTCATCGTTTGCTTACGCTTATCACCACCAATAGTCTCAGTTTTATCGTCTTTGAGATAGCGAACATCGACATTGCGCTTAGCCATTTTGCTGATCAGAACATCACGCACTTGACCTAATTTGAAATCATCATCACCAAATAAAATAAGAGTCTCATCCTTTTGCTCAACACGACTATCTGAACCCTTGAAATCAAATCGATTCGTGATTTCCTTATTCGATTGCTCGATAGCGTTCTTCAACTCAATCATGTCGGGTTCACACACTACGTCAAATGAGGGCATATCAAACTCCTTAAATAATCTCAATTATTAAATTGGTAATTGCCTACTGGCTATATTACTTTTCGACTTTTTCAATAAATTTCCGCGAGAAAGTCGAACACGAATAAGATTGTGGCATGAACTCCGCAAAAAATGCGCCCAACCCTGCAAAATTGACCCCTAATATGGGGCTCAAGCATCGCAATACCTTTGGCCTAGACGCCGTTGCAGAGCTTGCTTATGAAATCAACTCGGCAGAGCAATTGCCACGCCTTCTGAAGGACCTGGCGGATCAAAATCAAGAATGGCGTACTCTTGGCGGGGGCAGTAATGTCATCTTGCCAAATCAATTACCTGGTGCAACGCTGCTCATCAACATCCCAGGTCAAGAAATTTTTCAATCAGATGAACAAAACACTTGGGTATCCGTTGGCGCTGGCGTGAATTGGCATGAGTTTGTCGCTTGGACACTAGAACAAAACCTACCAGGATTGGAAAATCTAGCATTAATACCGGGAACCGTTGGAGCAGCGCCCATTCAAAACATTGGCGCCTATGGCGTTGAAATCGGCCAATACATTGATCGCATCGAAGCGTTTGATGCTGCAAGCCATGACTTTGTCACCCTCTCCCAAGCAGAATGTCAGTTTGCTTATCGCGATAGCTACTTCAAGCGCTACCCCAAGAGATATATCGTGACAAAGGTTGTTTTCATAATCCCGAAGGCCTGGAAACCCCGATTGCAATATGCTGATCTAGCTAAGCAATTTAATGATCCTGATCAGCGGCCAAGTGCGAAAGATATTTTTACTGCTGTATGCCAGATACGCTCTCAGAAATTACCCGATCCTAAAGTGATTGGCAATGCGGGAAGTTTTTTTCAAAACCCCATTGTTGCCAACGAGCAATACAAAGCATTGATCAAGCAATTTCCACACCTAGTCTCTTACCCTGATGCCCCTGGAATGCGCAAACTTGCAGCTGGCTGGCTGATCGATCAATGTGGCTTCAAGGGACAGCGCATGGGCCCTGTAGGAGTCTATGAAAAGCAAGCGCTTGTACTTGTCAATCATGGTAGCG
This sequence comes from Polynucleobacter sp., assembly GCA_034680725.1. GTDB lineage: Bacteria > Pseudomonadota > Gammaproteobacteria > Burkholderiales > Burkholderiaceae > Polynucleobacter. Next base: position 36,369 of record JAXIUI010000006.1, read on the forward strand.
CCAACTCTGAAGACATTCTCAATCTTGCAAAAATAATTCAAGAGAAAGTGCAGAAAACTTTTCAAGTTCAACTCGATATTGAGCCTAATATTTTCTAGTTTTGTTGCCGTATTTTTGCGAATTGCACTTCTGCCGGACCTTCTGCCAAACGCACCTCAAATTCATCTTGGGTATTGAGCTCCTGTGAGTTTCGTACAGCATGCATGGTCTTCTCAGATTTACTCAAGATCACCGCATAACCACGCTCTAGCGTTCTCTGAGGATTGAGCATTTCCAATTGCGATTGATAATTGGATTGATCTCGCTTCCAGCTATCTAGCCTTACCAACCAAGCTTGATTAAGACGTTGCTGCCATCCAGTGATCTGTTCACGCATACGATCAGGATTGGGCAGGGCATGACTGAGACGCAAAGCAAGCTGATCCAAAGTTTGAGCTTCACGCTCTACCCGTTGACTGACTCTTTGCATGAGGGCCTGCAAAATGGCATCTAATTCTTGCAACAGTTGATCACGGCGAGGCGCTGCCAATTCTGCGGCACCCGTCGGAGTAGGTGCACGCAAGTCAGCAACAAAATCGGCAATCGTGACATCGGTTTCGTGCCCAACACCACTGACAATTGGAATGGGTGAAGCTGCAATTGCGTATGCCAATTTTTCATCATTAAACGCCCAAAGGTCTTCAATACTCCCACCACCACGTACCAATAAAATCACATCTACTGCATTTTCTTGTTCAGCATTTTTCAAAGCGCTGATGATTCCGGCGGGCGCATCTGGACCTTGCACCAAGGTTGGATAAATCACAATGGGTATATGCGGCGCCCTTCTTGCTAAAGTGCTTAAGACATCCTTCAAAGCAGCTGCCTGGGGAGAAGTAATAATGCCGATGGCTTTTGGATGACTGGGAATGGGCCGCTTGCTCTCGACATCAAACAAGCCCTCTTTAGCCAGCCTAGCTTTAAGCTTGAGAAAAGCCTCATACAGGCCGCCCATGCCAGCGCGGCGCATACTTTGTACAGTGAGCTGAATATCCCCCCGCGGAACATAAAACCCCACATTGGCAGCTAGCTCAACCAAATCACCTGATTGGGGCATAAAACCCACTTGGCCATTACGACCCCGGAACATCACACAGCGGATTTGCCCTTCTTCGTCTTTCAGGGAAAAGTACCAATGCCCGCTGTCATAAGCCTTGAAATTGGAAACCTCCCCGCTAACCCAAACAGTTTCAAAGCGTTCTTCCAAAGAGCCTGCAATGGCGCGGTTGAGATCGCCAACACTCAGGATTTCTCTTGATATTTCCGACATTTTTTCTCTTTTTCTACACAGTTATTTGGCTTGGCGAGCAATACATATCCACAGAAGCCTATTTCCCTTGAGGATAATAGTTAAAAGTAAGTAATTACTGACCCAAAACGTCTCATAAATCCAACAATTACATTATAAGTTATTGATTTATATCAATAATTTTTAGCTAATATTTACAGGTTCTAGCCCTTAAAAAGACTGCAATGACGATCAATCAAGGACTTACAAGCTATTTTCTCCAAAGTTTTGCACAGAGTTATCCACAGGAAAACATTCTTAAAACCCATTTTTAATTCAGCTAAAGTACTGAGCATATGTACTCAATCTTACTGTCTGCTGGCTGGCCCATTTGGCCCCTTCTCATCATCTCCATTATCGGACTAGCAATTATTTTGGAACGAGCCTGGTATTTACGCCAAATTCATATCTTTCCCAAGGGTGGCCTGGAATCCCTATTTGGCTTAGCCAATGCTATTTCAGAGCAAAAAAAGGTTGAAAATGAACAAATCACTGCCGTAAGCGAGCTATTGCCAGTTGGCCCTCTCTTTGCCAGCATCTTGCATGAGAAAGTCTCAGGAAGTTCTGCCCAGGCAACCTTAGAGGAATTACAAGCAGTTGCTCAGAGTACTTGGCTCAAGCTTGAGCGCTATTTAGGAGCGCTAGCGACAATTGCAACGGTTGCTCCTTTGCTCGGACTCTTTGGAACCGTTGTTGGCATGATTGAAATCTTTGGGAGTCAGGGTTCAGCTCAGGGTATTTCTGGAAACCCCCAGCAACTCGCTCACGGTATCTCAATAGCCCTATACAACACTGCGTTTGGCTTGTTGATTGCCATCCCTGCATTAGCTGCATGGCGTGGTTTGCGTGCGATGGCAATTCAACGTCAACAAGAATGTGAAGAGTTTGCCCGCCAGTTATTTAAAAAACTCTATCCCCATCAGACTCAGGGTGTGAATAGTCAATGAGTTGGCTTAGCAATCCCCCCTCCTATCGCGGACGATTTTCACTTGGTGTGAAATCTACTCCAGTAGAGCCTGAGATTAATCTCATCCCCTTTATTGATGTACTCTTGGTCGTATTGATTTTCTTAATGATCTCGACAACTTTCACGCGCTTTCAAGAGCTCGCCATCATACTACCCACCGCTAGCGGAGTAGCAAATCAAGCAGAGATAAAACAAATTCATATTGCAGTCAGTCGCGATGGTCGTTTTGCCATCAATGGCAAAGTAACTGATCGCAATCAACTGGGCAATCAATTGAATTCTATTCACACCAATAAAGAGAGCAACATCCAAGTGAGTATTGATGCCGATGCAAGAGCGCCACACCAAGCAGTGATGAGCGCTTTGGAAGCAGCGCGTGATGCCAACCTATCCAATATTGTTTTTAGTAGTCAGGCCAAGAAATAACTACCCCGTGATTTGGTATGCCCTCCACTAAAAAATCTTCGTCAATCTTGCAATTGAATTTGGCTCCCAAGTTTTGGGAAAGGCGTGGGCCTACCAGCCTCATACTCTGGCCCCTATCATGGATTTATGGCCTGATTAACCGCATGCTCGACCTACTCAATGATTTAGGCATTGGTAATCATCAACGTCAAGCGGTACCCATCATTATTGTGGGCAATATTCGGGTTGGTGGTACTGGTAAAACACCCATTGTGATTGCACTAGCAGAGCGTTTGGCGCGAATGGGCTGGAATCCCGGAATTATTAGCAGAGGTTATGGCGCCTCAGCTGTAACAACTCCAATCGAAGTACATAGCAACTCCAATCCTGGAGAAGTGGGTGACGAACCCGTTCTTATTGCTAAGCGTACGCAGGATCAATTTCCAATCTGGGTACATCCCAAGCGTGTGAAAAGCATTCATTCTCTTTTAAAGCACGATCCTCAAGTCAATGTCATCATCAGTGATGATGGCCTTCAACATCGAGCCTTAGCTCGTTGGCCTGCCAGAGAAGGGGGTCGCGATATTGAATTGGTAGTACGTGATCCACGTGGGGAGGGTAATGGTTTTTTATTACCTGCCGGCCCCTTACGTGAACCTGCTTCGCGCGATCGCGATGCGACCTTAATGACGGGCGCTAAAGATCCCTCTAATCATGTAGACCAATATTTTTTGGGAAGACGTGCATTTAACTTAGAAAGCGTCTTAGGGATGCCCTACCAGCTCATAGAGCCAAGCAACACTCAGACACTAGATGCACTTGCTACAAGCTACGCAGCTGAAAAAGTGACTGCCCTAGCAGCCATCGGCAATCCCCAGCGCTTTTTTGATGATTTACAGAAACATGGCATTGCGGGCAAATGCATTGGCCTGCCAGATCACAGCTCCTTTACCAAGGAGTTTCTGGAATCCATAGATGCTCAATGCATCCTCATTACTGAGAAGGATGCCGTAAAATGTTCTGCAGTTAACGATGCACGTATTTGGGTAGTGCCAATGACTTTAGAGCTCCCAAATGCATTAGCCGATTGGTTAGAATCGATTCTACAAAGACCCGATCCCAATCAATACACTTTATAAATCACTTAGAGCAAATATGGATAAGCGCTTACTCGAGATTTTGGTTTGCCCTTTATGCAAAAGTTCTTTGCATTTAGACAATGAGAAGCATGAGCTGATTTGTAAAGCAGATCGTTTAGCTTATCCCATCCGTAATGATATTCCGGTCATGTTGGTAGATGAGGCGCGCAGTCTTTCTGCTGATGAATGTCATTAATTCAATCACAACTGATTGAAGCCAATATGAGTAATACATCCCCTGAATTTCTAGTCGTGATTCCAGCACGCTTAGGTTCAACACGTTTACCCCGTAAACCGCTTGCCGATATTCGTGGCAAGCCCATGGTGATTCGAGTGGCTGAACGAGCTCAAGCATCGCTGGCACAAAGCGTAGTGGTTGCTACTGACTCACCAGAAATTCAAGCAGCATGTGATGAGCATCGCATTGAGTGTCTATTGACAAGCCCTGACCATCCAACCGGTACGGATCGCATTGCAGAAGTGGCGCAATTACTTAAATTGCCTGCCAATACTTTGGTGGTGAACGTTCAAGGTGATGAGCCCCTCATTCCACCTGAACTTATTAATCAGGTTGCGCAAACTTTGGCCAATCATCCCAGCTGTGCGATCTCTACTGTGGCAGTTCCAATCATCGATCTTTCAGAAATCAATAACCCCAATGTCGTGAAAGTGGTTCTGAATAAGGCTGGAGAAGCCTTGTATTTTTCAAGGGCAACCATTCCATTTGTACGTGATCTCGATACTGTGGAACAAACGGCCTATTTGCGTCATTTGGGTATTTATGCCTACAGGGCTGATTTTCTGCAGGCCTATGCCCGTCTTGAGCCAGCTCCACCAGAGCAGGCAGAAGCCCTAGAGCAACTACGCGCCCTGTGGAATGGCTACCGAATTGCCGTTCATACTGCTTTAGAAGCTCCGCCAGCCGGGGTTGACACTCCAGAAGACCTGGAGCGCGTGCGCCGTATCTTGGCCAACTGAGCCAGAATGCCGATTTTCAAGGGTTCTCGGGGATAATCCTAGGAATTGGTTCTCGGGGAACCCAAAAAAATACAGGACAATACAGGTCTTCTAAGGGGAAAACAATGCGGTTGATTCTGCTCGGTGCACCAGGTGCTGGCAAAGGCACACAAGCTCAGTTCATTTGCGAAAAATTTGCAATTCCACAAATCTCGACTGGCGATATGTTGCGTGCCGCTGTTAAGGCCGGGACTGAATTAGGAGTTGCTGCAAAAAAAATTATGGATGCGGGTGGCCTGGTTTCCGATGACATCATTATTGGACTCGTCAAAGATCGCCTAACCCAGCCCGATTGCAGCAAGGGTTACTTATTTGATGGCTTTCCCAGAACAATTCCCCAAGCACAGGCAATGAAAGATGCCGGTGTACCTATCGACTTCGTCTTAGAAATCGATGTGCCATTTGACGCCATCATTGATCGAATGAGTGGTCGTCGTGTACATCCTGCCTCTGGTCGCACCTATCACATCAAATTTAATCCACCTAAAGTGGCTGGTAAGGATGATGTGACAGGAGAAGATTTAATTCAGCGTGACGACGATAAAGAAGAAACTGTTCGTAAACGCCTCCAGGTATACAACGATCAGACTCGCCCCTTAGTGGAGTATTACTCTGGCTGGGCAAGTCAAAGCAATCTTGCAGATAAAGTGAAGGCGCCCGCCTATCGCAAAGTCAGCGGCACAGGAAACGTTGAAGATATTACTGCGTCAATCTTTGCAGAGCTCAAATAAACCATTTGAAATTCTCTTTTGCCTAATAAAAAAGGACTGCATTGCAGTCCTTTTTTATTGACAAGCAATGGCAGCGAACTTACTTCAACTCTTTGAGCGCAGTCTCAAACGATTCAATATCAGCAAAGCTTCTATAAACAGAAGCGAAGCGAATGTAGGCAACCTTATCTAAACGCTTGAGTTCGCGCATCACAAGCTCACCAACCCGCTCACTCGGAATTTCTTTCTCACCAAGACTGAGCAACTTCTCCTCAATCCGAGCAATCGACTCATCCACGGAATCAGAGGAGACCGGGCGCTTGCGCAAGGCTAACTTCACTGAGCTCACCAGCTTATCGTGACTGTATTCAACCCGGCTACCGTTCTTTTTAACAATTGCCGGAAGTACCAACTCCACACGCTCATATGTAGTGAAGCGTTTATCGCATTTTGCGCAGCGGCGGCGGCGGCGAATCGTGTCGCCCTCATCCGATACCCGGGTATCGAGTACCTGGGTATCGTCGTTATGACAAAAAGGGCAGCGCAATGAATGCTTTCTTAACCGTAGACTGGGAAACGCTTCGTCAGTTCAGACACCTGCGCACGAACCTTGGCAATATTATCTGGGTCATTGGGATTATCTAAAACATCTGCAATGAAATTACCAACCTGACGTGCCTCAGCCTCTTTAAATCCGCGGGTTGTCATTGCGGGAGATCCCAAACGAATACCGCTCGTTACCATTGGTTTCTCTGGATCATTGGGAATGCCATTCTTGTTACAAGTAATGTGCGCTTCACCTAGAACACGTTCAGCCTCTTTACCCGTCATTTTCTTGGCACGTAAATCTACCAACATCACATGGGAGTCTGTGCCGCCAGAAACAATGCGCAATCCTCTAGAGATTAATGTCTCAGCCAATGCCCTGGCATTAGCAACGACTTGCTGTTGATAATCCTTAAAGCCAGGTTCCTGCGCCTCCTTAAATGCCGTCGCTTTAGCCGCAATCACATGCATTAAAGGGCCGCCTTGCAAACCAGGAAATACCGCAGAATTTATCGCCTTCTCGTGCTCGGCTTTCATGAGAATGATGCCGCCACGGGGACCACGCAAACTCTTGTGCGTGGTAGAGGTCACAATATCAGCGTGAGGCACTGGATTTGGATACACGCCAGCAGCAACTAAGCCAGCATAGTGGGCCATATCAACCATAAAAATTGCGCCAACTTCTTTAGCCAATTTACCGATGCGCTCAAAATCAATTTTTCTGGAATAAGCCGATGCGCCAGCAATAATCAATTTTGGTTTGTGCTCACGCGCTAAACGCTCCATTTGCTCGTAATCAATCTCTTCGTTTTTATCTAAACCATAAGCAATCGGGTTAAACCACTTACCGCTCATATTGAGGGCCATACCATGGGTCAAGTGGCCACCTTCTGCCAAGCTCATTCCCATAAACGTATCGCCAGGCTTTAAAAAAGCCAAGAACACGGCCTGGTTGGCAGATGCACCGCAATGGGGCTGTACGTTGGCTGCCTCGGCCCCAAATAGGGCTTTTACGCGATCAATCGCTAGTTGCTCTGCTACATCGACAAACTCACAACCACCGTAATAACGCTTGCCTGGATAGCCTTCAGCATACTTATTGGTCAACTGAGAGCCTTGCGCTTGCATCACTGCTGGCGAGGTGTAGTTTTCAGAGGCAATCAGCTCAATATGGTCTTCTTGACGTTTATTTTCATTCTGAATTGCTGCCCATAACGCTGGATCGGTTTTGGCTAAGGTATTTTGACGGTCAAACATGGTAATAATCCTGATGAAGTTGGATTGCTTAAGTAAAATCTCAACCTACATCATACAAAATCCACCATGACTACAACACAAGACCTCTCATTCCTCTCGCTAATCCTCAATGCCAGCCTATTAGTCCAGTTAGTAATGTTGTTATTACTAGGGATGTCGATTGCCTCTTGGACCATCATTTTTAAGAAAACTGCCATTTTACGAGGCGTCAGACGTGATACCGAGCGTTTTGAGCGTGACTTTTGGTCAGGTGGTGACCTTGGCACCCTATTAGAAGCCGCTCAGCGCAATACCCGCAGTAACGCCGTTCTAGAGCACATCTTTGAAGCCGGTATGCAAGAGTTCTTAAAGGTCCGCGAAATTGATGCCGCCCGCCGTGCCATGAAAGCGACCTACCAGCGGGAAATGGACATGCTGGAAGCCAATTTGCCATTCCTAGCATCAGTTGGATCGGTTTCCCCTTACATTGGTCTTTTTGGCACCGTTTGGGGAATCATGCATGCTTTCCGCGGTTTGGCCAACGTTCAAAATGCCACCTTGGCAGCAGTAGCGCCGGGTATTGCTGAAGCCCTGGTTGCGACAGCCATTGGCCTTTTTGCTGCAATCCCGGCAGTGGTTGCCTACAACCGGGCCGCAACCGATGTTGATCGCTTGGCTATTCGTTTTGAAACCTTTATTGAAGAGTTCACTAATATCTTGCAACGTCAGACTGCGGGTAAATAAGCATGGCAGGCTCACTCAGAAGGTCCTCTAAGCGTCGGGCAATGTCTGACATTAATGTGGTGCCATACATCGATGTGATGTTGGTATTGCTTGTTATCTTTATGGTGACTGCACCAATGGTCAACCCAGGCGTTGTCAATCTTCCGACTGTTGGTGGGGCAAAAGTGCAATCCTTGCCACCAGTATTTTTAACGATCGATGCCAATGAGAATGTGATCGTACGCAAAGATGGAGATCCAGTGCAGACCCTCAATAAATTTGAGCTAGGTGCATTTGCAAGATCCCAGGCAGAGAAGTCTGCCGACCAACCCGTTGTTCTTGCTGCAGACAAATCGATTAAATATGAAGTCGTCATGGATGTGATGTCCAAACTAAAAGAAAACGGTGTCAAGCGTGTCGGTCTTGCCGTAAAGAGTCAATAAGCCTCTTTGTCTTTTATTCATGAATAGCGCACAAATTTTTCATTCGGATTTTTCTAGGGCTCGCCCAACAAAGAGCGAGAGTACTAAGCGTGCCTTTAGCCTCTCACTGGCTGCCCACCTAGGCCTACTGGCTTTTTTAGTCATCGGGATTAGCTGGAATAACTCCACGCCCTCAGGCGTGGAAGTGGAGCTTTGGGATGCTAGTGAGCAAGTACAAACTCCGGTAGTGCCAGAAGTAAAGACAGAAATGAAAGAAGAGGCGGCAGAGATTGCTGTAAAGAAAAAGCCTGTCGAGAAAGAACCTCCCAAAAAAGAGGTAAAGGAAACTCCAAAACCAGTCACACCTCCCAAGCCGACTCCACCCAAGGAGAAGGAAAAAGAGAAAGAAAAGCCTAAAAAAGTAGAGGCGCCAAAAGCAGCTAGCCCTGCGGAAACAAAGGCCAATGCAGCTGCCGAGAAAGTACGCGCCGATCAATTAGCCCGCTTGCGAGCTGCTGCTGGAGCCGAAGGTGGTAGCGGAGGTACTAGTGGCAGCGGTGTAGGTGGTGGTGGTAATGCGCCCCCAGGATGGACAGACAAAGTGATCAAAAAGGTGAAGCCGTTGATCGTATTTAATGCGGAATCCATTAGCGGCAATCCAGCTGCGGTGATCAAAGTCAATTTGGCTCCAGATGGCGCCATTTTGAGCACCAGCATTTTGACTTCGAGTGGCAATGGCAGCTGGGATCGCGCTGTACTACTGGCATTAAGTCGCGCAGAAAGCCTGCCAAAAGACGACAATGGCACAATTCCTCAAAGAGAAGTCAAGCTGACCTTTAAACCCAAGGACTAAAGCATGTTGCAAGTGATTAAAAAGTATTTCTCATACGTCATTGCGGTATTAGTAATGACACTATCCATGGCTGGCTTGAGCGCTCCGGCAATAGCACAAATGAATATTGAGATTACTGGCGTTGGACAGTCTCTTTACCCGATTGCTGTCATGCGCTTTAAAGATGAAAACAAACTGCCAGTAAGCGTCACCGAAATTGTTCGTCAAGACTTAGCGCGCAGTGGTTACTTTAAAAATACTGAGAATGGCAATGCTACTGAAAGTGACGAAGGCACCCCAAACTATCAATCTTGGGCTGCTCGTGGTGCAGATGCCTTGGTAGTTGGTACCGTTATCCAAACTGGCCCCAGTCAGTTTCAAATTCGTTACAAATTATTTGATATTCGTAAATCTGAAGGCTTAGGTGGCTTAGATATCACTACCAGCGCCGATAACTTACGTGCTGCAGGACATAAGATTGCAGATGACATCATCTTGAAGTTGCTAGGTGAGCGTGGTATTTTTTCCACCCGACTCTCCTACGTGATTAAAGAAGGGAAACGCTATCGCCTCGTGATTTCGGATGCTGATGGACAAAACATTCGTAACGCCATGAATAGTGGTGAGCCGATTATTTCTCCATCATGGTCTCCAGATGGAAAGAAAGTAGCCTATGTATCCTTTGAAGATCGCAAGCCGGTAATCTATGTTCATGAGCTAGCTACCGGTCGTCGAGTGTCACTATCGAATCAAAAAGGCAACAATAGTGCGCCCGCTTGGTCCCCTGATGGTAAGAAATTAGCAGTCTCACTCTCTAAAGACGGCAACACCCAAATCTATAGCATTAATGCCGATGGTAGCGGCTTGAATCGACTAACCCGCGGCCGTACGATCGATACCGAACCACAATATTCTGCAGATGGTCGCTACATTTACTTTACGAGTGATCGTGGTGGCAATCCCCAAATCTATCGCATGAGTGCTGAAGGTGAACAAGTTGAGGGTGCAAAACGTATCACCTTTAAACAGGGTTTTGTGACCTCTCCACGGATTTCACCAGATGGCAAATATCTCGCTTACATCGCCAATATTGGAGGGGCTTTCCGGCTCTATATCCTCAATCTAGCGACTGGGGATGCACAAGCCCTGACTGATGGCACGAGCGACGAATCCCCATCCTTTGCAGCTAATGGACGCTATGTTCTCTATTCCACCAAGGTCAAAGGTAAACGGGTCTTGGCTGCAGTTTCAGTAGACGGCAACTCAAAACAAATATTAAGCATTCCAGGGTCTGATGTACGTCAGCCATCTTGGGGTCCATTTATGGATTAAACCATAGTCAAAACCAGCCTTTCAATACCAATTGTTTCTGATGAAATAGCCAATTCCGCCCTCTTAGGAGCATAATATTGGCTATTAGCTAGTTAGGTTTTTGATTTCATTTGTAGGAAAAAGGAAAGAATATGACGATCTCTATCGCACGCCGTGCTGCAACATTTGCTCTTGTAGGCGCAACCGCCCTATTATTAGCCGCTTGCTCTAGCGTTAAGCTAGATGATGTTGATGGCGCTGGTGGCAGTGGAAGTGGTAGCGGTAATTTTGGCTCACAGCCCTGGAATGATCCTAGCAGCCCACTTTTCCAGCGTAGCGTTTATTTCGATCTGAATGAATACACCGTTCAAACTAAATATCAAAAACAATTGTCTGCACATGCAAGCTTCTTGAAATCCAATCCAAAGCAAAAGATCATCATCCAAGGCAATACCGATGATCGCGGTACCGCTGAGTACAACTTAGCATTAGGTCAACGTCGTTCAGATGCAGTGCGTAAATCACTCAATTTGATGGGCGTCTCTGATGATCAAATGGAAGCAGTCAGTTTCGGCAAAAGAAAAGCCTAAAGCAGAGGGTGATACTGAAGCGGCCTGGGCAGAAAATCGCCGCGCAGATATTGTGTACATCACTAACTGATGCCAAGCATGCTCAAGCAGCCGCACCCTCTTAACAAAACGCTCTCACGAGCGTTTTGTTTAAGCGCAGCCATCATTTTTTTCGGAACTTCCAATAGCGCTTGGGCACTCTTTGCGGATGATGATGCTCGTAAAGCGATTTTAGATTTACGAAAAACCCTAGCCACTACCCAGCTTGAGTTACAAAATCAAATCGAAAAGCTCAAAGCTGATAATGCTGAATTGCGCGGGAAAATTGAGAACCTTGAAAAACAAGGCGATGAGATCAGTACCAGCCAAAAAACCTATTACGAAGATTTAGATAATCGCTTGGGTAATTTTGAGCCCAAAACAGTTTCCATTGAAGGGGTTACTGGCACAGTTCAGCCTGGCGAGAAAAAAGCCTACGAAGATGCATTAAAGTCATTTCAGGCGGGCAATCTGAAAAAGGCTGAGGGAGAATTCTCGGCATTTGCTAATCGCTACCCAAAGAGCCCCTATTTGCCACTAGCGCTTTTCTGGAGTGGCAACAGCAAATATGCCAATAAAGATTACAACGGTGCAATTGCGCAATTACAGAGTTTAATCAAGCGATACCCTGATCATCCCCGCATTCCTGCGGCAATGCTGACTCTCGCTAATGCCCAACTAGAAAGTGGTAACAAGGCTGCAGCCAAAAAAACATTTGCTGAAATTATCAACAAATACCCAGATACCGAAGCCGCTAAAGATGCACGGCAGCTAAGCGCCGCCTTAAAGTAACTAGTCATTTAGCTCTTCATGTCTTCTTTATCTGCAGCATTTGCAAATCTTGCCCCACGTAAACCTCATGCCCCAGCAGTTATTCTATTTTCTGGTGGCTTAGATTCCAGTACCATTCTCGCCCTTGCTAAAGACTTAGGCTATGCGCCCTACGTGCTATCAGTTAGTTATGGTCAACGCCATTCTTCAGAGCTAGCAGCTGCTAAACATATTGCAAAAAAAATGGGTGTGGTTCAGCACGAAATTGTCAACCTAGACCTGACGCGCTTTGGTGGATCTGCCTTGACAGATGCCAGTATTGATGTACCCACTATTCCAAGCAAGGATCAAGAAATACCCGTTACTTATGTACCAGCTCGCAATACCATCTTGCTCTCACTTGCCTTGGGTTGGGCGGAGTCTTTGGGAGGTCTGGATATTTTTTATGGCGCTAATGCAGTGGACTACTCTGGCTATCCTGACTGTCGCCCTGAATATGTCGCCTCGTTTGAGACTATGGCCAATCTGGCAACTAAAGCAGGTGTAGAGGCAGTCAATCATGACAATCGCTTTAGAGTGCATGCCCCGATCATTCATATGAGCAAAGCGCAAATTATTCAATTGGGCAGCACCTTAGGTGTCGATTACTCACAAACAGTCTCCTGCTATCAGGCCAATGATTTAGGAGAGGCTTGCGGGGAGTGTGAGTCTTGCCGATTGCGTCAGGCAGGCTTTAAGCAGGCTAACCTGATTGACCCTACGCGCTACCAGAAAAAATAATTCGATTTATCGAGCTTGGGTCTCAAGCATCCGAGCTACATAGCGCGCAATCAAGTCAACCTCCAGATTGACCGCATCATGCTCTTTAAGCTTGCCAAGCGTGGTGTTCTCGAGGGTATGGGGAATGATATTAATGTCAACGATACAAGCCTCTTGAGTATCTTGCGTTTGATTGACTGTCAGCGATACGCCATTGACGACGATTGAGCCTTTATAAGCCAAATAGGGTGCCAAGTCTTTTGGAGCTGCAATCTGCAACAGCCAAGAACCATAGGCGTCATTGCTAACAGCAGCAAAGTTCACAACCTTACCCATCCCATCCACATGACCGCTCACCAGATGGCCACCTAAACGATCGTTTAAGCGCAATGCTTTTTCCAAATTTACAGGGCCGACCTTGTCTAAGCCTACAGTCTTATTCAAAGACTCGCGGGAGATATCCAAAGCAAAAGTAGTGTCGGTTAAGTTCGTAGCGGTCATACAGGCGCCTTGTATAGCAATGCTATCGCCCAGAGCTACATCATCAAGGTAAGCAGGCGGAACTTCTACCAGCAAATGTAAGCCATCGCCCTTCGCTTGCACGCTTTTAATCTGACCAACTGCAGTAATGATTCCAGTAAACATAGTGAGATGCCGGTATAAATTGAAAATAGAATAATTGAAGGGAGGTTAGTCAGACCTGCATAGGTTCTTTTTTGCTCAGACGTAAGCGCAAATCTGACCCAAATAGACTGTGATCAAACAGATGCCAATCTTGACGAAGATCTAATGCGGTTAATGGTGAGATATTAGCCATACCAATTCCTTCACCCATCAAGAAAGGGGCGTAATAGAGCAATAACTCATCGACACAATCCTCCCTCAACAGAGAGCCATTGAGCTTAAAGCCAGCCTCAACATGGATTTCATTAATCTGGCGCTCCTGCGCTAGATAGGCAAATAGCTTAGGCAAATTCACTTTGCCACTGTCATTGGCCATAGTGATCACCTCAACACCCCGCCCTTCCAATGCTTTTGCTTTTTCTTGCGCCTGCGCAGATGCTAGCGATGCACAAACTAGGATAACGCCAGACTGATCAAGATGACTCAATATCTTGGCATTGAGCGGCGTCTCCAATTTAGAGTCAACGATAATTTTCCAAGGTTGACGCTCAGTCTGTACCTCCCTCACATTCAATGTGGGGTCATCTTCCTTAACGGTACCTACCCCCGTGAGAATGGCACAAGCTTGCGCCCGCCAATGATGCCCATCAGCGCGGGCCTGTGAACCAGTAATCCATTGACTTTGGCCATTTGGCAAAGCAGTCTTACCATCTAGGCTGGCAGCTATTTTCATGCGGACCCAAGGCAAACCCCTCGTCATTCGTGAGATAAATCCAAGATTTAGTGCTCTAGCCTCAGGCTCTAATAAACCACAACGCACATCAATGCCAGCAGCCTTTAATCGCTCCAAGCCTTGACCATCGACTAAGGGATTGGGATCAGACATAGCAACAATTACCAAAATTGGTTTCGCTGCAATGAGCGCATCTACACAAGGAGGTGTTTTACCCGTGTGACTGCAAGGCTCTAAAGTGACATAAATTGTCGATCCTGCCGGATCAAATCCCCGAGCTCTTGCATCAGCCAAGGCTTGGACTTCCGCATGAGCACCCCCAACTCTTTGGGTAAAGCCACGCCCAATGACTTTCCCCTCTTTCACAATGACACAGCCAACCCGCGGATTGGGGTTGGGTAAATAAAGCGCATTTTGAGCTTGGGCCAAGGCTTCGCTCATAAACTGGTGGTCAACTGCCGTATACATGGGTCTATTAAAACCGATTGTGGGCTCAAGCAGCAAATTTACCTATAAATTGCTGGGCTAAGAACAAGACTTTGCATCTTTACGGGGATCACAAATACGCCAACGGCCTCCGCTGCCCAATATCAAGTGCCGCTCTAATTGCGGATGGCGTTCATGACTCAATCTCAAACGATTTGCCACAAACCCGCCATGGGCGGTTTTAGCAGCTCCAGCAGCATTAAAAGCAATACCCCTGGTTGCTATATGGGGGTCGATAAATTGCCTTCCACCACCCTGAAAATAAACTGGTGCGATACGCCCCTGTGATAGCCAGGGCTGATTTGAGCAAACCGTCTTGGGCCCCCTCTCAGGGCATTGGATTGCGACCAACCAACCTTCGTCCCAAAGATTTGCTCGCACTGGAGCAATGTGAACTGCGACCCCTAAAGCCAAAGCTTGTCCACGAGCAAATTGCGCATGAGCAATAAACCGTCTTGCAATCGTATCCATTTGTCTTGCTGCGAGTTGTTCTTGCAGCAGCGGCATTGTGCTACCAGCCAAAATGGCAATCATGAGTACTACAGCCATGAACTCCAACACACTAGCGCCACACTCTTGAGGAGATGGAGAAGCTACATTATTCAAACTGTTGTCGCCAATTTAATCTGCTAACTACCCCCGTTTTTTCATCAAGGTGTACCAAAATTTCTAGCCTTGGATTTTCTTTAGTCGAAATAAGCCACAGATACTTTCCAGCTGATTGCAGATGGCAAGATGCATGTTCATCATTGGCGATATTCATGAAATTGCTCTCACATTGATATAAGGTTTTCTCAGCAGCAATAAATTGTTTACCTGAGGCTACTACAGTATTGCTATGAATGATCTCTAATACGCTCATACGCTCTAAGCTATGCACTAAAGAGGACAGCAATACCAATAGTGATAAAACCCAAGCAATAGTCACAATAGATTTCGGGTGGCAAAGGTTCGCTCGAAGACGCGATTAATGAAGACTCCATCGGTCATCACTAGCTTTATCTTCAATACTCTGCCAACTCGATTTTGCCCACCCGTTTCAAATAGCTCCTCAATTGCAAGATGATGAACACCACTCATTAGCGTCGTGCTTTGTAAACGGCCCTGGCGATCGAGCGATTGACATATTAAGGAGCCGCCATTGACGCGCTTGCCTTTAGGAGCTGATGCTTGTCGATCCACTAAAAATCCTTGGTATGCCAAACCATTTTTAGTGCGATCTGCTGTCAAGGTATTGCCGATGCAATCCATATCCAAGCCTTTAGATAATTGATGCTTCACCATCAATGAATCTGAGCCTCTATACCCAACACCTTTATGAATCTGAATCCATTCATGCTTGAGCGATTTTCTTTTAGTGCCCTGCAAAAAAGTATTGGGATGCAAATACCCCGCCATACGAATAGAGCGACCCATTAATATCAGAGCACGGTTTGCATCTTGCTCAAGTGCTTGGGTTTTTTCATAAGTGATTTGTTTGATCATGAGCTCACCACTATTTTTTACGAGCGGAGCTACTAGAGCGAGCGACAGGATCATTGCGACGAGGTACTCCAGTAGACTCATTTATCCCTCGCTGTGACTGTTTAATTTCATGTTCATCTAACTCTCGATGGATTTGCGCTCGCTTTTGAACTTCTTGCCCCATCCGCAACAACACAATGTGATAGGCATTCACTGACCCGATCCAGCCAGCTAACACCAAACCCATCGCAACCAAGACTTCGAGCAAAATGAAACCGCCCATTTGTGTACCCGATTTAGCCTTAGCCTGATGGTAATGAGCGTATTTAAGAATCTTTTTAGGCATGCCTTATTTTCCGAGCTTACTGATGTGGAAAATAGGTCTTCCATTGACTGCTATCGTCAGAAATACTGGATATTGAGCCCAAGCTTGGGGGATCAGCCCTAAAACCCCCTCCTGCGCTTAAAATAGAAGGCTATGCAAAATACCCTAGCCCCTACAGAAGAAATTATTGCCGAGCTCAAAGCGGGCAAGATGGTGATTCTGGTCGATGAAGAAGATCGTGAAAATGAAGGAGATTTAGTACTCGCCGCTGATCACGTTAGCGCAGAGGGTATCAATTTCATGGCAAAACATGGCCGTGGACTTATTTGCCTTACCCTGACGCGTGAGCGCTGCCAGCAACTTAACCTGCCTTTAATGGTGAGAGATAACGGCACCTCAATGGGAACGAACTTCACTGTTTCTATTGAAGCTGCTAGTGGCGTAACTACTGGTATCTCGGCAGCCGATCGTGCGCATACGATCAAAGCAGCAGTAGCACCGCATGCTCGGCCCGGCGACCTTGTTCAGCCTGGCCATATCTTCCCATTAATGGCACAGCCAGGGGGAGTATTGATTCGCTCAGGTCATACTGAAGCAGGATGTGATTTAGCAGCAATGGCAGGTTGCTCACCTACTGCCGTGATTTGCGAAATCATGAAGGATGATGGCAGCATGGCACGTTTACCTGATTTACTAGAGTTTGCCAAAGAGCATCAATTAAAGATCGGCAGTATTGCTGATCTCATTAAGTATCGTAGCCAACATGAAAGCATCGTAGTACGTGAAGGTGAACGTGAGTTCAATACGCCTTGGGGTAAGTTTCAAGGTGTGATTTATCGCGATACTCCAAGCTCCTGCATTCATCTAGCCTTAGTGCATGGCAAGCCCTCTGAAGATACAGAAACACTGGTGCGAGTGCATGAGCCAGTGACTGTATTAGATTTCTTGGACTCAAAAGTTAGCACCCACTCTTGGCCCCTTGCGCAGGCATTGCAAAAACTGGCTAGTGCACCATCAGGTGTTGCAGTACTCTTAAATGCCTCAGGAATCGCAGCACCAAACGACAGCGATTGGTTAGCGCAGTTCCATAAACTCAATGGCTCGCAATCTATAGAAGCCAATAAACCGCTTGCCCGTAAAACTGATTTTCGCAGTTACGGCATTGGCGCACAAATTCTGAAAGATATTGGCGTTGGCAAAATGCGTTTACTGGCAAACCCAAATCCTGTGCCCAGCCTTTCGGGATATAAGCTTGAAGTGACTGGCTATACCCCATTTGAACCTTATTAATTGGTACTAGTAAATCATATGAACACATCAAATACTGAACAAGCTGTTGGCGTATTAGCAGCTGATCTCAACGGTCAAGACTTACGCATTGCAATTGTGCAAGCCCGATTTAATGAAGAGCATTGTGTCGCGTTAACTACCGCCTGCATTGAGGAATTACTCAAGCTTGGTGTATCTCAATCAGATATTAAGCTGGTGACTGTACCGGGCGCATTAGAAATTCCATTTGCACTCCAAAAACTCTCAGAGACTGGTGAGTTTGATGGGCTGGTAGCCCTCGGAGCAGTGATTCGGGGTGAAACTTACCACTTCGAACTTGTCTCCAATGAATCAGCTGCTGGGATTACCCGCATCTCTATTGAATCTGGTCTTCCAATTGCCAATGGTGTACTGACTTGCGACACAGACGAACAAGCGCAGGTGCGCGTTCAAGTAAAGGGGGCTGACTGCGCAAAAGCTGTCGTAGAGATGGCTAATCTTGCTTTGGCTCTCAGCCCTGAGATTGATTTTGAAATCAATTCCCCGCAAGCGTAATCCTGCAGATACAAACATGACTAAAAACGCCACTCCAGTAGCTCCAACTAACCCTAGTAATGCTGCCCCCAAGCGCTCGCTAACACCACGTCGTCGCGCCCGTGAATACGCCCTGCAAGGGATTTATCAAAGCCTGGTGATGCGTCGTGCCGGCAGTCTTCCCAATGCAGCCGCGATTGCTAAACAGTTGGGTGAGGATCCTGGTTTTCGCCGTTGCCAGCTTGACCTCTTTCAAGGAATTTTTGCTGGTGTTCTAGACCATACTGATGAATTAGAAGGTTTGATTACGCCCGCCTTAGACCGCCCCATTCATGAGCTATCTCCTGTAGAGCATGCTGCCTTATTAATTGGAACCTACGAACTAGCTATGGATTTAGCGGTCCCATATAAAGTAGCGATTAATGAGGCTGTAGAGCTGGCCAAGACTTTTGGTGGTACTGACGGACATAAATATGTTAACGGCGTCTTAGACCTCTTAGCCCAGAAATTACGTGGTACGGAAATTCAGGCGGGATAAAACTCGATCAAGCAAACAGTGTATTTGGTGTTTAGTAGTTATAGCCATCACAAATTGGGAGACTCTTCATGCAAAAAGTAGACATTCGAAAACTACTAAAAGATCCAAGCCTTTTTAAAGAAGAGGCCTTTATTAATGGGGAGTGGATCAAAGCAAACCCGGGCAAAAATTTTGATGTCACTAACCCTGCAACTGGAGAGTTGATAGCGCAAGTTACCAACCTAGAACCGCAAGATGCCCAACTTGCTATTGCCGCTGCCGAAAAAGCTTTCCAAGACTGGAAGACCAAGACTGGTAAAGAGCGCGCCAACATCATGCGCAAGTGGTTTGATTTAATTATTGCCAATACGCAAGATCTGGCAACCATCATGACCCTAGAGCAAGGTAAGCCCCTAGTGGAATCTACGGGTGAGGTTGCTTATGGCGCCTCTTTTATCGAATGGTTTGCAGAAGAAGCAAAGCGTGTAGCAGGCTCTATACCTAGCACCACTTGGAGCGATAAACGCCTCATCGTTATGAAGCAAGCTATTGGCGTATGTGTTGCGATCACACCTTGGAACTTCCCGATTGCCATGATTACCCGCAAGATTGCGCCGGCCATGGCAGCAGGCTGCACGATAGTCATTAAGCCAGCAGAGCTCACGCCGTTGTCTGCGCTTGCCTTAGCCGAGCTAGCGCAACGTGCTGGTGTACCTAAAGGGGTCATCAATATTTTGACGGCAGATACTGAGCAATCGATTGCCGTTGGTAAAACACTCTGCGAGTCGCCAGTGGTGCGCCACCTTTCTTTTACAGGATCTACTGAGGTAGGCCGCATACTCATGGCTCAGTGCGCTCCAACTGTCAAAAAAATGGCCTTAGAACTCGGTGGCCATGCACCCTTTATCGTCTTCGAAGATGCCGATATTGATGCAGCAGTCGCTGGCGCAATCTCTTCAAAATATCGCAACGCTGGTCAAACCTGTGTATGTGCTAACCGCTTCTATGTACACAAAAAAGTTCAAGCAGAATTTATCCAAAAATTTGCCAAAGCAATTGAAGTCATCAAACCCGGTAATGGTATGAATTCTGGAGTTACCCAAGGGCCACTGATTGAACCTGCCGCACTAGAGAAAGTAGAGAGGCATGTTGCTGATGCCCTCAGTAAAGGTGCCAAGTTAGTGGCTGGTGGAAAACGTTCTGCCTTAGGGGGCACCTTCTATGAGCCCACCATTTTGGCCGACGTCACTAATGACATGATCATCACCTATGAAGAGACTTTTGGACCTGTTGCACCGATTATTGCGTTTGAGACTGATGAAGAAGCAATTCAGTTGGCCAACAATAGTCAATATGGTCTAGCCTCTTATTTCTACAGCAGAGATATAGGTCGCATCTGGAAAGCAGCTGAAGCACTTGAATATGGCATCGTTGGCGTAAATTCGGGAATCATTTCCAATGAAGTGGGGCCATTTGGTGGCGTCAAGCAATCTGGTCTCGGGCGTGAGGGTAGCGTCTATGGAATGGATGAATACCTTGAATTGAAATATGTGTGCTTGGGTCTGTAAGCCAAGATAGCCTTAAAGCAATCAGGCCACTTTTCCCCAAAATGGTCTGATTTATTTTTATCTCTGATGCTGCGTTGGATTTATTTTTTCTTGTAAACCAAATCCCAAACGCCGTGACCTAATTTAAGCCCCCGATTCTCAAACTTGGTAATCGGTCGGTAGTCTGGTCTTTGCACATAACCCGCTTGCTTTGACTGTAATTGCTCCAAAGTAGGCTTAAATTCTTTATTAGAATCCCCCTCCCCTGCAACATCATCCGGTGAAAAGGTTTCTATCTGCATTTGCTCGACAGAAGTGTTCATCAATGCTGGCTCGCTATTTAAAACCAATAGCATTTGCTCGGCATAGTTATGCCAATCAGTAGCAAGATGTAAATAGGCTCCAGGCTTTAAACGTGAGACTAACAACTTCACAAACTCTGCTTGAATCAGTCGACGTTTGTGGTGACGCTTTTTATGCCAGGGATCAGCAAAATAAATATGAATGCCATCTAAAGAATTCGGAGCAATCATTTTTTCCAGCACTTCAACAGCATCATGTTGAATTAAGCGCAAATTGGTCAGGCTATTTTCACCAATCAGTTTGAGCAAGGCACCAACACCAGGGGGGTGCACCTCAATAGCCAAAAAATCATCGCTGGATCTTGATGCGGCAATCTTGGCAGTGGTCTCACCCATACCAAAACCAATTTCCAATATCTTGGGATGATGAGAGCCACTAAACGCTGCAATGAGATCGAGCTCCCTATCTTGAAACGGAATTAAAAACTGGGGGCCTAGCTCATCAATTGCTCGCTGTTGACCCGCAGTTGTTCGACCCGCCCTTAAAACAAAAGAGCGAATACGATCAAAATGCTTCTCAGATTTTTCCAAAGACAAGTTAGGCAACCACTTTCTTAAAATAAGCAATTGTCTCTTTAAGACCATCTTCCAAGTTGACCTTAGGCTCCCAGCCGAGTTTGGCTTTAGCTAATTCAATATTGGGTTGACGCTGCTTCGGGTCATCTGATGGCAAAGGTTGGTGGATGATCTTTGATTTACTGCCAGAGAGCTTGAGAATAGTTTCGGCCAATTGCAACATAGTGAATTCGCCTGGATTGCCAATATTGACGGGGCCCGTAAAACCCTCTTCAGAGTTCATCATTCTGACCATGACATCAATGAGGTCATCGACATAGCAAAAGCTTCTCGTTTGTTGGCCATCACCATAGATGGTGATGTCTTTACCTTGCAAGGCCTGCACAATGAAGTTACTCACCACGCGCCCGTCGTTGGGGTGCATGCGGGGGCCGTAAGTATTAAAGATGCGTACTACTTTGATGTCTAAGTTGTGCTGACGGTTATAGTCAAAAAAGAGGGTTTCAGCACAGCGCTTGCCTTCGTCATAGCAAGAACGAATGCCAATGGGATTGACCTTTCCCCAATACTCCTCTGGCTGTGGATGCACCTCGGGGTCACCATACACTTCGCTCGTAGAAGCTTGCAAGATCCGCGCCCGAGTTCTCTTAGCTAAGCCGAGCATATTAATAGCGCCATGTACGCTCGTCTTGGTCGTTTGCACCGGATCATATTGATAGTGCACCGGCGATGCTGGACAGGCCAGGTTATAAATTTGATTGGTTTCTACATAAAGTGGAAATGTCACATCGTGACGCATGAGCTCTAAACGTGGGTTGGATAATAAATGGGCCACATTCTCTTTAGAGCCAGTGAAGTAATTATCTACTACCAAGACATCATTACCTTCTTTGAGGAGCTTTTCTGTCAGGTGAGAACCTAAAAAGCCAGCGCCACCAGTGATGAGGATTTTATTCATAAGAATTATTTATCAAAGTAGATTATTTAGGAAATGGTGTATTCCAACCAGCGGAGCGATAGGCAAATACCACCTCACCCAGCACAATCGAGAGTGAAGTCATAAAGGAAATTAAGCCGAGTACAAAGGTCCAAATGACATAGCTAGCTTGCAGAGAGCGGACTGCGCCTGCTTGAAAGAAAAATAGCTCGAGCACTGTTAAGGAGATGAAGACACCACTTAAGACATCAAAGAAAATTGCTACAGTACAGAGACGGCCTCGAATTTTTGCTTCATTAGCCTCTTTTTTCATATGACTCAAAATAGCTGGATCTTGTATGTGGCCATCTTGAATCTTCTCCTGGATTGCCCGCATGCGGTCTACTGATCGAGCCAAGCGTGCGGAAATAGCATTAATCAATGTTGCAACCGCAGTTAATAAAAATACGGGGGCAAGCGCAAGTTGAATATTATTGGTAATTGCGTCTATTGATGAATCCATCATGATTTTTGTAATCCTCTTAAGACCAAGCCACTAAGCCACTGTACGCGCTGAACAAGACCAATATTCCGAAGACAATACGATACCAAGCAAATGGGATGAAGTTATGTCCAGCCACATAATGAATAAGCCAACGCACACAAATAAATGCGGAGATAAACGCGGAGATAAAGCCAGCCACAATCGCCCAAGTGAAATCGCCAGAAAGGGCCACTGGATTTTTCCAGAGCTTCAGTAACTCATAGGCAGTAGCACCACCAATTACTGGAATAGCCAAAAAGAAGGAGAACTCCGTTGCAACGGCACGCGGCAAACCAAACAGCATGCCCCCGATAATGGTTGCTCCAGAGCGCGAGGTTCCCGGAATCAAAGCAGCACATTGAGCCAGACCTACCTTGAAGGCATCCATTGGCACAAGGTCATCCACTGTTTTAATGTGACTCTTAGCAGTGCTCACTTTTTGCTGTCGACGTTCTGCCCAAAAAATAATGAGGCCACCAACGATAAAAGCGCTAGCCACTGGAATAGGAGAAAACAAGAGGGCCTTAATATGCTTGCCAAAGATAAATGCCAGGCCCATTGCCGGAATCGATGCAATGATCAGATTCATTACGAATCGACGCGAGCTAGGGCTAGTGTTCACGGTGGAGGCTACTTTCCAGAGCTTTTCCCGAAACTCCCAGCAAACCGCCAAAATAGCCCCGAACTGAATAATGACCTCAAATGCTTTTCCGCGCTCATCATTAAAGTCGAGTAAGTCACCCACCAAAATCAGATGCCCGGTACTGGAGATTGGCAAAAACTCAGTTAAGCCCTCCACTACCCCCAGTAATACCGCCTTGCCTAGCAAAATAAGATCCATGCCCTCAATTTTATAGATAGATGAAGTCATGGAGGCGATTTGGCAAAATAAGGGTCAATTAAGGCAATTTGTACAAATAAGCCTTAAACTTCATGGCACATAAGATCTATCTAAATGAGATGACCCAACCCCGCTTTAACCCTGTAAAACTCAGTACCCTATGCTTGATTCTGAGCCAGGCACTGGGATTTAGTACGTTATTACCAAATGCCCTTGCGCAAAGTGCAAATGGGGCTCAACCCTCTCTACCAAGTCCCATTGCCGCACAATCTTTAACGGGTCTAGAGATGCCGCCCCAGATGGTCACTGCACCCAAGCAAGCCATTCCCAGTAATGCGGCACCCTCGAATGTTTCTGGAAGTAATACAGTCAATACTGAAGGGGCAACCGATCTCATTCGCCTCTACCAAGAGGCCGCTTTTAGTGACCCCGTCTTAAATGCGGCTCGCTTTAACTATCAGGCCAGTAAAGAGTTGTATTGGCAAGGTTTATCCCTGTTGCTACCTCAAGCCAATGCAGTACCTGGCGGTACTCGATATTTTCAGCATAGCGCTGGTAATGCACCTGCTGGAGCAACTACGGGATCGCGAGTCTATGACCAGAAAAACTACACAGTCACTCTCACGCAACCTGTATTTAATGTGGCTGCATTAGAGGCATTTAAGCAAGGGGATCTCAATACCAAAATTGCAGATATGCGCTTTTATTCAGCGCAACAAGATTTAATCATTCGGGTTTCGCAGGCCTACTTTGATGCACTGACCAGCCAAGATAATGTAGAACTGTATCGAAATAAAAAAAGTCTCATTACCCAACAACTGGAAATTGCTCAAGCAAAATTTGATGCTGGACTTGCAACCGTTGTTGACATCAACACTGCTCAGGCCGCTCTTGATCTGGCTAACTCTCAAGAAATTGCAGCGCAAGCAGACTTAATCGTCAAGCGTGGCGTGTTGGAGCAGCTAACCGGACGTCCCGTTGGTCCACTGAAACCCTTAGGCAAAGAAGCCAAAATCGACGGTGTTTTAAAAGATCCTCGTTCCAAAAGTAAAGATAGTAATGGCATTCCGATTGCGCAAAGTGTGAACCCAATACTACCCAAAGGGCAAACTTTGGAAGATTGGATTCATCAAGCAGAGGTAGCGAACTTCAATGTCTTAGCAGGTCAACTGTCAGTGAACTTAGCAGAGAGCTCGTTCAAGGCTTCGCAAGCCCTGAACTACCCGTCCCTCAATTTTGTCGGCACTGCTGGGTATAACACTTCTAATGGAACAGCCAATAGTTTGACGCCAGCGCAAACCAATATTTATAACAACACCATCGCCTTACAAATGACCATTCCCCTGGTTTCTGGTGGATATAACAGCTCCTTGATTCGACAAAATGCAGCGCTGTTAGATGCAGCCAAAGCAAACTACGATAATTACCGCCGGACTGCCGCACAAAATACACGCGCTGCTTTTACAGGCTTTTACGGTGGTTTAGCTAGCGTCAAGGCATTTGAGGCAGCTGAACGCTCATCTTCTTCAGCGCTTGAGTCGAGTAAGCTAGGCTTCCAAGTGGGAACATTAATCAATATAGATGTTTTAATTGCATTAGATACTGTGATCACCACTCGGTCACAATTACAGCAAGCCCGTTACAACACGATTCTGAATGCCATCAAATTAAAAGCGCATGCTGCAGCGCTCTCAGACGAAGATCTGATTTCTATCAATACCTTACTACGCTAATGAATAAATATATTGGGGCTGTGGGAGCTAAGGCAAAAGCTTGAGAGCAGCAGAAGCTACTTCCTGAGCGCTCGGAGGGCTATGCATATCCCCAAGGTTCACAATATCCTCAGACCAATAAGCTTCAGTTTTCCAGCGTGGGGAGTCGCAATAGATTTCAATAGTTGGCTTACCTAAGACTGCAGCTAGATGGGTCAGACCGGTATCTACCCCCACCGTCAAGGCGGCACCAGCAATCACCGAGAAAGCCTCCTCAATGGAAAACGCAGATGGTACAAAAGCATTAGGAATCTCTTTAGCGATTGATTGACTCACTAACTTCTCTGTAGGACTGCCCCAAGGGAGAATCATTTGATACCCACGAGTTGCCAATTCTTTTCCTATATCTATCCAATTGGCTTCAGACCAACGCTTTGCTGCTCTCGCAGTAGAGTGAAAACACAAGACATAGGGCTGTTGTAATCCAGCGACTGCAGTCTTGGGTATACCCTGCTTAAATGCTAGTGGATAAAACTGGGGTGGATCACTGCGTTCCAATAAAGGCCAATCTACAGCGGAGCACATGACCCACCGCGACCGATCTACTGCGTGACATTGTTTTGGAACCTGAACAGACTGGTTATAAAACCACCTTGCCAATGGCTCATATCCCGAAAACTCGGTAGCATTAGCTAGCCCAGCAATCACTGCATCTGAAGTCTTACTTGCTAAGGCACATACCAAGGCAGACTTTAATAACCCCTGGGTCTCAATGAGTACATCATAAGTAGTTGCCTGAAGTAATTTACGAAAAGCAAAAAATTCTCTCCAGGTGGATAACTTCAGTAGATTTTTTTTCCAGCGGCGCAGACCAAAAGGAATAATCCGATCAATCCCTTTAAAACCGTCTCTAGATAACAGTGGTGTGAGTAGATGCACATATCCCTCTTCAACCACCCAATCAATTTGAGCATCAGGTAAGCGGGCCCGCAGATCCCAAAGGATTGGCAGGTTATGTAAAACATCCCCGAGCGAGGAAAGCTTGACCAGTAAGATCTTGGGATTTTTGGAGTTAGCAGATACTTTGCTCATGTGAGCATTATCTTATCTTTTAAACAATGGTCCTGAAATACTTAGAACTTAGGAGCCTCATTCCAGCTAAGACCTGCAGTGTCCTTAGCATTCATATTGGGAGTAATGCCAAAAGGCAAAGGCCATTCAATGCCAATTGTTGGATCGTTCCAGGCGAGGCAAGCTTCACTTTGCGGATGATAGTAATCCGTGGTTTTATAGAGAAATTCAGCTGTCTCAGATAAAACCAAGAACCCATGCGCCAAGCCCGGCGGTATCCATAATTGCCTCTGATTTTGTGCGCTCAACTCGACGCCAACCCATTTGCCATATGTGGATGAGTCTTTACGAATATCTACCGCTACATCAAATACGCTACCAGCTACAACGCGCACTAGCTTACCTTGCGTCTGCTTTAGTTGATAGTGCAAACCACGCAATGTCCATTGACGAGAAAAAGAATGGTTATCTTGCACAAACTGCACATCCAAACCAGTAGCCTCTGAAAAATCCAAAGCGTTGAATGATTCAGTAAACCAACCACGATCATCGCCAAAAACTTTCGGCTCAATAATTAATACATCAGCAATTGCTGTTGGCGTAACCAGTAGCTTTGGCGGGTTACTCATATCTCTATTCATCCAACTACTTTCTTGTGCGACAAAGAAACGGCTTGCGCAGAAGAATTGAGCTCCTTCAGAATCTTATTCAAGTACTGGCCATAACTATTTTTACTCAGTTGAGTCGCCACCCTCAGAACATCCTCAGCACTGATCCAGCCCTGCCGATAAGCAATCTCTTCTGGGCAAGCAACCATTAACCCTTGGCGTTTTTGCAGAGTTGCAATAAAACCGGCTGCATCGAGTAATGAGTCGTGAGTGCCAGTATCTAACCAAGCAAAGCCGCGCCCCATGATCTCCACGCTGAGTTCATTTTTTTCTAGGTAAACACGATTGACATCCGTAATCTCTAACTCGCCTCGAGCACTAGGTTTAATTGCAGCGGCAATATCACAAACCTGATTGTCATAAAAATAGAGGCCAGTGACTGCATAACTACTGCGGGGTACCAACGGCTTTTCTTCAATAGACACTGCCTTATAGTCTTTATCAAACTCCACTACGCCATAACGTTCCGGATCATTGACGTGATAAGCAAATACCGAAGCTCCAACGGTGCGATCATTTGCGCTATTGAGTTGATCGACTAACTCATGACCATAAAAAATATTATCTCCCAGCACTAAAGCGCTCGGATCATTGCCTACAAAATGCTTACCCAGAGTAAATGCCTGCGCCAAACCATCAGGTGAAGGTTGAACACAGTACTCAATGTTCAGGCCCCACTGTGAACCATCACCCAATAATTCTGAAAAGCGAGGTGTATCGTGTGGCGTTGAAATAAGAAGGATGTCTCGAATACCAGCCAACATCAGAGTGCTTAATGGGTAGTACACCATTGGCTTGTCATATACCGGCATCAATTGCTTAGACACAGCTTGGGTCACTGGGTACAAACGCGTACCAGATCCACCAGCCAAAATAATGCCTTTACGATTGGTTTGATTTGCCACTCTGGCTCTCTCTAAATAAGTCCGCTTTGAACGAGATTTTGAACATAGGTCCGAACAGGCTCATCCCACGATTGATTTAATAGTTGCAATTTTGCCACATCGCCATAGGACTCCAATACCTTGTGTAACTTATCCGTCGACATTCGAGAATTCATTGGCCTAGGAGCAGGCAGTGGATACTCGATTGCGGGTATCGGAAAAATAGTTTTTGGGCTTATTTTCAGGGCTAGGCCAGCATCAAGAGCTGTCTGAACAGCCAAAGTTGCTAACTCATACCAATTGGTCTGACCAGCAGGCACTACGTGATATATGCCAGATGGAAACCTTCTTAAACTACTCTGCTGATCAACAACCAAACCCAAGCTGATCTGCGCTAGCCATAGAGCACTAGTGGGAACACCGTACTGATCCTCAATTACCCTCAACTCTTCTCGGTCTTTGGCTAAACGCAAGATAGTACGAATGAAATTCCCTCCGTCACCATATACCCAACTTGTTCTCAAAATAGCGTATTGGCCCGTACCCACCGATTGATTACTCGAGCTAGCAAATGCTTTAACAATGGCCTCTTCGCCTACAGCCTTACTTTTGCCATAAATCCCCAAGGGATTACGCAGATCATCCTCTAAATAGAAGCCGTACTTTTCTCCATCAAACACATAATCAGTTGAATAGTGCAGCAAAGTGGCTCCGTGTTGTACGGCATACTCAGCCATGATTTCTGGAGCTCGCGCATTGATAGCAAAAGCTAAATCAACTTCTGTCTCTGCTTTATCAACTGCAGTATATGCAGAGGCATTAATAATGAGATTGGGTTGGAATTCATTTAACAAACTGGTAACTGCTTGTTCATTCGCAAGATCACATTGGGCGCGCCCAACATATTGCACTGAGGACTGACTATTGCCATCTTGAGGAAACGATAAATACTCCTCCAATGCTTGATGGTAAGCCTTACCCAGCTGACCGTCTTTACCAAATACTAAAATTTTCATAGGACCTGGCGATCTAGTTGTACTGCTTAGACAGCCAGTCACGATAGGACCCGCTGACGACACCCTCAATCCACACTGGGTTATCTAAGTACCATTGCACTGTTTTACGAATTCCCGTATCAAAAGTCTCTGCTGGACGCCAACCCAACTCACGCTCTACTTTGCTGGCATCGATTGCATAGCGGCGATCATGTCCAGGGCGGTCTTTAACAAAAGTAATTTGCTCAGCATAGGATTTTCCATCGGCATGTGGCTTTAATTCATCCAAAATTGTGCAGATGGTCTTTACTACATCGATGTTAGCTTTCTCATTCCAACCGCCAATATTGTAAGTTTCACCTAACTTACCATTGGCCAAAACCTCACGAATAGCTGAACAGTGGTCTCCCACGTAGAGCCAATCTCGAATCTGCTGTCCATCACCATATATTGGCAAAGGCTTGCCATTTAGGGCATTGAGAATAACTAGTGGAATTAACTTTTCTGGGAAATGATAGGGACCGTAGTTGTTGGAACAATTGGTAGTGACCACTGGAAAGCCATAGGTATGAAACCAAGCCCTTACTAAATGATCGGATGCTGCCTTTGATGCAGAGTACGGACTATTAGGCTCATATGGATTAGTTTCCGTAAATGCTGGATCAGTCAAAGACAGTGAGCCGTACACTTCATCTGTAGAAACATGATGAAAACGAAACTCTTTCTGATCTGCTTTATTAAGACCGCCCCAATATGCACGAGCGCACTCTAATAAATTAAATGTACCCACGACATTCGTGGTGACAAACTCAGCTGGACCATGAATGGAGCGATCCACATGACTTTCAGCGGCAAAATTAATAATAGCTCGGGGTTGATGCTGCCTTAGCAAGCTGGTAACCAAATCCTGATTACCAATGTCACCATGCACGAAGATATGACGAGGATCTTCCTTAAGAGATTCTAGGGTGGCTAAATTACCAGCATAAGTTAACTTATCTAAATTGACAATGCCATCGGCATTGACGTTAGCCAGCCAATCCAAAACAAAATTTCCACCGATAAAACCAGCACCGCCAGTAACTAAAATCATTTTTAAATTTCACCAATCCAATCCGTCTAGCTTGCTAAATAATCTTTGTGATTTCTATTTTCTGAACAAATCCCACGACAGCTAACTACTGAAGTCGCAGCAAACGCAATGAAAAATAACAGTATTTCAAAATTGTGCTTGTAACAAATCTCCGCAATTATTCCAAACGGAACGAATCCGAAAATTAACCATGTCCCCATCAACCCAAATTGACAGCGGGAGTAAATTCCCCTTGAAACTATAGAAACAAATGTTGTAAATAAAATCAATAATCCAGGCAATCCATATGCTAAGCCAAAGTCAATCCAGCCGCTATGCGTTTGGCTTTCCAACTCCTGACGAATATTTGCATGGTTAAGCATTCCAACAAATGATCGATTGATTGACCCATACCCCAAAGGGTATTGAGTTATTAAATTTATTCCTTGGGCAGCCCAAGCAACACGCTCGTAAGTATTGCCGGCAACATTAATGCCCAAACTATTTTTCGGGAAATTTTCTCCCACTACCTTGTTCCAGTGTTGGCTATTGAATCGCCAATAATTATGTTGATCTAGCTGAGATGAAATTCTCACATCCTCCCATAATGTCCCCCAACCCTGAGAAGCGAACTTTGAATGCGCCTTCCACCCAGAAAATAAGAGTAAAAAAATAAACAGGGTAGTAATTAGCAGACTGAAATTCGATTGATTCTTATTTAATAGGGATTTGACGATTAGAGTAAGCCCAAGCAATAGACACAAACCTAGTGCTACCGCTACTCCGTTTTTTGTATTGGCAACTAAGGAAGAAACGACTGCAATGCTAATCCCAAAAAACCAAAATAAAATAATGAAAGCATTTTTTTTGTTCAATTGTTTTTCTAATAAATAAAGAAGGTTGGCGCATGCAATTGAAATAGCTATAACACCAAAAAAGGCCGCCTCAATCTTCTTAAAAACAAATGCCGACACAAAATCTACCGGCAAAATAAAACTACCAGATTTATAACTTAAGTAGAAATATGCAATCAAATTTATGGACGAAACAATAAATAGGGAGATAAAGAAGTAGGGGCGTAGAAAAGAATAAATTCGTAAGGCAATACTTAAACCTATTGCAATAATGGAACCCCCCAAAGCTCGGAGCCAAATACTTTTCAACTCTTGTAACTCGAGCTCTGGATTCAAAGAAAAAAGGAGGTAATGTGTAAGCGCCCAAATAAAGATCAGCGAAAATAAAATCAAGGGCGCCATTTCTAGCAATCTACGGCCCTTAAAAAACTTTGTTTTTGAGATGACAGCAATAGCGCCAATTAAGCCCGTGCCGAGAAAGGCATGCCTCAAGGCAATAGTATTCGGTAAAACCCAAATGGTAAGCAAGCCTATTACTGAAGCCACACAAACAATAGAAAAATACTGTAAAGATTTAGATTGGCTGTAAGAAAAATTCATAGCTCTATAGTCTGTCTTTATTTTTTAGATAGAAGGACTCATATGGATATTGTTTTTCATCCTCTAGAATTTGATTTACCTTTTTATCAAACATTCCTCGATATCCGCCCAATAGAGTGGTTTTATATTTTTCATTTTGAATAAAGTCGCGATTGAATTTAGAAGCAGTTCGGATGCCTTTGGTATAGCCATCATCTGCCAAATCAGATTGCACGTTATCAATTAAATTAATATCTACGCTAGGGATTTCTTTTTTATACTTTTTGTAGAATCGCCAATAAAAATCTCCATCCTCCTCACCAAGACCCAATAGACGCTCATCAAAAAAGCCAACTTCTATTAATTCCCGCTTATCTAGAATAAAATGAGAGAAACTGCCATTGATCTTGAAAGTCCCGGTATTGTTAGCTAAAGCGACTTCTAGAAGATCAAAAAAACAGGCGCCATTTTCCGATTTAAGCTCAAGATCGTCATTCAATATCAGTGCGCGATGATGGCTAGCAGTCAATGCACCACGATTCCAAAGCTTAGCTAGCGACTGAAAACTTGGAAACATCGTTGGAAAGACCTTCGGGTATTGCGAGAGATAAGACAGAATATTAGAGCGGTAGTTCTCGTCAAATACGCCCCTGGCAGGGCCATTGATTGCGATAATCACCTCAATGTCTGGCCGTTGAGCCTTAATCTGATCAATCAAGGGCACCAAGAAGGCATCAAACCGCTTATCGAAAGTGGTAATAACTACTGAATATGAGGCTTGTGCTGAAAACTCAGGCATAAAATAAATTAGTATTAGGGAATGAGAAGCGTACGAATTTCAACTATCGGTTGCCCAAGTGATTATTCACAAAGCTTGCTCCCAATTATCGCTCAAAGCCTTGGCTATCGTCTAGATTGGGTGACTCCAAATCAGGCGGATCTACTGATACTAGGCCCTTTTATAAAGCCCGACTCTAAGAGGCTCAAATGGTGCCCTAAACCACTACGGCCTTTAGTGGATTCAGCGCTCAATTTAGCGCCCGCCAAGAAAAACACAG
The DNA here is from genome assembly GCA_034680725.1 of Polynucleobacter sp. Lineage (GTDB taxonomy): Bacteria > Pseudomonadota > Gammaproteobacteria > Burkholderiales > Burkholderiaceae > Polynucleobacter. The sequence goes on from JAXIUI010000006.1 coordinate 68,713, forward strand.
CACTTAGGGTTTTCCATAGCGCAGAAAATTTACGTCATGACGTCATCCCGGCTGATTACAGTATTTCTTTTGACTTAAATATTTCTTCAAAGCAACATTTTCGCCTGCCCTACTGGATGGAAATGATTGACTGGTCGCACGAAGGAATTATTGGCAATCAAAATCCGAGGTATGGAAAATTGATGGGCATCAATCGCCTGATGCAGCCACTAGGTAATCGCTTTTTAGAAAAGAGCCGCGTCGCCGCTTTTTTAAGCTCACACATTAGGGAGCCCAGAAAAAGTTTGTATGAAGCGGTTCAAAATGTGATTCCCGTTAAAGGATTCGGCACATACTTTGATAAGGCTATTGAAAATCACCACCTCAGTGGTTTCAAGAAATATGAGCTGCTTCAGGAATATGGCTTTAATCTCTGCCCTGAAAATGGAATGTATCCTGGGTACTACACTGAAAAAATTCCAGAGGCTTTTTTTGCCGAATGTCTACCTATTACATGGACAGATGAGAACGTCAAAATTGACTTTAACCCCGAGGCATTTATTAATCTAGGGCCGATGAGCTGGTGTGGCTATGCACCACTTACGGAAATAATTAACTCACCCCAAAGTTTGCTGGCTTACGCCTCCCAATCTCTATTATTAAATGCCCCAAGTATTTTGCCCTTTCGCGATTTTGTAAAACGCATTCTCGAAGATGCAACCTCTTAAAAAATGAAACTTGGCTTTCATACCAACGGACTATCATTACGAGGCACGGAGATTGCCCTCTATGATTATGCCCACCATAACCAGCAACTCTTAGGCAATGAATCAATTATTTTCTATCGCAGTAAAAATGCTGTTAATCAAACTGTATTAGAAAAGTTCTCAAAACAATTTAAATTATGCGCATATGACGGCCAGACTGAGCTAAACCGCTTGATTGATCGAGAGAAAATTGATCTAACCTACTTCATTAAATCTGGAGAACGTGATGATGCGATATGCGAAAGTTCGCCGTCATTAATTCATGCGGTCTTTCCAACTAAGCCCGAAGAATTTCATGGAAACAAATACGCTTTTGTTTCCCAGTGGCTTTCAAAAGAATATTCCAATAATAAAATCCCTTTTGTTCCTCATATGATTGAATTACCAGAGCTTGATTCAAATCTTCGCTTCGGCCTAGGAATACCTGAATCTGCCACAGTATTAGGTTGGTACGGGGGCTCCGATAGCTTCAATCTTGACTTTGTTAAAAAATCTGTCTTATCTGCTGTAGAACGACGAGGTGACCTCTATTTTCTCTTTATGAATATGGATCCCTTTGCTCAGCACGAAAGACTCATTTTTTTACCAGGCAATTCAGATCTCAACTACAAAGTAGAGTTTATAAATACTTGCGATGGGATGCTACATGCCAGAGGAATAGGAGAAAGCTTTGGTCTTGCTTGTGGTGAATTTTCTATTAAAGGAAAGCCTGTGATTACCTATGCGCTCTCCCCTCAGCGCAGTCATATTGATATTTTGGGTGACAAAGCAATTCTCTACAAGGGCAAAAAGGATTTAGCAAAAATCTTTGACAGCTTTACTCGCCAAATACAACATGAGAAAAACTGGGATGCCTATTCGCAGAATTTCTCCGCTAAAGTCATCATGCGTCAATTTGATGAGATCTTTATTAAAGGAAAAAACCTTAGCGAAATTAAGATGTCCTCGATGGATCGTGTAGTAATTCAAAAATACCGCCTTGAGCGCAAGCTACGAAATCTACAAAAGAAACTCTATCTATAAATAGGCTGTGCATTGGTTTTTCCTATTTAGGAAACCAAGGATTTGTTGAGAACCAGCGATCTAAAGCCCGCAATACCGATCTCTTTAACTTACCCCAACCTCGTATTGGGAGCCTGCCGGGCCTATCCGCAATAGTCGTTTCTACACCAGTAATGTCAACTGGATAGGGTCTTATTGCTAAAAACTCTAAATGATGCTTTTGATGGTGTTCTAAAAAATGATCTAAGGGCTCATAAATATCGCTAGATGCATTAAGCAATACTTGTGCGGCTCCTGGCTTCAAAAGATAGGCTGTAGCACCCACTGCATCCCCGGTATTTTTTACCAGAGCAAACTCCCCATTACTATGAATTTGCTCTTGGGGAACATCACTTAAGCCCTGAAACCTAACTGCATCCCAGTTAGTACACTCATTTACCAAAAAATGGATTGCTTTTTCAAAATGAGGGAGCAAACAAAAATCATCCTCAAAGATAATCGTTGGAATATTTTTATCGACACACTCATGCCAGGCTTTTTTATGGGACAAAAAACAACCGAGCTCATTGGGAGTTAATTCAAAACCCAATAAATTTTTTACTTTTTCTGGTCGGTACTCTTTGGGGATGGTGGTTAGTGCAGATCCCCGAATGGCCTCTAAAAAACGCCAATTTAAATTGGTTTTATCTAACTCTGATTTCACCTTTTTCTGGCGAGCATCTGAACCAGCCAATGAAATAACTAAACCCTGAATTTCTGACATTAGAGATAACTTTGCAAGTAACGTAAGAATCTTTTGGTACGCTTTAATAAGCGTGAAAGTAGAGATTTCTGATCGTCCCCAGAACTCATACTAGAATCCCAGTTTGATTGATATAGGATACCAAGATAATTTGATTTAAGCTTTTCTTCATTTTCGCCAAGACGTCTCATCAAGTAGTACTGCCAATCATAGTGATAGACCCTAAATAAAGGCTCAATGGCGATCAAGGGAATAGCTCGATACTTTAACAATGCCTCGCCATAAATCAATGTCTCAGGATAATCCGGCGTCACCATATCCCAAAGAGTAAGCTCCTTAGGCTTTAAGTAATTCTGATCCAATGATTCCCAAACTTTTGCCGACCATATAAAAGGGGCTGGGGCGCAATAAAATTCGGGGCCAATTCTTCCAAATAAAGCCTGTACTCTTTGAGCTTCCAACTGAAGGTTTTGCTGCACTCCAGACTGGCCACGATTCTGAGCCATTTGGAAATACTCTTTGTTTTGATGAAGCACTGTAAATGGAACCCTGTCAGAACCCATGAAATCAGATGTGGAAAAAGGGTGGATAAAAACACAATCTGAATCAAGGCATAAATAATTTTTTGCTAAATTCATCCTCCAAAATTCAGACTTCACAATCGCTTGCGATAAACTGCCTGACATTGCCTGATACTTTTCCAAAGAGGCATTTGGGTTAGCTACTACGATATCTTCGTCTGCAATCCAAACATAACTACCTTGATTTTCAAGCGTCTGGACTAATAGCTCTTTATCAGCCCTAGGAGTAGAAATATAAAAAGATAAATGGTCCTGATTAAATTTCTCAATTGAGGAAAGCAGTCTTTTAAGTCGCAGAAAGTCATTGCGATAGGACTTGCAGTAGAGAACAAAATCTTTCAATGGGCTTCCTGTTTAAATTTAATCTTAGTTAGAATCTGCTCAACTGCCTGATCAACCCCTAAGGGAAGCCATTTCGGCTCAATTAGTCGCTGCTCACGCCAGTCTAACCAAATTCTTTCAAGCGCCATCTGAATTCCAACTGTATCACCCTCATGACTTAAATAGGCGCCGCGCTCAGAGAGCATTTCATCAAGCTGTGGATTACGATGTGTAATTCCCCAGATGGGTCGACCAGTCCAAAGGTATTCATAAAACTTGGATGGAATGTACTCCGCACACCACTCGTCGTTACCATGAAGCAAAATCAACACATCAGCTTCCTGCATTTTCTCAACTACTCTCTCACGACCAGACTTGCCAGTAGCAGGATCTTGTTCTAAGCGACCATGGGCAATCAATATATCCTCATATCCCAAACGAGAAATAGCCTCCACAGTTAATGCATCCAGGGCCGCCCCATAAGCATGCACACGAATATGTTCTCTTGCATGCGGATATTTAAGAAACAGCCCCTCCAGCGCATTCAAGATAGTGGAAAGTGAGCGATCTTTCGCCAAAGATCCTGAGTGAGAAAAATTTAAGGTATCCCTATATACATGGGATTTTGCTGCGCTCAATCCTCCAGGAGGCTCAGCGCCAGGAAGCACTACAAAGCCCTGGGCATTAGCCAAAGTATTTAAATTTGGATGTCTCGCTTTTGCATAATGAACTGCGCCATCGGTAAACCACCAAGCAAAATCAGCATAACGGATGATTTGCTTTTCTAAATCATGCCGAAAACGGGAATCCCTATTTCTTGGCTGCTCAGAACCTTCATCTACTGGACTTTTACGAATCACCAGGGGATCATGAATTTCTACAATCCATGGAATTCCAGTAACCTTCTTTAACCATAGACCAGCTAAATGCGCAGACCATGCGCCACCCGTGGAATACACCAGATCAACTTGTCCATTACGGATTAATTTATACCCATGAATAAATGCAGGCATTGCCCAAGACCATTGACTTGAATATCCTAAGACGAGCTTCTCAAGACCAATAAATGGGGCCAATAAGATTGAAACGGTCCTCGTCAAAAATTTATAAATAAACCCACGCCCATATTGATTGGCAACCCAGTGCCTAAAATCAAACCGAAATGCTGCAGGGCCCCAAGCCAAAAATTGACGATGTGGAAATCGCTGATCCTTAATACCTGTAATAGCACTGAACACAATTGGCTCAATGCCAGCATCAAGCAAATACGGAATTTTATCTGTAATCGTTTGGCTGGCAGCACGGCCATCCATATTGAAGCCGTGCGATAGAATCAGCCAACGTTTTCCAGATGTCATATGAATTGGATAAGGCACACTATGTTCAATATAGTTACCATTAATTACCAGCAATAATTGACATCACTGCCATACGAACTGCAATACCAAAAGTCACCTGATTTAGAATGACAGACTGAGGACCATCAGCTACTACTGAATCAATTTCAACACCTCTATTCATGGGGCCTGGATGCATCACAATGGCATCAGACTTTGCCAAGGCTAAACGCGCGGGCGTTAAGCCATACTGCTTAAAGAAGGCATCGCCCTCTGGTACCTGCCCTATTTCCATGCGCTCTTTTTGGATACGCAATGTCATCACCACATCAACGCCTTTGAGGCCCTCTTCCATGCTGTGGAAAACCTTGACGCCCTGCATATCCAGGTCATTAGGCAAAAGGCTTTCAGGGCCAATCGCATGAATATCAGTACAACCCAAAGTTCTCAAGGCAAAAATATTCGATTTGGCAACGCGACTATGGACAATGTCACCGATGATCGCCACCTTGAGTCCGCTAAAGTCTTTTTTAAAGTGGCGCATCGTATACATATCGAGCAAGCCCTGGGTAGGATGCTGATGACTACCATCACCAGCATTAACCACATGCACATGCGATGGAACATGCTGCGCAATTTCAATGGGTGCTCGAGATACGCTGTGGCGTACTACAAAAATATCAGCCTGCATAGCCACTAAGTTATCAATCGTATCTAATAAGCTCTCACCCTTAGCGGTTGAGGAAGTTGAAATATCTAAATTAATGACATCGGCAGATAAACGTTTGGCAGCAATTTCAAAAGTAGTACGTGTGCGGGTCGAGTTTTCAAAAAAGAGATTAAAAACACTTTTACCCCTCAGGAGCGGCACTTTTTTTACTTCTCTGGCAGGATCAGTAATACTCACAAACTGCTTAGCAGTATCGAGAATATGCAAAATAGTCTCTTTAGGAAGACCCTCTAAGGTCAATAAATGGGTTAGCTCACCCGCTTGATTAAATTGATTCACTGGAATATTTGTTAAGCTGCTATCTACGCTCATGCTGCACGCTCCTCTAATTGGAAGCTGAAAATACCAGCGCTATCTTTTTCTAAGACTAAAATTTGATTGTCGGGAATATTCACTCGCTCTCCCACAAAATCAGCGTCAATAGGCAATTCTCGATTATTTCGATCAGCTAAGACCATTAACACCACCTTTGCCGGTCTACCAAAATCAAATAATTCATTGAGTGCAGCTCGAACAGTGCGTCCAGTTAGCAAAACATCATCAATCAAAATAATATTTGCACCATTCACCTCAAATGGCAGATTAGTAGGCATCGTACTAGCAGTACGTAGTGCAGTCATCCCCTTCTCCGCATAATCATCTCGATGAAACGCCACATTAATCACGCCATAGTGAGATAAATTGAGATCCTTTGCCAAGCGTTCTGCGATCCAAGCACCGCCCATTGCTAAGCCAGCCAATTCAAAAGCATCATTTGCTTCTTGTCGCTTTTTCAACGCTTCTAGCAATGCCAAATAAGACTGCTCTGCATTCATCTCAACTTGTCCAATTCTTCTCAAGAAAATACTGCTCCAAAATCAGGGCTGCCGACTCGGCATCCAAATTGTCCCGCATCTTTGAATCAGACTCTAAAACTGCCGAGCTATAGCGCTCATCTACCCAGTCGACTGGCATCCCAAAGCGACCATGTAGCTGATTTCCAAAGCGACGCGCTTTGGCGCTCATTTCATGCTCAGCCCCGTCAGGGTGGCATGGTAAGCCCACCACCAGCTGATTTGGTTGCCACTCCTTCAGCAACAGTTCGATTGCCTTAAAGCGCATATCCTCAGATGGCTCCTCGATGGTCTTGAGGGCTTGTCCAGATTTACTGAGCGTATTGCCAATGGCGATACCAATCCGACGTGTGCCATAGTCAAAAGCCATTACCGTTAATTCTTGACGCTTTATTTCCTCAGGCATGCCCAGCCTCGCCAGACAAATGCGAAGGATCAAAGCCCAAATGGCTCATAGTGCGTTCATAGCGCTGACTTACAGGGGTATTAAAAATAATCTCCGTCATTTGCTGACGGGACAAGGGAACATTTATCCAACCATTGAGGCTAATTTCCTCTTCTAGTTGACCAGCGCTCCAGCCTGCATACCCTAAAGTCATCAAAAATCTTCTTGGGCCATTCCCGATAGCTACTGCCTCTAAAACATCTTTAGAGGTAGTCATGGTCAACCCACCTGGAACGGCCAAGGAAGAGCTGTAACGCTTTTCTTCGATTGACTCATGCAGTACAAATCCCCTCTCAATCTGTACTGGCCCCCCAAAGTAGACGGGCTGGCTTGATAGTGGTGCGATTTCCAGTTTGAGCTCAATCTTGTCAAAAAGTGTTGCCAGATCCACCTCGGTTGGGCGATTGACCACCAGACCCATTGCACCCCGCTCGGTATGCTCAAACAGATAAATGACAGTGCCTGCGAAATTGGGATCAGCCATTCCCGGCATCGCAATCAAGAATTGATTGGCAAGATGGTCAGCAGAAAAAGAAATCGTAGATCCCGAGTCTGATACCTGGGAGTTCTGGGTAGGCCTGACATCTTGACCCACGGGGGCTTTCTTAGCCGTGCTCATTGCGTTTATTTTACCGAATTTGGCACCCCATGAGGATAAAAAGTGAACTCTTGCGATCTAGATTTTTCCAGTCATCCAGTAAGCCAAAAGCCCAATGACTTCATGCACTAACTTATTCCAATTTTGCACACCATCCTCTAGATCAAATGTAGTCCAATGCAGACTGTGTGCAGTTTGATAATCCACCGGCACTGGAATTACTTCTATCCCCTGTTTTTGAAAGATCTTCAAAGATCGATACATATGACTTGCTGAGGTAATGAGAAGCCAAGGTTTAGCAGTCTTTTCTTGTTGATTGCCCGCTGCCTCTAACTGCAAAATCATGGGCTTGATGTACAGCACATTCTCATAGGTATTACGAGACTGGTTTTCATAATGGGCGTTCTGATCTGGGAGACCCTGTTCAGCAATGAGTTGCTTAAAGGCATCGGCCTCAGATACCCCTTTTGGTGACAGTCGACCGGAGAAGCCACTGAAAATATAGGGCAGCTCTGGATAACGACGAATCAGCTCAAAAGCTTTGGTCACCCGCTCTGCCGAGGAGTAAATTGAAACCTCGCCCCGATCTAGCGCAATTTCACCACCCTCGATAGCGCCGCCCAAAATAATGATTCCACCTAGATCATCTTTAGAAATCTGCGCTAAATTGGTTTTTGGCACTGCATCTTCCAAGGCTCTGAGAAACAGTTCAGAACTTGGGAGCCAGCCAACTAGTAATAAATCGGCCATTGCCAGCACCAAAAAACGCTTACACAAATGTGGTTTTCTAAGGCTCAGAAATAAGAGGCTGAGGGCGACAAAGACTATCACCCAATTTAAGGGTTCAATACAAAACTGTACGATTTTGGAAATGATAAAAAATAGGGTGTCCATATAGGCAATATTACCTGCAAGCCGGGCGCAATTAGTCAATAAGCCCTAATATAGGGGCTATGCAAAAAGCACTCGTTTGGCTTCGCCGTGACCTCCGTCTTTATGACAATGCCGCCCTTTACCATGCACTCCAGTGTAGCGGCCAAGTGTGGCTCGCTTTCATTTTCGATACCGATATTCTTGATCCCCTACGTACTGAAGATCTCGATCAAAATGGTCTAAAGCATGACCGGCGTGTCGATTTCATTTGGCAGGGTTTACAACAAATTGATGAGCAACTGCGCCAACAAGGTGGGGGGCTGATTGTCCAAGTGGGCAGGCCGACTGACTGCATTCCTAAAATAGCTCAGGTCTTGGGTGTCAATACTGTCTTTACCAACCACGACTATGAGCCCTCTGCAATTGAGCGAGATTTATTGGTAAGCGCGTCACTCAATGAACTTGGTATTAGTTTTGAAACTTTCAAAGATCAAGTCATTTTCGAGAAAAAAGAAATTCTGACGAACTCGAACACCGTATTCTCAATCTTTACACCCTACAAAAATAACTGGCTCAAAACTCTCAAAGAAAAAGATATTGCTGCTTATGACTGCACCCCAAAACAAGGGCAATGGGGGCAGATTCCAAAAGTACTGCAAGGGCAGTTTCCGAGCCTAGAGTCGATGGGATTTACCCCCACGGGTATCGAGTCCTATCTGCCGCCAGGTTCAGAAGGTGGCCAACATTTTTTAGAAGATTTTTTAAAGAGGATTGATCAATACCAGATGGGTCGAGATTTTCCCGCCATCAAAGGGGTGAGCTATCTCTCAACCCATTTGCGCTTTGGCATGCTCTCAATTCGAGGCCTGGTTCGAGAAGCACATCGTCGCATGCTTGCGGGTAGCATGGGCGCCACCATTTGGTTAAGTGAATTGATTTGGCGAGATTTTTATTTCATGATTCTGGCCAATCATCCGCGCCTTGCTAGCGGCGCATCTTTTAAGCTGGACTATGACCAAATCCAATGGGAAAGTGGGGCTCATGCCGACAAATTATTCAAAGCCTGGTGTGAGGGTAAAACAGGCTATCCACTAGTCGATGCAGCTATGCATCAACTCAACCAAAGTGGTTACATGCACAATCGCTTACGTATGGTAGTGGCAAGCTTCTTAAGCAAGGATTTGGGAATCGATTGGCGCTGGGGCGAGGCATACTTTGCTAAGCATCTGAATGATTTTGAATTGTCGTCCAATAATGGTGGTTGGCAGTGGGCATCATCATCAGGATGTGATGCACAGCCCTACTTTAGAATCTTTAATCCCATCACCCAGTCCGAGAAATTTGATTCCGAAGGTAAATTTATTCGCCGCTATTTGCCGCAACTGGAGAAGTTATCCAAAAAATCCATTCATGCTCCTTGGGAGGCTGGTCACTTGGAACTTGAGGCTGCCGGCATCGTATTAGGTCGCGACTATCCATTCCCAATCGTCAACCACGATGAGGCACGCAAGAAGACTTTGGTGCGCTACAGCGTAGTAAAAAAGGTAGGCCCTGAAGAGGCTGGAACCTAGTGAAATGTATTTCATCAAAACCGATTTAAGATAAGGTATGAGTAAGATCTATGCGGTTGGCGATATTCAAGGATGTGCCCCATCCCTGAAGATGCTCGTCAAAAAACTCCCCGCAAAATCAAAGATTATTTTTTTGGGAGATCTTGTCAATCGTGGACCAGACTCCTTAGGAACGCTGCGCTATCTTAAAAAGCTTCAAGAAAGCCAGCGTATCGAATGCATTTTAGGTAATCATGATCTGCACTTACTAGCTGTCGACGCTGGTTTGCGCAAAACTAAAGGTTTAGATACCGTTCAACCCATTCTCCAAGCTCCTGATCGCGCAGAACTGATTCATTGGCTACGTCATCGGCCAATGGCACTGAGCAATGGCAAGGTTTTAACCGTTCATGCAGGAGTGCTACCGCAATGGGATCTTCAGCAAACAATAGAGTGTGCGCAGGAAGTAGAAAAGGCGCTTCGCAAAAAAACCTATAAAGATTTTTTAGCGAATATGTATGGCAATACCCCAAACAAATGGAGCAATTCCTTAAGAGGATATGAACGACTACGCGTCATCACCAATGCCCTTACCCGCATTCGCTTTTGTACTCCCAGTGGCACTATGGAGTTTGAAAGCAAAGAAGGTTTTGAAAACGGACCTAAAGGCTATATACCGTGGTTTAAAGCACCCAAGAGAAAAACAGTTGACACACTAATGTACTTTGGACACTGGTCCACTTTAGGCTTACTGCGCAATAAAAATGTTATTGGGCTTGATACTGGATGTGTATGGGGCTGAAAACTCACCGCCATGGAATTCCCAGAATCTGGCAAGGATAGTAAAAAATTAGAACTCATTCAGGTGGCGGGCTATGACCATCCACTCCGAATGTGATCTGGTAGAGATATTTTTTGCAGAAACCAGATTACCTACAGC
>JAXIUI010000007.1:0-76888 GCA_034680725.1 Polynucleobacter sp.
AGCAACTTAGCGGGTAGTGCGATTCAAGCGATGCCCCAAGCAAACTACCAAGCGGTTGTGCGTGCTATGGGAACTGTCTCCGATCGCATGAACTCTTGGCGTGTCGGTGATAGCTTTATTGCTACAACTAAAAACCCTAGAGCACTCATGACGGGTATTGCTTCAATGAACGCCCCAGTTACACCAAATGCTCCCCAGGTAGCTACTGGCACTTTGCCAGCCGATGGTGGACAGTTAGCCCTGACCTCCCTAGCTAAATCTACTGATGCCAGAACTTGGATTACCCCATTTGGTGGCACGAGCAATAGTAATAACTTGGCCGATCAGATCTATGGTGGCTCGCTTGGTATTGAGGCGCAGTCTGATGACCGCACATACATCGGTGGTGCAGCCTTAACCATTTCTCAATCAAACTACACCTATAGCAGCACTACTACACCAGCTACTCCTGGTTCAGCAACCAACTATGGCGCTCAGTTCTACTTTGGTGCCCGTGGCGAGTCTGCTTATGTATCCGCAATTGGTTATTTAGGCGGTAGTAGCGGCAACTTCACTCGTCAATTACAAGCTCTGGGCTTTAGTACTTCTACCGGTGTAAACGTACACAGCAACATCATGGGCGCAAGAGTAGAAGCAGGTTACAACCTCTTGCCTAATCCACAAGGTAAAGCCACATTACAAGTTACTCCATTTGTAGCGATTGCGCCAACGCAGATTCGTCAAAACGGTGCTAATGAGAACTTCGGTAGTTTGGGTTCAGGCTTTTACTATGGCTCAAACATCAATACCGCAGTACCAATCTATCTAGGTACTGAGATCAGTGGTGATGTGGTGATGGGCCATAACGAAGTAATGAAGCCTTTCTTGCGCGTATCGTGGGCCCATGATTTGATGAATAACCCAATGGCAATGGGCGCAGCGTACAACTCAAGTACTGGCCCAACTTTGTATGCCAACGGCACGCCATCGATGGGTAATATGGTGATTCTCAAAGGTGGCGCTAAGTACAATTGGGGTACTAAGATTAGTGCGTATGCCACGATTGATATTGAGCAAGGTAATGCAGCATATAGCTACCGCGGTATTGGTGGCTCTGTTGGAGCGATCTATAGCTGGTAATCTATAGCGTGATGATTCCAAATCTTGGGGCCATCACCTTATTCTTTAATTTTTTAGGTAATTTCAATCAGGCAATGTTAATGACTTTCAAAACTTTATTACGCAATTTGGCGATGATCGCATTATCTGGCGCAGCTATTGCAGCTTACGCACAATCTGGTCCAGTATTGGTGACGGTAAACAGTAGCAAAATCTATACTAGCCAGCTCAATGAAATGGTCAGTATGGCAGTGGCTAATGGCGCTCAAGATACTCCACAGCTGCGTCAGAACTTGTTAAATGATTTAGTAGTGCGTGAAGTCATTACCCAAGATATTAAAAAGACAGGTTTATTAAATAAAGATAACAATGCTTTGAAGTTAAAGCTTGCTCAACAAAACACCATGTTAGAGCTCTGGTTTGCTGAATACTTTAAAGCTCGTCCAGTAACCGAGGCTGATGTGAAGGCGGAATATGACCGTCAAGCTGCTTTAAGCAAAGAGCCGCAAAACTCAAAGCAGTATGAAGTGGCGCAAATTATGGTGGCTAGCGAAGCCGAAGCGGCAGACATCATTAAGCAAATTAATGCTGGTACCAAGTTTGAAGTATTGGCTAAAGAAAAATCCCTTGAGAAGATCTCTGGTGCTCAAGGTGGCGTAGTAGGTTGGGTATTTCCATCGCAATTGGCACCACCAATTAATGAGCTGATCGTCAACTTAGGCAAAGGTAACATTGCCCCATCGCCAGTCAAAACTAATAATGGTTGGCATGTGATTAAGCTAGATGATGTACGTCCATTTGTAATGCCTGCGTTTGATCAAGTAAAAAATAATCTTGCTCAAGAGCTGGCACAGCAACGTCGCCAAGAAGCGATTAATGCACTTCTCAAAGATGCGAAGGTAGTTGGTAATCAATAATTTCTGATGAGGCTTTCATTGAGTATGAGAGCTTCAAATAATAAAACCACCCGAAGGTGGTTTTATTTAGCCTAATGACTTTGTACTGAAATTAGCTTAGGCATTAGCCAAGCAAATCTTGATTGCCCATGCTGCTTGGTGGCGTCAGGCCAAAATGCTCATAAGCTAGTCTAGTAGCCATTCTGCCGCGCGAGGTTCTTTGTAAATAGCCTTGTTGAATGAGGTAAGGCTCTAAGACATCTTCAATCGTGTCACGCTCTTCGCCGATAGCTGCGGCTAAGTTATCAATCCCGACTGGGCCGCCATCAAACTTGTGCAAGATGGCTTCAAGCAATTTTCTGTCCATCACATCAAAACCACTTGGGTCCACATCAAGCATCTTGAGTGCAGCGTCTGCCATGTCTTTAGTGATGGTGCCGGTACCCTTGACTTCGGCGTAGTCGCGTACACGACGTAATAAACGGTTAGCAATACGCGGGGTGCCGCGTGCACGCTTAGCAATTTCTACTGAACCATCTGGATCAATGCTTGCCTTCAGCAAGCTTGCTGAACGATTAATGATTTTGGTGAGCTCTTCAGTGGTGTAGAACTCCAGTCTGGCGACAATGCCAAAGCGATCGCGTAGTGGGTTAGTGAGCATGCCAGCGCGGGTGGTTGCGCCGATTAAGGTAAAGGGTTTGAGATCAATCTTGACGCTACGTGCCGCCGGTCCTTCACCAATCATGATGTCTAGACTGTAGTCCTCTAATGCAGGGTAGAGAATCTCCTCCACTACCGGCGAGAGACGATGAATCTCATCAATAAAGAGCACATCATTCGTCTCAAGATTGGTTAGCAAGGCAGCTAGATCACCTGGTCTGTCGAGAACGGGGCCACTAGTCTGACGTAAGTTCACGCCAAGCTCTCTCGCAATAATATGAGCCAGGGTGGTTTTACCAAGCCCTGGAGGGCCAAATAAAAGTACGTGATCAAGTGCTTCTTGACGTGCTCTTGTGGCGCTAATAAAGATTTCTAGTTGAGCACGCGCTTTAGTTTGACCCACATACTCATCGAGTTGCTTGGGACGTAAAGCCTTTTCAAAGACTGCTTCAGCATTACCTGCTGAGCCGCTCACAATACGGTCATTGCCCTCTGGTAAATCTTCGGGAATGGAGCTGAGGTCTTCGGTGTGGATTGCCATGCTACAAGTGTAGTGCTTATTGTGGATTGCTTCTATTGAGAATTAAGCTTTAGATAAATACTTTAAGCCCATGCGAATACCATCCGAAACACTCGTTTCTGGCGGAATTTGTTTGAGGGCTAGTAAGGCCTCTTTTTCTGAATAGCCTAGCGCCAGCAGGGCTTGTAATATTTCGCTGCTCGCTTCAATGGCTTGCGGTTTACCACCAGCAATACCCAGATCAGGAGCCAATTTACCTTTGAGCTCCAAACAAAGCCGTTCAGCCGTCTTTTTGCCAATGCCAGGGACCTGAGTTAGGCGGCCCGCCTCTTGCATGGCAATGGCTTGAGAAAGTTCATTAACGCTCATGCCAGAAAGTACAGCTAGGGCGGTGCGAGAGCCAACGCCGCTAATTTTGATGAGTTGCCTAAATGCTTCGCGTTCAGTTTCCGTAGCAAAGCCAAATAGTTGTTGCGCATCCTCACGCACCTGAAAATGTGTCAAAAGTGTAATTTTTTGATTGGTTTCTGGTAGTTGATACAGAGTACTCATCGGCACATCGATCTCATAGCCAACGCCTTGGCAATCGACCAAGAGGCGAGGAGGATGAACTGAGATGAGAATGCCTTGAATGCGACCAATCATATGAAGATCTTAACCTGTTTACCTTGTTATTTCTTGCTACGTTTCTGAGGTGTCAGAGCGGCAGTAATTGCTTTGGGGATTTGTGCATGATGGGCTGCGCAGATAGCAACTCCTAATGCATCGGATGCATCGGTGCCTGGCGCACGATTGAGTCGTAGTAGGCGTTTCACCATCTCTTGTACTTGTGGCTTAGCTGCACGGCCTGTCCCGACAATTGCCTGCTTGACTCTCAGAGCGCTGTACTCTGCCACAGGGAGTTTTTCGGAAACGAGGGCAGCTATCACTGCACCCCGTGCTTGTCCTAGCATCAGAGTGGAGCGAGGGTTCACATTCAGGAATACCTCTTCAATAGCAGCAGATTGTGGATGATAGGTTTCTAATACCTCTTTGATGCCGGCATACAGGGTGCCTAAACGCTCTGGCAGGCCTTTAGCGGGATCACCGCTCTCAATCGTTCCAGAAGCAACGTAAGTGAGCTTTTGGCCATCAACATCAATAACCCCAAAACCAGTGGTTCGTAGACCGGGGTCGATTCCTATCCAGCGCATCAGTAACTTAATGACGGAAGTGACGTGTGCCAGTAAAGATCATGGCAATACCATGCTCATTGGCTGCTGCAATGATTTCATCATCACGCATGCTGCCACCAGGCTGAATAGCACAGCTAGCTCCCCCATGGACCACTACATCCAAGCCATCCCTAAAGGGGAAGAAGGCATCACTTGCCACTGCTGAGCCTGTGAGGCTTAAGCCCGCATTTTCAGCCTTAATGCTTGCCATGCGCGCAGAATCCACGCGGCTCATTTGACCAGCACCGATTCCAAGAGTCATACCATTTGCGCAGTACACGATTGCATTAGATTTGACAAACTTCGCAACTCTCCAGGCAAACATCATGTCGTGCATTTCGCTTGGTGTTGGTAAACGTTTGCTAACTACCCGCATTTCATTTTCAAGAACATTCTTTGCATCGGGAGACTGAACTAATAGGCCACCACCTACGCGTTTGAAATCAAAAGCATTGAACGAAGTGCCTAATGGGATTTCTAAAAGACGGACATTTTGTTTTGCGGCAAAGATGGCTTTCGCTTCTTCGCTAAAACGAGGAGCAATGAGGACTTCTACAAATTGTTTGGAAATGGCTTCTGCTGCTGTGCCATCACAGGGAACATTGAGGGCAATGATGCCGCCAAATGCCGAGCTTGGATCTGTCTTAAATGCTTTTTGATACGCTTCAAGTGCATTGGCTCCAACTGCAACGCCGCAAGGGTTGGCATGCTTAATAATGACGCAGGCTGCAGCGCCACCAGTAGTGCCTGTAAAACTTTTGACACATTCCCAAGCCGCATCGGCATCCGCAATATTGTTATAAGAAAGCTCTTTACCTTGCAATTGTTTGTAATTGGCAAGTGCACCATCTACTGGGTAAATATCTTTATAAAAGGCAGCCGATTGATGCGGGTTCTCACCGTAGCGCATCTCTTGGACTTTTTCAAAGGCCAGATGCAAAGTTTCTGGAAATGCAGAGCGTGACTTGTGATCAAGATCATCGCCTAAGGCAGAGAGGTAATTTGCAATGGCACCATCGTATTGGGCAGTATGAGCAAAGACTTTTTTAGCAAGGGCTAAATTCGTTTTGTAAGAGACAGTATTCTGATTGGCCTTCATCTCCGCGAGAACCGGAGCGTAATCTTCAGGTGAGATCAGTACAGTGACATCTTGATGATTTTTGGCAGCAGCACGCAACATGGCTGGACCGCCAATATCAATATTTTCTACAGCATCTTCAAATGAGCAATCTGCTTTTGCTACTGTCTCATTAAATGGGTAGAGGTTAATGACCAGCATATCAATCGTATCAATACCATGTGCTTTCAAGGCAGCCATATGCTCCGGAAAATCACGGCGCGCCAGAAGGCCGCCATGCACCATCGGGTGTAAGGTCTTCACACGACCGTCCAGCATTTCTGGAAATTTCGTTAATGTAGATACTTCTACTACCGGTAAGTTATTTTCAGCCAAGAGTTTTGCTGTACCACCTGTTGAAATGAGCTTAATGCCTTGATCGTGCAGGGCTTTTGCAAAAGGCACGATGCCATTTTTATCGGAGACTGAGAGAAGGGCTGAACGAATCATAAAAATTGAAGTGGACGCAAAAAAGTGATTTAAAAGAATAAAGGCGGCTTACTTGAGTAACTGATGTTCTAGTAATTTCTTGTGCAAGGTGTTGCGATTGATTCCGAGATACTGTGCAGCCAATGATTGATTTTGTTTGGCGTGGTGCATCACCAATTCGAGCATCGGTTTTTCTACTACCGCTAAAACCATGGGGTATAGGTTGGATGGTGGCGTGCCTTTGAGGTCGTCCAGGTAATGCTGCAGTTGGGTTTCAATGCACTCGGTAATCGGATGTTTATTGGTCATGGATCTCAATTCACTAAAAACTAAAGTTAAGCTGCTTCTAAAAAGAGTAGACGGTCTGAATGGGATTTCATTTCATCAAAATAATCGTTGACCATCTGTAGCTGAGTTTTGCAATCATCAGCGGTATTCATGCGTTGGCGAAAAGCATGAGAGTCCCGTAAACCTTTGCAATACCAACCAATATGTTTACGCGCGGTACGTAAGCCAATATGCTCGCCGTAAAACGTGTAATGATCTAATAAGTGAGTATTCATAATGCTTTGAATCTCATTGATCTGGGGTGTTGGTAATTTGTCGCCAGTTTCCAAGTAGTGATGAATTTCACGAAAAATCCAAGGACGCCCTTGGGCTGCGCGGCCAATCATCACGGCATCGGCACCTGTTGTCTTTAGAACAAATTGGGCTTTTTCTGGAGTGGTGATATCACCATTGGCAACTACCGGAATGGCAACACTATTTTTTACTGCTGTAATGGTTTCGTATTCCGCTTCGCCATGGTAGAGATCGGCTCTAGTGCGACCATGCACTGTCAGCATAGAAATGCCAGCTTGCTCCGCAAGCCGGGCCACTTCAATCGCGTTCTTGTGTTCGCGATCCCAGCCTGTCCGAATTTTTAAAGTGACCGGTACAGCATCGGGACCAATCCCAACTGCTTGTACTACGGCTTCTAATATTTGCTTTACTAATGGCTCGTCTCTCAGGAGTGCTGAGCCTGCAGCCACATTACAAACCTTTTTAGCAGGGCATCCCATATTGATATCAATAATTTGGGCGCCATGGTCAACATTGAGTTTTGCTGCTGCAGCCATCATCTTGGGATCGGCCCCAGCAATTTGTACGGCAATCGGCTTGAATTCACCTTGGTGATTGGCGCGACGCTGCGTTTTTTCGCTATTCCACAACAGCGCATTAGAGGCAATCATTTCTGAAACGGCATAGCCAGCCCCAAGCTTTTTGCAAAGCTGGCGAAACGGACGGTCAGTTACCCCAGCCATGGGGGCAACAAACAGCCTGTTTGCGAGGTGGTGCTGGCCAATTTTCATGTGGGTTGCGCTAAGTGGAGTGGACTTCTTTAGGCTGCGGGAAAGCCTGACACTGTAGCACAATTTGCCCCAAAACTGCCTAAAAAATAGGCAATATTAGTAACTTAGATCAAATCCCTTCGGAGTAAATTTCTAGGGCAATTTTGGCGCTTTAGCGCCTACCAAACATCATCTGACGGGCTAAGGCTGTTTTGACTGGTGGAAGCCATTGGAGGGCCGATAAAGCCAATCCGCGGGCAAATACCAAGGGAAGTAAGTTGGAGGTGAAGATTCTAGCCATAAAGTCTGTAAGCCCAATGGTGGCAGTTCGATCAACTTTGCGGCTTTGGGCATATTCATGAAGCATCTGCTCAACTGCAAAAGGAAGTTTTGCATCTTCAGATTGAGAGAATAGTTGCCCAAGCTTTTCGGCTAAGAGATAGGCGTCTCTTAATCCCAAGTTCAAGCCTTGTCCTGCGACGGGATGCAATGTTTGTGCGGCGTTACCAATCCAAACTTCATTACCTTGGACAATTTCTTTGCGGTAATTGAGTCCAAGTTGATAAAGACGACGATCGCTTACTTTCAAAAATTGGCCGATTCGAGAGCCAAATTCTGCCTGCAAGCTTTTGAGAAATGCTGCCTCAGAAAGTTCAAGTCGCTCTTGAGAAGATTGCGGAGTGCCACACCACACCAAGTTCAAGATATTGTTGCCATAGTGGCTCGGCAAAACAGCTAAAGGCCCTTCGGAAGTAAAGCGCTCCCATGCTTGATGGGGCAAGGCATTCTCAACCTCAACCAAGCCGACTAAGGCAGACTGTTCGTAGTCGCGACCTGACTCAACCCAATCTTGATTCTTAAAGAGACCACCTTCAGCATGCACAATGCATTTTGCTTGGATATTGTTAGCTTCACTCTTTGCATCAATATGACGCCAAATGAAATGAGGGCTATGAGTCTGAATCGATCTTAAGGCTTGACGTAGGCTTAGATGAATATCACGGTAGCGCACAATATGACCAAGTGCATCTTGCTTTAATTCTTCTCGAGTCATGAGCGCTCGACCAAAACGTCCCGCTTGTGAGACATGTACGCGGTGGATTTGGGCGCAATCATCCGGCCATGCATGAATCGTCTCAAGTAATAATTTGCTGCCATGGGATAAGGCTATCCCTCGGGCGTCTGCTGCAACTAGATCTTCATCATTTTGAGGATTGCGATCGAGCAAAGTCATTTTTGCTTGAGGAAATTTCTGTAGGCACCAAGCAGCACAAGCTAGACCGACAGGTCCGCCACCTTGAATCAAAATATCGCAGTGTTCTTCGTGCATTGGCAATAAGGTGATTAAGCGTTTTTCATTAAGGCTTCGATCTCATCTGCCTTTACTGGCACGCCACGAGAAATCAGTTCGCAGCCGTTGATATTGACCACGGCGTCATCTTCAATGCGGATGCCGATATTCCAAAAGGCGCTATCGACGTCATCCGCCGGGCGTATATATAAACCAGGTTCAATGGTGAGAACCATGCCTGGTTTGAGAACACGCCAAGGCTTTTCTTGAGCGCTACCTTGAACGCTACCCAGCGGTTCACGATAAGAGCCTACATCATGGACATCCATGCCAAGCCAATGAGAGGTGCGGTGCATATAGAAGCGTCGGTAAGCGCCACTCTCGATTGCATTATCAAGTGATCCTAATTCAGAAAGTTTGAGGAGCTTTTCATCAAGCAATCCTTGCGTTAATACTTTGAGTGCAGCTTCGTGGGGTTGCATGAACGTATTACCCGGCTTCGTTGCTGCAAGCGCTGATTCTTGCGCAGCTAAAGTAATGTCATAGAGTGCACGTTGGGGCCCGCTAAATTTTCCATTAATGGGAAAAGTTCGGGTAATGTCAGACGCATAGCCATCTAATTCACAGCCAGCATCGATTAAGCAAAGTTCACCGCTACGCAATTCTGCCGAGCCAGCGCGGTAATGCAAAATGCAGGCGTTTTCCCCGGCAGCCACAATGCTGTTATAGGCCACGCTTTGCGCGCCGCTATAGCGAAATTCATGCAGTAGTTCTGCTTCAAGCTGGTACTCGCGTATCCCGGGTTTGCAAACTTGCATAGCGCGAATATGGGCGCGCGCAGAAATTTGGGCTGCACGTCGCATGATGTCAATCTCATGAGCATCTTTAAATAGACGCATCTCATGAAGCAAGCTCTCAATATCATGCAGCTCTGAAGGAGGATTCACGCCTGAACGCGCTTGTTGTCTAATTTGTTTCATCCAGTGACGCAAGCGACGGTCAGCCTGTGCACTTTCAGATAATCGTATGTAAACAGCATCCTGATCTGCTAATAAATTACTCAGTTTGCTATCGAGCTCTTCATTACTGTAGGCATACTCGACTCCCAAGGTCTCTGGAGCCGCCTGGGGCCCTAAGCGAATACCATCCCAAATTTCACGTTCGAGATCTTTGGGCCTGCAAAAAAGATGAGACTCAAGTTGGGGGTGCGTGGCACTGCCAGAGATATTCATGACCAGTGTTGCGCCGGGCTCATCAAATCCCGTGAGATAGAAGAAATCACTATCGTGACGATACGGAAATTCGCTATCTCGATTACGGGCAGCTTCAGGGGCGGTACTCACAATAGCGACACCACCACCAGTCTTGGCGCAAATTTGCCTTGCTAAGGCAATACGGCGTTCTTGATAAATATTGGACTTATTCATGGACTGCATTGAGCTCTTGTAATCGTTGTGGCGTACCTACATCGTGCCATGGTCCAGCATATTTTTCAGCGCTAACACGATTTTGAGCCATTGCCTCTTTGAGAAGTGGGGCTAACTTAGCGGCTTGCCCCATCTCGACATTCATAAACAAGTCTTGATGGTAGAGGCCAATTCCAGAAAAAGTGAGCTTTTCAGCCCCAGACATCGGCTTATTTGATATCTGAGAGCCCTGCAGATAGAAATCCCCTTCAGGATGTTGAACTGGGTTTGGCACCATGATGAGGTGGGCTAATGGAGTGGGATGACGGTTGCGTAACTCAGATACCTTACTAATCAAGCTCTGAATGGGCAAGTTTGGCGCAAAGACATCCCCATTAATCACTAGGAAATAGTCGCTAGGATTGAGTAATGGCAGGGCCTTACGAATGCCCCCAGCAGTCTCCAAGGCGCTAACTTCTGGCGAGTAGGTGATATCAAGGCCAAACTGACTGCCATTGCCTAAAGCATCTTCAATCTTCTGACCAAGCCAGGCGTGGTTAATAACAATTTGTGAAACCCCTGCTTTAGCCAGGGCCTCCAAATGCCAGGCCAACAGCGACTTTCCCTGAATTGTGAGTAATGGCTTGGGTAATGTATCCGTCAAAGGGCGCATACGCTCACCACGACCTGCAGCGAGCAAAAGGCAAGGTAGAGAATTAAGGCTGTTAGATACGCTCATGCTTGACGAATCATTCTTACTCGGATTTGCTATTGCGGGTAGATTCCAAAATGCGGGCTAGGGGCTTTAATTCAATATAACGGTTGGCAGTTGCAATCGCATATTCCAATACCAAAGGAATATCTTTGAGGTAATTCTCTTTTCCATCGCGATGAAATAATCTGGCAAAAATACCTAAGACTTTGAGGTGACGCTGTAAGCCCATCCACTCAAAATCACGATAGAACTGACCAACATCATCTGGCATTGGTAAGCCTGCTTTACGACCTGCTTCCCAGAATTTAATCACCCAATCAATCACGCGTTCTTCAGGCCATGCAATATAAGCATCACGCCAGAGTGAAGCAGCATCATAAGTGATGGGGCCATAAACAGCATCTTGAAAATCAATTACACCAGGATTATTTTTTTGGGTCACCATCAGATTTCGTGAGTGATAGTCACGATGAACATAAACTTTTGCTTGTGCAAGATTATTTTGAATGATGAGTTCAAATGCGTGATTGATCTGAGACGTCTGAACTTCGTTTAATGCAATATGTAAATGTTTATACAGGTACCACTCTGGAAATAAATCTAATTCACGTTGCAGTAAAGCTTCATCATAGTTCGGCAACACATCTGGCTTGCTCGCTAATTGCATTTGCACCAAGGCATGAGTAGCATCTTTATAAAGTGCGTCTGCCGTCTCATTATTGAGCTCTGCCAGATAGGTTGTATTACCCAAATCATTGAGTAATAAAAAACCTTCATCAGTATTTTTTTCGAGGATCTTGGGAACATTTAAACCCGCATTTTCGAGCAATAAATCGACCTTTAAAAAGGCATCTAGAGGCTCATGTTGGGGTGGAGCATCCATCACGATCAAGGTCCTAAAATCTGGGTTTTTGGACTCAATCCGGAAATACCGTCGAAAGCTGGCATCGGCCGAGGCAGGGGTCAATGTGGCGAGATCTAATTGCCAGCGTGCTTCAAGGCCTTTTAGCCAGTTTTGTAGGGTAATTAAGCGAGAGTCAGTCATGGTCGATTCGTATAATAAGGCGGGTCTGGATCCATGAGTCATTATCGCCGTTGCGCCGGCTTTTGCGCCCCTCTTTTTTTAGCCCGTACCCTGCGCGTAATGATGGGGGTTGCTTTATTGCAATTTACATTCCCGAGCATGGCTCAAGCACCTGCACCATTACCTCCATCGGCGCAGTCTTTGAGTAATTCTGCGAACTCCGTTTTAATCCCTGACCGGGGTGCTGTTACCGTACTAAAACTAGATGATCAGTTGCGGGTAGGTAAGCCAATTGATGATAGTCAGGCCTTAACGTTTACATCAAGTGATTCGATTGATGGCATTGTTGATCGGGAAATGCGTTTGAAGGGGCGAGCACAAATTCGTCGTAATGGCGCTGTGATCAAAGCGGATGAAATTAAATACGATCCTGATTCAGATGTCGCTAACTTAATCGGTAATACAGAATTCTCAAAAGGGAATGCCACATTTCGAGGACCTAAAGCACGATTCAGAGTTGATGCCCGCGAAGGTGAAATGGAGCTACCTAATTACGAGTTACGCGATAACCGCGCCAGCGGTAAAGCAAATAAATTAACCATTGAATCTGCAGATATTTTTGTTTTTGATAAAGCGACTTATACAACTTGCACACCAGAAAATCTGGATTGGTATTTCACGGCAAGCAAGTTAGAAATTGATAATGAGCAAAAAGAGATGGTAGGCACCAATGGAGTCATGCGATTCTTTGATGTGCCCATTGCTTATGTTCCGTATTTCACAGCGCCGACTTCAAATCAACGTCGCTCTGGCATATTGGCGCCAGTAGCTGGATATAACTCGAATAACGGTATTGATGTCACGCAACCATATTACGTCAATATCGCCCCGAATCGAGATTTGCTATTGCTGCCTCGTGTCATGGGCCAGCGTGGCGTTCAGTTGGGCGCTAAATACCAGTTTCTTGATCAGCAATATGCTGGTAGCTTGGGTGGAGATTACTTGCCTTACGATCGGAAAACGGGCACAGATCGTTGGCGCTACGATTGGCAGCAAAGACAAAACTTCAGTGGTGCTTTATCGGGTATGGGTGGTATTCCGATTGCAGGAGCCTGGACGGGGTATGCCAATATGGCTCGGGTATCGGACAACTTATATCCAACGGACTTCTCTCAAAGTATCGCTGGTGCTGTGACCAGCCAATTTCGTCAAGAGGTAGGAACCGTCAAGAATTTGACTGGTAGTTTAAGTAACTGGAATGTGTCCGCTAGAGCCATGACCTTTCAAACGCTTCAGCCGGACCCAACGGTAACCGTACAAGCGCCATACAACATCTTGCCAAATATTAATGCTAGCTACAACAATCGCCTGACGCCAACAGTTGCAGATGCCACTGGTAAATATATTGCGCTGCCATCAGGGCCAGTAACGACTTTCTCGACGGATTTCACACGCTTTGCCTATAACATCGGTGGCAATTTATCCCTGACAGCTCCTGGTGTTTACAGCCAAGCAGACCGAACTGTGATCAAGGGTGCTATGGCTTTGCCGCAGATTACGCCAGGTTACTTCGTTACCCCAAAGGTGAGCTTTCAGTCAAATACCTATAACGCTACCCCCTATAACTCAGTAGGTGCGCCAGCAGCACAAGGCTTTACCATTCCAACCTTTAGCTTGGACTCGGGACTGGCTTTTGAGAGGGATGCAGCAGAGCTAAAAGGTTTTTTTGGGCGTGATATGTTGCTCACGATGGAGCCAAGAGCGTTTTACGTTTATACGCCTTATGAGAGCCAAGCGCAGACACCATTATTTGATACAGCAGATGCCGGTTTTGGTGTGATCCAAATCTTTAGTGAAAACACCTTTATTGGTAATGACCGGGT
Organism: Polynucleobacter sp.; assembly: GCA_034680725.1. Taxonomy (GTDB): domain Bacteria; phylum Pseudomonadota; class Gammaproteobacteria; order Burkholderiales; family Burkholderiaceae; genus Polynucleobacter. The sequence continues at coordinate 13,585 of JAXIUI010000007.1, forward strand.
TGCCGATAACAACAAATTAACCGGCGGCTTAACCAGTCGGATGATTGAAGCTGGCACTGGTGCGGAGAGAGCAAATGTCACGCTTGCTCAAAGACAATCCTTTACGGCCCAGAAAGTGGGCTTGAATGGCAATATTCTCAACCCAACGACCTATTCAGATACCTTAGGATCTGCATCGGTGCGCCTGTTGGGTAACTTCAGTGCAGACATGTTTGGTCAATACAATACCCAGCTCAATAAGTTCGTACAAACTACTGTAGGCGGTAGCTGGAGACCTACCCCTGGCAGAAGTTTGAATTTTGGTTACCGTAATGTTTGGTCGCCTCCAACACAGCCCTCCATTCAGAACAATACGGCTGGTACCTTGGCTCAAACCACAACTGATCAATACAATGTTTCGGGTCAGTGGCCTGTAACTCGTGAGGTCTCTGTCTTGGGGCGTTGGGGTTATGACGCTTTAAGTACTCGCACTTTAAATACTTTGGTGGCGCTAGAGTGGATGAAAGACTGCTGGACTTTGCGGGGCGCTTACTCTCAGGTTCTCAATACCTCTCAAATCACAACGACTCAAGTGTTATTTCAGCTCGAATTTAGGGGCTTTGGTAGCGCAGGTAGCAATCCAGTTGATATCATGAAGCTTAATGTTCCCGGTTATTTGCCAACTTCTAAGCCTATACCACCTTCAATTTATGAGAACTATCAATGATGCGTAGTAATCGATTTAAACATGTGCTGACCACTCTAGCGTTTGGCTTAGCCATGCTTTCTCAATTGGCATTTGCGCAAGACGCATCTAAGACCACTACAAATACGGAAAGCAAGATTCGCAATATTGATGGTGTTGCAGCAGTGGTTAATACCGGATATGTCACACGAAAAGAAATTGATGATCGTATTGTGGCCTTACAAAAGCAGGGCGCGAAACTGCCTGATCCCGCTACCTTGCGTAAGACCGTGCTTGAGCGTTTGATTATCGAAAAGATTCAACTGCAAAATGCAGAGCAAGAGGGCGTCACTGTTAGCAATAAAGAGTTAGACAAAATTATTGCTGACATTGCGGAAAAAAATAAACTGAGCCTCGCGGAGCTTAAGGTCAAAATTGTGGCTACTGGCAGTAGTTATGAGCGCTATCGTCAAATGTTGCGAGATGATGTCATCCTGAGCCGCTATCGTGAGCGCGAGGTAGAGGGCAAAATCAAAATTTCAGATGCAGAAATTGATAATTTCATCATTGAGCGTAATCGAGCAGTAGCCAGCGGGGGTGCCGCTCGTTCTACTCCTGCTGCCAAAGGTGAGCCAGAAGAAATTGATGTGGCACAAATTTTTATTCCAGCTGATGCAAGTGCTGGAGCAGGTACTCAGGCAGAGGCTAAGAAAAAAGCAGAGCTTCTGTTGCGTGAAGCACGCGGTGACGTGGATTTCTTACAGCTTGGTGCAATGGCGGCAAAAGATAATCCTAAAATTAAATTTCAAGAGCTTGGCTATCGGACGCCAGATCGTCTGCCACAGTTATTTTATGAGGCGATTAGAAACACTGGTAGTGGCCAAGTTGCAAATGCAGTAGTAAAAAGTCCTGCGGGTTTCCATGTCCTCAAAGTCTTAGATCGCCGTGCTCTCGTGGTAGATGCTCCACCAACACAACAAGCTACGCCGCAAGATGAGGCATCTGCTGTGCCCAAGAACATCAAAGTCACGCAGACTTTATCGCGTCATATTTTGTTGCGAAGTCGTGCGGGCCTCTCAGATCAAGATGCAGAAAGACGATTAGCGGGTTACCGTGATCAAGTGCGTGCAAAGACTGCTGATTTTGGTGATTTGGCTAAGAAGTATTCAGAAGATGGCTCTGCTGCAAATGGGGGAAATCTGGGGTGGATGGGCCCCGGTGATTTGGTCCCAGAGTTTGATCAGGCGATGAATCGTTTACAAAATGGCGAAGTAAGCAATCCAGTTAAAACTGAATTTGGCTGGCATTTGATTCAGGTGCTAGAGCGTCGCGAGGCTGAATTAACCGTTGAAAAGCAGCGCCAATTTGCCCGCGCCGCTATCCGTGAGCGTAAGTTTGAGCAGGCTTACCAAGACTGGTTGCGCGAGATACGCGATACCGCGACGGTGAAGATCATTAACGCAGATGATCCAGCAAGTAGCCCCCGTTAAGCTCGTTATATGCTCTGGTGAGCCAGCAGGTATTGGCCCAGAGATCTCTCTTGCGGCTGCGCTCGCTTTTCTGGAGAAGCAGCCCAATGCGAATATCGCGATATTGGGTGACCCAAGTATCTTTGCAGGATTGCAAAATCTAAGTTCATCTAATCCTCGCCTCACAGTAAGCCCAGTGAGTTTGGCTGCACCCGTAAAGCTTGGCCAATTAAATCCAAAAAATGCCCAATATGTTTTAGATATCTTAAATATTGCCACCAAGGGCTGTCTTGAGAAGCGCTTTGATGCGATGGTGACGGCACCCTTGCAAAAAAGTGTCATCAACGACGGTACTCAAGCTCAGCAAGGTCTTTTTACTGGGCATACTGAATACTTGGCAAAGCTTTGTCATCAAGATCATGTAGTGATGATGCTGTGTGCAAATATCCCTGCTGGTTATTTAAATCTACCCAAAACGTGCGCACTTCGAGTGGCCTTGGCCACAACCCATTTACCCTTAAACGAAGTGGCAAGTTCGCTTAAGCGCGAGCAGATTGTGCAAACCATTGGGATAGTTCATCACGATCTACAGCGCAAATTTGGTATTGCCAAGCCCATCATTCGAGTGGCGGGTCTGAACCCACATGCTGGTGAATCTGGTTACTTGGGACGCGAAGAGATTGAAATCATTGCGCCCGCGATTGAAGATGCCAAGGCCTTAGGTATGGATGTGAGCGGCCCTTATCCAGGCGATACGATGTTTGATGCCCGAGTTTTGGATAAGGTAGATGCCTTTATTGCGATGTACCACGACCAGGGACTTGCACCGTTCAAATTTGTTAGTTTTGGGGGTGGAGTGAATGTGACCTTGGGTTTGCCCATTATTCGTACTTCAGTAGACCATGGAACTGCACTCGATATTGCTGGTAAGGGTATAGCTGACTTTGGCAGCATGCTTGAGGCTTTGGAATTAGCTTATCAATTGGTACTTAGCTCGAGGAATGCTCATCCATGATGCATCGCGCTCGTAAGCGATTTGGTCAAAATTTTTTGCAAGACTCGGGAGTCATTTATTCCATTGTTGCTGCAATTAATCCAAGTCCTGAGATGCATGTGATTGAAATAGGTCCGGGTCTTGGCGCACTCTCTAGGCCTTTATTGGGAGGTCTTGAGCATCTTGATCTTTTGGAAATTGACCGTGATTTAGTGGCTTATTGGAATGCTGAAAATTTACCTGGACTCAATGTCATTGAAGGCGATGCACTCAAATTTGATTTTTTAGAATGGGCAAAGTCAAACTCATCCTCGGGTGGCATATGCAAAGTCGTCGGTAACCTGCCTTACAACATTTCCTCGCCCCTCTTGTTTCATTTGGTCAGCGCTGCTGATTTGATTGATGAGCAAGTCTTCATGCTCCAGGCGGAGGTCGTGGAACGCATGGTTTCTAAAGCCGGAGGTTCGGAGTTCAGTAGGCTTTCAGTCATGCTACAAGCCCGTTATGACATGGAGCTTATATTAGAAGTGCCCCCAGAGGCATTTGATCCGCAGCCAAAGGTGAATTCAGCGGTGGTGCGGATGATTCCACGTAAAGACTTTAGCTTAAATGATGCCCAGTGGCATGCTTTAGAGAAAGTAGTGGCTGCTGCTTTTTCTCAGCGCAGGAAAATGCTACGTACTAATTTAGCGGCTTATGCCCAGAGATTGTGCTTATCTGAAGCTGAGCTTAAAGCTCGGGCACAAGATATTTCAGTAGATCGGTATATTGAGTGGGCTAAAGTATTAGCCAATTAAGTAAGTGTTTTGTACTTATTGGTAAGCAGTAGGATCAATTACACGCATTTCTGCTTCAATCCACTTTTCAACTTCTTGATGTAATTGCCCGCTCGTTTTTCCAGCGGAGGCAATCGCTGGGCCGATAGAGAAAATCACCGTTCCTGGTGTTTTGATGAAACTATTTTTAGGCCAACAACGACCTGCATTGTGGGCGATGGGAATGACTAATGCTTCAGTCGCACTTGCTAGTCTTGCGCCACCCTTGCTGTAAGGTTTGTGGGACCCAGTTGGTGTTCTAGTCCCCTCAGGAAAGAGCAAAATCCATTTACCTTCCGCAAGCCTTTTTCGACCTTGACCCACTACCGATAGAGCGGCAGTCTCCTTCTTGTTGCGATTAATGTGAATCATTTTGAGTAGAGCAAGCGCCCAGCCAAAAAATGGAATCCACAAAAGCTCACGTTTAAAGACAAAACACAGTTGTTTTGGTAGCAGCGCAATGTAAGCAATCGTTTCATAAGCGGATTGATGTTTGCTTAAGACCACGACCGGTTGGTCCAGCACAGCAGTCATGTTCTCCATGCCACGAATCTCGTATCGAATGCCGCATAGTGGTTGCAAAATCCAAATAACAATCTTGTTCCAAAGGCCAATAAAGCGGTAGCGGTTTTCTGGATTGAGGAACGGGAAAACCAAGATGCACAGTACTGACCAAATGGGGGTAAAGATCAATAAAAAGAGTGCAAAAAGAGTGGAGCGTATCAGGGTCATGTTGCTTTAAATTCTATCTTCTAAAAGCGCATTGGCAAAAGCCATTAAATCGGCATGAATTTGTGTGCCCTCGGGAAGATTTCCTTTATCTACCGTTTTTCTACCTTTGCCGGTCAATACCAAGTGCGGACTGGCACCTAAGGCAATTCCAGCCTGTAAGTCGCGCAATGAATCACCTACGATAGGTACTCCCATTAAGGGCGTGGTGCTATCCGTTTTTTTGTAACGTAGCGCAATTTCCTTCATCATTCCCGGAAGCGGCTTGCGGCAATCACATGCATGAGCATCCATATGTGGACAAAAGAAAATGCAATCGATATGACCACCTAAGGGTTTGAGTAGTCTATCCATCTTGCTATGCATCGCATGTAGATCATTAATATTAAATAATCCACGAGCTAGACCAGACTGATTGGTGGCAACTGCAATTTGATAGCCCGCTTGATTTAGTAGTGCAATCGCTTCTAAACTTCCAGGCAGTGGAACCCACTCATCACTCGACTTGACATAGTCATCACGATCCTCGTTGATCACGCCATCGCGATCAAGAATGATGAGTTTTGAAGAGCCAATGCTCATGCTAACTTGCCGAGATCGGCAATGAGATTCATTTTCTGGTGAAGTTGTTGCAAGAGTGCTAAGCGGTTATCGCGTAACTCTGGATTGGGGTCCATCACCATGACATCGGCAAAGAATTGATCAATTGGGGCACTCAAAGCTACTAGGGCTTTTAATAGCTCCACAAACTGACGATTTTCATAGGCAGCAGTCAATTCTGGTGAAATCTTTTCAAGCGCCTGATGCAGGGCAATCTCCGCTGGCAGTTGCAACAATGTATGAGAGCAGGCTGGCGGAATGGCAGTCGTAGTCTTTTTCAGAATATTGCTAATACGTTTATTCGCTGCCGCCAGTTGTGCTGCTTGGGGTAAGGCATTAAATTCTCGTAGAGCCCTTAAGCGCTCGAGCAAGTCATTGATTTGGGCGGGCTCTTGGCTTAAAACAGCGTCAATTTCCTCACTTGTAAATGGCTTCCCAGAAACGGATTGGTCACGTAGGTAGGCACGCAGGCGATCAATGATGAAGGCATAGATGTCAGCTGACTTTGCTTTTTCTTGTACCTCTTTTTGTGAGAACTGTTTACGGGCCAATTCGATTACATCAGGCAGACTCAATGCAAGATTCTTTTCCAAAAGAAGACGGCAAACACCCAAAGCATGACGACGCAAGGCGTACGGGTCTTTATCACCTGTTGGCGCAAGACCTACCCCCCATATACCTACCAATGTCTCCAGCTTGTCTGCAATAGCAAGTACAGTACCGGTTTGCGTTTGCGGCAATGTGTCTCCAGCAAAGCGAGGCATGTAATGCTCGCTACAAGCTGCAGCTACTTCCAGATTCTCGCCGTCATGGGTTGCATAGTAGCTCCCCATAATGCCCTGGAGTTCTGGAAACTCACCAACCATATCGGTTAATAAATCGGTTTTGGCGATCTGGGCAGCGCGACTCGCTAAAGCAGTATCAGCAGACAATGCATTGGCGATACCAACTGCAATAGCCTGTACGCGCTTCATACGATCGAGTTGATTGCCCAGTTGATTGTGGTAAACCACTTTACCTAGATCGTCTACGCGAGAGGCCAAAGGACGTTTTTGATCTTGCTGAAAGAAGAAGCGCGCATCAGAAAGGCGAGGACGTACGACACGTTCATTACCGGAAACTATAGCCTCGGGTTGATCAGTTTCGATATTCGATACGATTAAGAAGCGATGACGTAATTTGCCTTGCTGATCTGTTAACGCAAAATACTTTTGATTGGTCTGCATTGTGAGAATCAAGCATTCTTGCGGCACTTCCAGGAATTCTGGATCAAAATGACACTCATAAATTGCTGGCCATTCAACGAGCGCTGTTACTTCGTCTAAGAGGCTTTCGGGCATTAATACCAAGTCATCGGCAGCCGCTTTTAAAAGGGCAGCCTCAATACATTCACGACGCTTGTTAAAACTTGCTAGTACCTTGCCCTTATGGCTCAGGTCAGATTCATATTGATCGGCTGAGCTTACCTCAATCATGCCAGGGGCTAAAAAGCGATGTCCTTCAGTTTGATTGCTGGCGTTAATACCAAGTGCGCTGATATTGAGAATATTTTTGCCATGCAATGCCGTGATGCGATGCGCTGGTCGTGCAAATTCAACATCAGCCAATTCACCATTTTTTTGTAGCACTTGGTAGTGCATCATTTTGGCGATAGGGAGTTTGCTTAAAGTGCTGACCAGTGCTTGTTGGGCAGTCTGCTCAAGCGCGGCGCCTTTAGCGATGACATTAAGATAGAGAGCTTCATTTTTTCCTTCGCCAGACTTTTCTAGCGACGCAATATCAATATCCGCATAACCCAATGATCCCAGCTTCTTCATTAGTGGTGGCGTTGGCTTTCCTTGAGCATCAAAAGCAATGCTAGTTGGCAACAACTTTTCTCGAACAGGGTGATCTGGTGCTTGGCTCAGAACATGACTGATCTGCACAGCTAAACGCCGTGGCGTGGCATAACCAGTGGCAATAGAGTTTTCACCTGTCAGACCATTGGCTTTAAGAGTGGCAAAGATGCCATCCCTAAAGGCATCACCTAAGCGACGCAGAGATTTAGGAGGGAGCTCTTCAGTAAATACTTCAATTAACAAGCTCTCTGTTGTAGAGGCAAAATTGGATGTGCTCATAATGATTTACGCCGCTTAAGCCTTGACCTGACGTTGGCACATGGGAAACCCAAGCTTTTCGCGGGATTCAAAGTAGGCCTGAGCTACTGCACGCGAAAGGTTGCGAATACGGCCAATGTAGGCAGCACGTTCAGTTACCGAAATAGCGCCACGGGCATCTAAAAGATTAAAGGTATGAGCGGCCTTGAGGACCATCTCATAGGCTGGTAATGCCAAAGGCACTTCCATTAAGCGTTTTGCCTCACTCTCATAATTAGTGAAGTTCGCAAAGAGTAGATCCGTATTGGAATGCTCAAAGTTGTAGCAAGATTGCTCAACTTCATTTTGGTGATACACATCACCATAAGAAATGCTATCAGCCCAAACTAGATCGTACACATTTGAGCAGTTTTGGATATACATTGCTAAACGTTCGATTCCATAGGTGATCTCACCTAAAACGGGTTTGCAATCTAAGCCACCCACTTGTTGGAAGTAGGTGAACTGTGTCACTTCCATACCATTGAGCCATACTTCCCAGCCCAGGCCCCATGCACCTAAGGTTGGATTCTCCCAATCATCCTCTACAAAACGCACATCATTTTGTTTGAGATCGAGCCCTAAAGCTGTCAGAGATCCCAAATACAGTTCAAGAATATTTTCTGGTGCTGGCTTGAGTACTACTTGGTATTGATAGTAGTGCTGAAGGCGATTGGGATTTTCTCCATAACGACCATCTTTGGGTCGGCGTGAAGGCTGCACATAGGCAGCTTTCCAAGGCTCTGGACCAATGGCCCGCAGAAAGGTGGCAGTGTGAGATGTACCGGCACCGACCTCAAGGTCAATAGGCTGCAATAGGGCACAACCTTGTTGGTCCCAGTAATCTTGGAGTTTGAGAATGATTTGCTGAAAAGTAAGCATGATTAACCCGGCTAAGCCTTTGATTTTACATGGCTAAGCTCGCAAACCATCAAATAACGATTAAATTCGTTTTTGACGCAGAAAGCCAAAGATCAAGAGGAGACCAGAAAGCATCAAAATAGGCGCATTTCCCCAAATAACATAAGGGGTTAAACCTGAGTAGCCTTGAATCTTTGCACTCAAGGTATCTTGGGTGAATTGGGGTAGCTGGGCCAAGATTTTTCCATCAGACCCCAGCACAGCGGTAATGCCAGTATTGGTTGCCCTGAGAGCTGGCAGGCCAGTTTCTAGGGAGCGTAATTGAGACAGTCTGAGTTGCTGCTCGGGCGCCTGTGATTTACCAAACCACGCAAGGTTAGTCATATTAATCAGTAGGTTCACTGGTTGACTGCTGTTGCGCAGTCTTGAGGCGAGCTCTCCACCAAAGACATCTTCATAGCAAATGGTAATAGCAGCGTTCAGCATTTCTTGCTGAGGTCGCGTGATGCTAAAGGGGGCTTGATCTAATTTGCCGCGCGCAAAGTCACTCAGTGGTACGTGAAAAGCATCTACAAACCAACGAAACCCCGGTGGGACGAATTCACCAAAAGGGACTAAATGGGATTTGTCGTATTGATACTGCGGAAGGTCTGGCGAAAACCCCAGCGCACGATTGGAGTACTGCACTCCATTACTTTGAGCCACTTCACCAATCAAACCTAAAAGCACATTACTGGATGTGGCAGAAGAAAACTGTTGGATGGATTGCAAAAGCCCTTCTGGAAGATTGCCTTGTGGCCAAGGATAAGCAGTTTCAGGGGTGATGATGAGGTCAGCGGGTTGCTTGGTAATAGCATCGGTATAAAAAGCAAACTGCTCTTGAATTGCTTGCGGATTGAATTTAAGCGTTTGCGCAAAATTACCTTGAATTAAGCGCACCCCAAGTGGTTCGCCGATTGGATAAGTAAAGGTAAATACACTTGCAAGTGAAGAGAGGGCAATAGTAAAAACAATGCAGAGGCTGCTAAACACTTTGGTATTTTTGACTTGATAGATTTCCCAGGAAATCCACACCACTAAAAATGTGCAAGCTAGGCCACCCAAGAGGGGTGCTACTGGAGCAAATGGACCATTGACTTGTGTTTCAGCAAAGCCCATCCAGGGAAAGCCCGTAAAAATCAGACCACGCAAAAATTCGAGCAGGACCCAACTTGCCGCAAGAAGGAGTCCTGTTACTTTTGATGTCTTAAATAATTTGAGCGAAAGTGTTGCTAGAGCAAAGTACACGGCCATATAGCTAGAGAGCATCAGCACTGCAGCAGCTGAAAGTAATATATTCATGCCGCCTACATCATGCAGGCTAATGTATATCCACCACAGCCCAATCACAAAATACCCCACACCAAAAGAGAGACCCAGAAAAAACTGGTTTTTCAAACTCAGTTGCTGGTGTTTGCTGATCTGCCACCAAAGCAGTGCCAGCAATGGTAGCTGAACCCACCCGCCATAAGGCAGTTCAGCAGTGAGCGCTAATAATGCTCCGAGAGCAAAGAGGGTTGGAAAACTAATGCCTCTTGATGGTTGTGGCATCTGCTGGTCAATCAAGACCATATTTAGTCTGATTGTTGAGGAAGTTGCCGTGCGAGCAAAATATGAATCTGTCTTGGGTCTGCACGTTGAACCTCAAATTCAATACCATCAATCTTGATATGCTCGCCTACCTTAGGGACTCGGCCGAGATGTTGAATGACAAGACCTGCCACAGTATCAATATCTTCAATCTCAAATTGAGTACCTAGCATTTCATTGAACTGATCAAGCTCTGTAATACCTTTGACGCGGATATCCCCGCTATCTAGAGCGATAAGGTTATCTGCCTCATCATCAATATCATGCTCATCCTCAATGTCACCCACAATTTGTTCGAGGACATCTTCAATCGTAATGATTCCCGCAATACTGCTGTATTCATCCACGACGATTGCTAAATGATTGCGGTTATCTTTGAAGTCTCTTAACAAAACGCTTAAACGTTTGGATTCAGGAATGAAGACAGCTGGACGAAGCCAGTCTCGCACTTGAAAATCTTTTTCACTCGAGTGACGCAATAAATCTTTCGCCAACAGTGTGCCAATCACATTATCTCGAGTGCCTTCGAATACCGGAAAGCGAGAATGTGCAGCTTCAATGACATTTTTAATAATTTCAGTAAGCGGTAAATTGATGTCAATCCAATCAATTTGTGCTCTGGGAACCAAAATATCGCGAGCACAGAGTTGCCCAACTTGAAATACGCCTTCAATCATCGATAAGGCGTCTGCATCAATCAAGCCCTCAGTCTGAGCTTCTCTCAGAGTTTCGATTAACTCTTGACGTCGTTCTGTGGGGCTAGTGGGTTGTGGCGTTAAAAAATCCGCTAGGCGTTCTAAAAGGGACTTATTGGGGTCAGGCATGTAGTAAGGATAGCGTAGAAATAAGAAAATTTTGTGAAAGCTGCTGTAATGGCGGCTTAAATACTAGCGTAAGGGTCTGAAAATCCTAGTGATTTAAGAATGATCACTTCGCGACTTTCCATTTTTTGAGCTTCTTTTTCATGTTCATGGTCAAACCCTTGGGCATGCAGACAGCCATGAATGATGAGATGAGCTAAGTGCGCCTTGAGAGTCTTGCCTTGTTCTTTAGCCTCTTGCTGAATGACGGGGAGGCAAAAAATAATATCTGCCACGACATGTTTTTGGCTCAGCTCATAAGGAAAGGTTAGTACATTAGTAGCTTTGTCTTTTTGCCGAAAGTGGCCATTCAGTTTTTTGCCTTCTGTCAGATTGACAAAGCGCAAGGTAATTAAACCGCTGCTATCAGTAACGCTACGAACCCATTTTTTAATGAGTATTGTTGAAGCAATTTTAGCCACTGCTTTTTCAAGGGCAAGACTGGCATATTGAGTCTCGATGTCAAGTTTAGGCATGCGCATGAATCATCTCACCCCTGAGCGTGTAGTTAAGGACCTCAGTAATTCGAATGTCCACTATCTCGCCAATGAGGGATTCATTAAAAGGATCAGGTTTAGCAAAATGAATAACACGATTATTGGCCGAGCGACCCTGCAAATTCACCCCATCTTTTGCCAAACCTTCCACGAGCACTTGCTCGGTATTGCCTAGCATTTTCTGACTAATGGCATTCCCTTGCGATTCAATTAAGGCAAGCAAAGTTTGCAAGCGCTTTAACTTCACCTCGTAGGGAGTGTCATCTTGAAGATTGGCGGCTGGGGTTCCAGGCCGCGCACTAAAAATGAAGCAAAAGCTATTATCAAAATTGAGTTCTTCAACCATTTTCAGTAGTTTGGCAAAGTCTTCATCAGTCTCTCCTGGAAATCCGACGATGAAGTCACTTGAGAGCGTAAGGTCTGGTCGTACAGCGCGCATTTTACGAATGATGCTTTTGTATTCTAAGGCGGTGTACCCGCGCTTCATGGCTGATAGCACCGAGTCCGAAGCATGCTGTACAGGAAGGTGAAGGTGACTAACTAATTTAGGTACTTTGGCATACACATCAATTAAGCGCTGGGTAAATTCTTTAGGATGGCTAGTAGTAAACCGAATCCGTTCTACACCAGGAATTTCAGCAATGTATTCAATGAGCAAAGCAAAATCGGCAATCTCTTCCGTATTACCCATTTTGCCAAGGTAGGCGTTGACATTTTGCCCCAGTAAAACAATCTCTTTGACACCTTGTGAGGCTAATTGAGCAACTTCAGTGAGAACATCATCAAAGGGTCGCGATACTTCCTCACCGCGGGTATACGGTACTACGCAATAGCTGCAATACTTTGAGCAACCTTCCATGATGGAGACATTGGCTGATCCACGCGTTTGACGGGATGATGGCAGGTGGTCAAATTTTTCAATTTCTGGAAAAGAGATGTCCACTTGAGATTTACCGGTAAGGCGTCGTTGCGTAATGAGATCACTGAGGCGATGCAGGGTTTGCGGTCCAAAGACAACATCGACATACGGTGCCCTACTGATGATCTGTTGACCCTCTTGGCTAGCGACACAACCACCAACACCAATCAAAAGATTGGGTTTATTTTTTTTGAGTTCTCGTAAGCGACCTAAGTCTGAAAAGACTTTATCTTCAGCTTTTTCCCGAATCGAGCAGGTGTTGAGTAAAACGACATCAGCATCTTCAGGGGTGTTGGTGATCGTCATGCCTTCATTGGCATGCAGAAGGTCGGCCATCTTGCCCGAGTCATACTCGTTCATTTGACAGCCAAAGGTTTTGATATAAAGTTTTTTCATGTGCCGTTCTCAGGTTTATAACTGGGGGCGATCAAATTGTCTAAAAAACGAATTACAGTAAGCGCAGAGCCAAAATAGCAACGATTGTTGGGGGCAAGGCGCCGAGTAATAGATATAAGGCGGAAACTGCACCATTGGGAAAGTGGCTTCGCAAAATAGCCAAGCCGGCTGGATTAGGCGCATTGGCAATGACTGTTAGGCCACCACCAGCTACAGCTCCACCCACTAGAGCCAATTTGAATTCATCTGAAGTTCCGGTAACCAGAGAACCCAAATAAGTCAGTGCAGCATTATCGGTAATCGCAGTAAGCGCTGTTGCCCCATAGAAGACGGCTGTTGGACTCATCTTCTCCAGTAGTGGTTGCAACCACCATCCTTGCAGAGCGCCTAAGACTACTAAACCAGCTAGGAAGAAGCCAACCAATAATGCTTCGCGCAAAATCAATGGGCTTTGATGTTTAGGGTATGCAGTGGTGTAGCCAATAAAAAACAAGAGCAGCCAGATGAAAATTACTGGATCATGCGCAAAATAGACAATACCCGCTAAAAATAGTAAATGAACAGCGGTAACAGTAAACGGAATTTTTTCTGGAATCTTTTTCTCTTCTGGCTCAACAAGTTGACGATGGAAGAGCAGTGTGACAACTAGAGAATTAATACAGATGGCGATCGCAGCTTGATAGCCAAAGTTCGCGAGCATAAAGCTGCTAGACCAACCCCAGGTAGATGCCACCATTAATACAGGAGGCGCTGCAAAATTGGTTAATGTACCGCCAATGGAAACGTTTACAAACAATGCCCCTAGGGTGCCAAATAGTAGGGGGGTAGAGCATTTGTGTTTATAAACCAGATCGCGCAATAGAAAAGCTGCCAGCGTCATCGCTGCCGGTTCAGTAATCAAAGAACCCAGCAATGGCGTTAGAAATAAGGTGAGGAAGTACAGCATAGGTGCTTCACGTGTTCGCAAAGTCACATGTAAAAACTTACCCAAGCGATATAGAAGATGGGTGGCAAAAGTCAGAATTGGCTTGCTACCCGCTGCCACCATAATGGCAAATACAAATAGAGGCTCAGTAAAATTGCGCTTACTCGCGTACTCTTTTGCATTATCTAGGCCAGTGGCAAAGCCGATATAAATCAGCAGTAATGCTGCCCAAAAACCAAAAACAATTTCTACTTCCCCAAGTAAATGCCATAAACCAGAATGGAGGCGCGATTTTTTGGCGAGCGTTTCAAAATACGAGGTGCTAAAGGTGTGCAGTACCGCAATTGCAAAAATAATGCTGGCACCAAGTTCTGTAGGCGTAAAGTTCATAGGATCATATTATGAGGCAAGTACTGTCAATCATACCTAAAGCGTTACTATACGAAAAATGCATGCAATTTAGGAGGTTTGGGTGAAGCTGAAAATGGGTTATCAAGAATTGATTGAGCAGGCAATGGCTGAAGTTGAAACTATCCCCGCAGATCAGGCTGAACGTTTCTTGAATGATGAAAATACTGTTTTTGTGGATATTCGTGATGTCAGGGAACTCGAGCGCGAGGGCATGATTCCCAACGCATTTCATGCTCCGCGTGGTATGTTGGAGTTCTGGGTTGATCCAGAAAGCCCCTATTACAAGCCTATTTTTGGGGAGGGTAAACGCCTCGTGCTGTACTGTGCGTCAGCCTGGCGCTCTGCTCTGGCGACTCAAACCCTGCAAAAAATGGGTGTTCCGGGCGTTTGTCATCTAGAGGGCGGATTTAGCGCCTGGAAAAAGGCAGCAAAGCCGATAGCCGAAAAGCACTCAAAACCACAGTCTGCTTAAATTTTCCGTGGGTTCGGATCTTGAATTTCTTTGCGTAGCCCCCATTTAGTGAAGATCCAGTACTTTTAAGAGGGTTATTCGCATGACTGTAGCTAGTAAAGAAACCTTGGGCTTTCAGGCTGAAGTAAAGCAATTATTGCAGTTGATGATTCATTCCTTGTACTCCAATAAGGAAATCTTTCTACGTGAGTTAATCTCCAATGCCTCTGATGCGTCAGACAAGCTGCGTTTTGAGGGTATTGAGCATCCTGATTGGTATGGTGATGATCCAGATTTGAAAATCACAGTCAGTTTTGATAAGGCCGCTAGGACGGTAACTATTTCTGATAATGGTATTGGCATGAGTCGCGATGAGGTCATTGCGAATTTGGGAACCATTGCCCGCTCTGGAACTAAAGAATTTTTCTCAAAACTCTCAGGAGATCAACAAAAAGACGCTGCCTTAATTGGCCAATTTGGCGTTGGTTTTTATTCTGCATTTATCGTCGCTGATCGCATTACGGTAGAAACCCGTCGTGCAGGTCTGCCCGCTACCGATGGAGTGCGTTGGGAATCCGATGGTTCCGGTGAGTTCACTGTAGAGAACATCGATCGTCCACAGCGCGGCACCTCAATCACGATGCATTTGCGCGAAGGTGAGGATGATTTTCTATCTACGCATAAGCTTAAATCGATCATTCGTAAATATTCTGACCATATCTCACTACCCATACAGATGAAGAAAGAAGAGTGGGATGCGGATAAAAAAGAATCTGTGATCAAAGATGAGCTTGAAAGTATTAATCAATCTAGTGCATTGTGGGCGCGCTCGAAATCGGAGATTACCGAAGAGCAATATAACGAGTTTTATAAGCAGCTCTCTCATGATTATGAAAATCCACTGTGCTACTCATTGAATCGAGTTGAGGGTCGTAGTGAGTTTACGCAGTTGTTGTACATACCAGCCCGTGCACCATTTGATCTATGGGATCGAAATAAACGGGGTGGCATTAAGTTGTATGTCAAGCGCGTCTTCATCATGGATGATGCCGAGCAATTGATGCCAATGTATCTGCGTTTTGTTGCCGGTGTGATTGACTCAACAGATTTGCCCTTGAATGTGTCTCGTGAGATCTTGCAAGAGTCACGTGATGTCAAGGTTATTCGGGAGAGTTCCACTAAGCGTGTGCTGAGTTTGTTAGAAGAGTTAGCCAATAGCGATGATGAGGCTAAAAAGGAAAAGTACCGCACGTTCTGGACCCAATTTGGCCAGGTGCTCAAGGAGGGCGTAGGCGAGGATCAATCCAATCAAGAGCGCATTCTGAAGCTCATGCGTTTTGCAAGTACGCACACTGACTTGGCTGAGCAAACAGTTTCTTTGGCAGACTATATCTCTAGAATGAAAGAAGGTCAGGACAAAATTTATTACGTCACTGGCGATTCATTTAATGCTGCTAAGAATAGCCCTCATCTAGAAATTTTCCGCAAGAAGGGCGTTGAAGTCCTATTACTCTCTGATCGTGTAGATGAATGGATGCTATCTTTCTTTACAGAGTTTGATGGTAAGCAAATGACTTCAGTTGCTAAGGGAGGCTTAGATTTAGGTAGCTTAACTGATGAGCAGGAAAAGAAAGAGCATGAAGAAACTGAAAAGGATTTCAAAGATCTGTTAGATCGCATGAAGGAAGTACTTAAAGAGAAGGTGAAGGATGTTCGTGTTACTTTCCGTTTGACAGACTCACCTGCATGTTTAATTTCAGACGAGAATGAACTCTCAGGCAATTTATTGCGAATGCTCAAGGCTGCTGGTCAACAAGCTCCCGATATGAAGCCGATTTTGGAAATTAATCCTGAGCATCCACTGCTGCTCAAGCTCAAGTCAGATGACAAACAGTTTGCTGAGTGGACTGAAGTATTGTTTGATCAAGCACTCTTAGCTGAAGGTGGTCAGTTAAATGATCCGGCTGCTTACGTTAAACGCATTAATCAATTGCTATTGAAATAATTAGCTGGCAATTACCCAAACAAAAACCCGACTTGTTTATCGCAAGTCGGGTTTTTTATTTCAGTACTTCTAAAACCAAAAACAGGCCACCAATGACGCCAAGAAATTAGTTTGGTGCCTTGGCTGGCTGATTATTTTTGCCAGCGTTATAGCCAGAGTTGTACTCAGAGGCCTGCTCTTTTTTGTATGCATCGTAAACATATCCAGAGGCTGCACCAACTGCTGCGCCACCAACGGCACCCCAGATTGGGTTACCGTGGAAAATAGCTGTACCAACTGCACCAGCAGCAGCGCCAATAGAGGCGCCTGACAAAGTGCGCTGTTCAGTATTGCTCATGTTGGAGCAACCAACGATGGCTAAAGATGCTGCAGTAATCGCGATAATTTTTTTCATATCAACGGGTCCTTTTTATAGATTGAATTACCTAAATGGTCTGAATTATTTTCTGGCGCAGGGAAAGCGTGCGGCCAAGAATCCGAGGAAAACGCCCGCTGCAGGCTTATCTGCAGTCTGCTGATTGGCATCGGCAAATTTTACGAACTCTCCAATCACTTCATCACGTGCTGGAGCAGGTTGTTTAACGCAGATGTAAGGCTTGGCTCGTTGTGGGTGACGTGTTGCTAAGTAAGTGTCATAAATGGCCGTGGTGTAACCAATGCAAAAGCTACGGGATTCTGGGCTAGCAGGTAATTTGCAGACCTTTGACAGCTCTTGAGTACTTAAGACAGGTATTTTTTCTTGCGCCTGTGCCAAGCCAGAAAATGCGGCCAAAATAGCCAAAATTGATAAAACTTTTTTCATGGGTTCTCCCTCGGGTGTATATCTTTTGATCATAAACCATATCGAAGGCCAAAAAATGCACTAAATAAGTGCAATGGCGGAAAAATGGATCCTCTTTATTCCCCATAATGATGCACAAAATATCAGGGGAGTTCTTCAATGGAAGTCTTGAAATCAGGTAGTGATGTCCTATTTATATTGCTAGGCGCCATAATGGTTTTAGCGATGCATGCCGGGTTTGCTTTTTTGGAGCTGGGCACGGTTCGTAAAAAAAACCAGGTCAATGCGCTAGTCAAAATTCTGGTTGACTTTGCGGTATCAACAATCGCTTATTTCTTTATTGGCTACAGCATTGCTTACGGCGTGAACTTTTTCTCCGGCGCAGAATTACTGGCCCAGAAAAATGGCTTTGAGCTAGTCAAATTTTTCTTCTTGCTTACTTTTGCTGCTGCTATTCCAGCCATTATTTCTGGCGGTATTGCAGAGCGCGCCAAATTTAATCCGCAACTGATTGCTACTTTTATTTTAGTAGGCTTCGTTTATCCATTCTTTGAGGGTATTGCTTGGAATCAACACTACGGTATTCAGGCCTGGATTAAGGAGCTGACTGGCGAAGAGTTTCATGATTTTGCGGGCTCCATCGTTGTTCATGCAGTGGGCGGATGGATTGCATTACCAGCCATTATTTTGCTGGGTGCTCGTCGTGGTCGCTATACCAAAGAGGGTCATATCGCTGCCCATCCACCATCCAGTATTCCTTTCTTAGCTTTAGGAGCCTGGATTTTGGCGGTAGGTTGGTTTGGTTTTAACGTCATGAGCGCCCAAACGATTGATAAGGTGAGTGGTTTGGTGGCCATGAATTCTTTAATGGCTATGGTTGGCGGTACATTGGCAGCATGGGTTATTGGTCGTAATGATCCTGGCTTTACCTATAACGGCCCACTGGCTGGTTTAGTGGCTGTCTGCGCAGGCTCAGATTTAATGCATCCCTTGGGCGCATTAGTTGTTGGCTTAATTGCTGGCGGTCTATTTGTTTATATGTTTACCTTGGTCCAAAACCGCTGGAAGATTGACGATGTATTGGGTGTTTGGCCACTTCATGGCTTATGTGGCTTATGGGGTGGTTTGGCTGCCGGTATTTTTGGCACCAAAGCATTTGGTGGAATGGGTGGCGTTACATTCCTGGGGCAGTTCATTGGTAGCCTCCTAGGCGTCGGAATTGCTTTAATTGGCGGCATTGTGGTTTATGGCCTGCTAAAAGTATTTTTGGGTATCCGAATGTCGCATGAAGAGGAGTATGACGGTGCGGATTTGAGTATTCACCGGATTTCAGCCACTCCAGACCGCGAGCCTAACTGGTAGTTTTCATTAAATATAGCCATTACCTATAATGAGTCATGGCTATATTTGAACTAGATGGAAAGTCCCCGCAGTTGGCTGCCGGGGCATGGGTTGCCGAAAGTGCTGAAGTGATCGGCATGGTTGAGCTCCAACAAAATGCGAGTATCTGGCCTCAAGTGGTCGTTCGTGGGGACAATGATCACATTCAAATTGGCGAGGGCAGTAATGTGCAAGATGCCTCTGTCTTACATACTGACCCAGGCTACCCGCTAGTGATTGGTAAGCACGTTACTGTCGGTCACAAAGTGATGCTCCATGGTTGCCAAATTGGTGACGGCAGTTTAATTGGCATTGGAGCGGTTATTTTGAACGGCGCCAAAATTGGTAAAAACTGTCTGGTTGGTGCCGGCGCTTTAATTACGGAAGGAAAAGAATTTCCGGATGGCTCCATGATTCTGGGTACGCCCGCAAAAGTCGTCAAGATGCTCACGGCAGATCAAATAGAGGGTATCAACAGTATTGCAGGACGATACGTTCAAAATGCTCTGCGTTATCAAACCCTGCTGCGCAAGATTGCGTAATTAAAACTGATCCCGTGATCTACGTCTTTAATGTCCTCTTACCGGTATTTGCCTTAATCTTATTAGGTTACTTAAGTGGCAAAAGTGGTAAGTTAGGCGCCAATGCATCTGTCGAGCTCAATCGATTTGTTATTTGGCTTGCGCTACCTGCTCAACTTTTTAACTTTGCAGCCAATAGTGGCTGGGAAACACTCTGGCAACCTGGCTTTATTGCTGCCTTTTTAATCAGCGCCTTAGTGGTCTTTTTTTTAGTGCTGATCTTCTACTGGTATCAAGGACGTGACTTAGCGGCAGCAAGCTTTGCCGGTCTGAGTGCCTCATACTCGAATACCGGTTACATGGGTATTCCTTTATGTCTACTAGCCCTCGGGCAAGATGGTTTGGCACCTGCCATCATTGCTACTTTTCTCGTGTTTATCCTCTTTGCACTTGCGACGATTCTGATTGAGATTGATATGTTGTCGCATAAAAAGACGCATGAAATTATTTGGAGTGTACTGAAATCCTTAGCATCCAATCCGCTCTTAGTTTCACCTGTCTTAGGCTTGGTATGGTCTGCGTCTGGCTTAGTGATATATGACCCCTTGGCGCAGGTGATTTCATTTTTGGCTGCAGCAGCAACACCTTGCGCACTAGTATCCATCGGATTGTTTCTGATTCGTAAAGATGAAAATGCTTCGAGTAAGGTGTGGGGCATTAGTTTTGGCAAGCTGATTATTCAACCAGTCATTGCCTGGTTGATTGCCGGCCCTCTTCTGAATCTGCCTACCTTATGGGTCAATGCCGCAGTGATCTTGGCCGCAATGCCAACTGGTACAGGGCCATACATGCTTGCCCAGTACTATATGGCAGATGGCAGAGTAATTTCCCGGGTAGTGCTTGTTACTACTGTTGGATCATTACTGACGCTCTCATTAATTCTTTGGTGGAATAGAGGGATTTAGTCCTTCTGCATCCATTTGCTTTTCCCAAGAGGCATTCATGAAGGCGGGAAGAGTCATGCATTCTTCAAAGATTCTCATCAGCGTGGGGTAGGCCGTGGTGTCCATGTTGGCACTTAGTGCATTAAATATTTGCGGCACTAAACAAATCTCTATGAGGCTAATTTGCTCGCCTATTGCAAATCGACCTACTCTAGGGTCTTTGCTCAATTGCATCTCCAGGCTTGTCAAGCCAAGATTCATCCAGTGTTGGTTCCAAGTTTCTTTTGCTTGTGTACTGACGCCTAAATTTTTCATGAGATAGCGCAATACTCTTAAGTTGCCAATTGGATGTACATCGGCTGCTATGTCCATAGCCAAAGAGCGAACCCAGGCTCTGTCAATGGTACTCTTTGGCAGAAGTGCGGGCTCAGGATGAGTTTCCTCTAGGTATTCGATGATGGCCAATGACTGATGGATACTATTTTTTCCATCTACATAAAGCGGTATTAATCTGTTGGGATTTTGCTTTGCATACTCAGCCGTAGTTTGTTCACCGCCATTTTTCAAGAGATGTAAGGGAATAATTTCATAGTCGATGCCTTTTAAATTGAGCGCAATTCGTGCTCGAAAGGCCGCCGAACTTCTCCAAAAGCTATAAAGCTGAATTTTCATGAGTCATTCCTCGAAATAGTTCCCCTTAGTATATTGAGGACTTCGTTGATTGTCCGTACACAGTGATTTAGACTGCAAGGTATGAATGAAATTAATTTCTGGATTGGCATCATCGCCACCATAGCTTTTGCCGTCACGGGTGTTTTAGCAATTGCCGATCGTGGAGTTGATCTATTTGGAGTCATGGTCCTCGGAGTGATTACTGCAATTGGCGGTGGAACTTTAAGAGACATCATTTTAGAAGTGCCTGCATTCTGGGCAACTGCACAAATTTATATTTGGGTTGCTTTAGTGGCATGCATCGTGACATTTGTGGCCGAATCTTTTTTTACTCAGCCACAGATTTACCGTTGGATGTTATATATCGATGCGCTTGGTGCTGCACTCTTTGGAATACAAGGGGTTGATAAGGCTTGGAATTTGGATTTTGGTTTGCCAGTCGCCCCAGTCATTCTGGGAGTCGTTACGGCAATCGGTGGTGGCCTCTTGCGCGATATTTTGGCTGGTAGAAAAACATTACTCATGTCGCATGAGTTATATGCCATTCCAGTAACGCTGGGTTGTTTTTTATATGTCCTGATCTTGAATTTCTTACCGCAATATACATTTGAAGGATCTATCATCTGTATGCTGGTCATCTTTGGGATACGCGCTGCCGCCATTTGCTGGGACCTGCGCGTACCCAAATTATTTATTACTAAAACGCGCTAACTGCTCCATCACTCCGTGGGTCCCAGCCGCCACGCAAAGTCCCAGAGGGTTCTCGAATAATGCAACCAGCGTGGCCTACGGTTTCATCAAAGGCATCAAGCATCTCGATCTCATGACCTAGGGCATGTAATTCTTTGGCAACCCAAGGATTAAAGCGCGATTCCAGTTTCAAGCTATCACTTGTTTGTCCCCATGTTCGTCCTAATAGCCAACGTGGACGACTAATTGCATCTTGGGGATCTAAGCCATAAATAGCGGTGCGCGTGAATACTGCACATTGGGTTTGCGGTTGACCATCGCCACCCATCGTGCCATACACCATCGAACGACCATCTTTAAATAAAGCCATGGCTGGATTTAATGTATGGAAGGGTTTTCGATATGGCTCGAGGTGATTCAGTGTTTTTGGATCGAGGGAGAAGCTACAACCGCGATTTTGCCAATTAACACCAGATTTCGGCAGGACAATTCCAGCGCCAAATTCATGATAAATACTCTGAATAAAGGAAACACAATTCCCATCACCATCCACTACGCCCATCCAAATCGTATCGGCTGGCCCCTTACCTTGACCCCAAGGCAATGCTTTTTCAGGATCAATATTTTTAGCCAGCTTCTTTAAGAAAGCTGGTGCCAAAAAAGATTGCGCATGTTTAGTCATGTACGCAGGGTCGGTAACGTGTTGATCTCTTACCTTAAAGGCTTGTTTGGTTGCTTCAACACAGTGGTGCACATATTCTGCGCTATCTACCTTAAAGCGCTTGAGATTAAGTTGATCCAAAATTCCAAGGATCATCAGTGACACTACACCTTGAGTTGGTGGCGTCATGTTGTAGACGCTACCCATGCTATGTTTTAGTTCAAGTGGATCAATCAACTTTGCTTGATGACGTTGGAGGTCACTCAATCTGAGTGGACTACCCAGTTCGGCCAGTTCTTCTGCCAATAGCCCTGCTAATTCCCCACGGTAATAGTCCTCAGTTCCCTTACGAGCAATTTGGCGCAGAGTTTTGGCAAGACGCTCTTGTTTAAAGATGCTGCCAGTCTGTGGCGCTTGCCCATCAACCAGAAATGTTTGTGCAAACCCAGGAATATCTTTTAATTCCTCACGCTTTTTGGCGGTAAGGCTAGATTGACTGTGAGTAACTGGTACACCTGCTTGCGCATAGTAAATCGCATCAGCTAGAAGGCGAGATAGTGGTAGCTTGCCACCTAGACCTTGCTTAGAAAGTTTGTGCGCAGCGCCCCATCCTGAAATGGTCCCGGCAACTGTATTGGCAGCAACAGCTCCCCGAAATGGAATAGCTTTTGTGATGCCACGTTCAGCGTACCAACTTTTGGTCGCTAGGCCTGCTGCCGCACCGCAAGCATCAATGCCACCCATGGCTTTACCAGGAGAGTGAATGACCCAAAAAGAGTCACCGCCAATAGAGTTCATATGAGGGTACACAACTGCAATAGTTGCTGCTGCTGCAACCATCGCCTCGAGTGCATTGCCGCCTTCACGCAGAACTGCGAGTGCAGATTCTGATGCTAATGAGTGTGGCGCTACCGCCATTCCTCGAATACCCCATTTTTGTTGCATTATTTGTATCTCTCCTCTTGCGGTGATGAGTTCTGAATTTAGTAAGGCTAGTTTAGATTGCTATAGACACCAAATTGAAGCATGAAATTAAATCATCCCAAAAAAAGTGCTCTTTATGCACTGCATTAGGGAATGTACCGATCTGAGCTTACAAATAATGCTCTACATTGGTTCAGTAGGAAAAACATCGCTTGTTGCATTGCAATGCTTACAAGTCATTTCGGAAAACTTGATGAACATCAAGTTTTAACCATATGTGTGTAGTTAGTATTTTTTCAGGAGGAGTCAACTATGGAATCAAATCGCCGTAAATTTCTCAGTACCAGTATTGGCGCCGGTGTCGCAGGTGCTGCCCTGGCTGCACCCGCAATTGTAAAAGCCCAATCTCAGCAAACTTTTAATTGGAAGATGACTAGTGCCTATCCAAAGGGCGCCCCTTTCTACATGGAAGGTCCAGGCAGTGCAACTGATCTAGCAAAGCGCATTGGCGAGATGTCCAATGGCCGCTTGAAGATTCAAGTATTTGGAGCAGGTGAGTTGATTCCTGCATTCGAAGGTTTTGATGCGGTGCGTTCTGGTACGGTTGAAATGAACCATGCCAATAGCTATTTCTGGACTGGTAAAACTTTTGCAGCTCAGTATTTCACTGCAGTGCCATTTGGTCTGAATTTCCAGGGTATGAATGGCTGGTTATACGACGGTGGTGGCATCGATCTTTGGAATGAAACCTATGCCCCATTTGGCATGGTGGCTATGCCTTGTGGCAATACTGGTGTACAGATGACTGGTTGGTTTAAAAAGAAAATCAATACTGTTGCAGATCTGAAAGGTCTGAAAATGCGTATCCCTGGACTTGCAGGTAAGGTCTACGCCAAGTTGGGTGTAGATGTAAAAGTGCTGCCAGGTGGCGAGATCTTCCCTGCGCTAGAGCGTGGCGTTATTGATGCGGCTGAGTTTGTTGGCCCATTCCAGGATCGTCGCCTCGGTTTGCAAAAAGCAGCGAAGTACTACTACACCACAGGCTGGCATGAGCCCGCAACAACTTCTGAGTTATTAATTAACAAAGCTGCTTGGGAGAAATTGCCGAAAGATTTACAAGCAGTTGTGCAAAATGCATCAGCTGCCTGCAATGTGATCGGTGAGGCATGGTGTCAACGCAATAATGCTGAGGCAATGAAAGACTTGGTTGAGAAGCAGGGCGTTACTGCGCTTCAATTACCAGATCCAGTGGTAGCAGCAATGCGAACTGAAACGAAGAAGATTTTGGATGAAGCTGCCGCTGCTGATCCAATGACCAAGAAAGTGCACGATTCATATTTTGCGTTTAAGAAGAACTATGACTCTTGGGCTTCTTATAGCGAGGCAACTTACCACAGCAAAGTTCGCGGTTAATTTTCGTTCTCATCATTTAAGTTAGGAATATCAGTGCATCCTGTGTTATTAAAAATCGCATTGCGTATCGAAGGCTTAATTGATTTCACTGGCAAGGCCACGTCTTACGTGGCCTTGGCCATTGTGGGATTAATTGCAGTCAACGTTTTTTTACGCTACACCATGAGTGTCGGCTCAGTATGGGCGCAAGAGTTGGAGTGGCATCTTTTGGCGGCATTAATTTTGTTTGGCATGAGTTATGCCTTACTGCGTGGTGATAATGTGCGCGTTGACTTGTTCTACGCAAACTACTCTCCCAAAACAAAATATCGGGTAGATATCCTTTCTGCGGTACTCACAATCATTGTGGCGCTGCTATTTATTTATTTATCCATTGCATATGTTGCGCAGGCTTTCTCAATTGGCGAAATGTCGCCTGATCCAGGAGGTATTCCCTATCGCTGGATTGTGAAAGGTTTAATTCCTATCGGATTTACCTTACTTGCCTTACAAGGTGTTGGCGAGTTATGTCGTGTCATTCTGAATGGTCACAACACACAAGGAGGTCAGCATGTTTGATATGCACGTGATGGCTATCCTGATGCTCATTGGCTTTTTCATCTTGCTGATGATTGGTGTACCTGTTGCCGTTACCTTGGCGACTGTTGGATTCGTATTCGGCTTTTTAGGATTCGGTACTTCTTTGTTTAACTTATTGCCGGCCAGGGTTTTTGGAATTGTGGCGGGCTATCAATGGCTTGCAATTCCCTTGTTTATCTTTATGGGGATCATGCTGGAAAAGTCCCGACTAGCCGATGACTTGCTTGACGTGATCGGACATATTGCTGGTGGTGTTAAGGGGGGTATGGCAGTCGGTATTATTTTGTTCGGTGCTTTAATGGGTGCTACCACCGGTATTGTGGGCGCTACAGTTATTACATTAGGCTTACTGACCCTTCCAACCTTAATTCGGCGTGGTTATAACAAGAGTATTGCTTGCGGTGCGATTTGCGCCTCCGGTACTTTAGGGCAAATTATTCCACCAAGCCTAATTTTGATTTTGCTTTCCGACATCATGCAGTTATCTGTCGGCACTTTATTTGCTGCTGCAGTTGGTCCAGGAATGATTCTGGTAGTGGTCTATATTGTGTTTATTCTGATTTTAGGTTGGCTCAAGCCCGATTTAATGCCGCCTATTCCAAAAGAGGAAAGAAGTAGCGTTTCTGGTAAAGAGCTCTGGATTCGTTTTTGGAAAGTAGTAGTTCCACCCATCATGCTGGTAGTTGCAGTATTAGGCTCTATTGTTGGTGGTGTTGCTGCGCCAACTGAGGCGGCTGCTATGGGCGCAGTTGGATCCGTTTTGGTGACCTTTTTATCTGGACGCTTTAAATGGAGCATCTTAAAACAGGTTGCGATAGACACTACAAAGATTAGCGCCTTAATGATGTTTATTTTGATTTGCGCGCAAGTCTTTGCATTATCTTTTAGAGGGCTTAATGGCGAAGAATTAATCTCAGGCATGTTTGAGGTGATACCCGGCGGTCTTAATAGCGATATTTGGTTCATGCTTTTACTCATTTTTGTTCTCGGATTTTTTATTGAGTGGATTGAAATTAGCTATATCGCTGTGCCATTATTCTTGCCTGTACTATTGGCGCAAGGTGCCGATCCTGTCTGGATTGCAATGATGATTACGGTGTGTTTGCAATCATCGTTCTTAACGCCACCATTTGGTTGGGCACTCTTCTATCTCAAAGGAGTTGCACCACCGGAAGTAAAAATTAGGGATTTGTATATTGGTGTTATTCCCTTTTTGTTTATGCAGGGCGTGGCATTGTTCCTTGTGTTCTATTACCCACAAATTTCACTTTGGTTGCCTAAAGTAATTGGTTGGTAATGGGGTTGATGAAGAATAAAAAGAGGGGGCTAGGGCCCTCTCTTTTTTTTGCCTCCATTTTTTCTAACTTGATGGGGAATAACCCTAACTAATGTAGCTCTTCGATATTTTTCCAAGGATAATCTGCCCTTACTTTTATAGATACATTAGGAATTTTTGTAGATGTCACGATCAACCAAGGTCGCTCCCATGACCGCCGAAGAGCGTAAAGTTATTTTTGCTTCATCCTTGGGCACAGTTTTCGAGTGGTACGATTTTTATCTTTATGGCTCTTTAGCAGCCATTATTGCCAAGCAGTTTTTTTCAGGGCTAGACACAGGCTCTGCATTTATTTTTGCCCTGCTTGCTTTTGCGGCTGGCTTTATCGTGCGACCATTCGGCGCATTGGTATTTGGTCGACTCGGGGATCTCATTGGTCGTAAGTACACCTTCCTGGTAACCATTTTATTGATGGGTGTTTCCACTTTTATTGTTGGAATCTTGCCTAATTACGATGCGATTGGAGTTGCTGCTCCAGTGATCTTAATTGCATTGCGGATGTTGCAGGGCTTAGCTTTGGGTGGTGAGTATGGCGGCGCTGCAACATATGTCGCAGAGCACGCGCCACATGGTCGTCGTGGGGCATATACATCATGGATTCAGACAACGGCAACCTTGGGTTTATTTTTATCCTTGCTAGTGATTTTGGTAAGTCGCGAACTCACTGGACCTGATTTTGAAGTGTGGGGATGGCGCATCCCATTCGTTCTATCGATTGCATTGTTGGGCATATCGGTTTGGATCCGTTTATCCATGAATGAATCGCCTGCTTTCAGAAAAATGAAAGCGGAAGGCAAGCTATCTAAAGCCCCTTTGACTGAATCATTTGCGCAGTGGAAAAACTTAAAAATTGTCCTCTTAGCATTGTTTGGTTTAGTTGCTGGTCAAGCTGTGGTTTGGTATACAGGCCAGTTTTATGCTCTGTTCTACCTAACCCAGGTGCTCAAAGTAGATGCCATGACGGCAAATTTATTGATCGCTGCAGCCTTAGTCATTGGCACCCCATTCTTTCTCTTTTTTGGATTCTTGTCGGACAAGATTGGGCGTAAGGTCATTATTATGGGCGGTCTCTTATTGGCTGTAGTGACCTATATTCCCAGCACACCAGTGTCTGTATTTAATGCGCTAACGCATTTTGCAAACCCAGCATTAGAAAAAGCCATGGCAACTGCACCAGCAACTATTACTGCTGATGTGCGCGAATGCACTTTCCAGTTCAACCCAACAGGTACAGCAAAGTTCACAAGCTCATGTGACATTGCAAAACAAGTGATGGCTTCAAACTCAGCAAGCTATGCCACGATTGCTGGTGCAGCGGGACAAACTGCGATTGTCAAAATTGGTGATATTGAAATTCCTGCTTATTCGGCGAAAGGTATGACTGTAGAAGAGGTCAAAGAAAAGGATCTCGAATTTAGGAGTGCGATTCGCAACGCTTTAAATGATGCTGGCTATCCAGAGAAGGCCAATCCTGCAGACATTAGATACATCCCAGTATTGTTATTGCTGGTGTACTTGGTCATTTTGGTTACGATGGTTTATGGGCCTATCGCTGCAATGTTGGTAGAAATGTTCCCCACGCGCATTCGCTATACATCTATGTCATTGCCGTACCATATTGGGAATGGTTGGTTTGGTGGATTATTGCCAACGATCTCATTTGCCTTGGTGGCTCAAAATGGGAATATTTATCATGGCCTTTGGTATCCCATCACCATTGCAGCGATAACATTGGTCATCGGCGTTCTGTTTGTTAAAGAAACCAAAGACGTGGATATTTACGCACAAGACTAAGTGTTTTGGTTTTTATTGCTCGAATTAATCCCAAAGGTCCTGTGGATTGCCACGCTGAAAGAGCGCTTTGCTTTGACTGGCAATAGATGTCATTCTTTGTCCTGCGGTAATCTGGATTGGGGCACCAGCTGCCAACATGCCGGGTTGATTGACTCGTAAGTACCAACCACTCTTGCCAGACTGGAGCATGGCTTTAGCGGCCCCTTTGTATTTCATCTTTGCATTGAACTTAAAGCAAGGTTCTCTGAACTTAACGACAGTAAATTCAAGATCGCCAATGGCCATCTTATCCCCAACAAATACTTCGTCCTCGAGTAGGCCTTCGATGGTGAAGTTTTCGCCCATGGCGCCAAACGGGAGATCTACGGTTTGTTTCGTTTCTCTAGTCAATAGTTCATTCCAAAATGCATAGTGTTCTATGGGATAAACATAAATTGCTTTTTCAAGACCACCATGAACTGATAAATCTGCTTGCTCATCGCCAACAACGCCTAAGCGCTTGATTTCTACCGAAACTGCTTGTGTAAGGTTGCTGATTGATTTTTTATGAATGGCAGAGGCTACGCTCTTGTAATCGGGATGGTTTAAGCCGAATAAGGGGCCTGCTTTGCCAAGAGAAATAGATAAAAGTCGCATATGAAATGACTGATAAGATGAAATAATCCAATGAAGAAAGCCAATGATGCAACTGTATAGGATCTTCACCTTTACTATTCTCAGTATTTTTATGAGTCAGCCCGCTCTAGCCAAGTGGGATGAAGAGCGTGACCTAACTAAAAACGGTAAAGAGGAGCTCGTTTACTACTATAAGACCAATGAACAGGGTCAAAAGCTCGTGCTGGATAAATACATTAAGCGGCTCATCTTTATTCAGGCAGATCGCTTACATAAGCGCACAATCCGTTTGATTAAAGTGGATGGCCAAGCCATTGAGGTGATGAGCGATCCGTTTTCCCGATACCCTGAGCAAACTGCGATTATTTTTGAAAATAAGGATGAAATACTTAAAAAACTGTTTCTAGCAAAAAAAATTGAGGTTTATGTTCGCTACAACCGCGATGAAGGGGTGAGCACTTTTCAGATCAAATAGCCGAGGAGCATTGTCTAAAAGCTGGCTGTAGACTACCTTCATTAGAATATAGCTAGCTAAGGTGCCTTAGGCTTTATTGGTATTGCATTTTTCAAACATTCTGGAGCCCATTTGGACTTTTCTTACCTCATCGATTTATTCCTGCATCTCGATAAAAATCTCGCTTTAGTCGCCAACCAGTGGGGTGTTTGGATTTACGCTCTCTTGTTCGCAATTATTTTTGTGGAAACTGGCTTAGTTGTCATGCCATTTTTACCTGGTGATTCATTATTGTTTGTTGCTGGGGCTATTGCCGCAGTGGGTGGTTTGGATTTAATGGCGCTGATGGCTTTGCTTACCGCCGCTGCTGTTATGGGGGATGCCCTGAATTATTCGATTGGTCGAAAGATTGGGAATCGGGTATTTTCTTGGGAAAACTCGCGCTGGTTTAATCGAAATGCGTTTGATAAAGCGCATGCTTTTTATGAGAAATACGGACCAATTACGATTGTTCTAGGGCGCTTTATGCCTTTTATCCGAACTTTTGCCCCTTTTGTCGCTGGCGTAGCGCACATGCGCTACTCAGTCTTTGTGTTCTACAACATTGCTGGCGGCATTCTTTGGGTTTGTAGCCTGACAAGTCTGGGTTTCCTGATTGGCGATCATCCATGGGTAAAAAGCAATTTTTCCCTGGTAGCCCTTGCGATGATTGTGATTCCGGGTTTGCCGGCCCTTTGGATTTTTGTGAAAGAGGTCTATAAAAAGCTCTTTTCACACGCCAAATAAAATTGATTGAC
The DNA here is from genome assembly GCA_034680725.1 of Polynucleobacter sp. Classification (GTDB taxonomy): domain Bacteria; phylum Pseudomonadota; class Gammaproteobacteria; order Burkholderiales; family Burkholderiaceae; genus Polynucleobacter. Next base: position 43,506 of record JAXIUI010000007.1, read on the forward strand.
TTAGCCAAATAAGCTAAAATCCCAACTTCGGCGAATTAGCTCAGCTGGTTAGAGCGACGGAATCATAATCCGCAGGTCCGGGGTTCAAATCCCTGATTCGCCACCATTTTTCTAAAGTGCTTATAAATCATGGATTTGCAAGCACTCATTGCTTAGGGTTCCCTAGGCCGTTTTTCCAAAAACGGGTTTCCTTCACAAGCCATGGCCATTTACTGTCATGGGCCTAGAACGACACTACGAAAATCTCTCAAACTTGATCTGTTTTGTGAATATGCTACTGTGAAAGGTAGCAACTCCATTAGTAGTCATAAGATCAACTGGATAGTTCGATGCACAGTAACACTTCACTTCCTGCTTCATATAGCCTCGTACAAAACTTGCGGCAACAGGTGATGCAAAGTCTGCCTTTTTCTAAAATGGCTCAGCAAGATGTTGATTTTTTTCTTACCGCATCAAGTGAGGCTTACTTTGCGCCCAAAGAAGTCATTTTGTCGCCAGCAGATGGCGCTCCGCAATATCTCTATCTCATTAGGCAGGGTCGTGTATCGGGTCGACGGGATATTCCGGGAATTGAAGAGTCCGCTTTTTTATTAGATGCTGGCAGTTTATTTTCAATTGGTTCTGCGTTTGCGAATCGACCAGTCTCGACTATCTACAGTGCAGTAGATGACTGCTTTTGTTTATTGCTCCCAGTCGATGCTATGCGGCAGTTGGCAGCTCAATCAAAACCCTTTAGTGAATTTTTGAACAATCGTGTTTGGGGATTGCTGCAAGAATCACGTATTGCATTACGTAATTCATTTGCATCCCAGGCGCTTGCCGAGCAATCTTTGGAAAGTAGGCTGGGTGATTTGGCTCTGAAAAAACCACTGACTACGAGCCCAGATACATCATTGCGTGAAGCCTTAACCCTGATTCATGAAAAAAAAGTGGGATCAATCTTAGTAGTCAAAGATCAGAATACTATTTTAGGAATTTTGACGCGTTACGATGTACTTGCGCGCGTCACCTTAAGCAATTTAGATTTGAATACGCCCATCTCTGAAGTGATGTCGACGGGTGTCAAAACCTTAACTGTAGATGACACTGCTGAAATGGCAGGCTTATTCATGTCGCGGTTTAATATTCGCCACTTACCCATTTTGGATCAAGGCAAGTTAGTTGGCATTATTTCAGAGCGTGACTTGTTTTCTTTGCAGCGCCTCTCCCTGAGTAATATTAGTACTGCTATTCGGGGGACAGATGAGCTCGTTCACCTCAAGAAATGCGCAGAAGATATTCGTAAATTTGCTCGCAACCTATTGGGGCAGGGCGTGCAAGCACGCCAGCTCACCACCCTGATTAGCCACTTAAATGATGTTCTTACGCAACGGCTAATTGAGATATATGCTGCTAAACATCAGTTGAACATGACTCAGTTTGCTTGGATTGCTCTGGGCTCGGAAGGTCGCAGTGAACAAACTATTGCAACAGATCAAGATAATGCATTGGTCTTCTCAGATACCGAGCCCGAGAGTCAGCGCGCGGTGTATCTGCGTTTTGCACTAGAGGTTAATCGGGCTCTGGATGAGTGTGGTTATCCACTTTGCAAGGGCAACATCATGGCAAGCAATCCAGAACTTTGCCTTTCTCAACAAGAATGGCTCACTCGCTTTGCTCGTTGGATCGAACAAGGCAACCCTAAAGATTTACTCAACGCTAGCATCTTCTTTGATCTTCGTGCGCTTGCAGGCAATGCAGATTTATTGACACCGCTTAAAGAGTATGTGCGCATCAACGCTGTCGCCACTCCGCGGTTTATTAAGTTATTGGCTGATAACTCCCTGAATACCCGCGTACCACTCAATTGGTTTGGCGCAATTGAGACTACTGAGCTTGATGGTCAAAAAACCATTGATTTGAAATTACAAGGAACAGCAATCATGGTCGATGTCGCACGTATCTATTCTCTAGCACACGGCATTGAGGTGGTAAATACTCGCGAGCGTCTTGCCGCAGTGGGTCGCGCTTTAAATGTGCCCGAGTCAGAAAGTGCTGCCTGGATTACCGCCTTCGAGTTTTTACAAACATTACGCTTAGCGGTTCAGATCGGCGAGGACAGAATCAATAGCAATCCGAATGTGATTGATATTGAAAAACTCAATACCGTAGACCGTAGCATTTTGAAAGAGTCCTTATTAAAGGTGCGTTCATTGCAGCAGCACTTGCAGCTAGACTATGCTGGCTAATTTAAGGGACCTCCCCTTATTTGATGGTCTGGCTCGCCTCTTTCAGAGGGCTAAACCAGAGTCGCGGCGCTGGATTGTCCTTGATGTCGAGACTAGTGGACTTAATCCCTATTCAGATCAGCTACTTGCCATTGCCGCGGTTGCGCTGGAAGTCAGTCCAGACTTTAAGCGTGTATCCATCCTCATTGGCGATAGTTACGAAGCGGTTCTCAAGCAAGATTTACCGAGCAATAAAGACAATATCTTGATTCACCATATCGGCGCGCAAGCCCAATCGGAAGGTAGGCCGCCAATTGAAGTTTTAGAGGAGTTTCGGCAGTGGGTAGGTGATAGTCCCTTATTGGCATTTCATGCTCCTTTCGATGAGGCAATGATCCGCCGAGCCTATTCTTTATTTGAACTAAAGCCCTTGCAAAATGAATGGTTAGACATCGAGCCTCTAGCGAAAATTACTGGGGTAAACCCTAGTCTGAGAGCACTTGATGACTGGTTGAAATATTTTGGGATCGAGTGTGCAGTTCGTCACCAGGCTGCTGCCGATACCTTTGCGACAGCAGAGCTTTTGATGCGCCTATGGCCTTATCTCACTAAAGAGGCTAACTCATGGGCAAGTCTTCGGAGTATTGCTCGTCAAGCCGGCTGGATACCACGTTAAAAAAGCGCCCTATAAGCTTGATTCTTTGTGCTTTTATACGGGAAAGCACCCATATAGCAAGCCCGTTAAAGCTAGATAATACGCATTAATATTACGAAAGTAATTTCAGGGGATTTTGGTGCTTTTATTTTTAAACATTGCTCAATTGCTTTTATATATAGGTGGTCTTGGCCTGGCTGGTCAAGGCTTGCTATTTCTATTAGCTGGGCAAGGTAAAGATAATAATTTGTTCTATCAATTGATCTGCATGGTGAACAAGCCATGGACCTTGCTTGCACGCTTTATTTCCCCAAAACAAATTGTCGATAGCCAAATCCCATTTGTAGCATTTTGTATTGTTGGCATCCTATATATAGCTGTGACCCTGGCCAAGATTGAATATTGCCTCTCGATTGGAATCGCAGCATGTCAGTAAATAAACGCACCTTCGCTTGGCATCTGTTGAAATGGCGCGCCAGTGCATTGATTGTGCTTGGCATGAAAGAGCAAGCAATGGAAGTGTTTGAGGAAATGCTCAAGCAGTTTCCAAATGATGACTATGTCATTGGCAGCCTCGCTTTTATGAAAACGGAGATGGGTGATAAAGACGGCGCAATTGCGGATTACAAGCGACTTGTAGCATCACCCAATGCCACAGCAGAAATTTGGTACAACTTAGGGTTTTTGCAAGAAGAGGTGGGTCAGGTACAAGATGCTGAACACAGCTTTCGGCAAGCCATCAAACTCAACGAAAAGCTAGATCAGGCTTGGTACGGTCTTGGTTTAGCCCTCATTCAATTGCAGCGTTTTGACGAGGCGATTAAAGCCCTCAAGAAAAATACGCAACTGCAGCCTATGAGTCCTTATGCCTGGTATCAGCTTGCGCGGGTTTATTTCGAGCGCAATCAGCCTGATGAGACAAGCAAAATCATTCTTCATTTAAAAGGTTTTGAACCTAAATTTGCTAAGCAGCTTGAGCGGGAAACCGGTTTAGCTGTCTAGTGCTTTTGTGTAGTTGGTGATGTTGTAGAAGTATTTTTTTAACTTAAGGAGAAACTGTTATGCAATTAACAGAATCGCATAAGCAATATTGGCAGAAAAACCTGCGGATGACAGCTCTGCTGTTGTTCATCTGGTTTGTCGTGACCTTTGTTGTCGGTTTTAATGCGCGCGAACTGAACTTTGAATTTTTCGGTTGGCCATTTAGTTTTTGGGTCGGTGCACAGGGCGCATTAGTAGTTTATGTTCTGATCATTGCCTACTACGCGCATTACATGAACAATCTTGATAAAGAGTATGGTTGCGCTGAAGTGGAGGAAGACTAATCATGGCCGGAATGACACCTAGTGGTGATGGAAGTGTATTTGGCGGCGGCGGAAGTAATGCCGACTTTAAAAAAGGTTTAAATAAGATTTACACCTGGTATACCGGAGGCTTTCTAGCGTTCGTTGCGGTGTTGGCGGTTGCTGAGCAAATGGGTCTCAGTCGTGCCATGATCGGTTACGTATTCTTGGGCGCAACGGTTTTGCTCTACGCTGGTATTGGCGTAATGAGTCGAACCAATGATGCTGCGGAATACTATGTAGCCGGACGTCGCGTACCAGCCGTTTATAACGGTATGGCAACGGGTGCTGACTGGATGTCGGCTGCGTCGTTTATCGGTATGGCTGGTACTTTGTACTTAACAGGTTACGGCGGTTTAGCCTTCATTATGGGTTGGACAGGTGGTTACTGTTTAGTTGCATTGTTCTTGGCTCCTTACTTGCGTAAGTTTGGTCAGTTCACGATCCCAGACTTCTTGGGCGCACGCTATGACGGTAATCTGCCACGCTTTATCGGTATTTTTGCAGCGATTTTATGTTCCTTTACTTATGTGGTTGCGCAGATCTACGGCGTTGGTTTGATTACAACCCGTTTAGCTGGTATCCCATTTGAAATTGGTATTTTCGTGGGCTTGGCTGGTATTTTGGTTTGCTCGTTCTTAGGTGGTATGCGTGCGGTGACTTGGACTCAAGTTGCTCAATACATCATCTTGATCATTGCTTACATGATTCCAGTAGTTTGGTTGTCAGTTAAGCAAACAAACGTACCAATTCCACAGGCTATCTATGGATACCAGTTGGAAAAAGTGACTGCTAAGGAAGCGGAATTAATTAAGGATCCAAAAGAGTTAGAAGTACGTGCAATTTACAAAGCCCGTGCCGAAGCTTTTGGTGAAAAATTAAAAGACATTCCAGCTGCATTGGCTGCTGATAAAGCAGCTGCTGAGGCAAAAGTAGCAGAACTGAAAGCGGCTAACGCACCGGCGGCTGATCTTGCTGCTGCTGAAAAAGCATTGGCTGCAGTTCCTAAGGATGATGCTGCTGCTAAAAAGGCTTGGACAGCTGGTCAGGCTGGAGCAAATGCACGTTCAGCTCCACTTGCTGGTATGCCACGTCACGCTCAGCAGTTTGCGGGTGATCCTAACGGTGATCCAAAGGCAGTTGCTGCTTTCGACACTTCACGTCGCAACTTCTTAGCATTGATCTTCTGTTTGATGGTGGGTACAGCGGCATTGCCACACATTCTGATGCGCTTCTACACGACTCCGTCGGTAAAGCAAGCTCGTGAATCTGTGACATGGTCCTTGTTCTTCATCTTCTTGCTGTACTTCACCGCTCCTGCTTTGGCAGTATTGGTTAAGTACGAGATCTTCACGGTCTTGGTCGGAACACCATTTGATCAACTGCCGGGCTGGATTGCGCAGTGGAACAAGGTTGACCCAGCTCTGTTGTCAGTTGTCGACGTCAACAAAGACGGCATCCTTCAATTGGGCGAAATGAGCATTGGTGGTGACATCGTCGTTCTGGCAACCCCAGAAATCGGTGGCTTGCCATACGTGATCTCAGGCATGGTGGCAGCGGGTGGTTTGGCTGCTGCGCTATCAACAGCTGACGGACTATTGCTGACGATTGCTAACGCCTTGTCGCATGACCTCTATTACAAAATGATCAACCCTAATGCTCCAGCTAGCAAACGTGTTTTGATTTCTAAAGCACTCTTGTTAATTGTTGCTCTGGCTGCTGCTTATGTAGCTGCTCAGAAACCGGCTGACATCTTGTTCTTGGTAGGTGCTGCGTTCTCGTTTGCTGCTGCAGCGTTCTTCCCAGCACTTACCCTTGGTATTTTCTGGAAGCGTGCCACAAAAGCTGGCGCATGTATTGGTATGGTCGGTGGCTTAGGCTTGACCTTCTATTACATGGTGATGACTCAGCCTTGGTTGCGTGGTGTATTCGGCGTAACCTCACCAGTTGAACTCTGGTACGGTATTCAGCCAATTTCGGCTGGTATCTTCGGTGTTCCAGTTGGTTTCGCATTGATTATTCTCGTGAGCTTGGTAACCCCAGCTCCACGTAAGGATATTCAAGACTTGATCGACCACGTACGTTACCCAACGTTGCGTGACGATATCAATACGAATGCTGCTTAAGTTTTCAGATTGATTCTCGGGTTCAGGCCCGAGGCTTTACGAACCCGCTCTTCGGAGCGGGTTTTTTATTGCCCAGAAATTGTGAGTTCTATGCGTTTGAGATTGCAGATAGAATGAAACATGGCTAAATTTTGGAACTTTGTGCTTTTCCAGTTAGGCTGGTTTGCCTGCATCATTGGCGCCGCCAATCATCAAGTGTTTTGGCCGGTCATCATTACCTGGCTTTATCTCGCTATCCATATATGGCGCTCAGACCACGCTTCATCCGAGGTAAGTCTCTTATTAAAGGCTACTATATTTGGAGTGAGCGCTGACTCACTTATTTCTTTATCCGGATTGATCGTATTTGATGATGCCTGGCCAAGCCAATATGTATCGCCAATTTGGATGTGGACCTTATGGGCTTTATTCGCCAGCACTATTCATGGCTCACTATCTTGGTTGCGTGGGAAACCCATTTTAGGGACCGCTTTAGGGGCTATTACAGGCCCACTATCATATGAAGCTGGAATTAGAATGGGTGCGGCTTCATGGGGGCCCAATGGACAAATTGGCGGTCTCATCGTGCTAGCGATTATCTGGGGCATTGCAGTACCTTTATTTTTTTACTGGGCTCGTGTCAGAACGACCTCAATCGAAAATAAACCATAAGGTATAAAAAGTTCCTTGCAAATAGTACTGTTTTTATATACAGTAAGTTCTAAGTTGTTAAAAAGTACAGAAACTACGGGAAAAAGCCCAATACATAGCGAAAAGGATTTAAAAAATGGCCTTGGATGATAAGAAAAAATCAGCCTCATCAGAATTTGACGGCATGAGTGGGGATAAGCAAAAGGCCTTAACTGCGGCCTTGGCACAAATTGAGAAGCAATTTGGTAAGGGCTCAATCATGCGATTGGGCGATGCAGAGATTCATCAAGATATTCAAGTAGTTTCCAGTGGTTCATTGGGTTTAGATATTGCCCTTGGAGTTGGCGGTTTAGCGCGTGGGCGCGTGATTGAAATTTATGGCCCAGAGTCATCAGGTAAAACAACACTGACTTTGCATGCAATTGCAGAGATGCAAAAGATTGGTGGCACCTGCGCATTTATTGATGCTGAACATGCACTCGATGTGCAATATGCATCGCGCCTTGGTGTTGATGTAAACAATTTATTGATTTCACAACCAGATACTGGCGAACAAGCATTAGAAATTGCTGATGCATTGGTCCGTTCAGGATCTATTGATTTAATCGTCATTGACTCTGTAGCAGCCTTGGTACCAAGGGCGGAGATTGAGGGCGACATGGGCGACTCATTACCTGGCCTGCAGGCTCGCTTGATGAGTCAGGCTTTGCGTAAATTGACTGGAGCGATTAAGCGCACTAATACAACCGTGATCTTTATTAACCAGATTCGGATGAAGATTGGTGTGATGTTCGGCTCCCCTGAAACAACCACTGGCGGTAATGCTCTAAAGTTTTACGCCTCTATGCGTTTAGATATTCGCCGCATTGGTAGTATCAAGAAGGGTGATGAAGTAGTGGGCAACGAGACGCGTGTGAAGGTCGTAAAGAACAAGGTCTCCCCACCATTTCGCGAAGCCATCTTTGACATTATGTATGGTGCCGGCATTTCAAGAGAAGGTGAAATCATTGATATGGGAGTGGAAGCCGATATCGTTGAGAAGTCAGGGTCTTGGTATAGCTACAACGGTGATCGGATTGGTCAGGGCAAAGACAATGTGCGCGATTTCCTGAAAGAGAACCCAGCGATTGCTCAAGATATTGAAGCAAAGATTCGTGAGAAGTTAGGCGTTAAGGCAGGCACTGCAGTTGTTAGTGACGTCTTGAGCGAAGAAGAGGAAGCATAATTTTTCGATGTCGGAATCTGATCTCGACGTAAAAAAAGGTAAAAAACAAAGCCCGAGTCTCAAAGCTCGGGCTTTGCGCCTTTTATCGATGCGTGAATACAGTCGTAAGGGTTTAGAGGCAAAGCTCAAAGAATCTGCAGCAAAGGCATTGACGCGTAATCCAGAAATAACAGAGGGAGAAAGTCTGCCCAGTGCAAAACCCCTTAGTACTCAAATTGAGGAGGTTTTGGATGATTTTGAGGCAAGGGGATGGCTATCAGATGAGCGCTTTGCGCAGGCTTTAGTACGCAGAAGAAGTGAGCGTTTTGGCGCACGAAAAATACAAGATGAGTTAGAGCGTGCTGGGGTCGATGCCAGTCAGTCTGCAGAGCTCATGAAGTCATTAAAAGAGACTGAGTTTCAAAGGGCGCAAGAGCTTTGGCAACGTAAGTTTGGGGTAGTGGCGCAAGAGCAAAAAGAGCGCGCTAGGCAATACCGCTTTTTAGCCTCTAAGGGCTTTAGTTCTGATGTGGTTTCTAGGGTAGTAGCCGGTCGATCTGCCTAGGGCAATTACGGAGCAATAACTCCCAGTTGATGCATTGCAGCATGATAGACTTATGGAGTCGGGTAAACCGTTGGCCAATTTTTAGTTTTATTCAGTAAAAGTAGGGCTAAAAAGAAGGTAACTGGTTTTATAAATTCTCATCGCTAGCTAAAAAAAGACACCGTTTCGGAGTAATTATGAAAATTCACGAGTACCAAGGCAAAGAACTATTACGCCAATTTAATGTGCCTGTTCCTAATGGCATTCCTGCATTCAATGTTGAGGAAGCAATGAAAGCAGCTGAAAAATTAGGTGGCCCAGTATGGGTTGTAAAGGCGCAAATTCATGCGGGTGGTCGCGGTAAAGGTGGCGGTGTAAAGCTAGCCAGGAGTATGGATGAAGTAAAGAAATATGCTTCTGAAATATTAGGCATGCAATTAAAGACTCATCAAACGGGCCCAGAAGGCCAAAAAGTAAATCGTCTTTTAATCGAAGATGGTGCAGATATCAAAAAAGAGTACTACTTCAGTATCGTTACTGATCGCGGCACACAAAAAAATGTGATCATGGCATCTAGTGAGGGTGGCATGGATATTGAAGAGGTTGCTGAATCTCATCCTGAAAAAATTATCAAAGTATTTGTTGATCCTATGTTGGGACTAACCGATGCTGATTGTGATGTCATTGCAAAAGGAATTGGCGTTCCTGATGCATCTATTCCGATGGCTCGCGATGTGTTTAAAAACTTGTACAAAACCTATTGGGATACCGACGCTTCTCTAGTAGAAATCAACCCATTAATTTTGGAAGGCAATGGCAAGATCAAAGCATTGGATGCGAAGTTTAATTTTGATCCTAATGCGCTTTATCGCCACCCTGAAATTGTGGCTTATCGTGACATCGATGAAGAAGATGCTGCCGAAATTGAAGCCTCTAAATTCGATTTAGCGTACATCTCACTCGATGGCAATATTGGTTGCTTAGTCAATGGTGCTGGTCTAGCAATGGCCACCATGGACACAATTAAATTGTTTGGCGGCGAGCCAGCCAACTTCTTGGACGTAGGTGGTGGTGCCACTGCAGAGAAGGTGACTGAAGCTTTCAAGATCATGCTTAAAAACAAGAGCGTAGAAGCCATTTTGGTGAATATTTTCGGTGGCATTATGCGTTGCGATGTGATCGCCGATGGCGTTGTGACAGCATGTAAGGCAGTGAACCTCACGGTGCCTTTGGTAGTGCGAATGAAGGGAACCAATGAAGACTTAGGCAAGAAGATTCTTGCTGACTCGGGTTTGCCAATCATTAGCGCCGATTCCATGGCTGAAGCTGCTACTAAAGTAGTTGCCGCTGTTGCAAAAAATAAATAATCAAGGAATTTCAATATGTCTATTTTGATCAATAAAAATACGCGAGTGATTACTCAAGGTATTACTGGTAAGACTGGCCAGTTCCATACAGAAAAATGCCAAGAATATGCCAATGGTAAGAATTGCTTTGTAGCAGGTGTAAATCCTAAGAAGGCTGGCGAATCTATTTTTAATATTCCTATTTTTGGAACGGTAAAAGAGGCTGCCCAGCAAACTGGCGCCACAACCTCTGTGATTTATGTTCCGCCTCCGGGTGCTGCTGCGGCAATATGGGAAGCGGTTGAAGCAGATCTTGATTTTGTGATCTGTATTACTGAAGGCATTCCGGTGCGCGATATGTTGGAAGTGCGTAATAAGATGAAGGCAAAAGAAGCGGCTGGCGGTAAGAAGACCTTATTGCTTGGCCCTAACTGCCCTGGAATCATCACGCCAGATGAAATCAAAATCGGCATCATGCCAGGACATATCCATAAAAAGGGCCGTATTGGTGTTGTCAGCCGTTCCGGTACCTTAACTTATGAGGCAGTAGGTCAGCTCACTTCAATTGGTCTTGGTCAATCCACTGCAGTTGGTATTGGTGGCGACCCTATTAATGGTCTAAAGCACATTGATGTCATGAAGATGTTCAATGAGGATCCAGATACTGACGCAGTCATCATGATTGGTGAGATCGGTGGTCCAGACGAGGCGGAAGCTGCTCGTTGGTGTAAAGCGAATATGAAAAAACCAGTAGTGGGTTTTATCGCTGGCGTAACAGCGCCCCCAGGAAAGCGTATGGGCCATGCAGGTGCATTGATTTCTGGTGGAGCCGACACGGCAGATGCTAAGTTGGCAGTAATGGAAGAGTGTGGCTTTAAAGTAACAAAAAATCCATCAGAAATGGCAGCTTTACTCAAAGCCATGTTGTAATTGTGTTCTAGGAAAAGGATGCTACCCGGCATCCTTTTTCGCAGTACTGGGTAGTTAAAACATAAAAATATAAGAGGATGACATGGAGTTTTTAACAATGCTAGATTGGTCTGTTGTCGCGCAGATCATCTTGATCGATATTCTTTTGGGCGGTGACAATGCAGTAGTGATTGCATTAGCTTGCCGTAATCTGCACCCTAATCAGCGTCGTAAAGGTATTTTGTGGGGCACTGCTGGTGCAATTATTCTGCGTATTGTGTTGGTCGCATTTGCGGTAACACTGCTGCAGATTCCATTTCTGAAGTTTGTTGGCGGCTTATTGCTGCTGTGGATTGGCTATAAGTTGATGGTTGATTCAGGTGGTGAAGAGGAGCATGATCTTCAAGCTCCAGACAAATTATTTGCCGCAATTAAAACCATCATTGTTGCCGACATCGTGATGAGCTTAGATAACGTATTGGCAATTGCTGGTGCTGCTGGTCAGGTTGATGATCAAGCGCATCAATTAGGCTATATCGTATTTGGCTTGTTGGTATCAGTACCGCTCATTATTGGTGGCAGTCGTATCGTGCTGTTCTTAATTGACCGTTTTCCGATTATTGTCACTGCGGGTGCAGGTTTATTAGGTTGGATTGCCGGCGGCATGATCATGTCTGACCCAGGTGTGATCAAGTACTTCGGCCCTGGTGTAGAGTCCTTTAGCTTGGCAGCAGGTGCTGTTGGAGCAGTTGCGGTGATGCTTGCAGGTGAATTAGTTAAGCGTTCACACAAAAAGGCTTAATCAGTTACCAATGAGTTCGCTGTAAAAATCAGACGAATCTGATAGTAGTATGCCCCTAGAAGAGTTACTCTATGTTAGATCATAGAGTGATTTAACTAGGGGTTTTTATATGGGCAAGACTGTTCCAAGTAGTCGCATAGCGCAATCAAAAGAAGCTGGCTTTACTCTGATAGAGGTCATGGTGGTAGTGGCCATCATTGGCATCTTAGTGGCTGTCGCTGTTCCTAAGTATCAAGATTACATTGCTCGAAGTCGGATTGTGGAGGGCTTAAATCTTGCCTCAGCCGCAAAGCTTGCTGTAACAGAGGTGTTTTCTAGCCAAGGTGCTGTAGCTATGGATGAGGCTACCCAGGGATCCTTTTCTTTTATACCAACTCGTAGCGTCCAGTTAATTGAAATTCAATCATCGGGTGTAATTGCCATTGATTATCAAAAAACTGTTGCACCAGAGGGCAAAAATACGCTCTACCTCATTCCAACAAATGAGTCTGATGCAATCATTCCGAGGCCCATCGATTTATCGAAGTCAGAAGGTTCTAAATGGGCAGGTGCTTGGTCTTGTCGTGCTGCCGATACCAGTCTGCCAACTCAGTTGCTACCAGCAGAGTGCCGTCTGAGTAAATAGTTCTTCAGGATCTGGTCATAAAACTGACATCCATCATGAGCGAGATGAATAAATTCATCTCTCCCCTTGTTTGGACATAATATGGACAAGCGTTATGTTTGATGACTTAAGAGTTTGGCCTAGTTGCTAAGTACTAGGCCGCTTTCCATTCGCCAGACTTGCCACCACTCTTCTCAAGTAGCCTCACATCACCCATGACCATGCCACGGTCTACTGCTTTGCACATATCGTAGATTGTGAGGAGGGCGACTTGGACTGCAGTGAGGGCTTCCATTTCAACACCGGTAGGACCAGTGGTCTCAGCCCTCACTTGACAGTGAATACTGCTGGTTTTCTCATCCAGATCAAACTGTAGACTCACATGGGTCAGTACGAGAGGGTGACATAAGGGGATGAGATCCGATGTCTTTTTAGAGGCCTGGATGCCCGCAATTCTGGCGATACCCAGAACATCCCCCTTTTTATGGCCGCCTTCTTTAACCATGTGGAAGGTGGCCGGAAGCATCGTAATCCTCCCGGCCGCAATAGCAATTCGGTGGGTATGGGCTTTATCGCCTACATCAACCATGTGGGCTTGGCCGGCGTTATCAAAATGAGTGAGTTTGTTCATGGGATAAGTTTTACCATATAGGGATGAGGGATAGAAAGACATCTAATAAACCGCCTATTTTTAGGCGAATATTGGCTTGCCAATTGATTTTGGCAATGACCTGCCAAAGTGCTGTTGCTGCTGGCAGTGCTAGCGTGACTCCTGCTGGTGATGTCTCGGTTCAGGGTGAGTCAGCTGCTATGCAAAACTTAGGCAGAGCAGTGCAGTCACCAGATGCACGCTCTAGTAATTTGCCTGCTCGTAATGGGTCACCCATTCAGCCAACTTTTGTTTTACCCGATATGGGAGATCCTGGCGGCGATTCATTAAGTCGTATGGATGAAAAGAAGTATGGTGAGATGATCATGCGTCAGATTCGTCCGGATCCTGATTACTCTAATGATCTACCGATCTATGATTTTCTGAATCAAATGGAGCGCCGACTTTTGCAGGCGGCCAAAAAATTACAGCTTGGCGGTGCCAACGAGCAGGGCAGTGGCGCCTATAACTTTGAAGTGTTTGCCGTCAAAGACAGCAGCATTAACGCTTTTGCTTTACCAGGTGGATTTATCGGGTTTCATACTGGCTTATTGGTGAGCGCCGAATCAGACTCAGAAGTCGCTTCTGTCATGGGTCATGAAACTGGACATGTATTACAGCGTCACTTAGCCCGTCAGATGGATAAGCAAACTACCAATACGATGATTGCCTTGGCAGGAATTTTATTGGGAGCGCTAGCTGCCTCCCGCAATCCTGGGGCAGCTTCAGGTCTGATGCAGGGCGGCCAAGCGGTAGCAGTGAATAACCAACTCTCGTACTCAAGAGATGCTGAGCGTGAGGCTGATCGTATTGGCTTTCAGATTTTGGCAGCTAGTGGCTATGACGTGAATGGGGCCCCCGGATTTTTTCAGCGTCTACAAAAAGCCACCGGCATTATGGACAATGGCATTCCAGCTTATGTGCGCACACACCCATTAACAACCGACCGGATTGCAGATATGCAAGATCGGGCCCGCAATGAACCAAATCGGAATATTTCTACTGCTATAGAGTTTTACTTTATCAAGGCGCGGGCTCGTATGGAGCAATCTGGAAGTTCCAGCGGAATGTATGATCTCAGAAATACATTCGAGAGCCTCAGCAAGCAAACTAACCCTGGAAAGCAGATGGAGGGCTTTTATGGTTTGGCGCTTATTGCCCAAAAGCAAGGCCGTATTGATCAAGCCATTGGATACCTTGCGCAAGCCCGTAACCTTGCCAATAGTGCGAGTGCTCCAGGATCTCCTATTTTGAGGCAAAGCCTCTCCTTAGATATCACTTCATCTGAATTGGCTCTGGCTAAAGGTAAGAATGAAGAGGCACTCCAAATTGCTCAGGCAACTTTAAAAGCTTTCCCACAGTCTTATGCTGCAGGCGCTGCCATGATAAATGCCTATCTGAAGTTAGGACGCACGAAGGATGCAATCGCCTGGCTAAAAGCACGTACTAGAGCGCAGCCAAATGAGATTGTGTGGTGGACATTGCTATCTAGCGCCTATGATCAAGCAAATAATGTGGCAATGCGTCACTACGCTTTAGGTGAGAAGTATGCCCTTGAAGGAGCTTGGCCTTCGGCAATTGAGCAATTAAAAATTGCAAGGGCATCTGGCGCTGCTGATTTCTATCAAGGCTCTAGTATTGATGCCCGCCTGCGTGAAATGCAAAAACAATATCAGGAAGAGCTTAAAGAGCAGGGTAAAAATTTGCCAAGCTAATCATGATTGAGAGATTAGCTAGGAGCTTTGATGAAATGAAAGCGGCTACTTAATTGAGATGAGGCAATGGGTTCTATTGGAAGCTTTTTGTCGCCCCATCTCCAGCTACCTCTATAGCTACAGGCATCTTCTTCTATAGTCGATTGTTCTGAAAAAGGGGTTAGGTCATGGTCATGCAATAGCGCTACTGATGTAGCTTTATCCTGGGCAACGATTCCAACAATGTAAATATTGCCTACTTCATCGCTCAGAGCGCTATGAGGATCTAACAGGCTGCCACATTGCGTCACGAGCGTAAGGGAATGTGGATGATCTGATGAAGACTCCATGCGAACAACCCAGGGGCAGCTATCTAATGTGACAAACACTTTTTGTGGACCATTCTGAAAATAGTATCTGCCCACCGCATCATGAGTGTAGTTTCTAGAAATGTATTCTTTGAGGCCAGTGTGCTCAATCGGTGCCCCGGGTAAGTGATGTAATTGTGCGTATTCATTTCTCATGCGCCATTGACCCCGTCGATCTAATGCAAGCCAGCCAAAACAATCAGGGACATCTGGCCACTTTAGCATTGAGCGAATCACCTGCTCATCCATGATGCGATGTCTTTGCGATTGTTTTAATGGAGGCCATGGGGAGTAGATGGCGCATCAAAAGTATCTTCAGTTGAATGACTGGCATGTAAATGTGCAATACGCCAACCTTGGTTGTCTTGCAATAAGACTAGGGTGATATTGAGAAAGAATTCAGCTTCAATCTGATCGGCCCGCAGATGTACTGCTTCAGTGGTGTCATAGATTGCAGCGCCTAAGACGGAATGGCTAATACAGGCAATGGGCTCTAAAAATAGTGCTTGTTTGGCTAGTAAGCGCTCCAATCCTGCCCGAATTTCTGCATGACCACTCAGACGTTGACCTTCTGGTAGAACACAAGTAATCGAGTCATCATCAAGCCAGATGGCTAGAGCACCTTTGGCATCCCGATGCTTTAATGCATCGCGCCAAGCATCAACCACATCATCAGCATTCTGAAAAAGTCTGGCAAGTTTAGTCATGGCGTACTTTCTGATTAATAAAGATGCGACAAATTCAATGGAGCGCTTGCACTGAATCTAACACCATCTTTGGTGAGATATCGTTGAGACATTTGAGGTGGCCTAATGGACATTCTCTTTTATGACAGGGGCTGCAGGGTAGATTAAGGTAAAGCACTTTGGCTTTACTCGATAGGGGCGGTGTGTGCTGCGGATCGCTCGAGCCAAATATAGCAACTTGTGGAATCTTCAGGGCAGCTCCAATATGCATCAGACCGGAGTCATTACTGACTAATGCTTTACAGATACCAATGAGAGCAATGGCCTCATCTAAAGAGGTGGTGCCGCACCAGTTATGAATATGCGGGTGCCTACCTGCTTGAAGATAAATGCTCTGAGCAAGTGTATGATCACTCTTGCTGCCTAGCAGAATAATTTGCGCCTCTGGTTTGGCGGTCAGCAATGATTGTGCAAGCTTAGCAAAGTGCTCAGTGGGCCAGCGTTTAGTAGCCCCATATTCAGCTCCGGGACAAAACACGTAAATGGATTCTTTTGCAATGGATGATTGATGTAATTTATTGCTGACAAGCGTGCTTGCTTGGGAAGAGATATTGAGTTTTGGTTCTATTGCTGTTTGGGGATTTGATGCTGCATTGTGATTGAGGGCCGAACTCAGTGCAAGATAGTGCTCAGCCATTGGGGGCCGATTAATTTTGCTGGGGTTATCAAGAGCAAGATTAATAAGTCCATAGCGCATTTCACCGCGATAGCCTATCCGCAAGGGGATATTGGCAAGCCAGGGAATCAGTGCAGACTTTAAGCTATTGGGAAGGACAAAGCAGGCCTCATATTGCGTGGTTTGCAGTTTCTTGGCAAGCTGCTTGCGTAAACCCCATTGCAACTGCTTGTGAAGTAAATCTGCCTCAATGACTTGCTTGACTTCTGCACAAGCTCGATAGATAGGCGCTACCCAAGGACTCGCTAAAACATCTATATCAGATTGGGGGTAAAGCGTTTTGAGTTTGGCCAATAGCGGCTCAGACATAACAGCATCGCCAATCCAATTCGGTGCGATGATCAGAATACGGTTCATGTGCGGTATCCCGATTCAGCACCTCCCAGAAGAGGTGCTGATTGGTTTAATGCCCGTGAGGTTCAGTACCCGGGATCAGCTTGTATTCTGTGCCGCAATAGGGGCATTTAGCTTCCCCTGTTTTGGCAACATCTAAAAATACGCGCGGATGTGAGTTCCAGTTGGGGGTGTTATTGGTTGGACAATGCAAAGGAAGATCCTTGCCATTGATCATCACCGCTTGAGCTTCACTCATTCTCTGATTTCCTATTACTTAACGTAGGTCAGCCAAGACTTGTACTTATCACTTCTACCGTAGACGGCATCAAAGTAGGTCTTTTGAATCTTCTCGGTAATCGGACCGCGCTTACCATCACCAATGGTGCGGTCATCTAATTCCCGAATAGGGGTGACTTCAGCCGCAGTGCCAGTAAAGAAAGCTTCATCTGCAGAGTAGACCTCGTCTCGAGTGATGCGCTTCTCACGTAATTCATAGCCAAGATCTTTGGTGATTTGTATGATGGAGTTGCGGGTAATACCATCCAAACAAGATGCCAGATCTGGCGTGTAAATAATTCCGTTGTTAATAATGAAAATATTTTCGCCAGATCCCTCGGAGACATAACCTTCGGTATCTAACAAAAGGGCTTCATCGTAGCCATTGGCAGTGACTTCTTGATTGGCCAAGATGGAGTTGATGTAGTAGCCAGATGCCTTGGCGCGTACGAGCGAAGAATTGACAAAATGACGGGTAAATGAGGACGTTTTAACCCGAATGCCTTTATTGATTCCGTCCTCACCTAAATAGGCACCCCATTCCCAGGCTGCAATAGCGGTATGGATGCTATTGCCTTTAGGGGAGATTCCCAGTTTTTGGGAGCCAATAAAGATAATCGGGCGGATATAGCAAGACTCAAGTTTATTGCTGTTGACCACATCAATAATCCCCTTGCTAATCTCTTCAGGGCTATAGGGCATGTTCATCTGGAATATCTTGGTGCCGTTAAAAAGGCGTTTTACATGCTCAGGAAGGCGGAAAATCGCGGTACCTTGGGGGGTTTTATAGGCTCGAATACCCTCAAAAACGCCCATTCCGTAGTGCAAACTGTGGGTTAGCACATGAATATTGGCCTCGCGCCAGGGAATTAGCTTCCCATCGGACCAAATAAAGCCATCGCGGTCAGACATCGACATTTTCTCTACCTTTTATTTCTGATAAATCAAGTTAATCGGGGCATTGGGCTATCGGGCAGGGCCTCTGAGCCAAAATTGCGTCAAGATCTTTATTGTAGAGCAGGCCGTGTAATTTGAGGCCCTCATTCCTTTGGTGTGGCTAGCCCAGAGGATTTAGAATGGAGCATTCCCCATAAACCACCAAATTTGCCTATTGCCATGCCGGAATCTCTATTTAAAGTGAAGCGTCTCAGTGAATTAGCAGCTGCTGGTCTTTTGAGGGGGAAGCGGGTTTTGATTCGTGCTGACCTCAATGTTCCTCAAGATGATGCGGGCAATATTACTGAGGACACTCGGATTAGGGCATCTATGCCAGCAGTGCAAATGTGCCTAGATGCCGGTGCGGCAGTAATGGTCACTTCCCATTTGGGGAGACCTACTGAAGGTGAGTTTAAGCCTGAAGATAGCTTGGCTCCAGTTGCTGATCGTATTGCTAGCCTTTTAAACCGCAAAGTGCCATTGATTAGTGATTGGGTCAATGGTGGCTTTGAAGTCAATCCTGGCGAGTTAGTACTTCTTGAGAACTGCCGTCTCAATGTCGGTGAGAAAAAGAATAATGATGAGTTGGCAAAGAAAATTGCTGCCTTATGTGATGTCTATGTTAATGATGCTTTTGGAACAGCGCATCGCGCAGAAGCCACAACTCATGGCGTAGCAAAATTTGCACCAATTGCTTGTGCTGGTCCTTTGATGGCTGCAGAGTTAGATGCCTTGAGTCGTGCTTTGGCGAGCCCTAAGCGTCCATTGGTTGCTATCGTTGCAGGATCAAAAGTCTCCTCAAAGTTAACCATTCTGAAGGCGCTATCTGAAAAGGTGGATGAACTCATTGTGGGCGGCGGTATTGCCAATACCTTCATGTTGGCAAAAGGATTGCCGATTGGTAAGTCTTTGGCTGAACCTGATCTCGTCAATGAAGCTAGAGAAATTATGGACATGATGGAAAAGCGCGGTGCGCATGTTCCTATTCCTGAAGATGTCGTTGTCGCCAATGAACTATCGCCGTTAGCTCGCGCTAATCGTGTGTCAGCAGACCAAGTTGCGGAAGATGACATGATTTTGGATATCGGCCCCAAAACAGCGGCACGTTTATCCATTATGTTAGCCCATGCAGGCACGATTGTATGGAATGGCCCCTTAGGTGTTTTTGAGATTGATCAGTTTGGTGGTGGCACAAAAATGCTAGCTGCTGCTATTGCACACTCACCTGCTTTCTCAATTGCTGGTGGTGGGGATACTTTGGCGGCAATTGCTAAATACGGTATTGAAAATCAAGTAGATTACATTTCTACTGGTGGTGGTGCCTTCTTGGAGTTTTTGGAAGGTAAAACCTTGCCAGCCTTTGCTGTACTAGCCGAGAGAGCGAAAGACTAAACATGTTAAGAGCCACTAAGATTATTGCCACATTGGGCCCCGCTTCTGAGAAGCCAGAAGTATTGCGGGACATGATTCGTGCAGGCGTGGATGTAGTGAGGATGAATTTTTCCCATGGCACTGTGGCGGATCACAAGGCGCGCCATGATTTAGTGCGCGCTATTTCTGCAGAAGTTGGCAAAGAGGTTGGCATTATGGCTGACCTGCAAGGCCCAAAAATTCGGGTCGGTAAATTTGCAGACAGCAAAATTTTGCTCAAAGAGGGCGAATTATTTATTTTGGATGTAGCTTGTGAGCTTGGCAATCAAGAGAGAGTGGGCTTGGATTACAAAGAGTTGCCACAGGATGTCAAGCCAGGTGACCGCCTTTTACTCAATGATGGTTTGGTAGTGCTGCGAGTTGAAAGTGTTAAAGGTGGTGAGATTTTTACTCGTGTTGATCAAGGCGGCCCTCTTTCCAATAACAAGGGAATCAATCGAGCTGGGGGTGGCTTAACCGCGCCGGCCTTAACTGAAAAAGATATTGCGGATTTGGACGCAGCGATTGCCATGGGCGTTGATTTTTTGGCGATTAGTTTTCCAAAAGATGGTGCCGATATGGCTTATGCGCGTAAGCTTGCTGATGCTGCCAGCGCTAAATATGGTGTTGGTAAAGTTCGTACGATTGCTAAAGTAGAGCGCGCAGAGGCAATTGAGAATGAAGCCTTGAAAAGTATTATTGCCGAGAGCGACGGGATTATGGTGGCTCGTGGCGACTTGGCGATTGAGGTTGGCAATGCCGCCGTACCTGCCATGCAAAAGCGCATGATCAAATGGGCATTAGAGGCTGATAAATTTACGATTACGGCAACTCAAATGATGGAGTCTATGATTAATGCTCCTGTGCCTACTCGCGCTGAAGTCAGTGATGTCGCAAATGCGGTATTGGATGGCACCGATGCGGTAATGCTGTCTGCTGAGTCTGCTGCAGGCATGTATCCAGTTCAAACGATTAAGGCAATGGCTGAGATTTGTGTTGAAGCTGAAAAATCAGATCGCGTCAAACTGGATACTGATTTTTTAGATCAAACTTTCGCCCGTATCGATCAAACAATTGCCTTAGGCGCTTTATTTACAGCGCATCATCTCAATGCCAATGCTATTGCTGCCTTGACAGACTCGGGTTCAACCCCCATTTGGATGAGTCGCCACAATATCCATTTACCTATTTTTGCTCTGACATCGAAGATCTCGACACAGCGCGCTTTGAGTACTTATCGTAATGTATTCCCCATTGGCCTCGATTACACCAAAGAGCGTGATACCGCCTTGCAAGAAGTTGAAGCTTGCTTGAAAAAAATAGGCGCCGTGAAAAAAGGCGATGTGGTCGTTCTCACTTCGGGCGAGCCTATGGGTGAGCCTGGAGGCACCAATTCATTGAAGATTATTCAAGTGAAGTAACTCGCATTCCTTTTTCATATTACTGACTAACAATTTTATTAAGAGATCAACATGGCTTTAGTATCTTTACGACAACTCTTGGATCATGCTGCTGAAAACGGCTATGGCCTACCTGCATTTAATGTAAACAACTTAGAGCAAGTGACTGCCATCATGGAGGCGGCCAATGAAGCTGATTCCCCCGTCATCATGCAGGCATCTGCAGGGGCGCGTAAATATGCTGGTGAAGCTTTCTTGCGTCATTTAATTTCCGCTGCGGTGGAAGCGTATCCTCATATTCCAGTGGTGATGCACCAAGACCACGGTCAAAGTCCTGCAGTGTGTATGGCAGCCATTAAGAGCGGCTTTACGAGTGTCATGATGGATGGTTCATTAGAGGCTGATGGTAAATCAGTTGCCAGTTATGAATATAACGTTGATGTTTCACGAGAGGTGGTGAAATTTTCTCACTCAATCGGAGTGACTGTCGAAGCTGAATTAGGTGTTCTAGGTTCACTAGAAACGATGCAAGGCGATAAAGAGGATGGTCATGGTGCGGATGGCAAGATGACACGCGAGCAGTTGTTAACTGACGTTGAGCAGGCTGCAGATTTTGTGAAAGCAACGCAATGCGATGCCTTGGCAATTGCTATTGGTACCAGTCATGGCGCATATAAGTTCACCAAAAAGCCAACCGGCGATATTTTGGCAATTGATCGCATTAA
The DNA here is from genome assembly GCA_034680725.1 of Polynucleobacter sp. Taxonomy (GTDB): domain Bacteria; phylum Pseudomonadota; class Gammaproteobacteria; order Burkholderiales; family Burkholderiaceae; genus Polynucleobacter. The sequence goes on from JAXIUI010000007.1 coordinate 65,092, forward strand.
AGAAATTCATGCGCGTATTCCGAATACCCATTTAGTCATGCATGGCTCCTCTAGCGTTCCCCAAGAATTACTTGCAGAAATTCGTGAGTTTGGTGGTGATATGAAAGAAACCTACGGTGTTCCTGTTGAAGAAATTCAAGAGGGAATTCAGAATGGGGTGCGTAAGATCAATATTGATACCGATATTCGTCTTGCAATGACCGGCGCTATTCGCCGTTATATGTTTGAGAATCCTAGTAAGTTTGATCCACGCGACTATTTAAAGCCAGCTCGTGAAGCTGCTAAAAAAGTTTGCATTGCCCGTTTTCAAGCCTTTGGTAGCGCAGGTCAAGCGTCCAAAATTAAACCGATTCCATTGGAGAAGATGGCCGAGTTATATAAGAGCGGTAAATTAGCTCAGATTGTGAAGTGAGATAACAATGCCAGCTTTATACGCTACTTCGATTAATTCACTTCCTTTGCTATCCAAAGGTAAGGTGCGTGATGTCTATGCCCTAGGTGATGACAAGCTCTTGATGGTGACAACTGATCGCTTATCCGCTTTTGATGTGGTGATGGGTCAGCCCATTCCTGAGAAGGGAATTGTCTTAAATCAAATGGCCAATTTTTGGTTTGATAAGTTGGCAGATGTGATTCCAAATCACTTGACTGGCATTGACCCTGCATCCGTTGTCGCTGCGGATGAGCTTGATCAAGTTCAAGGGCGTGCGGTTGTGGCTAAACGTCTTAAGCCAATTTTGGTTGAGGCGGTAGTGCGGGGATATTTGGCTGGTAGTGGCTGGAAAGATTACAAGGAGACTGGTAGTGTCTGCGGCATTGCCCTGCCTGCAGGTCTTGAGAATGCGCAAAAACTACCCGAACCTATTTTTACTCCCGCTGCAAAAGCAGAGTTTGGTGAGCATGATGAGAATATCTCTTTTGAAAAAGTGATTGAAATGATTGGTGAGAAATTAGCTAATCAAATTCGGGACGTCAGCATTCGTTTGTATAAAGAGGCCTCTGAATACGCCGCTACTCGTGGCATCATTATTGCGGATACTAAATTTGAGTTTGGTTTAGACGATGCCGGTCGGTTGGTCTTAATGGATGAGATCCTCACTGCGGATTCTTCCCGGTTTTGGCCTGCTGAAACCTATTATGTGGGCGCCAATCCTCCTTCATATGACAAGCAGTTTGTCCGTGATTGGTTAGAAACTGCGTTGGTAGATGGTAAGTTATGGCCGAAAACTGCGCCTGCACCTACTTTGCCAGCTGATGTGGTCGATAAAACTGCCCAAAAGTATCGTGAGGCACTTGCTCGCCTTACTAAGGCTTAATTTCCTAGGTCTTTAAAAAGGCTGGGATAATAGACTTTTAGATGGTTTGATCTCAAAGATTAACCGCACCTAGGGTATTTGGAGAGCTAGATGAGTCAGAAGCCAATAGTCGGAATAGTGATGGGTTCCAATTCAGATTGGGACACCATGCAGCATGCCGCTCAAATATTAGAGCAGTTTGGTATTGCGCATGAGGCTAAGGTTCTATCGGCGCATCGTATGCCAGACGACATGTTCGCTTATGCAGAAAAAGCCCAGGCCAATGGTTTGCAGGCGATTATCGCGGGCGCCGGCGGCGCTGCTCATTTACCTGGCATGCTTGCCTCCAAAACTATTGTCCCCGTCTTTGGCGTGCCAGTTGCTAGTAAGTACTTGCGGGGTGAAGATTCTCTGCACTCGATTGTGCAGATGCCTAAGGGAATACCGGTGGCTACATTTGCGATTGGTGAGGCTGGAGCAGCAAATGCTGCCTTACATGTGATTGCCAATTTAGCAGTAAATAATGCTGGCCTAGCTTCGCAGTTACAAGAATTTCGTGCAAAGCAATCGGATACTGCACGCTCGATGAATTTGCCGGGATATTAAATACGATGGCGAATTACTTAGAGCCTATTTTGCCGGGCTCGTATTTAGGAATTTTGGGTGGCGGTCAATTGGGGCGGATGTTTACCCAAGCTGCTCAAGCTATGGGATACAAAGTTTGCGTTTTGGATCCCGGAGCAGATAGTCCTGCTGGCTCCATTGCTGAAAAATTTATTCAGGCTGATTACACTGATTCAGCAGCATTGAAAGAAATGGCTGCCCTATGTCAATCGGTGAGCACTGAATTTGAAAATGTCCCTGCACAAGCTCTAGATGAGTTGGAATCCTTGGGTGTTTTTGTTGCGCCAAGAAGTAGCTGTGTTTCTCTAGCGCAAAACCGGGTGGCCGAAAAAAACTTTTTAGCCACTTGGAAGGCTGAAACCAATATTGGCCCAGCCCCATATTGTGTGATTGAGCGTGAGGCTGATATTACTCATGCGCCAGCTGAGCTCTTTCCGGGGATATTAAAGACGGCTCGTATGGGCTATGACGGCAAGGGTCAAATTACGGTGTATGAGGCTGCAGATTTAGCGGCAGCCTGGGCTGAATTGGGTAAAGTGCCTTGTGTTCTTGAAAAGCGTATGGACTTAGATTTTGAGGTATCGGCTTTAGTCGTTCGTGGCCATGATGATGCTGTCGTAGCCTATCCCGTTTCTCAAAATATCCATCGTGATGGAATTTTGCATACCTCGACAGTGCCAGCCCCTTCATTAAAGGCGCCCCAGGAGAAGAAAATTATTGAGGCTGCCAAAGCGCTGATTCGTAAGATTGATTACGTAGGCGTCTTATGTGTTGAATTCTTTGTACTGAAGAATGGCGATATCGTGGCAAATGAGATTGCACCGCGTCCGCACAACTCTGGGCACTACACCATGGATGCTTGTGTCAGCAGTCAATTTGAGCAACAGGTTAGAAGTATGGCGCGTTTACCTTTAGGCGACACGCGTTTACTAGCCCCAGTTTCTATGCTTAACCTCTTAGGCGATTTATGGTTTGAGAGTAATACAGATCAGGCTAGGGAGCCCGCTTGGAATCAAGTACTTTCTCATCCTGATGCTAAATTGCATCTCTACGGCAAATCTGATCCACGTATTGGTCGCAAGATGGGTCATATTAATTGCCTCGGTGAGTCAATTAATCAGGCACGTCATAATTGTGCCGCTGTTGCGGTGGAATTAGGGATCGAGCCCTAGAAATGTCCAGCGATAGTAGCTCACTGCAATCATCGGCAGTGATTCATGAGGCAGTTCAATCTTTACGCAAGGGTGGTTTAGTCGCCTTTCCGACGGAAACGGTCTATGGTCTTGGTGCTGATGCTAAAAATCCCGAGGCAATTAAAAAAGTTTTTGCTGCCAAGGGTCGACCATCCAGCCATCCGCTGATAGTCCATATAGCTGCGCCAGATATATTTGATCAATCTCAAGTAGATTGGATTCCAGTGCTTGCCCCCTGGGTCAGAGATATTTCTGAAGATGCTTTAAAACTGATTAATGCATTCTGGCCTGGTCCATTGACCTTAGTTTTTAAAAAAGATAAAACAGTGCCACTTGAGGCAACAGGGGGTCAAGATACTGTGGCTATTCGTGCGCCTGCACATCCGCTGACTCAAGAACTATTGCGAAAATTTAAAGGTGGCATTGTTGGGCCGTCAGCCAATCGTTTTGGCAAAGTGTCCCCTACCAGTGCTGCTGATGTTCGTCATGAATTCGAGGAAATGCTAGATCTCATGATCTTGGATGGTGGTGACTGTGATGTTGGAATTGAATCGACCATTATCGATTTATCCAGAGACCATCCAGTATTGCTGCGCCCCGGATTAATTACTCCCGGAGAGATCTTGGCGAAAACTGGAATTCAAGTTTTGCTACCAGATGAGTATGCTGCCCTTCATGGCAAGCAAGAGGCCCCTAAGGTTTCAGGAAGTTTGCGTGCCCATTACGCACCCACAACACCATTACGTTTATATCCCCCCGGAAGAGTGTTGGATGCTTTGAGTGAATTTCCTGACATTAAGTCGCGAGTAGCAGTTGCGGTTTGGGACTCTGATTCGAGCTTAGGGGAGGACGGACATCCCTCGGTACATTTTGAAGAGGTCTTAGTGCCTAGTGATAGTGCGAGTTTTGCTAATAAACTCTATCGCACTTTGCGTGATTTAGACCAACAGGGTTGGGATTTGATTTTATTACCCGAGCCTCCACCAGGTGAGGAATGGGATGGCGTAAGGGATCGACTTCAGCGTGCTTGTTTTGGCTCTGGTCCGTCATCCAGTAGCCAGGCTAGTAACTGATCATGCGCCTCTAAGCCCTTCCAGGCATTAGGGTGGTTAATAAAAGAGCTTACAGCATACAGCTTGCCAGATTTACTTAAGACGTAACCAGAAATTGCGCGCACATCGGCCAGAGAGCCTGTTTTAATTCTGGCTTCAGGTTTTTTCTTGAGATGGAGAAATTTTCGAAGATGACTCATTAGTCGATTTCTCATCGTGCCATCGGTACCCGCTATCGGGAGGCTGTGGTAAAAGATCTCCCCCACCGATAAATTTCTGGCGGTAACCAATACTTGATTTAAGTTTTCTGCAGATATAGATTCAGTACGGGGAGAGGCCCGAACCATTTTCAATGACGAGCTCAGGAAATTGTAGTCCTTGCTCTTTTAACCAGCTCTGAATTACTAGATTACCATTTTCTGTAGTGGCTGGTTTACCCATTTTCTCCAGCGCGAGAGTGAGTAGTAATTGTCGAGCCATCACATTGTTGGAAAATTTATTGATGTCCAGTACGTCATCTGCCAGTTTGATACCTTCAAATTGCAGGAGTAAGCGGGCTGCTAGAGGTACGTTTCCCGGCCTGCCGATGGGAGCCTGGACCCACGACCCACCAGCCAATTCCCAGGCTGCTGCAAAACCTTGAGTTAGAAAGGTATTTGCATCTAGAGCGACAACGTTGTAGTTGACCCCTTTACAGGCACTTGGAAAGCCCCCAGAAAATACCGCAGTTAGTGTTTGATTCGTGCTATCTGTTCCACCGTCAGAATCTAAATTAAAGCGCAGATTATTTTTCCAGTTATCACATGGTCGATCAATCAATTGCATTTGATTGCTAACTTTAAGTTGGGATAGCATTGGTGTGTAGTCAATATCGATGAAGTTGGCTGTACGAGATTTTCCCAATTGAAAGGAAAGGGTTCTGAAGGCATATAAAAGCGGGTCAGGGGGGACGTTATAAGCGCGCAAGGATTCACCATCAATAGTGCTGTGCTCCATCACACTTGGGGCATACGCACTGCGATCAAAGTAGAGGTTCCCATCAATTTTCTGAATGCCCAGATTCTGAATGGATTTCATCATCTTGGCTAATTCTTCGGGGATGAGTTTAGGGTCACCACTACCTTGTAAGTAGATATTGCCTTTAAGGGTGCCCTGCTTTATGGTGCCGTCGGTAAAGAGTTTGGTGCGCCAGCGATATTCGGGTCCCAATACATCTAAACCAGTTAAGGTTGTGAGGAGCTTCATGGTTGAAGCAGGATTCATGGGCTCCTTGGCTCGCCATTCTAATTCTGTTTTAGCGCTGACTTTACCCGGACGACCCCCTTGAATTTCTGTTACTGAAACGCTAATAGCATCTTTGGGGATCTGATTTTTCTCTAGGCTTAAAGCAACACTTTTAGGAAGGTATTGGGGAGCATTTTCAGGTGCTTTAGGCTCAACTCCATAAGCCCCAATACTCCATAAACAGCCTATCAGCAAGGCTGCTAAGGTATGGGTGGAGCGGGTGATGTGGGTTTGGGTATGCATTACCCATAGAATAAACCTTAGTTCGTAAATGCTCGATATCTCGCTTTGTAAGCCCCAATAATTTCATTTTGTTCTTGCAGCAAGACGATGAATTGCTCGATACGTTGAGGTAGTGGCCCGCAAATCTCTAATTCTTTACAAGCTTGAATAAATTGACTGGCTTGCAATAGTTGCGCGCCGCCTTTCACTCGATGTACCAGGCTTTGAAAAAAGGCTTCATCAATCTTAGCCTCCCGTCCATTGATGCGAAGCTCAAGAAGTGCTTCGTCATGTACTTTCATGATCTCATCCAAAATAACGATGATTTGACTGCGGTCATTTCTAATCAATTTTGCAAATGCATCGAATGAGTACGGTTGGGCAATATCCTCGCCAGAGCTAATTGAGTCAAAATAACGTAGAAGCTCATTTTCAAGAGCCCCTAAACTCAAGGGCTTTATGAGTACACCGTTCATGCCCGATGATAAAAATTGATTACGAGATTCCAAGGCATAGATATCTGCAGTCACACCAATAATGATCAAATCACGATTGCCCAGTGAACGAATATGTTTTGCTAGATCGGACCCTTGCATGCCAGGCATAGATTGGTCCGTCAGCATTAAATCAAAGCGATGCTCATCAATCAGTTCAAGTGCAGCTTGAGCATTTTCGCAAACTTGGGTTTGGATTCCTAAAGCCTCGAGCTGCAAAGAAAGAATTTGTCTGCTAGCAGGATGATCTTCTACGACTAGAGCATGAAGCGTCTGATTAGTTCGCCCGGGGTTTTTGGTAATCAGCTTTCCATGGCCTTGTGAAAGGGAATCAAAAAATGAGGTGTTAGCTGCAGCAATGCTACTTCTTGGAAAGGCTACAGAAAAATGGACATTGCTACCAAACCCAGGTGCGCTCTCGAAATACAGGTGGCTATTCATCGAGCTAACTAAATGATTGGTGATGGTTAGCCCAAGACCGGTACCTTCTTTTGCTGAGGAGGGACGATGATCTTGAGTAGTGGGCACTTGCTCAAATGCTTGTAGAGCTAATTGAATCTGATCAGACCCCATCCCAACCCCAGTATCAATCACCCTAAATTCAATGAGTTGCCCTGCATGATCATCAGCAAGAACAGTGATGGCAAAGTAAACCTCGCCTTGATTAGTAAATTTGATAGCGTTACTGAGTAAATTTTGTAGTACTTGCCTCAATCTCAAAGAGTCAATCATCAGTACTTCTGCGATTCTGGGATCAATGGAAGTATGGAGAATCAGTTTTTGTTGCTTAGCTACGGTATCAAATGCCGCATGAATATCATTCAGGAGTTGACTTAAGTTGCAGGGCTCTAGATTTAAAGTAAGCTTTCCAGCCTCTATTTTTGAAATATCCAATACCTGATTAAGCATTCCCAGTAATGATTCAGCTGAAGCCTGTGCACTTTTAAGTAAGGGCTTATCTTTCTTCGGAAATTGCTCGCTACCCAAGAGGAGTTCCTGTACGCCAAGAATAGCGTTCATAGGGGTGCGTATCTCATGGCTCATGGTTGCTAAAAATGCAGATTTAGCAGCGTTAGCTTTTTCAGCCAATTCTTTCGATTGTCTTAATGCATTTGCAGTTTGCTTTTCATGGAAATACTTTCTTTGCAATAAATAAATGAGTAGGCTGCCAATCAGAAACAAAACTGCTAGGCTGATCCAAGGCAGAGTTTTTCGATGACCGTCATTGCTGTTGATCAGAGGATTCATTGCAAAGAGCTTGCGGGACTCTATGGGATCTAAGTCATCTAAAAAGTGATTGAGTACATTGTGAAGCGGATTATTTTGATGCGATATCAGCCAGCGGTAAGCAAAAGGCTCTCTGCTATAGAGGCCGTCAAGCTGTAAACTATCTTCTTTTGCGCTATGGATCAGGTGCAGCGCTAGTCGGGCTGGCATGACCAAGGCATCAATATCATTTTTTACCAGTGCATCCATGAGATGGGGTATTTGGTCGGATAGATGGTTTTGATTATTTTGAGTGACTGGTGAATTTTCTAGTCCGCGATCAAAGTAAGCTAGCTTTAAGTTGTTTATTGGGCTTTCTAATCTGCTGGAGGTTTTGGTAACAATGGCATCATGCCCCCAAAAGATCGAATCCGATAAGGTCCCAAATTGCAGGACATCACTGTTAATTTGCGGGGGATCAATGATGAAGTCGACTTCTCCTGTGGCTAGTTGTTTAAGGCCATCTTGATCTGAGCTTCTCCAAACGGGAATAAATTCTTGACGTGTGCATTCTTGTATTTTTGCTAATAAGGATTTGAATACCCCAATATTTTCTGGATTTGGAGATTCCTGGAGGTAGGGGGCATATTTTTCATGAATACTAAATTTAACAACTGGGTGTGCATCGATCCATGATTTCTCTGTCTCGCTAAAAGGGCCTGCAAAGCTACAAACCCCATAAGAGCACAGCATCAACGTAAGACTTTTGAGTATGAACCGATGCATTTCTATATTAGTTTTCGATGATGTTATTCATGCGGCAGAACAAGATGAGGTCGGCAATATTATTGATACCTAACTTATCAAAGACCCGTGTCTTATAAGTGGCAACAGTTTTATTGCTGATATGCAGTAAGTCAGAGATCTGTTGATTGGTATTCCCCTTTCCCAGATATTTCATGACTTGTAACTCACGATCGGAGATTAGGGCCAATTTGTCAGCATCGCTAAGCGACGTATTGCCATTTTTGCCATGAGAGAAAAAGGTATAGCCTTGCGAGATGGCGACACATCCGGCCAAAATGACATCTGCACCAGCAGTTTTATTGACAAAACCGTGTGCACCGAGTGATCTCACTCTGCCTCCATACACTGCTTCATCGAGGCTTGAGAGCACCAGAATCCTGACATCAGGATGCATGAGCCCGATCCGGCGGATTACATCAAAGCCATCTGTTTTGGGCATATCAATGTCCAATATCACCATATTGGGATTGACCTCTTTAATAGAGCGCAGACATTCTTCGCCATTTTGGGCCTGCCCCGCGATTTCAAAGAGCAATTGATCTTGCAACATACTTTTTAATGCCATCAACATGGCAGGATGGTCATCTACCAACATCACGCGTTTTCTCATTACATGTCTCCAGGGTGGTTTTTATGAGGGTGCAGCGAAAAAATGGCTTTAGCAATTCGACTATCGCTAATGTGAAGCATCTGATGGCGACTCACTGGCGGCATCATCAGGCCGCCATAGCTATGACTTGCACCAATTGCCATGGCATTCTCAATATCCTTCACCAGCGTGATGTTGCTGGCATAGATCTCGCTCTTTAAGTGTTGCCTCAGCGAGATCAGTTCAGTCGGAATCTGCCTATTGCGAAGTTGACTAATATCGACATGCACTCCCTCTGGTTCTATTTTTGCAAGTGCATGTATCTGCGTTGCGCTTCCTGAGAAGTTCAGCAGATGAACCAGGATGCCCAAGCGGCGTAAACGTAACAAGCCCTCTATTGAAGGCGCAAGACATTGAGGCTCGTCATATTGATGAATGCCAATACTCACCAAGCCAACAGGTAATCGTGAGTTCAGAATGAGGTCTGATATCGAATCTATAAATTTGCTGGAGACAATTGCATGCGCTGGGAGTGGCAGAATTCCTGGGATAAAGCGCCCACTGCGATACCAATAGGTAATGTTGTCTAGACCTTCCATAAACAGTCTGAGAAGTTGGGTATCGTTACTGCTTAAAAGTGGTCTAAATAATGCACTCGTCAGTTTTGTCCCCTGTTGGTTAAAAATGGGTTCGTTGCTAATCGCTTGTCGTTTAGACCAGGATTGGTGTTCTTCAAGTGCCGCGCTGCTAAGGCCAAGCCAAGGCTCTCCAGAGACATCGCGCACTTCATGGAAGGGTTTGTTCTTCCAAGCCTTTACAAGCGTGTACAGCCGGGATTTCGGGCTCATCAGCATTCTCCAATCGGTGATAAGCCAGTCTAGGCATGACAGATCGGAGTGTTAAGGGCTTAAGGCTTATTTGTATGTAGGAATTTACCTACATGCCCCCCTTCATTATAGGGAGGCAAGGCCCAATATTTGAAATTAAGGGAATTGCGCCCTTGAAATCTCTAGAAATAGACCTATATAATCAGCACTCCCTACACGCGAGTGCTAAAACAGGCCTTTTAAATATTAAAAGCCTATTAGCCCCGGGTTAAGAGATTGCAACATATTGATTTTTATAGTTTTTTATTAGTTAACACTCACTAACATAGGAGAAGGAATGAATCTGCGTCCTTTACATGATCGCGTAATCATCAAACGTTTAGATCAAGAATCAAAAACCGCCTCTGGAATCATTATTCCTGATGCAGCTGCTGAAAAGCCTGACCAGGGTGAAGTATTGGCAGTTGGCCCAGGCAAGCGTGATGACAGCGGTAAGTTAAATGCACCAGACGTCAAAGTGGGCGATCGTGTGTTATTTGGCAAATATGCAGGTCAAACAGTTAAGGTCGGCAGCGACGAGCTTCTCGTAATGCGCGAAGAAGACATCATGGCTGTTGTACAGAAGTAATTAGTACCTAAGAAAGGAATTCAATCATGGCAGCAAAAGACGTCGTATTTGGAGATAACGCCCGCACCAAGATGGTGGAAGGTGTCAATATTCTTGCTAACGCTGTAAAAACAACTTTGGGACCAAAAGGTCGCAATGTGGTGATCGAGCGTTCATTTGGCGGTCCAACCATCACTAAGGATGGTGTATCCGTAGCAAAAGAAATCGAACTCAAAGATAAGCTCCAGAACATGGGTGCTCAAATGGTTAAAGAAGTTGCTTCTAAGACCAATGACATCGCTGGTGACGGTACCACTACCGCTACTGTGTTAGCTCAGTCTATCGTTCGCGAAGGAATGAAATACGTTGTTTCAGGCCACAACCCAATGGACCTTAAGCGTGGTATCGATAAGGCTGTAACAGCCGCAATCGAAGAGCTCAAGAAAATTAGCAAGCCTTGTACAACTACTAAAGAAATCGCTCAAGTAGGCTCAATCTCTGCAAACAGCGATCAAAGCATTGGTCAGCGCATTGCTGAAGCGATGGAAAAAGTAGGCAAAGAAGGCGTTATTACTGTTGAAGATGGCAAGTCTTTAGAAGATGAGCTTGAAGTTGTAGAAGGTATGCAGTTTGATCGCGGCTACCTCTCTCCATACTTTATTAACCAACCAGAAAAGCAAGTTGCTGTATTGGAAAGCCCATACGTTCTCTTGTTCGACAAGAAAGTAAGTAACATTCGTGATTTGCTCCCAGTACTCGAGCAAGTAGCGAAGTCTGGTCGCCCGCTATTGATTATTGCTGAAGATGTTGAAGGCGAAGCCTTGGCAACTTTGGTTGTGAACAACATCCGCGGCATTATCAAAACTTGTGCTGTTAAAGCTCCTGGTTTCGGTGATCGTCGTAAAGCCATGTTGGAAGACATCGCGATTTTGACTGGCGGTACAGTGATCGCTGAAGAAATCGGCCTCACACTCGAGAAAACTACTCTTGAGCACTTGGGTCAAGCCAAGCGTATCGAAATCGGCAAAGAAAACACCATCATTATTGACGGTGCTGGCGATGCTAAAGCAATCGAAGCGCGTGTGAAGAATATTCGTGTTCAGATCGACGAAGCAACTAGCGACTACGACAAAGAAAAATTGCAAGAGCGTGTTGCCAAGTTGGCAGGCGGTGTTGCGGTGATTCGTGTAGGTGCTGCAACTGAAGTTGAAATGAAAGAGAAGAAAGACCGTGTCGATGATGCATTACATGCTACTCGTGCTGCGGTTGAAGAAGGTATTGTTCCTGGCGGTGGCGTAGCTTTATTACGTGCGATGCAAGGTATCAAGGGCTTGAAGGGCGACAATCCTGATCAAGACGCTGGTATCAATATCGTATTGCGCGCAATGGAAGAGCCAATTCGTATCATCGTTTCTAACGCCGGTGATGAAGCTAGCGTTGTTGTGAACGCAGTATTGGCTAGCAAGGGCAATAACGGTTACAACGCAGCAACTGGTGAATATGGCGACTTAGTAGCACAAGGCGTGATCGATCCAACTAAGGTAACAAAAACTGCATTGGTTAATGCAGCTTCTGTAGCAGCCTTATTGTTGACTAC